>JAXLWE010000099.1:0-3891 GCA_046328655.1 Anaerolineae bacterium | reverse complement strand
CTCACCCCCAGCCCCTCTCCACGTTGTGGAGAGGGGTGAAAAGAGATCAGAAAAGTCCCTTCTCCATGCAATGGAGAGGGGATTTAGGGGTGAGGTCAAACGAACGAGCTTATCCGTAACTCACGTCTAGTACGGTCCGTAGGCGATGCCGTCGTCGCGCCCGATGAGGACAAACGTCTGCGCGGCGGTCTCGTCGCGGATGAGCGCACCGCCATCGAAGCGCTGGAGCGCCAGCGAAGCGGACTGCTCGTCGATGCGGGCGAAGCCGAGCGTCTGGCGGACGGACTCGACCGCTTTCCAGACCGCGCCGAAGCCCTGCTGGGGGACGCGCAAGCCTTCGGGCGGCGGAACCGTCCATTCCTGAAGCGGCGGCGCAGTTTCGACGTACCAGAAGCGTCCGTCGATGCCGCCGCTGGGCACGACCGCCCAGATTTCGCCGCTCGGTATCCAGTACATGACGCCATGCTCGAAAATCTGCTGCGTGCCGATGTAATGCGAGGCTGGCTCACCCGCGCAGCCGAGATCGGACACGGCGGAGGTGTTGGTCGTCCAGCTCGTGCCGAAGATCGGGTCGACCGGATAGGCGCAGCCCGGCGCGCCGAGCGTCGGCAGGTCTACGGCGAGCGTGCCCGCAAAGCGCGCGGAGTCGAAGTCAGCGCCGCTGTCGATGCCGCCCGCGTCGCCCATGAACACGCCGATATAGGCGGTCGGGGCGGGCGTGCGCGAAGGCGGTGGCGTCGGCGACTGCACGCCGACGGCGAGCCGCGTCGCCTCGCGCTGCTGATCGTCGGCGGTCGGCGAGACGAAAACTGTCGCCAGAATTTTGGGCTGGACGACCGGACTCGAGAGCGCGGCGGACTGGGTGGCGTTCAGCGACGAGCAGGCGGCGATCAGGCAGAGCGATACAACCCCGGCGATGCGCACCGCCGCGCGCCGCAGCCTATTTATGCCCGAATTGTCAGAACGCCCCGCGTGCGTCGCCATCAGTTACACTCCACCGGCAGCGTATACGAACTGACGTTGTTGAACGATCCGTCGGCGCGCTGCTCGTACAACCCAAAGTTGACCGCCGCAGCGCCCGGCAGGCGCGGCAGCGAGTATACATCGCGCACGACCTCCTCAGGCAGCCAGGTCGTCAGCGGTCGCCAGCCGTACACCGGCGCGCTGTGATCGTCCTGAGCGATCACGCTGCTGTTGGCGTCAAGCAGATGCACGAACACGCTCAAATCGCGCTGCGGCGTCTCTTCGGAATGCCACGACACCCAGAGCGTGATCTTGCCGTGCATACACTCGATCCGATGACCGGACTCAAACACGCCCGTCGTCGCCTCATCAGAAACAACTTCCAGCTCCGGCTCGGTGTCGATCTGCACGAGCTGGGGCGCGACCGCGCGCAGATAGACCGGCGCGCCGATCCGCTCCTCCCACCAACTTATGGGCTGATTGTAAAACGTAAAGGCTGGCGTCACCAACATCCCCTGCGCCAGCAGCGCCCGGTAGTCGGCTTTGTGATCGACCAGTTGGACGCCGGGCAGCAGCCCCAGCACGTCGTGGGCGAAGCCGACCGCGAAGTAGCGCGGTCCCCACGCCAGCATCAGCGTCGAGCCGGGCGGCGTTCGCTGCACCAGCGAAATCGTGTTTAGCCCGGTAGTGTCCCCGGTCAGGCTAGCGATGAACGGCGCGTTGCTGCCGTACTGGTAGGCGGCGAACACCCCGGCGACCAGCAGCAGCCCGACGGTGGCGAGTGCAGGGCGTGTTCTGACCTCACCCTGTGCAGCCTGCGGTTGCCCACCCCTCTCCACGCCGCTTCGCTCACGGTTGCGAGGGGGAGATGAGTGCAGCGAGGCAGGTGCGAGAGAGCCAGCCATCGACACGACCCAATCCGCCAGAAACAGCCAGCCGAAGGCGAGGCTGAGCGTGACCATCAGGATCAGCGCCGAAAGGATGTCGGTGTAGACAAAGACGTGGAACAGATACGCCGCCGCGCCAGCCAGGATCAGCGCCAGCGCCGGGCGGCGATGCCTGCTTAGCCCAACGAGCAGCCCGATCACGCCCGCCAGCACGCCCGGCAGGGTCACGTCGATGAGGATCACGCCGTTGACCAGATTCAGATTGGCGACGAGCGCGTCGAGCGAGCCGGGCACACCGATGAAGCGCGTCGCCTCGCGCCCCATGAACTGGTCGATCAGCCCGGAGAGTGTGCCCGGATCGCCGTACACCCATTCCCCGCCCGCCTGCGCGCGCAGGTACATATAGGCATACGGGATCAAGCCGAGCAGCCCGACGCCGAGCAGCCCCAGCAGTCGGATCGGGCGCTGGCGAATGTAGGCGCTCAGGTCGTCCCATACCGCGTAGATCAGCGCGGGGGCGACCATGATCAGCGCGCGGTGATGGGCGACGGCGATGCCGCCGACCAGCGCGAGCCACCAGATGCGCCCGCGCACCGGCGGCTGCCAGAGAGCGAGCGCCAGCAGCAGCACCTCGAAGAACAGCGTCATGGTGTAGACTTCGGCGATGTCGTTGTGAATCCACATCGTGCGCGTCAGTCCGAACAGGACGGTAGCGGCGGCGGCGATCAGCGGGCGGCGCGTCCAGCGGAGCGCCAGCGCGTAGATCAGCACCAGCGTCAGCACGCCCCACAACAGCGACACCACCGCCGGAGCGGTCGCGCTGCTGATGCCGAAGGCGCACAGCAGCGACACGAGCGCGCTGCCGGACATCACGTACAGCGGGTAGCCGGTCGCGTGCAGCGTCCCCCAGCGGTTCAGCACGATCTGCGTCTCGCCCACGTCGATCATGTAGTAATTTTCCGAGCCGTTGGGAATGGTCTGGATCGTCGGCAGATACGCCAGAAGCAGGATCGCCAGCGCCGCCAGTAAGCCCAGAAGCTTCAGAGATGTTTGCCGGGAAGTCATGAAAACAGCATACCACCAGGATTCTAAAGTCGCTCTCATCATGTTACGGTATACCAGCATAGTCGAAATCCATGAGAGCAAGGTGAAATTGTGATCGGTCAGCCGGCACCAGATTTTGAACTGCACAATCAGGACGGCGCGCCCGTCCGCCTGAGCGATTTTCGCGGCAGGAAAGTCATCCTGTTCGCCTTCCCGAAAGCCAATACACCGGGCTGCAACGCGCAGGCGTGTGGCTTCCGCGACGAATTTTTCAGCATCCAGTCCTCGCGCGCGGTCGTGCTGGGCATCAGCCCGGACAGCGTCGAGCTGCTGCGCCAGTGGAAAACGCAGAAAAAACTGCCGTATGATCTGCTGTCCGACCCCGACCATCATGTGCTGGAGGCGTGGGGCGCGTGGGGCATCTCGATCATGGGCGTGATCCGCGTGCCGATGGTCAACCGCTCGATGTGGGTGATCGACGAAGCGGGCATGGTCGTGGAGCGACAGATCAACGTCAGCCCGAAGGACAGTGTGCGCCGGGCGCTGGCGGCAGTCGGCGAAGTCGAGCAGCTTGGGTAAAATAGACCCGAATTCCAGACAACAAAGGAGAGACGACATGCCTATCGTTGGCGAGCCAGCGCCGGATTTCGAATTGCTCAACCAGGACGGCAAGAAGGTTCGGTTGAGCGATTATCGTGGCAAGAAAGTGGTGATGTTCGCCTACCCCGCCGCCGGGACGAGCGGCTGCACGACCCAGGCGTGCGGCTTCCGCGACCAGTTCCCCAAATTCCAGCAGAATAACATCACCATCCTGGGCATCAGCCCGGACACGCCCGACGATAACCTGAAGTGGAAGCAGAAGGAAGGCTTGCAGTACGACCTGCTGTCCGACCCCGATCATCACGTGCTGGAGCAGTGGGGCGGCTGGGGCGAAAAGAAAAATTACGGCAAGACGTACATGGGCGTGATCCGCTCACACTGGATCATCGACGAGAAC
>JAXLWE010000098.1:0-3893 GCA_046328655.1 Anaerolineae bacterium | reverse complement strand
GCGCGCGCGTCGCCAGCGCCATCGAAAACGCCCGCCTCTACGAGACCATGCAGTCGCAGCTTGCCGAGATGCGCAGCCTGTACACCCACGTCAGCGACCTGGAACAGCTCAAGACCCACATGATCCGCGTCGCCGCTCACGACCTGCGCAGCCCGCTGTCCATCGTCGCCAGCTACATCGAGCTGCTCAACGAAGACCTCTCGGCGCACTACAACGACATGGACGGCATGTACGTCAACGCCATCCGGCAGGCGGTCACCCGCATGACCCAGATGACCTCGGACATCCTGTCGCTGGAGCGCATCGCCGAGCACCGTGACGTGACCCTGATGCGCGTCAAGCTCGGCAATCTGCTCGAACGGACGCTCAAGGATCACGCCGAGCACATCCGCCAGCACAATCACCAGACCAGCCTCAACGTCGAGCCGGTCGCCGTGTATGGCGACTCGTCCGAGCTGCGCGAAGCCATCGCCAACCTGCTCGGCAACGCCATCAAATACACGCCGGCCGGCGGTCAGATCGACGCCAGCGTCCGCCGCGACGGTGACATGGCGCTGCTGGAGATCAAGGACAACGGCTTCGGCATCCCCGAAGACCAGCAGGAGCGCCTGTTCGAGCCGTTCCACCGTGTCAAGACCCGTGAAACCCAGGCGATTGACGGCACCGGGCTGGGGCTGTACCTCGTCAAGAAGATCGTCGAGCGCTACGGCGGCACGGTGCATTTCACCAGCGAATACGGCAAGGGCAGCACCTTCGGCTTCCGCCTGCCGCTGGCAAAATCCGGCGAATAATGAGCGACCAGCCCGATCTCGACCTGATCCGCCGCGTCCAGCAGGCGCGCGCCGCGCATGACGCCCAGGCGCAGCCGTCGCAGGTCGCCGCCGTCTACTGGATCGAGGCGCACCGTCAGGGCGAGGGCGACCCGCCCACCCCACGCGCTGGTTTCTGGCTGATTAGCTCCACCGTCGGCGACGTTGATGCTCACTGGGCGATCATCAAATCCGCGACCGAATCCGGCAGGCTGGGCTACAAATCGCGCGTGGCGACTGCCGGGCGCACCCACCCCGACGAGCGCGTCATCCACGTCATGACCAGCGACGCCGACGATGCCGACGACGTTGCCCGCGTCGGCGCCGCCCTGCGCGCGCTCGGCTTCCCCGACATCACCTATCACCCGCCGACGAATCCAGTGAGCAGGGCGAATACCAGTGTGTTCGCCCAGTCTTTGTGGTGGGCGCGCCCGTCCGCACGGCGTGTTCCTCCTCCACTTGTCAAATGTCACCTACTGCGCCGCCATTTGTCATGTCTGGCGCTCCTCGGCGAAAGCCCGTCTCGCTTGATCGCATCTGTTATCCCAGATGGTACGTCTGGTCATTGATGAGGAAACCGAAATGTCGCTGATCAAGCTTCGGCAAGCGCTATCCGGCGCCAGTACGGTCGCGGGTAAGCCTGATTGCGCCAGCTGCTGGTCGCCCATGGCCGCCGGATCGTCGCCGTGGTCATCGGCGTCGTGCCGCTGGCGGCGGCATCTTTCGATTTCTGCGTGTTCGCGCCGCTGTTCGGTGCGCCGTTCTCCGCGCCAGATCTGCAGCATGAATTAGTCGATTGCCTGAATCGCAATAGGGGCAGACCGTCGCGTTCGCTCTTTTCGTTCCGCCACCGTCAGCGCGCTACAATGGGGACAGTCGACGGGACTAACAGGGATAGGGAACAGGTCATGGGTAGATCGAGCGCACGGCGCACGACAGCGCCGCCGAAATGGACGAGGAGTACGACCGTTTTATCGAACGCTACCCCGCCTACGCCGCCACGTCAGTGCTCGACGACCTGCGCGCCGCCGACTACGCCCGCCTTGACCAGACCGGACAAATCTATCTCGACTACACCTCGGCGGCAGCCTGTACGCCGCTTCGCAGCTTCGCCAGCACATGGAGCTGCCGGCGAGCGGCACCTACGGCAATCCCCACTCCAGCAATCCCACGTCGCAGGCGGCGACCCGCCTCGACGAACTGGCCCGCGCCTACGTCCTGCGCTATTTCAACGCCAGCCCCGACGACTACGTCGTGATCTGCGCCCAACGCCAGCGGCGCACTCAAGCTGCTGGCGGAGTCGTACCCGTCTGCGGTGGCGGGCGGCAAGTATCTGCTGACCTTCTCGACAATCACAACTCGGTCAACGGCGTGCGCGCCCGCCCAGCGCGCCGGTGCGGAGGTGATCTACGCCCTGGTCGTGCGCCCGACCTGCGCATCGACGCCGAGCGGCTGCAAGCGCAGCTGGATTGCACGGCGCCCGGCACGAATAACCTGTTCGCCACTCCGGCGCAGTCCAGCCTCAGCGGCGTCCAGCACGACCTCGGCTGGATCGAGCGGCGACGCGCGGCTGGGACGTGCTGCTCGACGCGGCGGCGTTCGCGCCCACCAACCGCCTCGACCTCAGCCAGTACCAGCCGGATTTCGTCGCCCTGTCATTCTACAAGATTTTCGGCTATCCCACCGGCATCGGCGCGCTGCTCGCCCGCCGCGACCGCCTCGGCAAGCTGCAGCGCCCCTGGTTCGCCGGGGGCACGATCACCATCGCCACCGTCAGCCCGAACCGGCATTTTCTCCACGACGGCTCCGAGGGCTTCGAGGACGGCACGATTGACTACCTGAACCTGCCCGCCGTCGAGATCGGGCTGAAGCACGTCGAGCGCATCGGCATCGGCGTGATCCACGACCGCGTCGTCAGCCTGACCGGATGGCTGCTCGACCAGCTCACCGCGATCAGGCACGGCAACGGCGCGGCGCTGGTGCGCGTCTACGGACCCGTCACCACCGACCGGCGCGGCGGCACGATTTCGTTCAATCTCTACGACCCGGACGGCGTGATCATCGACTACCGCCGCATCGAGGCGCTCGCCAACGAGCGCAACATCTCGCTGCGGTCGGGCTGCTTCTGCAACCCCGGCGCGGGCGAAGCGGCGCTCGGTCTGACCGAGGAAGAACTGTGCGCGGCGCTCGAACAGGATCAGCGCATGACCCTGCCGGAGCTGATGATCGTGCTGGGCAAGGTGCTCGGCGCGCTGCGGATTTCGGTGGGCATCGCCTCGAACTTCGCCGACGCCCACGCCTTCGTGGACTTCGCGCGCACCTTCGTGGATCGCCCAGCGGAGAGTGTGTAGGATTTCAGATGTTCTTCAGTATCTCAAACTAGGGTGAACCTTACACCTTTGCTTTTGAGAAAGTCGTGGAGCATCATCCAATTGACACCAAATTGTAGGCACACATTTGGTATCTTGACCTTGTTTCTCCGAAGAGGTTCATGTGTTTCGTGAGTAACAATGATATGTCCGTGCGCCAATGCGAATGCAATAAGGAACGGATCAGCCCCAGCGGCGAAACGTCTCTTTGCAGGATTTGTGTAATTCTGGGCATTGACCCAAGTGATGATCCTTGCATACTCTACTAGGGTAGCGTTGTCAACGGGCAAGAAAAAGGTATCATCTTTTGTATCTGCCCAATCCGATAAGTCATCCCCTTTTTCCGTCAATTCATCCTTGATCTTATCGATACTGAACAGTTCACCCGCAACATTCTGTTGTTCAATCCAACTCCAATATCCGGGACAAACATCAAACCCGTAGTAATGCAGAAACGGTTCGATAAAGCAGTTCGCATCTAGGAGGTGAGCCATTGAGACGTAACCCCCATCTCCGATGCGAGATTCCGCAATGTCTCGATTTTACTCACGCCCAATAACTGTAAAGCTTCGCGATATGTTGTTCGTCCCTCGAGAGTATCCCCCAAGAGAGCGGACAGAAATCGTTTACCCAACCTTGCACGGGTTGTGGCATAGAAATCGCCGCCCCCTTCACCTTTAGGAGGTGTTCTTTGGGCGAACTGCCCTAGTTCGTC
>JAXLWE010000097.1:0-4025 GCA_046328655.1 Anaerolineae bacterium | reverse complement strand
GAACGCCTGCTCGAACGACGTGTACAGCGTCAGCAGCGAGGCGAGGCTTCCGGCGATGCTCACGCCGTAGATCAGGAAGGCGATCAGTTCGCCGCCGGTCAGCCGCCCTTCGAGCGCCTCGCGCCCGCCGAACCACAGGATCACCGCCATGCCCGCGAATCCAATGAAGCCGACCAGCGAGCCGAGGATCGAGCGCAGCCGCAGGATCGACAGCGAAATCTGGAAGGCGCGCTGCACCGCGCCGCCGAAGCGTTCTTCCTCATACGGCTCGCGCCCGAAGCTCTTGACCTCGCGGATCGATTGCAGCACTTCGCTGGCGACCGTCAGCGCCCCGGCAAGCTCGTCCTGCACCGCCGTGCTCGACCGCCGCATGATCCGCCCGAACACTGCGCCCAGCCCGCCGATCAGAGGGGCAAGCACCAGCACGAACAGCGTTAGCCGCCAGTTGAGCGCCAGCATGACGATGACCGAGCCGATCACGATCAAAATCTGCTGGAGCAGGGTGTTGACGTTGTTGGTCAAGCCGCTGCGGATCATCGTCACGTCGCTGGACAGGCGCGACACCAGCTCGCCGACACGCCGCTTCGAGTAGAAGCCGAGCGAGAGCATTTGCAGGTGGCTGTACAGCTCCAGCCGCATGTCGACCACCACTTTTTCGCCGACGTAGTTGACGAAATAGGTCTCGACCAGCGACGACAGCGAGCGGATCACGAACACGATCAGCAGGATCAGCGTGATCTGGTCGAGAAGCTGCATGTCGTGGGCGACCAGCACCGAATCGACCACGCGCTGGATCACCGCCGGGAACACCAGGCTCAGCCCGGAGCTGACCACCAGCGCCAGAAACGCCAGCAGCATCAGCCGCCAGTACGGGCGCAGGTAGGCGAACATCCGCCGCCAGTTGACCGGCACGTCGGGCGTCTCACCGGAGTCCTTCGGCGGGCGCGGACCACCGCGCATCATCATACGCATCACAATTCCTTACGATTTGTTCGTCTTGTGCGAAATTTCTCGATTATTCTAGCACGCGCGTCGGCGGCTGTACCCGTCCATTCGACCGGGGCGCGGCAAAAGGGACAGAGTGGGGATATGGAATCGCCTCATCCCTCAATCCTTCCTCTATTGCATGGAGCGGGGAGTCTTCTGATCTTTTTGGGTTGTTTTGGTTTTAAGCGCTTTGGTGGTTGATTGTCTCTTGTGGCGTCACGACCGGATGGCCGGGAGGCGGAACGTGAACGTGCTGCCTCTGTCGAGTTCGCTCACCGCCTGAATGTCGCCGCCGTGACGGGTGACGACGCAGCGCGCCATCGTCAGCCCAACGCCGCCGCCGGGGAGCGCCTGCACCCGCGCGTCGCGCGCCCGGTACAGTCGGTCGAACACCAGCGGCAGTTCATGTTCGGAGATGCCAATGCCCCGGTCAGCCACCGAGCAGGCGACGTGATCGCCCTCGCCCCAGGCGCGCACCGTGACCGGCTGATCCGCGCCGGAGTAGTGGATGCTGTTGTGGATCAGCTCGAACAGCAGCGTTCGGATGCGCTCGGCGTCGCCCATCACCTGCGCCAGCGGCTGCTGCACCGCCACGCTGAAGGTCACGCCTTTCGCCTGCGCCATCGGCGTCAGTTCGACGATCACGCCCTCGATCAGCCTGCCGAGCGCGACCGGATCGCGGCGCAGCGGCATCCCGGCTTCCACCCACGCCAGATCGACCAGTTCGGCGGCGAGGTCGTGCAGCCGCCGGGCGGTGTCGCGCACGCGGCTGAGGAATAATTCCTGTTCGGGGTTGAGTTCGCCAACCGTGTTGATCAGTTCCGCGTAGCCGATCAGCGCGGCGATGGGGTTGCGCAGGTCGTGCGCCATCGTCATCACGAACGCCTCGCGCCGCGCGTCGAGATCGCGCTGCTCGGTCACGTCGTGCAGCAGGACGATGCGCCTGCCGTCGTCAAGTGTCGCCGCCGTGCCGGACGCGGTTCGGCGGCGGGGCAGTGGCACGTCAATCGTGATTTCGTCGGGCTGGGCGAACAGGCTCGCCAGCGCCGGATTCTTGCCGAAGCAGTCCTGCGCCGCGCCGCCGATCAGGTTTTCGGCGGACGTGTCGAGCATGGCGGCGGCTGCCGGGTTGACCTGCTCGATCTGCCCGGCGGCGTTGGCGATCAGAATTCCGTCTGAGCTTTGGCTGTAGAGGAAGGCGAGGGCGTCGGTCATGAGGACGTGACTTCTTGCCAGGGGGCGTCCGCCGCCAGTTGAACCGTGCTGCCGGATGGGAAGCGAACTCCGTCCCGTCCGCCGAGCGCCGCACGGTCACGCCGCGCTGCGTTACGGTTACGGGGCTGCCCCAGGCGAACGCGCCGCCCGTCCAGACGCGGGTTTTCGAGATGATGCGCACGCCCAGCACGCGCAGGAGCAGGTGCAGCGGGACTAAGCCCAGCGTGCTGCCGCGCTCGCCCATGCCGCGCGCTTCGTCGGCGAGGTAGAACTCGTAGAACGCCTTGCTGGTGCGCAGCACGTCGGTCTGCGCCGCCAGCAGCCGCTTGATCAATTCGGTCGCAAGGTCGACACGGTTATGCTCGATCAGCCCTTCGCCGATCAGCGTCAGCCAGTACGCCCATACGCCAACGCTGCCCTGAGCGAGCGCCGGGTTGTAGTGCGGGTCTTGCGCCGAGAACATCAGCACGCCGTTCTTGCGCCAGAACTCGTCGGGGTTGGTCAGATGCGCGATCAGCGCGTCGGCGCGTTCCGGCGCGATGCCGACCGACCACAGCGGCAGCAGCCCGTTCAGGTCGAAGCCGTTGGTTGCCATCGTCCGGGCGCTCACCCGGTACACGCTGGCGATGCCCTCGACCCGGATGCGGTCGACCTGCGACAGCGCGTGGCGGCTGGTGTACACGCCCCGGCTCGCCGTCCACACGAACGCCTCAGCGTCCTCCTGCACGCGGTTGCCGCTGGCGTCGATGCCGCTCAGGTGCAGCTTCATCTTCGGCGCGGGGTTGGTTCCGCCCGTGACCTCGACGATCAGGCGGTTGGGCGGGTCGAGCTTCAGCGCCAGAATATGGTCGGCGTCACCGCGCCCGTCCTGAAGTACGCTTACGCTGCCGGTCGTCAGGTGCGTGTCGCGGTCGCGGTAGGCATAGCGCTTCTCGCGCGGATTCCACATCAGTTCGAGCTTCGCCGCCAGCGCATCCGCTGTCCCCTTCAGGTGCTGCTCGTCGGCGTCGCGCCGCAGGGAGTAGGCGATCTCGCGCAGGCTGATCGCTTCCGAGAGCAGGTACGCCAGCAGGTCGGGCGTCTCGAAATACCGGATCTCGGCGTTCTGCCCCCAGGGCAAGCCGAGCGCAAAGCTGGGCATGAACGGGTAGCCGGTCTGGGCTTCGCTTTGCCATTCCGGGAAGCCGTCGCCGTCGGAGTCGCAGGCGAGCCAGCGCTCGAAGAAGCGCAGCAAGCCGGGGTAGACCTCGTTCAGAAAGGCGTCATCCTCGCTGTACTGCCAGACGCCCCACGCCAACCGCGCCAGAATCGGCAGGCAGAGCATATTCGCCTGCTGCCCGGCGAGACCCGGCTTCCAGTCGATCCAGCCGTCGGCGCGCTGGACGGCGAGGTAGTTGCGCACCACGCCCTGCGCCATTTCCGCGTCGATGGGTGCGAGCGCCAGCGCCGACAGATACGCCAGCGTCGGGTTCTGCCCGCTCCAGCCGCGCGAATGATCCGTCCCGTCGCCGCGCGGGCTGTAGCCGCGCCCCGGCTGTCGCGCCGTCACGAACGAGGCGTGCGGCAGGCTGGCGGTCGGCTTGAGGAACGACTGAACCACCTGCTGGTAGGCGAAGGCGATGGCAGCGTCGGCGGCTTCGTCGCCCGTTTCGATGTCGGGGATGTCCTGCGCCGCTTTGCTGATCCGGCGCAGCGGCGCGTTCCAGTTCTGCTTGAGCCAGTTCTGCGCCTGCGCCAGCGAGTCGGTGATCGGCGGCAGCGCGGCATGAACCCAGCGGACGACGATCTGCCCGTTCGCGGGGATATTGAAGCTCGCGCTCAGC
>JAXLWE010000096.1:0-4858 GCA_046328655.1 Anaerolineae bacterium | reverse complement strand
CAGCAGTGTCTTGAACGCCTTGCCGTGATTGAATTCGATCAGGTGGATCAGTTCGTGCAGGACGATGTACTCCGCCAGATCGGGCGAGAGGCGGCACAGCCCGATATTGAGCGTGATGTTGCCCCGGCTGGAGCACGACCCCCATTTGCGGTACATCTCGCGGAACTGGACGCGACCGGGCTGCACGCCGAGGCGCGCCGCCCAGTGACCGACCAGCGCCCGGATGTCATCGGGGCTGGACTGTTCTTCGGCGGGGATGGGCGCGCCGAGCTTCTGGATGCCCTCGTCGATGAAGGCGCGCACGCGCGGGCTGTCCGGCTTGAGCCAGCGCGGGATGAACACCACCAGCCCCACCGGCGTCCGCTTCATGACCAGACTGCGGCGGTTCTGGCGGTGGATGCGGATATTAACCATGAGACGCTCCGCTTCGTCGGTATAATCCGAGACAGGTGAACGTTGCTGCGCAACGATCGCGTTCTTGACTTGGGCGCAACATGTTGCGCCCCTACAACGGCATTCGTCAACCTGACGGCATTATAGCGGCTATTCGCGGAGCGGACATGCAGGCAGTGAAATGGGGGTTCGGCACAGCGCTAGTGCATCGCCTGCTGCTCACGGCGTGGATGGCGCTGGTGTGGGGCGTCGTCGGCGCGAACCTGGGCGGCGTGCAGGCGGATTTCCACACCGCCGGGGCGCAGCTTCCCGCCCTGCAAACGCCCGCCGAGGAGTCGATTTTCGGAGTATGGCGGCGCTGGGATGCCGTGCATTACCTCGACCTCGCCGCCAACGGCTACCGGGTCGAGCATCCCGGTCCGACCGTTTTCGGACTGCTGACTCCATTCTCGATCCGCGCGGTCGATGCCGTCCTGCCCGGCTCGCTCGACCTGGCGGCGGCGGTATTCGAGACGCTGGCGTTCGGGCTGGCGCTGACGCTGGTGTACAAAGTAGGCGAGACGTATTACGGCGACGCCGATCTAGGACGCTGGGCGCTGATCGTCACGGCGCTGCTGCCGCTGTCGTACTTCTTCGCCGCGCCGATGTCCGAATCGATCTATCTGGCGATGACGCTCGGCGTATTCTATTTCGGGGCAAGGCGGCGCTGGTGGCTGGCGGCGATCTGCGGCGTGCTGGCGACGCTGGCGCGGTCGCAGGGCATCCTGCTGCTGCCGGTCGCGGCGCTGCTGGCGCTGGAGCAGCACGGCTTTTCGCTGCGCGACCGCTCGCGCTGGATCAGGCGCCGATTCGCCGCGCCGCTGGAAAGCTGGATGCTGGCGATCATCCCGCTCGGCTTCGTCGGCTTCGTGCTGTACCGCCAGAGCATCGGGCTGCCGTCGCTGGCGGACGTGTACACCAACATCTCGTACAACTACTTCACCAACCCGGTCGACGGCTTGATCACCAACCTGCGCTGGTTCGTAGAGCATCCCGAAAGCGCCTTCATCAGCATCGATCTGCTGTCGCTGGCGTTGACGCTGATCCTGTCGTTCGTCGCGCTGCGTTTCCCGCGCCACCGCCGCCTGCCGCTGGTCGCCTACAACTTCGGCTTCATCCTGCTGTTCGCCAGCCGGATCAACTATTTCTACGGCACGCACGACGTGATGTTCACGCAGAGCTTCGGGCGCTACTCGCTGGCGCTGTTCCCGCTGACGTTTCTGGTGGCGGACGGCTTGCGCAGCACGACGCCGCTGCTGCGCGTGCTGGGCGTCGGCGCGCTGCTGATCGGGATCATCGTGCTGAGCGCGCTGTACGTGCTGGCGCTGTCGGGCCCGTGACCTCGCTCCGAGAAATTTCCCCGACTTATCCCGGCATTCGTCACGCCTGATCGTTCGCTCGTTTGTATGTGTCACGGGTCATGTATATAATCGGGCGTAGCCAATGTGGGGGAGCGCGGTGTCAGTCGCCGACGAGATCAAGAGCAAGCTGGATATTGTCCAGTATATCCAGCGCTACGTCCCGCTGAAGAAAGCCGGGCGGTCGTGGAAAGCGTGCTGCCCGTTCCACAGCGAGAAAACGCCGTCGTTTGTCGTCAACGAGAACAATCAGACGTGGCGCTGCTTTGGCGCGTGCGCTGAAGGCGGCGACATTTTCAACTTCGCCATGAAGTACCACAACTGGTCGTTCACCGAAGCGCTGGAAGAGCTGGGCAAGCTCGCCGGTATCGAGACGCGCAAGCAGACGCCGGAGCAGCGCCAGCATTACGAGGAACTGGATCGCCTGCGCGGGCTGATGAAATCCGCCGCCGACTATTTCCTCGATCAACTATATGACGCGCAGAATCCCGCCGCCGTCGCCACGCTGAGCTACGCCCGCAACAAGCGCGGCTTGAGCGACGAGACGATCCGCCGCTTCGGGATCGGCTTTGCCCCGCCCGGCTGGCAGCACGCCATCGAGACGTTCACGGCACTCGGCTACAGCGAGGATGATTTGCTCGCCACCGGAATCGCCACGCGCAACGAAGAATCCGGGCGCGCGTACGACCGCTTCCGCAACCGCCTGATGATCCCGATCCGCGACGAGCGCGGGCGGGTGGTCGGCTTCGGCGCGCGCGCCCTGGCGCCGGACGACAACCCGAAGTATCTCAATTCGCCGCAGTCGCCGCTGTTCGACAAAAGCCGCCTGTTGTTCGGGCTGGATTTCGCCAAGCAGACGATCCGCGACACCGAAACCGCCGTGATCGTCGAGGGCTATCTGGATGCGATTCAGGCGCATCAGGCGGGTTATACCAACGTCGTCGCCCAGATGGGCACGGCGCTGACCGAGCCGCAGTTGAAGCTGCTCGCGCCGCGCCTCGCCCGGCGCATCATCCTGTCGCTCGACTCCGACGCCGCCGGGCAGAGCGCCACCCGCCGCTCGCTCGAAGTCGCCCGCGAGACGCTGCAAGCCGACTACGCCGGACGGCTCTCGGTCGACATCCGTATTCTGGTCGTGCCGGACGCCAAAGACCCCGACGACCTGATCCGCGAAGCGCCGGAACGCTGGACGCAGTTGGCCGAGGACGCCTACCCGGTTGCCGATTAAGTGATCGAATCGGAGATGGAGACGCTGCCGATCACGCGACCGTGCAGGAGCGCGAATTTGTCGCCCGCCGCCTGCTGCCGATACTTCTGGCGTCCGAGAACGATTTATATAGGAACGACAATCTGCAGAAGCTGGCGCTGCGCCTGCGCATCGGCGAGCGCGACCTGCTGATGTGGGCGCAGGAACAGCAGAAAATCGCAGCGGCGAAGCCCCCACGTCAGCTTGAGCTGCCACCGCCCGATCTGGACTTGGGCGACGAGCCGCCTGACTTCGCCATTCGCCGCGTCACGACCGTCGCGGACAGGGCTTGTGGCAAGCACAGCCGCCAATCTGCGCTGCCGCGCTCGAAGCCTACGTGCTGCGACGGCTGCTGCTGCACCAGCCCGCGCTGATCTACGACGTGAACCGCAAGCTGCGCGAGCTTGCCAGCGGCAACCCGGCGCTGGCGGAAGGGCTGCTGGGCGACCTGAGCGTCGATGATTTCACACGTACCAGCTATCGCGCATTGATGGATCAGTTCCTGCGCGCGGTCGAACAGGATGAGCTGGACCCGCTCGACTATCTGGCATCATCGCTTCAGGGTGATATGCTCGATGAAGTCGAGATTTTGCTGGCGGACGAGTGGGAAGATTTGCGCCCGCGACTACGACACGGGCTTTCCGCCGACTTAATAATTGTGATCAAGCAGGCGGAGCGGTTCAGCGGCGTAGTGGACATCGGCGTGGAGGTGGTGGACAAGGCGCTGCGGCTGCGCCGCGCCCGGCTGGAACGGGAGCGGCAGGAGATGGTATTTTTAGAGATGGATGGCGACGCATCGAACAGTGCGCCCTACCAAACCCATATCATGTTGTCTATACTGGCAAAGCGGCTCATCGATACCGAACTGAATCAACGCTCGCAAATGCTGCGGCAGTAATATCTGGAAAAGGGTATGGCGAAAAAACGAACCCGGAAAGACGAAGCACAGTCGACGGATGAATTCCCGAAAGCCGAAGAAGGCGAAGAGCTGAACGGCGATTTCGAGTTCGAGGACGAAATCGACGAGGGCGATGGTGACGCCGATTTCGACTTCGATGACGATCTGGCGCTCAAGGATGACGATCTGACTGATCCCATGCTGAGCGACGATGACCTCGTTGATCTCGACGATGACCTGCTGCTCGGCGAAGGCGCTCGGCTCGATACCTTCGCGCTTGCCGACGACCCGGTGCGCATGTATCTCAAGGAGATCGGACAGGTTCCGCTGCTGGATACCAACCGTGAAACCTGGCTGAGCGTGCAGATCGCGGCGGAGCAGATGCTCGAAAACGAGATCGACCGCCTCAGCCAGAAAGCGACCAGCGGGCTGCCGGAGCCGCCGGAGATCATCAGCGCGGTTTACGCCGACGTGAAGCGCAACTGGGAGGAAGTCCAGCAGCGCGTGAAGGCGTTCAAGGTCGAGCCGCCCAGCCTGAAAGCCATCATCGACGAGGTGCAGGCGATCACCGACGACTGGGACGTGAGCGGCAGCTCCTACGTCCGCGAATACCTGCGCCAGCGCGAGTGGGGACGCGACGACCCCTGGACGGAACTGGCGCGGCGGTTGTTCGAGGTGATTCACGGCTTGTACCTCATTCCGTTCCGCGAGCAGATTCACATCCGGCGCTACGTCGTCGAGCATAAAGACATGCTGCCGGACGAAGAACAGTTCCGCAAGTGGCTGATGGAGGACAGCGACGCCCTCGAAACGCTGCAAGACCGCTTCGAGGAAGTCGAGCGCAAAGCCGAATTCGCCGCCGAAGCCCTGACGCGTGCCAACCTGCGGCTGGTCGTCAGCGTCGCCAAGCGCTACATGGGGCGA
>JAXLWE010000095.1:0-6069 GCA_046328655.1 Anaerolineae bacterium | reverse complement strand
ACTCAGCGCCGCCGGATGAGGAATCGCTGGAAGCATGGGCGTCGCTGACCTATGCGGCGACCGAAACGTCGTTCATCGAGTTTGGGACGCTGGTTTCGCCAGTCACATTCCGCCACCCGGCGGTGCTGGTGCGCACGGCTGCCGCCGTCGACGATCTGAGCGGCGGGCGGCTGGTCTTCGGGCTGGGCGCGGGCTGGAACGAGCGCGAGCATCAGACCTTCGGCGTGCCGTTCTACGACCGGACGACGCGCTACGAAATGCTCAAGGACGCGCTGGAAGTGACGGTGCGGCTGCTGACGAGCGACAACCCGGTCAGCTATGCGGGCAAGCATTTCTCGCTGGATGGGGCGGTGCTGCTGCCGCGCCCGGAGCGGGCGGGTGGTCCGCCGATCCTGGTGGGTGGCAACGGTCCGAAGCGGACGCTGCCGCTGGCGGCGGAATTCGCCGATGAATGGAACGCCGTCTGGCTTGATGCGCCGACGTTCCGCGAGCGCAGCGCCCTGCTCGACGAGCTGCTGGAGGAGCGCGGGCGCGCGCCGGGCGAGGTCAAGCGGTCGCTGATGACGCGCATCGATTACGCCAAGGACGATGCCGACTGGCGTCGGATCAAAAGTGAACGTAAGCTGAATGACGACGTGTCGAGCGGCAGGCGCACCATCGGCGGAACAGCGTCGATGGTGATCGACCAGATTGGCGCGCTGGTCGACGCCGGTGTCGAGCGGTTCATGCTTCAGTGGCTTCAACTGGACGACATGGATCGGATGGAGGCGCTGGCGCGCGACGTGCTGCCGGAATTCCATGAGGCGTAGCGAGGGCGAATCGTGCAGAACCGAACCTTTATTATCCTGGCAGGGATCATGATCGTCATGTTTATTCTGGGGCTGGTTCTGGTGGTGGTACTGGCGATGCGGACGTAGCATCGTGGCGATGCGCACGTAGGCATCGCGGCGCGAACGTAAGCTGTCGGGGCGCTGCGCCCCGTGAAGATTGATTGAGCATCTGTGGTCATTCAGAAACCGGAAATCGGGCGGGTGATCGCCGTGCTGCTGCTGGCGGTCGCGCTGCTGGCGGCGCTCCAGCGTGATGAGCCGCTGCGCGTGGTGGTGGCGACCGGCACACCGGTCGCTGCCATGCCGACGCCGCCGAGCGCCATGACGTTCATCGCGCCGAGCGCCGTGCCGACTTCGCGGGCGACGCCCAACCTCGCCCTGCACCTGATCTACGGACCCGCCGCCGAAATCCGCAACGAAGTTCGGCCGAACACCGACGTGCCGACGCGCCTCACCGATCTGCGCGCGGTGCTGCTGTGGTTCTTCGCCTATGACTGCCCGCCGTGCCAGCCGGTGCTGTCGACCATCGACGGCTGGTACGACGCTTATCGGCAGCAGGGCTTGAGCGTGATCGGCGTGCATTACCTGCGCAACCACGCCGAGCGCGACACCGACAATCTGGTTGAGGCTCGCGCGGCTGGAGCGTGCCGTACCCGGTCGTGCAGGACAACGATGGGCTGACATGGAATGCTTTCACAGGGCAGCGCGTGCTGCCAACCGTCTACCTGATCGACCGGCGGGGCTTCTTGCGCTACCGATTCGTTGGCGTGGGCGGCGAGACGAGACCGAGACGGCGATTCTGGGCGCTGCTGGAAGAGAGGACTGAGGACTGAGGGATCAGGACTGAGAAAGACGATTTCACCACAAAGACCGCAGAGAACACAGAGGTAACGATAGGGGCGACTCGACCCAACGACGATTTCGGGCGACACTCGTAATGCTGACTTTCACAAACACGCTCTGAGTGCTGAGATAAACAGGCGCACAGCCGTGCGCCCCTACAAAACACCCTCATGATTCGCTGAGTTTTCTCAGTCCTCAGTCCTGATCCCGTGCTTGCCGAAGGCAAGCCCAGTCCTGAATTACACGGTGAGCCAGATGGGGTTCGACCAGGCGCGCCCGCCGTTGAAGTCGCGGATGGTGACGCGGCGGCAGGGCGCTGCCCGTTGCTCGCCGGATGTCCAGCTCGGCTTCGATCATGCCCTTGCCGTGCTTTTGAACACGGTGCGCGTGCCTTTGCCGGTCACGAAGATCGATTCGACCGGGGAGCAGCGAATCTTGACGGTGTGCCCACCGATCAGCCTGCAAATCAAAAATCTGCGGTCCGGTGCTGCTGTAGTAATCGCCACGCTTGAGCGCTTCGACAATCGAATCCGGGGTGAGCCCCGCTCCTGACCCATACCTGTGCCGCGCGCGGTCGTTGTGGCGATCCTGAAAATGGGCGTCGTCGGTGGCGCAGGCGGTGTAGCGGTAGCCGCGCGCCAGCATCACGTCGAGCATGTACTCAGCTATCGATCCGGTCGTTCTGATCCGCCGAGATGCCGTTGATGGTCTCGATGGCGTGGATGCCGCCGAGCGAGATCACGTCCTCTTCGGTCAGGTTGTACCACGCCGCGGGCGGCGGCGACGAACGCGCCCGCTTCCAGCGCGCGGGCGGCAAGCAGCGGTCCGGTCTCGCCGGGCAAGTTGGGCGCGAAATCATGCGGCAGCCCGACGGCGAGGATGTGCCACAGCTCGTCGGTCAGGGTCTGCGGGGCGTGCAGCTCCGCGCCGAGGATGGTGGTGAAATCGTCGGTGCGGTAGGGGGTCGTGTCGGTGATGGGGTAGCGGTACTGCTCCATGAAATGGTCGGTGAGGGCAAGGAAATCGTAGCCCATGTCGCGGTAGAAGCGGAAGACGGCGTCCGGCGGCAGGCGACCTTCCGAGCGGGTCGAATGTGTATGCAGGTTGCCGCGATAAAAACGCCCCGGTTTGCTGAAGGGAAGATTGTTCATGAATGCTCCAGATGGTGAGATAGTGATGAATACGGGGAATGATAGCGCAACATCCTATTGCTGTGGCATACCGTTCGCAACTTGTGAAAAGGGCGCAGGTGCAACCGCAGCTTGCGCCTGCGCCTCTGCAAAAGTCGCATATTTGCTGGCGCCTCATTCGCCGCCGGGCAGCAGCCCGATCAGCCGGGCGAGCGATGCCAGATCGGGCACTTCGACATCCGGCGCGGCGGCTGCCGGGGGAGTCGCCCCGCTGCCGCCCTGCCCATGCCGACGATTGACCCACACGGTCGATAAGCCGAGCGATTTCGCCACGCCGATGTCGTGATACAGGCTCTGGGCGACGTGCAGAATCTGCCTGCGTGGCACGCCGATGCGCCGGAACGCCTCGTGAAAGTGGGCGGTCGCGGGCTTATAGGATTGTACCTGCTGGGCGGTGATCACGTAGTCGAACGGGACTTCCAGCCTGCGGGCGGAATGGGCGAACAGATCGTCGTCGACGTTGGAGACAATCGCCAGTTTGTATTTCTGCTTGAGCGCCTTGAGCGCGCGCGGCGAATCCGGGAACGGACGCCAGTTTTCGACCGAGTGCGAAAAGCGGTCAAGCTCCGCCTCAGTGGGCGTGAAGCGGAGCCGCGCGCCGATGCCTTCCAGTACGCCGCGCAGGACGGCTTTGTACGCGCGGTAGCTGCCGCTCTCGATGTCGGCTTCCAGCGTGCCGTACAGCTCCAGTGCCTGCGCAGGCGGGAGCGCGACCGCGTGGGTGGTCAGGACAGGTTCGAGCGCCTCCCAGATGCCGGACTCCCAGTCGATGAGCGTGCCGTAGCAGTCGAAGGTGAGGACGGCGAAATCGTCAAAGTTGAGCATGGTTATCGTTCCAGATAGCTACGGCTCAATCGTCAGGCTTTCGAGATCGCGCGGGTAATAGGTATAGATGTCGATGCCGGTCTCGGTGACGACGATGGTGTCGCTGTGGCGGAAGCCGCCCAACTGCGGCGCGTACAGCCCCGGCTCGACCGTGAACAGCATCCCCGGCTTGATGATGGTCTGGTCGCCGATATCGAGGAACGGCGCTTCGTGGTAGCGCAAGCCGATATTGTGCCCGACGTGGTGCTTCCAGTAGGGCATCAGGTCGTGCTGCTCGTAGTAGGCGCGCACTTTGCGGTCGACTTCGCTGCAGGGCTCGCCCGGCTTGATCGCCTCGAAAGCGGTCTCCTGAAGCGCCAGCATATGCTCGAACATGGTCTTGACTTCGTCGCTGGGCTTGCCGATGACCATCGTGCGCTCCAGCTCGGAGTTGTAGCCCCACATGGGCGTGCCCGCCCCGGTCACCAGCACGTCGCCGACCTGAAAGGTGATGTTGTTGGCGAGCGCGTGCGGGATGGCGGCGTTGCGCCCGATCTGCCCGCGATACCCGGCGGAGGGTCCGTCACCGTAGGTGCTCTGCGCCCGGTAGACCGGTCCGATGGCGTCCATCATGGCGCGGGTGGCTTCGACGGTGGCGCGCTGGCTGACTTCGGTCTCGGTCGCGCCCGGCTTGGTGTAGCGCTGCAAGAGCGTGTGGGCAAGATTCGCCCAGGTACAGCTTTCGCGGATCAGCGCGAGTTCGGCGGGGGATTTGCACATCAGGCGATCTTCGACGAAGGCGCGCACGCCGACGATCTGCCGCCCGGTGAGTTCGCTCAGGCTGGGTCCGCGATAGCCGAAAATCCAGGGATAGCCGTCGTCGTCCGCGCCGATTTTGAAGCTGGTGTCGCCGATGATGCCCATCTCGCCGATCAGCCGCTTGAGGACTTCGGTCGGGTGCGGGGTGTGCGGGTACTCGACGTAGTAATCGACGCGGTCGATCAGGGCGTTAGCTTCGGCGTGCTCCTTTTCGAGACGCGGGACGAAGAGGGCGCGCTCGCCTCTGGCGCTCATGACGAATGCCATCGGGCGCTCGGTGGGGATGAAGGCGAAGCCGGTGTAATACTGCACGTAGGCGTTGTCGAACAGGACGACGCCGCTCAAGCCGCTGATCTGGACGTGCTCCAGCAGGGCGTCGCAGCGGGCTTGGTGTTCTTCCGGGTTGATGCGTAGTTGCTTGATGGGCAGGGGCATGATCAATCCTTTAAATACTTAACGCAAAGGCGCAAAGGGGTTTTTCACTCATACTTTCCCGCCGGAGGATTTGATTCCTCAGGCTGAAATTCAAAGATAAACGGGCACGACATGTCGTGCCCCTACAGCGCCCGCCGCAGGTTTTCTTCGTCTCTTTCCCGCTCCGTCGGGTTCGCTCGAATATACTGGCGAATTGCGTTTAATGACATCTCGCTGCGAATGATGTGTTCGTAGTAATTCCGCTGCCAGATTCGTTCTGATGGCAGATGTGACCTGTTGATCTGTTTGGTGACCGCCGCCTTGAAGGAGCGAATAATCGTTGGCAGCGATCCGGCGATTGGCTGAGCGAACGCCGCGCTTTGTAGGGGCACGACATGTCGTGCCCCTGAGTCATGCGTGATTACCAGAATTCCGTGTAAGTGGTTTGGCATCACGACAAATTCATCGAGTTCTACATGCGGGAAGTGATCGGAAATTTGCAGCCAGCAATCCTGAACGATTCTACCGACCGGGTTCAAATTCATGCTGTCATCTCGAATTTCACCGAACCATTCGTAACGCTGGATGGTACAAATCGTGACGAAATAAGCGCCGTTCTGGGTGTAATCGTAGTCTTTGAGTCGGATTGAACGGCGGCGATGTGGCACGGTATTTTCTCCCACGCAGGGGCACGACATGTGGTGCCCCTACAAGACGTATCCACATGGCAGACAGCGATTAGCCATTGCTCGCTATCTCCGGCTTTCGCTCATGCCACGCAGTCGTCTGCTCATAAGCATGACCGACGCGCAGCGCGACTTCCTCTTTAAACGCGGGCGCGATCAACTGCAAGCCGATGGGCAGGCGGTTGGAGTCGAAGCCGCACGGCAGGCTCAAGCCGCACACCCCGGCGAGGCTGGCGGGCAGCGTGAACACATCTTCGAGATACATCTTGATCGGGTCGTCCACGTTTTCGCCCAGCTTGAAGGCGGTGCTCGGCGCGGTCGGCGCGGCGATCACGTCGACGCGCTCGAAGGCGGCGTCAAAATCCTGCTTGATCAGCGTGCGCACCTGCTGCGCCTTGCCGTAGTAGGCGTCGTAGTAGCCCGCCGACAGCGCATATGTGCCGAGCATGATGCGCCGCTTGACCTCCGCGCCGAAGCCCTGCC
>JAXLWE010000094.1:0-6723 GCA_046328655.1 Anaerolineae bacterium | reverse complement strand
AGTGTTTCGCTAACGCCATCATGCCGTCAATACGCTAAAACTTTTCGCCCAAGTGTATCAGCCTAGACCCATCTGCGCCATACGCGGTAAAATCGCGGATTACAGTGTCCATTCAGGAGTGTGGCGGAGCGCTATTCCCGCCGCGCCCGAACAGGAGTTTCGCCTCTTGGCTGATGTCGTGTTTATGGGAACGCCGGATTTCGCCGTCCCGGCACTTAAGCGTCTGATCGCCCACCACAATGTAATCGGCGTGGTTACCCAGCCCGACCGCCCTGCCGGGCGCGGCAAGCAGGTGCAGGTGTCGCCGGTCAAGCAGGTCGCGCTCAACGCCGGAATCCCGGTGTTCCAGCCGGAGAAGCTGCGCCGACCGGAAGCGGTTGAAACGCTCCGGCAGTGGCAGCCCGATGTCTACGTGGTGGCGGCGTTCGGGCAGATTCTGCCGCAAGCCGTCCTCGACCTGCCGCCGCACGGCTCGGTCAACGTCCACGCCTCGCTGCTCCCCCGCTGGCGCGGCGCTGCCCCGATTCAGGCAGTAATCCGCGCCGGAGACCGCGAAACCGGTATCACCATCATGGTCATGGATGCAGGGCTGGACACGGGACCCATCCTCAGACAGGGCGCGATCACGCTCGCCCCCGACGAAACCGGACAGTCGCTCCACGACAGGCTCGCTGAGCTGGGCGGTGACCTGCTGATCGAGACGCTGCCGGGTTATCTCGACGGCTCGATCCTGCCGCAGCCGCAGGACGATTCGCGGGTGACGCTCGCGCCGCGCATCCAGAAGGACGAGGGGCACATCGACTGGACGCAGACCGCCGTGCAGATCGAACGAACCGTGCGCGCCTTCACGCCCTGGCCCGGCACGTTCGCCTTCTGGAACGACCAGCAGATCAAAATCCTGTCCGGGCACGTCCTCCCCGGCAGCGCCGAGCCGGGGCGCGTCGTTCGTATCGGCGAGGGCGCGGCAATCGGCACGGACGCCCAGCTTTACGCGCCGGAGCGGCTTCAGCTTCAGGGGCGCAAGCCGGTGACGCTCGCCGAATTCCTGCGCGGCTACGATCATTTCGTCGGCGCCCAGTTGATCTGAAAGTTCCACCGAGCGAAGAGTAATTGAAGTAGCGTCCCATCCTTTATGCCCGTCTACATTATTACGAAATTAATTAATCAACTCCTCACATGTTTTTCATATCGGCTCTCGACTCCGGCGTGTTATGATGCGTTTTGCAGTACTGCACCGGCATAATGCCGACGTGTACGGAAAGACAGGTAAGGAGTATTTCTGATGTCTCAGTCTCTACAAGGCAAGAAAATCGCTATGCTCGTCGCTAACGGCTTCGAACAGGCGGAACTTCTGGAGCCGCGTAAAGCGCTGCAAGCAGCAGGCGCAGACGCCCGCGTCATCTCCCCGGAAAAGGGCAAGGTGAAGGCGTGGAATGAAAAGGATTGGGGTCAGGACATTCCGGTTGACGTGATGCTCGACAATGCGAACCCGTCGGAGTACGACGCGCTGGTACTTCCCGGCGGAGTCATGAACGCCGACAGGCTGCGCGTCAATCCGAAAGCCGTGCAGTTCGTCCGCGCGTTCGTGCAGGCGGGTAAGCCGATTGCGGCTATCTGCCATGCGCCCTGGACGCTGATCGAGGCGGGTGGGGTCGAGGGGCGGACGATGACCTCGTACCCGTCGCTCAAGAACGATCTGCGTAACGCCGGGGCGAACTGGGTCGATCAGGAAGTCGTGGTCGATCACGGGCTGGTCACGAGCCGCAACGTGCCGGACATCCCGGCGTTCAACCGCAAGATGATCGAGGAAATCAGCGAAGGTGTTCACCAGCGCATGACGGCTGGCGGCTAGACCGTCGAGAATTCGGCAGACTTGGAAGGGCGAATCGACTTGATTCGCCCTTTTCTTTTGCGGCAGCGGCACTACACTTGGCGGATGCGCTACACTGCCGAAACCCGCGTGCTGCGGGTCAACCCTGATCATCCTGACGCGGAAGCGATCCAAGCCGCCGCCGAGATCATCCGCGCCGGTGGGCTGGTCGCCTTCCCCACCGAGACGGTCTACGGCTTGGGCGCGAACGCGACCGACCCCGACGCCGTCGCACGCATCTTCAGCGCGAAGGAGCGCCCGGCGCTCGACCCGCTGATCGTCCACCTCGCGTCGGTCGATCAACTGCCGACAGTCGCGCTCGACATCCCCGACATCGCCCGCGAACTGACCGCGCTGATGCCCGGTCCGCTGACGTTGATCCTGAAACGCCATCCGAATATTCCACCCAACGTCTCGGCTGGGCTGGATACGGTCGGCGTGCGCGTGCCGAGCCACCCGGTCGCCCACGCGCTGATCGAAGCGGCGGGCGTGCCCATCGCTGCGCCGAGCGCCAACCGCTTCAGCCGCCCCAGCGCGACGACCGCCGCCCACGTTATGGAAGATAATGCCTGGCTGGACACGTCGACATCATCCTCGACGGCGACGCCGCGACCATCGGCATCGAATCGACCATCGTCGACGCAACCAGCGATCCGCCGCGCATCCTGCGCTACGGCGCGCTGGAGCCGGAAACGTTCGAGGCGTCTTCGGCTTCGTGATCGAAGCGCCGCTCGACGCTGCGGACGACGACAGCGCCAAGCCTGCCCCCGGCATGATGCTCAAGCACTATTCGCCGCGCGCAAAACTGCGCTTCTACGGCAACGACGCGCTACACGACGCGATCATCCGACAGAGATGCGCAGCGACGCGCAGGCGATGGCGGCGCAGGGGCAGCGCGTCGGTATTCTGGCGACGGACGCCGAGGAACGCTACTTCGACGATCTGCCCGCGCTGGTGGCGACGCTTGGTGATCGGTCTCGACCAGATCGCCGCGCGGCTGTTCGCCGCCATGCGCGCGCGCTGATCGTCAGGGCGTGGATGTTATTCTGGCGCACCACTACGGGCGCGCGGGGATCGGTGCGGCGCTGTACGAGCGGCTGCTGCGCGCCGCCGAGGGGCAGATTATTCGGGTGAAATAGACAACAAAACCGCAGAGGTCACCGAGATTTCCGAAATCCGTCTCTCTGTGTCCTCTGCGGTCTCTGTGGCGAAGAATTAGTACCCCAGAACCCCGACGACCGACTGAACCGACGACGCGCTCTTGGCGAGCATCGCCTTCTCGTCGTCGTTCAACTGCATCTCGATGACCTTCTCGGCGCCCTTCGCGCCCAGCACCACCGGCACGCCGACGTACAGCCCGTTGTAGCCGTACTCGCCGTTGAGCAGCACCGCCGACGGGATCACGCGCTTCTGGTCGCGCAGGATCGCCTCGACCATCTCGACCGTGCCAGCGGCGGGCGCATACCACGCGCTCACGCCCACCAGCCCGACGATCTCGCCGCCGCCCTTGCGCGTGCGCTCGATGATCGCTTGCAGCTTGTCCTCGGCGATCAGCTCGCGCACAGGGATACCGGCGACCGAGGTATGGCGCGGCAGCGGAACCATGTCGTCGCCATGCCCGCCCAGCACGATGCCGTGAATGTCGCGCACGCTGACGCCCAGCTCCATCGCAATGAACGCCTTGTAACGCGCCGTGTCGAGCGCGCCCGCCTGCCCGATCACGCGGTTCGCCGGGAAACCGCTTTCGTGCAGCGCCACGTGGCACATGGCGTCGAGCGGGTTCGAGACGATGATCAGCACGGCGTTGGGCGAATACTTCGCCACCTGTTGAGCGACCTCGCCAACGATCTTCTGGTTGGTCTTGACCAGCTCGTCACGGCTGGGGAACTGCCCGGTGACCGGGTCTTTCTTGCGCGGCACGCCCGCCGTGATCACGACGACATCCGAATCAGCGGTCAGGGCATAATCGCTGCCGCCCGTGATCGTCAGGTCGAATTTCATCACCGGGCTGGCTTCCATCAGGTCGAGCGCCTTGCCCTTGGCGACGCCTTCGAGGATGTCCACCAGCACGACATCCGCCAGTTCGCGGTTGGCGATCCAGTGAGCGCACGTCGCGCCAACGTTTCCTGCGCCAACCACCGTTACTTTGCTACGAGCCATGATTGATTTACTCCAGGCTAGGGTCAATGTGAGTTGATATAGGATAACACCACCTGAGGGGGGTGCAAATGAACCGGCATCAAAGGTCGGATCATCCGCACAAAACACAGAGGCGGGTTTGCGACCCGCCCCTGTGAAAACTGCGCTTAACGAGCCACCGGACCCGCCGCCAGGACTTCGGGAGTCGCCTGGCTGGCATATTTCTTGAAGTTCTCCTCGAACTTATGCACCAGCTCGGCGGCTTTGCGGTCGTATTCTTCCGGGTTCGCCCACGTGCTGCGCGGGTTCAGAACCTGATCGGGAACGTTCGGGACGTGCTTCGGGACTGCCAGACCGAAGAACGGCTCGGTGACGGTCTCGACATCGTTGAGCGCGCCGCTGAGCACCGCCGTAACGATGCTGCGGGTGTGTTCGAGCGACATACGCTTGCCGACGCCGAAGGGACCACCCGTCCAGCCGGTGTTGATCAGCCAGACCTGCGCGCCGTGATGCAGCAGCTTGTCGCGCAGCAGCGAGGCGTAGACCATCGGGTGCAGCGGCAGGAACGGCGCGCCGAAGCAGGCGCTGAAGGTCGCGCTCGGCTCGGTGACGCCGCGCTCCGTCCCGGCGACCTTGGCGGTGTAACCGCTGATGAAGTGGTACATCGCCTGTTCGGGCGTGAGCTTCGCCACCGGCGGCAGGATGCCGTAGGCGTCCGCCGTCAGGAAGATCACGTTCTTGGGATGCCCGCACATGCCGCTGTAATCGGCGTTGGAAATCGTGCGGATGGCATACGCGGCGCGGGTGTTCTCGGTGTAGGTGTCGTCGTCGAGGTCGAGGCGGCGGGTGCGCCCGTCAACCACCACGTTTTCCAGCACCGTACCGAAGCGGCGCGTCTTTTCCCAGATTTCCGGCTCACCGGTCTGGCTCAGCCGGATCACCTTGGCGTAGCAGCCGCCTTCGAAATTGAACACGCCGTCATCGCTCCAGCCGTGCTCGTCGTCGCCGATCAGCGTGCGGCTGGGGTCGGCGCTAAGCGTAGTCTTGCCCGTGCCGGACAGTCCAAAGAAGATCGCCGCGTCGTTGCGATCCTTGCCATAGTTGGCGGAGCAGTGCATCGAAAGCACGCCGCGCTGCGGCAGGAGGTAGTTGAGGATGCTGAACACCGACTTCTTGATTTCGCCCGCGTACTCCGTCCCGCCGATCAGCACCAGACGGCGCGTGAACGAAATAAGGATGAAGGTCTGCGACAGCGTCGTGTCGACTTCGGGGGTCGCGTGGAAGAACGGCGCGTCGATGATGGTGAATTCGGGAATGTGCGTTTCGAGCGCTTCTTCCGGCGGGATGATGAACATCGTGCGCGCGAACAGGCTGTGCCACGCAAATTCGGTGACGACGCGGATCGGCAGGCGATAGTTCGGGTCTGCGCCAGCGTAGCAATCCTGCACGTACACGTCCTTCTGCTGGAAGTACGCCATCATGCGGCGGTGCAGGTGATCAAACGCAGCGGCGTCAAATTCCTGATTGATGCTGCCCCACCACACCTTGTCGGCGCTTTCCTCGTCGCGGACGATGAACTTGTCCTTGGGCGAGCGCCCGGTGTACGAACCGGTGCGGACGGCAATCGGACCATTGTGGACAACCATCCCCTCTCGGTTGGCAATCGATTGCTCGTAGAGCGCCGGGGTAGAAAGGTTCCAATAGATACGGCTTAAATCGGCAAAGCCGTGATTTTCCAGACCATAACTGCTGATGGGGGCATGACCTACTGTCTGCTCGACCATGAGAGTATCTCCTGTTCCCGCGTTCTGCGTCGCGGACGTTATCTTAATGGACAAGAAAATTGTAGCTTTTCAGCCCTTACATATCACGTGACGAGGGATGGAAGTTGTACGTGATAAATGTCACAAACGCTCCTGGAGGCATCATCCGACCTCGTGCGGCGTCTCCGCAAGGCTGATCAGGTGGTGGTTTTCGCCGTCGGTTTCGACGGTGCTGATGGACGTATTATGTACCGATCTGCGCAGAATATCGTCGTTCTCTCTAAATAGTCTCATCAACAGGATGCGGATCGTCCCGCCGTGCGAGACGACGACGATCTCCGGTCCCGGCTCGCGCGCCACGATGTCGCGGAAGGCGGCATAGGCGCGCTCCTGCATGGCACGCCGCGCCTCGCCGCCCGGAATGACAAAATCGAGGTAGTCTTCGCGCATCTGGCGCAACGCGTCGGGATATTTGCCGGAAATCTCGCTGGTGGTCAGCCCCTGAAACACGCCGAGGTTCAGCTCGCGCCAGCGCGGGTCGGTCGTGACCGTCAGCCCATATTCGGCGGCGATCTGTTCCGCCGTCATGCGGGCGCGAACGAGGTCGCTGCTGTATACCGCCGTGATCGGTCGCCCGCGCAGGTGTTCCGCCACCCGCCGCGCCTGCTCCACCCCTTCCTGATTCAGCGGCACGTCAAGATACCCCTGCCAGCGTCCTTCCTGGTTCCAGTCCGTCTGTCCATGCCGTATCAACAGGATTCGCTTCATGCGCCTCTGCTCTCGCGGGTTGACGCGCCGCCCATCCGGCGGCACAATTAGGTAATTTGTAGCCGATATTGCATCTCAGGAGCAAATCGCATGACCGAACATGGTCATCCTTCGAGCCGACCGCTCACGTTCGGGCTGGCGCTGACGGCGGGCGCGGGTCTCATTCTGATGATCCTCGCGCTG
>JAXLWE010000093.1:0-6805 GCA_046328655.1 Anaerolineae bacterium | reverse complement strand
ACCTCGGTCTTGAACATTCCTCTGTTTTACGTGCGCGGCAACCACGACACCGGCTACGACGAGCGACCGCCCGGCGGCTGCAACCTGCATCGCACGCGCGTCGAATATCACGGCATTTCGTTCTACGGCATCGAAGGATCGCTCAAGTACAACAACAGCCCGATCCAGTATACGCAGTTCGAGATGCGCTCGATGGTCTACAAGGCGGCGCTGCCGCTGGCGTATTATCGCGCGCGCAACGGGCGAGGCGTCGACATCTTCGTGACCCACGCGCCTGCCCGCGACATCCACGACCAGCCCGATCTGCCGCATCGCGGGATCGATGCGTTCACGCAGTTCATGGACTGGTATCGCCCGCGCTATATGCTGCACGGGCACGTCCACACCTACGACCGCCGCGTGACCGTTAAGACGGAATACGGCGACACCTGCGTGATGAACATCAATCCGGTCACACTGCTGGAAATCGCGCCGGAATAATTGGACGTAATTCTTAACGAAGGTAGGATAAAATAGAGATGTGAAGCGCGCAGTTATCGGCTGTACGCGCGTATGTTGATGCCTCTACCGACAGGACGATTGTGCATGTGGAGTCGCTATTTCACGGTTTCGACCGTTGCTGAAGCCCTGGAACTGCTGGCGGAACACCGCGAGCGCGCGCGGATTATCGCCGGAGGGACGGACATTCTGCTGGAACTCGAACGCGGGCAGCGCCCCGGCGTGGATATTCTGATCGACCTGACCCGCGTCCCCGATCTCGACAAGATCGAGATGCGCGGCGACGCCATCCGGCTCGGCGCGCTGGTGACGCACAACCACGTAGTCGGCAGCGACCTGCTGGTCGAGCGCGCGCTGCCGCTGGCGCAAGCCTGCTGGGAAGTGGGCGCGCCGCAGATTCGCAACCGGGGCACGGTCGCGGGCAACCTGATCACCGCGTCGCCCGCCAACGATACAATTACGCCGCTGTGGGCGCTGCGGGCGAGCGTGACGCTGACTTCGACCGAGGGCGAGCGCACCGTCCCGCTGGATCAGTTCTACACGGGTGTGCGCCGGACGGTCATGCGCCCTGACGAGCTTCTGACCGCGATCACCTTCCCGGCGCTCGGCGCAAACGAGCGCGGCATTTTCCTGAAGCTGGGGCTGCGGCGCGCGCAGGCGATCTCGGTCGTCGACGCGGCGGTTGTGCTGGCATTCGACGGCGACGCGATCACCCGCGCGGCGATCACGCTCGGCAGCGTCGCGCCGACGATCTTCGAGGCGACGGTCGCCCAAAGCTCGCTGGTCGGTCGCCGCCTGACGCCGGAGGCGATCAGCGACGCGGCGCGGCTGGCAGCGGCGGCGGTCTCTCCGATTGACGACGTGCGTGGCAGCGCCGAATATCGTTCCGAGATGGTGCGCGTGCTCGTGGCGCGGGCGCTCAGGGCGCTGGCGGCTGGCAGCGAGCGCACGACCTATCCGAGCGACCCAGCAATGCTGTGGGGCGAGCAGCACGGGGCGGTCGCGCCCGCGCCCGCCGCCAGCACCGAGCACGACGCCAGCCAGCCGATTGTGACGACGATCAACGGCGAGCGCCGGACGTTCACGACCGGGCAGGATAAGACGCTGCTGCGCTTCCTGCGCGAAGATGCCGGGCTGCCGGGGACGAAAGAAGGCTGCGCCGAAGGCGAATGCGGCGCGTGTACCGTCTTTCTCGATGGGGCGGCGGTGATGTCGTGCATGGTCGCCGCGCCGCGCGCCCACGACGCCGAGATCGTCACGGTTGAAGGGCTGCGCGACAACGGCGATCTGCACCCGATACAGGCGGCGTTCGTGGAGCAGGGCGCGGTGCAGTGCGGCTATTGCACGCCCGGCTTCCTGATGGCGGGCGCGAAGCTGCTGGAGGAACATCCAGAGCCGACCACCGCCCAAATCCAGCAAAGCATCACCGGCAACCTGTGCCGGTGTACCGGCTATTACAAGATCATCCAGGCATTCATCGAAGCGGGCAAGCTAGAGCGGGAGAAAGCTCATGGGTCAGTATAAAGTTGTCATCGAGCACAAAAGCCGCAAGCGATGGGCAGCGTATGGGTTCCTGCTGATCGTCGCGCTGCTGATCATTTCGTGGTTCCTCGCGCCGACCGCGATCACCATCTCCAAAAACGCGCTCAAGCAGTTGGGTCCGGCGCTCAGTTCGGTTCCGCAGGTACAACAGCAGATCGTCTACACGCTCATCATCTTCTTCATTCTGGCGATTGTCACCGCGCTGATCGTGGCGCTGGCAGCGCCGAAGCGACCGCTCAACGTCAGCGAGAAGGACTTGATCAAGGAGCGTGAAGCCACCGAACGCTATAAGCGTATGGCGCGCAAGCGTCAGCGCACGCTCAACCGCGAGATGCGCGAATACGTCGAAAAGAATCAGAAATAAACTATGGATCGCACTGTACCGAAGACCGGCAGCGAAGAGATCGAACTCTACATGCGGACGTACTATTCGCTGCTGCGTTCGACTCATACGTTTAAGGTCGAGACGCTCGTCGAAAGCCACACGGCGACCGAGTCGACGCTGCACGTGCAGGCACGCAGCCCGGAGCCGGACGTTTCCGCGCTCATCTACACCAGCCTGCGCCTGCCCGCCTGCATCACCGAGGTCGATTTCGTCCTGCTGGGGCAGTTGGAGAAGTCATTTGTCGACGCCAACTACCCGGTGACGGAATGGGAGCGCGTCTACGCGCCGGGACGCCGCCGCCGGATGCACTTCGACGGCGAGCATCGGCTGGCGGTGTTCGTCTCCAGCCGCTCGGACATCGACGACCTGATCCCGATCCTGACCGCCTACCAGATCGAGTGGAACAAGCTCAACGCGCTGCTGCAAAGCGAGGTCGCCCGCCTGTTCCTGATGCAGTATCAGGATCGGCGCACGCCTCTGAGCGAGAGCGAGCTGGCGATGCTGGCGGCGTCGCTGCGCCTCGACAGCGCCGACCTGCGCCGCATCGAAGTGGTGTGGGCGCGCGCTTCGTCAGCACGCTGTACGCCATGTCGCAGGGGCGCAAGTCATTTGGAATTCGCCAGATCGCCGGGTCGCTGGCGGACTATCGCCGCGCGACTTCCCACTGGTGGGATGATCTGGCGGCGCAGGTGCGCGACCGCCTCGATGTCGAAGATCGCCCGGTGTACTTCGTCTCCAGCAACACGCACTCGCTCCCCAACCTGCTGACGGGGTTCTGCGCTGCGCGAGGAGAAGAAGATGCTCCAGTTCATCGAGGCGCGCGGGCATGAGGGCTTGATGGAGGAATTCCGCGCGATTCAGGCGGACGGCGGCGCGACCACCAAGCCCAATTTCCTGTACTACATCTCCAAAAATACCTGAACGATATTGGCGACGAGCCGACGGCGCGCCTGCGCGACAACGAAGCCGAGATCGGCATCCACCGCGTACCCAGTCGGCACGGCGCGGATTTCGAGGCGCAGGTGATCGAGCTGAGCAAGCTGCGCCCGGAATGGCTCGACCCGCGCATCTCGGACAGCATCGACTACGAGTGGCTGCCGCGCAGCGACGCGCTGATCCTGAACGTCGATTACCCGCTCGGCTTGGCGGCATACGAAATCCTGATGCGGGTTTCCGAGAAAGTGTCGCCGCTGCTCGGCGTGTATATTATGGGCAAAGCCGCGACGCTCAACGGGCGCATCGGCGACGTGATGATCTCGAACGTCGTCCACGACGAGCATTCGCAGAATACCTACATGTTCAACAATTGCTTCACGGCGCAGGATGTCGCGCCGTTCCTGACGTTCGGCTCGGTGCTGGACAACCAGAAGGTAATCAGCGCGCTGGGCACGTTCCTCCAGAACCCGCGCTACATGAGCGTGTTCTATCAGGAAGGCTACACCGTAATCGAGATGGAGCGGGACCTCACCTGTCGTCGGTGTACGAGGCGTTCCGCCCCAAGCGTCACCCGCAGAACGAGATCGTCAACCTGTACGGCGTCCCGTTCGACGTGGGCATCCTGCATTATGCGTCGGATACGCCATTCACGAAGGGCAAGAACCTGGGCACGAACCTGAGCTACGCTGGTGTCGACCCGACCTACGCGACATCCATCGCCATCCTGCATCGCATCCTGGCGAACGAGGCGGCGCGCAGCGGCGCGCTTCCGAAACCGTCCGCCCAGACACTCGTGGCGACTGAAACCTAGAAAAGGTCTCTGAAACGATGGCGAAGCAATATCGCATCACGGGTATGACGCGGTTTTTCAACGGTCTGATGGGAAGCTTGATCTGGCTTGGGATGATGCCCGCGAGCATGTATCTGCTCACGGTGCGCGGGCGCAAAAGCGGCAGGCTGTACTCGACGCCGGTTGAGCCGATTGAGTATGGCGGTGAGCGCTGTCTGGTCTCGCCATACGGGGCGATGAACTGGGTGCGCATTGCCCGCGCTGCCGGAGAAGTGATGCTGACCAAGGGCGGCAAGAGCGAAACACTGAGCATCGTCGAACTGGACGCCGAGCACAGCGCGCCCGTCCTCAAGGCATATCTCGAACAGCAGCGTATGGTGCGCCCCTATTTCGATGTGACGCCTGAATCTCCGATAGAAGCGTTTACGGCGGAAGCAAATAAGCATCCGGTATTTCGGCTAGTGCCGAAACCTGCTTAAAGCGAGGCAACTTTGGCAACTGATCAAACGGTAGTCGTCGGGCAGAGCATCCGGCGCATCGATGCCGAAAGCAAGGTGACGGGCGAAGCGCCGTATCCCGGCGATCTGAACATGGACGGGCAGCTTTACATGAAGCTGCGCTTCAGCGACCGGGCGCACGCCCGCATCGCCTCGATTGACACGGCACGCGCTGAAGCGCTGCCGGGCGTCGTCGCCATCTTCACGGCGAAGGACGTGCCGGTCAACGAGTATGGGCTGGTGACGAAAGATCAGCCGGTACTCTGCGGACCGGGCAGCGGCAAGCATGGCGCGGACATCGTGCGCTGCTACATGGACAACGTGGCGATTGTCGTCGCCGAAACCGAAGCCATCGCCGCCGAAGCCGCCCGGTTGATCGACATCGAATACGAGGATTTGCCGACCGTTTTCGACCCGTTCGAGGCGCTGACGGACGGCGCACCGCAGCTTCACGACGATAAGCCCAATAATATCCTGATCCATTACCGCACCCGGCTGGGCGACATGCCGAAGGGCTGGGAGCAGGCGGAAGTCATCCTCGAAGGCGAGTATTCGACCGGGTATCAGGAGCACGCTTATTTGCAGCCCGAAGCGGGCTTGGGTTACATCGACGACGCGGGGCGGACGACAGTCGTCGTCGGCGGGCAGTGGACGCACGAGGATCAGGATTTGATCTGCCACGCGCTCGACCTGCCGCACGAGCAGGTGCGCGTGATCTACCCGGCGATTGGCGGCGCGTTCGGGGGGCGCGAGGATATGTCGATCCAGATCGTGCTGGCGCTGGCGGTTCACCGCGTCCGCCGCCCGATCAAGACGATCTGGAGCCGCGAGGAATCGATCCGCTATCACCACAAGCGCCACCCGATCACGATCAAAACGCGCTGGGGCGCGACCAACGCGGGCAAAATCGTCGCTATCGAGGCGATGGTCGTCGGCGACGCGGGTCCCTACAACTACACTTCGACTAAAGTACTTGCGAACGCCAATCTGATGATCACGGGACCCTACGAAGTCCCCAACTGCCAGATCGACACCTACGCCGTATTCACCAACAACATCCCGACCGGCGCGTTTCGCGGCTTTGGCGCGCCGCAGGCGTGCTTCGCCGCCGAAGGCATGATGAATAAGCTGGCGCTTACGCTTGGCATCGACCCGATTGAGCTGCGCCTGATCAACTCGATTCACGAGGGCAGCTATCTTTCGGTCGGGACGCCGCTCCCGCCTGGCGTGAGTATGCCGGAGGTGATCGAAGCGGGCGCGCGCGAAAGCTACTGGACGCAGAATGGCAGTAGCTGGCAGCCGAATGCCGTCGACCAGCCGCACAACCCGGCTCTGCGGCGCGGGATCGGCTTCGCCTGCGGTTTCAAGAACGTCGGCTACAGCTTCGGCTTCCCGGAGCAAAGCTGGGCGACGGTCGAACTGCATGGCGGCGGGCAGATCGAAGAAGTGATCGTGCGTCACGGCGCGGCGGAAGTCGGGCAGGGCAGCCACACCGTCATCAGCCAGATGGCGGCGGAAGCGGTCGGCGTGCCGTTCGAATGTGTCCGGCTGATCGCCGCCGACACCGCCGAGACCATGACCGCTGGCAGCGTGTCGGCGTCGCGCATGACCTTCATGGCGGGCAACGCCGTGCGCGGCGCGGCGGCGGCGGCGCTGGCTAGGTGGAAGAACGAGGAGCGCCCGGCGAAGGCGACCTTCCAGTATCGCCCGCCGCCAACCACGCCCTACGACCCGATGACCGGCAAATCCGAGCCGAATTTCGCTTACGGCTACGTGGCACAGGCGGTCGAAGTCGAGGTCGACATCGAGACCGGGCTGATCTACGTGCGGCGGGTCGTGTCGGCGAACGACGTAGGGCAGGCGATCAATCCCCAGTTGGTGCAAGGGCAGATTGAGGGCGCGGTCGTGCAGGCGCTCGGCTACACCGTCATGGAGCATCTGATCTCGCGCGAGGGGCGCATCGTGAACCCATTCCTCTCGACCTATCTGATCCCGACGGTGCTCGACGTGCCGCTTGAAGTCAAGTCGGTGATCCTCGAATACGCCGACCCGATTGGTCCATTCGGCGCGCGCGGCATGGCGGAGATGCCGTTCATCCCGCTTGCTCCGGCGATTGCCGCCGCCGTCCACGACGCGACCGGCGTCTGGATCGATCAT
>JAXLWE010000092.1:0-6823 GCA_046328655.1 Anaerolineae bacterium | reverse complement strand
CGGTCGACTGGCAAACAGCGCCCCACCGATCACCAGCGAGATGACGGCAACGCCCAGTATTGCCCAGCGATGTCCGGCGGAGTCCAGCACCCAGCGCAGTGTGGGCTGGTAGACGCGCTCCAGCCAGCTTTCGTGCTCGCCGCTGATCTCGCGGTTGTCGAGCAGCAGGTACGCCAGCACCGGCACGACTGTGATTGCCACCACGAACGACGAGAGCAGGGCGTAAGTCACGGCGAGACCGAACGGCAGGAAAATTTCGCCGATAATGCCGCCGGTCAAGCCGAGCGGCAGGAATACCACCACCGTGATGACCGTCGCGGCGAAGATGGCGACCGACACGTCGCGCGTGCCCTGGATGATGGCTTCGCGCTTGTCGCCGCCTTCCTGTACGTGGCGGAAGATGTTTTCCAGCACCACAATCGAGTCGTCCACCACGCGCCCGATGGCAACGGTCAAGCCTGACAGCGTCATGATATTCAATGTGATGCTGGACGGGAACAGCCGCAGCGCGAAGCTAATGAGCGGCGAAGTATCCGCCGAATCCGCCAGCAAGCCATGAACGGCGGGCGGCAGCCAGCGCATGAGCGTCATGGCGATCAACACCGACAGCGGAATGCTAACGCCCGTCACCAGCGTGCTGCGCCAGGATGGATACGGCAGCTTGCCGGGATAGAGCAGAATTGCAAGCCCGGCGAGCGCGCCGCCGATCAGCAGCACGCGCACGACCACATCCGACGAGGCGAAGGCGTCGCCAAGATCGCCGGACGGCGGCATGTTCGACAGCACGTACAGCGCCAGCAGGACGAGGAACAGCGCGACCATCACCGAGCCGACGATCCGGCGCGGGCTGCTGCTCCATGTGCCGCTGCTGAGGAATACCAGGATGACGATGACGGCGAAGATCGCGCCGAGACCGCCTTCGCGGGCGACGCCGCTGATCGACTCTTCGACGAAGCTGGCTTGCTCGAAAGCGACGTTCACCTGAATGGACGGGTGTTCGGTGGCGATAGCGTGCAGCGCGTCGTCGACGATGTGGAAGGCTTCGACGTTGTTGGAGTCTGCCGTCTTGTAGACGGTGACGACCAGGCTCGGATTGCCGTTGGTGCGGGTCACGTTATCGGTCGGGACGAACGGTGTCGCCCCGGACGCGATGCGATCCTGTACGTCCTGTGGCAGCCTGGCGACGACATCCGGCGAGAGCAGTTGCAGCGCCTCGATGCGCAGGTCGTTGAGCAGGTTCGGGTCGCGCCCGACCATGTAGTTGATGTCGTCGAGCGTCAGCCCGCCGAACAGGTTCGGCGCGAACGCCGCGCCCTGCGCGCTGTCGAAGAAGCTGTTGAGGAAATTCGCAGCATTCGGGAAGAAACGGAAGAAGTCGTCGGCGGTGTCCAGCTCCACGCTCAGGAAATTGCCGATGGTCGCCCAGTCGGCGTTGAGCGGCGGAGCGTTCGGGTCGGCGGGCGGCACGTCGGTCGCGTAGCGCGACGCAAGCTCGGCGGCGGCGGATTCCTGCTCGCCCGACGCGATGGCGCTAAGCTGCGTGGCGGTGTCACCCGGCAGGCTGGCGATCACGTCCTGCGGAACCAGCGCCAGCGCTTCCGGCGACAGCTTGAGCAGTACCGCCGGGTCGAGGTTGGTGAAGAATTCCGGCTCGTGCGCCACGAAATAACGGATGATGCCGGGCGACAGGCTGTCGAACAGCCGGACTTCGTACCCGGCGAAGCGCTCCGGCACGTCGGTGTTGATGTTGTTCAGCACCGACGAGGCGCTGCCACCGCCGAGCGCGAGGATATCCTTCGCCGAATGGAGCGGCATACTGCCGAACTGCGGCTGGGTAGCGAGGTTATCCCATACTGTGTCCAGCGGCGGCGCGGCTTCGGGCAGCGCCAGCACCGCATCCGACAGCAGCGCGTATACGTCCGCCGAGAGCGACGGCAGGAATGTCGGGTCGTACTGGTCAATGAACTGCACCGCTTCCGGCGACAGGTCGCCGAACACGCCGCCAACGTCGAGCGCGCCCAGCGCCAGCCGCTGCGCCAGCGGCAGTGCCGCCAGCGTCTGCGGATTGCTCAGCAGCGCCAGCGCGTTGAACAACTGCGCCGGGCTGGGGTGCGTGCTGCCCAACTGCTGCGCCGCCGCTTCGGGCAGTTGCAGCGTCAGCAGGTCGTCGGCGGTGTCGAGCGTGACGCCGAAGAACGCGCCGAGCAGGTTGAACTGCTCCGGCAGCGCCGGTCCTTCAGGGATGTTCGCCACAATAGGTGTGGCTTCTTCGGTCGGCGCGGGCGTCGGCTGGGAAGCGACTTCGGCGGGCGTATCCGCCGTCTGCTCGCTGGGTGCTGCCATGCCGGAGATGCTGTAATTCGCCAGCGGCAGGTCGTCAAAGCTGAAGGTGATCAACTGCGGCGGCTGAATTTTCCATGCCGACGGCAGGTTAACCGGCTCGGATGCGGCTTCTTCGCCAGTGAGAGCGCTCGCCAGCGCCTTCGCCGCCAGCGCGTCGCGGGTGATGCCGTCGAGTCCGGCGATGTAGTCGTCGGGCAGCGCCGCGAACACGTCGTCGGGCATGGCGGCAAGCTGCTCGGCTTTGAAGTAGTTGACCATCGTCGGGTCGATGGCGAGCATCTGCGCGATTACGTCGGGCGTCAGGTCGTCGGTCTGACCGAGCGCGCCGACGATCCTGCCGGTCGATTCAAACGTGTTGAAGGTGCTGCCAATGCTGCGCGTGAGCGTGCGCATCTCGATCAGATCGCTGGCGTCCTTGAAGCGATCCATCTGCCAGCTTTCCGGCAGGGCAGGCGGCGTGTTTTCGTCGACGCTGGGCGCTTCCACGTTGAGCGCGGTCACTTTTTCGACGGCGCTGGCGTCCAGCGTGCCGGAGATTCCTGCTTTGGTGGAAGCGATCTGCCAGACGGCGGGCGTTAGCTGGGGCATCAGGCTGGGCGCGTTGGCGGCGGCAGGCGCAGGTGTGGCGACGGCATCGCCGTCACCGGGAAGCGCCTGCCCACCGCTGACCGAGACGTTGGCGACCTGCGGGATGCTCTCCAGCGCAGGCACGATTTCCTGCTCGACCAGACGGCGAAGCTCGCTCTCCTGCCCGGCGCTTTCCTGCGTCTGCCCGGCTAGGTAAGTAAGCAGCGCCTTGACGGTGTCGTCGGGGAGCGCCTGCCAGACTTCCGGCGCAAGCTGGAACGGGAAATTCGAGTCGTTCTGCGCGAGGTAAATCAGCACGTCGGGAGTCATGTCACCCAGCAGCCGTTCGGCGAACGCCTGCGGGTTTTCGCCATCCGGCGGCGCGATCATGCGCACCGGCAGCCAGACCTGATCGAGCGCGTCCTGAATTTTGCCGCGCAGCCGCTCCTGGTTGACGCCGAAGTCGTTGCGGGCGGTAATAATCGCGCCGAACGAGCCGGTGGTGGTCGATTCCATGTTGACGATTTCAGGCACGCTGCCGAGAGCGCTCTCAAGGCGCTTCGTCAGCACGTCGAGCACCTGCTCGCTGCTCATACCTGCCACTTCAGACAGGATGATCGTCTGCGGGAACTCAATCGATGGGATCAGTTCCTGCTTCAATTGGGTGATGGCAATGATTCCGGTGATGGTCACCAAAACCACCAGCGCGAGCGTGACGGTGCGGAAGCGCAGCGCCAGGCTGGTCAACTGGCTGAACAAAGACTTCATTGCGGCACTCCTGAGTGCATAGTGGGCGATGTCATCGATTTTTGTCGCTTTGCCCTTGCGGGCGAGAATTAGCCTGCTTCATTGTACAGTCAAACGCTCACGGCTTCATGGGTGATTTTTGTGATAATTGTCACCAGTTACTATTGAGACATCTTGCCCATCTCAAGCGGTATTTAGAGTCCATACACTGTACGTCGCGGCGGCGCGAAACGTTTCGTTGCGAGATACGCAGGTTAATGATTAAATCAAGATATGCCGATATGCTCTGACGGCGCTAGCGCACATAGCGCAGGTCGCCCGGCTGGCAGGCTGCCGAGTAATTTGGAAGGGAACTGAAAGCCGAATGCCGCTTGACGCCAGTTTTCGCGAGGACCTGACCCGCTATCCCCGCGCCGCTGATGGAGCGACTCCCGAACATGCTGGCGGTTACCGAGACGCTTCAGCACCTCGGCAGCCTGTACAAAGCGCTTACGTCGTTCCTGCCCCAGTACATCGCCGAGGACGAGGTCTCGCGCTCGCAGGATTACCGGGCGCTGCGCCCTGGCACGTTTATGTTCGCTGACGTGTCCGGCTTCACGGCGCTCTCCGAGCGGCTGGCGCAGGAGAACAGCACCGACGGCGCGGAAATCCTCACCATCATCATGAATGACTACTTCGCCGAGATGCTCGAAATTTTGGCGAAATCCGACGGACAGTTGCTGAAGTTCGCGGGCGATGCGCTGCTGGTCTTTTTCCCATGCTACGACGACAGCCTCTCCGATCTGCACAAAGCGATCCGCGCCGGGTGGCGAATGCAGCGGGCGATCAAGCGCTTCCAGCCGATCACCGATCCGCGTCTGGTGGCGCTGCTCGGCGGCGATCCACGGCTCAGTTCGCCATGTCGGTCGGCATCGCGCGCGGCGAACTGTTCGAGGCGCTGGTCGGCAACGCGGCTCAGCGCGACCATCTGATTCAGGGCGAGCTGCCCGGCAAGGCGATGGCAGCCGAAGCCGCCGGGGTGCGCGACGAAGTGATCGTCGACGAGGAACTGGGCGCGCTCATCCGCGACACCTACCAGCTACAGCCGCTCGGCGAAGGCTTCTTCCAGATTGTCGATAATCAGGGCAGCAGCCTGGACGATTACGAATTCGAGCTGCTGCGCAAGCGCCGCCGAAATCCGGCGCAATCTTCGACCTGTCGGCGGGCAGCCTGATCGAGCATCTGCGCGCGCAGCGGGCGCGTCAACTCGGTCGCCTGCTACGTCGCGCCGTCGGTGCTGCACGAGCTTATCCTCAGCAGCGATTATCACCTGCGCAGCGGAGATCGCTTCTCGACCACGCTGTTCATCTACGCGACCGGCTTCGCCGAAATGCTCCGCGACTGGGGCGACGATCACCTTGACGAAGTTGTCAGGCTGATGGAGCGCTACTACGTCATGGTGCAGCGTAGCGATCACCTCGCGCGGTGAGTACGCTCACCCATGCCGATCCCTACAACCTCGGCATCAAGCTGCTCGGCACGTTCGGCGCGCCCGTCGCCCACCCGGACGACCCGGATCGCGCGGTCGACGCGGCGCTGGAGCTGACCACTTATCTTGCCCAGTACAATCATCGCCTGCTCGAAGAACTGCCGCCGGAGCGCCCGCCGCGAGCCGTTCGTGACCCAGCGCATCGGCGTGACGCTCGGCATCATCTTCGCGGGCGAAGTCGGCTGGAAGGCGCGCCGCGAGTGCGGTCATGGGCGACAAGGTCAATCTGGCGGCGCGGCTGGTGACGAAGGCGCAGCCAGCGCAGGTGCTGATCAGCGAGCGAGTCTACGAGCGCGTGCAGGGGGCATTCGATGCGGAGAAAGTCGAGCCGCTCCACCTGAAGGGCAAGAGTCTGCCGGTGCAGGCGTACACCGTCCGTAACGTCGCCGCCCCGACCATCACCACGAATTTCTCGTCGCAGATGCCGTTCATCGGGCACGACGTGTTCATGCTGTCGCTGACCTACACGCTCAAGCAGGCGTCAAGCGGGCGGCGGCGCGCCGTCGCGCTGGTCGGCGACGCCGGAATCGGCAAGACGCGCATCGCCCAGCAGCTTGCCAAAGCCGCCGTCAGCTCGAAATTTCAGGTCGCGTGGGCGACCTGCACCTCGCGCAATCGCCGCAAGACCACCTGGGCGACGCTGATCGCGCAGCTTCTCGGCGTCGTGCCGTCGCAGGACAGCGCCGAAGCCCGTCAGATCGTACACGACCGCCTTCAGGAGTTCGACCTGCTCGATCTGGAATCAGCGCTGCTCGACCTGATCTTCGACAGCCCGTTGGGCGAAGCGCATGACGAAATCCCCGCCCACCCGCGCGAGGCGGCTGCCGACGACAGCAGGAAAACCGGGCAGAAGGTGACGCTGGTCGAGAGCATCATCCGCTATCTGGTGGCGCACGCCGAGCGCACGCCGACGTTGCTGGTCATCGACGATCTGCAGCTGGAAAACGCCCACGCCGTCGCGCTGCTCAAGCAGGTGCTGGACGAGATCAAGCAGGCGCGGCTGGTCGTGGTCGTCACCTACGAGCCAACCCTCACGGTCGACCTCGACACACAGGTGCTGGTCGTGCCCGATCTCAGCGAGGAGGATACTTATCAGGTAGCGCTGGCGATCCTGCGCAGCAGCGAATTGGGACCCAGACTCAAGCGGCTGGTGTGGGATCGCACCAGCGGACGCCCGCTGTTCATCGAGGCGCTGCTGCGCGAGCTGCTTCAGGACGGCTACGTCGATCAGGTGGAAGGCTATGCCGAGTTGAAATCCGACGCCGCCGTCGAAGCGCTGCCCGACGACGTGCGCGAGCTGGTGATCAGCCGTTTGGACAGCTTCAGCCCGGAGAACCAGACGGTGCTGCGCGCGGCGGCGGCGCTGACCGAGAATTTTTCGGTGGCGCTGCTGCAATCGGTCGCCGAGCTGGACGCCGCCGTCGACCTGCGCGCGGTGCTGGACGACCTGACCAGAGCGCAGATGCTCGAAACCGCCAGCGGAGACGAATATCGTTTCCGTCACGGCTTGACGCAGCGCGTTATTTATGAGAGTCTTGCACGGGCGCAGCGCCTGAAGCTGCACCGGCTGGCGACGCGCTACTGGCGCGAACACAGCGAGCTGCCGTACCAGCCGATTGAACTGGCGTATCATCTGGT
>JAXLWE010000091.1:0-6879 GCA_046328655.1 Anaerolineae bacterium | reverse complement strand
GGGATTACCGTTGTAGTCGACCTGCGCGCCGGTGACCGTCTCACCGTCTGCGCCGACGAATGAATAGTCGCGCAGATTCCCGGCGAGGTTCACGCGAATCCGGTCGGCGAACAGCAGCAGTTGGGTGCGCTGCTCGTCGGCGCTGCGGGTGTCGAATTCATTCGGGTCGGTGAACAACCCGTTGACGAAGCCCTGTTCCTGCAATCCGCCGAATGGACTGCCGCCGCGCAGCGAGTCGCGCACGCGGTCGTTGAACACGCCGATGCCCGTCCCGCCGATGTTCAACTGGGTGGCGTTGATGCCGCGCGCGTTGGCGGCGACTTCGCCGAAATCCCAGCCTTCGCCGTAGACGTAGATTGCCGCGCCGTCCACGCCGCCGTTATCGGGCGTCAGGCTGTCGAGCATGGCGCGCACGTCGGTCATATTGCTGAGCATGTGGTGACCCATCAGGTCGAAGCGGAAGCCGTCGACCTTGTACTCGGTCGCCCACGTCCGCAGCGAGTCGAGCATCAGCTTTTCCATCATGGTGTGCTCGGTGGCGGTGTTCGAGCAGCACGTGCTGGAGGCGACGCGCCCCTTGTCGTCGAGGCGGTGATAGTAGCCGGGCACGATCCGGTCGAGCACCGAATTCGGGTTCTCGCCGCTGGCGTTGGTGTGGTTATAGACCACGTCCATGACCACGCGCAGCCCGCTCTGGTTGAGCGCCTGCACCATCTCGCGGAATTCGAGGATGCGCTGCGCGCCGTCGGGGTCGGTGCTGTAGCTGCCTTCCGGCACGGTGAAATGCAGCGGGTCGTAACCCCAGTTATAGGCGTCGGCGTTCTTGGTTTCGGTGACGAGCGCCTGCTGCTGGTCGGAATCGGGCGGCAGCGCTTCGAGCGCAGCGCGATCCGGCTCCTGTCGCTCGGCGGCGACCTCGTTGATGGTGGCGAAATCGAAGGCAGGCAGCAGGTGAATGGTTGTCAGCCCGGCTTGCGCCAGCGCCCGCAAGTGCTGCATCCCGTTCGAGTCGGTCTCGGTGAAGGCGGTGAATTTGCCGCGTTCGTCCGCCGGAACGCTGTCGTCGTAGGCGCTGAAGTCGCGGACGTGCAGCTCGTAGATCACGCTGTCCTCTGGCGCGTCGAGTTCCGGCTTCGCCAGCGTCGCCCAGCCGTCGGGCATCAGCGCCGGGTCGTTCAGATCGATGATCTGGCTGCGGGCGCTGTTGGTCGACAGGCTGACCGAATACGGGTCGGTGACCAGATTCATCTCGATCTTCTGCGTGCTGGGCGCGTAGACCGTCACCTCGAACAGATAATACTTGCCGTACCAGTCAGACCCGCCCGTGATGCTCCACACGCCGGTTGCCGCATCGAGTTCCATGTCTTGAACGGCTGGCTCGGTCGCGGATTCGAGTCGTCGAACAGGTGCAGACGCGCACTTTGTGCCGTCGGCGCCCACACGCGGATCGTCGGCACGCCGTCGCTGAACGTCACGCCGAGGTCGCCGTCGTAGTGATACAGGTCATCCAGCACGCCGGGGATTTGCAAACTGGTCGCGTCCTGGAACACGTCGCCGTTGTAGAAGGCGGCAATCGCAAGCTGGTCGCGCAGAATTTCGGGGATGTGCGGGCGATAACCCGGATCGAGCTTGAAGGCGGTGTAATCTGCCAACTGAGGGAACTTCGCCAGAACTTCGTCACTCAATCCGCTGCGATCTACCGTAGCTTCGAGATAACCGTCTGCGCCTTCGATGCCGCTGTCCGTCAGTTTGAGGGAGGCGGTGGAACTGAAGTAGACACGGTACTCAGCGCCGGGGACGCGCGAAATCTTCCATGCGATTGTGTCGAGCGATACCCACTGCGCCAATGCCTGTTTCAAGTTGCCCACCTTCGGCGGCGCTTCGCCGCCCACGATGATCGTCATGATGTGCGTGGCAGAATCCCAGCTAAAGACCGTCTCGGTGTTGTCGGCGGGCACGCTGAACTGGAGGTTCGCTCCGCCGGGCGCGCCGTCTTCGCCGTAGTTGACCGTCCAGCTTCCGTTGACGGCGACCTTCGCTTCGTAGTCGCCCGCCGGGATAGTGCTGGTCGTGAACGTGTAGGTTCCGTCGCCGTCCGGGTCTTGCAGCAGCGACCGCAGGCAGTCGGGCTGCCATTCGCCGGGGCAGCCGATCTCGTCCTGGTAGCTGCCGGGGACGTTGGCGAGGATCGAGTTGACGCTGTCGGTCACCCAGTGGGTCGCGTCGCTGTAAATGAACGTCACCGACGTATCCTCCGCCAGCGACAGCGGAATATTCGCGCCGCCCGCTTCGGCGTGCAAGCCGTAATTCACGTCCCAGCCGCCGTCGAGCGCGGCTTTGTACTCGTAATCGCCTGCTGGCAGCTCGAACGTCGCCGACCACAGTTGATCCTTGTCACTGTAGGTGAGGGCGGTCGCCGCGCAGTCCGGCTGCCAGTCGTCGGTGCAGCCGAGCGCGCTCTGAACCGTCCCGGCGATCACCACCATGCTCGGCTGTGCATCCTGCGCCAGCACCGTCGTGCCGAGCAGCGCAAGGAGCACGACGACGAGCGCGTAAAGCGTCTTTTGTGACACGTAACACCTCTTTTCCCGGAATCCTGACGTGAAAAAATACGGCGTTCGCGCTATATTCAGCCTCATTGTATCGGGAAAAGTCGTTTTAAAGAGGTGTTATGTACAGTTTGCCCGAAGTTAAACAGCCCGCGCGCGTCCAGTCCGGCGAGGCGATCCTCGTCGCCAGCGGCGACCTGCGCCTTTCTGCTAATCAGACGTGCTGGGCGGCGCAGTCCGAAATGGAGCGTATGGTGATCGAAGCGTTCGCGCGCGAGGGGATGACGGTCAGGCGCGGGCATCCCTACGATCCCGAAGCGAAGCACGGTTTCATCTGGAACCAGCGCATGGGCATGGACGTTTTCGCCAATATCGACCCCGACGCGCCGCTGATCGTCGCCGAAGCCGTGTGGCAGTATACCCATCACGTGCTGGCGGGGCTGCGCAGCCATCGCGGACCGATCCTCACCGTCGCCAACTGGAGCGGCGAGTGGCCCGGTCTGGTCGGGATGCTCAACCTGAACGGCTCGCTGACCAAAGCGGGCATCCCCTTCAGCACGATCTGGAGCGTCGACTTCAGCGACGAGTTCTTCCTGAACGGCATTCGCCAGTGGATACGCGAAGGCAAGATCACCCACGACACCAGCCATGTCCGCGACCTGAACCCTAGCACCCTGCCGGAAGCCGAACGGACGCTCGGCGAGGCGCTGGCGCGCCAGCTTGCCCGCGAGAAGGCGATCCTCGGCATCTTTGACGAGGGCTGCATGGGCATGTACAACGCCATCATCGACGACGAGATGATCAACGCGGCGGGCATCTACAAGGAGCGGCTGAGTCAGTCGGCGCTGGTGGCGAAGATGCGCACCGTCAGCGATGCGGACGCGCAGGCGGCGCGCGGCTGGCTGGACGCGCGCGGGATGAAATTCAAGACGGGCAGCGACCCGGATACCGAGCTGACCGACGCGCAAATTCTCGAACAGATGAAGATGTACATCGCCGCCGTGCGTATCGCCAACGAATTCGGGTGCGCCGCCGTCGGCATTCAGTACCAGCAGGGCTTGAAGGACATGGTTCCGGCGTCCGACCTTCCCGAAGGGCTGCTCAACAACGTGGAGCGTCCGCCGGTCTACGATCCGGCAACTGGCGCGGAGCTGTACGCGGGCAAGGCGCTGCCATGCTTCAACGAGGTAGACGAGTGCGCGGCGGTCGATTCGCTGGTGACCAACCGCGTATGGGTGGCGCTCGGCTTCGACCCGGCGACCACGCTCCACGACCTGCGCTGGGGCGAGCATTTCAAGGGCGACGGCGTGGACGACTTCGTCTGGGTATTCGAGATTTCCGGCGCTGCGCCCGCCTCGCATCACATCGATGGCTACGCGGGGTCGGTCAGCGAGCGCCAGCCGCCGATGTACTTCCGGCTGGGCGGCGGAACGCTCAAGGGCATCGCCAAGCCCGGCGAGATCGTCTGGAGCCGCCTGTTCGTCATGAACGGCAAGCTGCACGCCGACCTCGGTCGCGGGACAGCCGTCTCGCTGCCGATTGAGGAAACCGAACGCCGCTGGCGCGCCACGACGCCGCAGTGGCTTCACGTCATGCACGGCGTGCTGCACGGCGTCACCCGCGACCAGATGATGGCGCGGCACAAGGCGAATCACCTCAACGTCGCCTACGCGCCCTCGGCGGCGGAAGCCGACAAAGCGCTGGCAGCCAAAGCCGCCATGCTCGCCGCGATGGGTGTCGACGTGCATCTGTGCGGCGACGTGAAGCCGTAACCTTCTGCATCCAACAGCTTGAATTTCGTGGAGGGGCACGACCTGTCGTGCCCCTTCGTCTGACCCCTTCCACATTGTGAGGTCGCCATGACCGACGCTCCACGAATCTGCATGGTGGGCAGCTCGCTCACCGATATGATCGCGCGGGTGAAACGCCTGCCAGAGCCGGGCGAGACGGTACACGGCTACGGCTTCCGCGTCGGCTTCGGCGGCAAGGGGGCGAATCAGGCGGTGATGGCGGCGCGGCTGGGCGCTCAGGTGAGCGTCGTCACCAAGCTGGGGCGCGATACCTTCGGCGAGGAGACGCTGTTCAACTTCCGGCATCAGGGCATCGACACGACGCACGTCCTGTTCGACGAGCGGCTGGCGTCCGGCGTGGCGCTGATCGCAGTGGACGACCAGACTGGGCAGAATTCCATCGTCATGGTTCCCGGCGCGAATGACGCGCTTACGCCTGCCGAAGTGCGCGAAGCCAGCGAAACGATCACGGCGGCGCAGATTGTGCTGTGCCAGTTTGAAATCCCGCTCGAAGCCACGATTACCGCCTTCCGCATCGCGCGGGCGGCGAGCGTCACGACTCTGTTCAACCCGGCTCCCGCGCCCACCGTCACCGACGAAGCGCTTACCCTGACCGACATCCTGATCCCGAATGAACTGGAAATCGAGATGCTGGTCGGTCGCAGACTCGCAAGCGACGATCAGCTTGTCGCGGCGGCGCGAGAGCTGCAAACGCGCGGACCACGGGTCGTGGTGATCACGCTCGGCAGCCGGGGCGCGCTGGTCGTCGACGGCGATGCCGCGCCAGAGTGGGTCGCCACCGAACAGGTGCGGGCGGTCGATACCACCGGCGCGGGTGATGCGTTCGTCGGCAGCTTCGCCTATCTGCTGGCGGGCGGGCGCACCATCAGCGACGCCGCGCACCGCGCCTGCGCGATTGCCACAAAAACGGTGCTGGCACATGGCACGCAGTCGTCGTTCCCGACGCGCGAGCAGGTCGCCGGGCTGCTGGGCGGCTTCGCCAACGGCGGTGGGTAGCGAGTACCCGGCTTGATCCGAATCAAAGACGGGATCAACTCCGCGAGCTGATCCCGTCTTTGCGTCAGTTGGTAACGCTTAGTTCTGCGAGAAGCTGCCGGTCTTGACCGGGATGGTGCGCGGCTGCGCTTCCGGCGTCGCAGCGTCAGCATCAGGACGCCGTTCTCCATGTGGGCATCGACCGCGCTGGCATCAACCGCCTGCGGCAGCCGGATGCTGCGCTGGAACTTGCCGTACACGCGCTCCAGCATCAGCGCGCGGCTGTTTTCCGGCGTCGCCTGCTGGACTTCACCGGAAATCGTCAGCACGCCGTCGAGCAGGTTGATATTCACCGCATCGGGATTCACGCCCGGCAGCGCCGCCGTCACGAGGTAAGCATTGTCGGTCTCATGCACGTCGAGCGCCAGCGCGCCAGTGTCGCTGCCGCTGCGGACGTTGCGCCAGGATTCGTCAAACAGACGATCTAGTGCGCCCTGCATGGCAGCCATTTCACGAAGCGGGTTCCAGCGAACAACTGTAGTCATGGTTCATCCTCCGTACGTCATCTCGTCTGTTCTTGTGTATGTCCCTACCATAGAGGACATCCATAAGACGAACATCAGAGGAAATGTAAGAAGTGTATATGCAAGAACCGTGCTGGGCTGGCCGTAGGCAAGCCCAGCACGTTCTCTTAGATCGGTCGCGGCTTGTTGTGCTCCACCGGCACGCGGGCGTACAGGCTGGTCATTGCCGCCAGCCGACCCCTCGCGGGACCCTGCAACATGCGCGCCGTGAAGCGCCACGTCCAGTTGTCCGATGGCTTGCCGGGGGTGTTCATACGCGCTTCTTCGCCCAAGCCGAAGATGTCCTGAAGCGGGATGATCGCCGTGTGAGCGACCGACATCATCGCCAGCCGAATCAGCTCCCAGTTCGGCTCGACGATGCGGCGGTCGAGGTAGCGGGCTACGTGGTCGCGGATCACGTCGTCGATCTCGTCGGTGAACCACCAGCCGTTGGTCGTGTTGTTGTCGTGCGTGCCGGTGTAGACAATCGAGTGGGGGCGGTGGTTGTGCGGCAAAAACCTCGCCTCGCCCGTGAGGTCGCCCCAGGCGAACTGGAGGATGATCATACCCGGCAGGTTGAGCGTATCGCGCATGGCTTCGACTGGCGGCGTGATCACGCCCAAATCCTCGGCGATGATCGGCAGACCGCCGAGCGCCGCCTTGATCACGTTGAAGAACGGCAAGCCGGGACCTGGCATCCACTCGCCCTTGATCGCCGTCTTTTCGGTGGCGGGAACCGCCCAGAACGCCTCGAACCCCCGGAAATGGTCGATGCGCACCAGATCGACCTGCCGCAGCGTGGTGCGGAAGCGCTGAATCCACCAGCGATAGCCGTCGCGCTCCATCGCCGTCCACTTGTAGAGCGGGTTGCCCCAGCGCTGCCCGGTCTCGCTGAAGTAGTCCGGCGGTACGCCGGCGATGATAGTCGGGTTGCCACCGTCGTCCAGATAGAACAATTCGCGGTTCGCCCATACGTCGGCG
>JAXLWE010000090.1:0-8740 GCA_046328655.1 Anaerolineae bacterium | reverse complement strand
TTCGCCAGCACGGTTTGCAGCGTCGGCGACCAGTTGACCAGCGCCTCGCTGCGGTACGCCAGCCCACTCTCATAGAACTGCTTGAAGAACCATTCCGTCCAGCGGTAATACTCCGGCTCGCAGCTTACCGCCTCGCGCTCCCAGTCGAACATCGCGCCCATCGTGCGTAGCTGCTTCCGCATCCGCTCAATGTTGGCGTGCGTCCAGGTCGCCGGGTGGATGCCGCGCTGAATCGCCGCATTTTCGGCGGGCAGCCCGAAGGCGTCGAAGCCCATCGGGAACAGGACGTTGTAGCCCTTCATGCGCATGTAGCGGGCGCGCGCATCCGAAGGCGTCATGGCGAACCAGTGACCGATGTGCAGGTCGCCGCTGGGGTACGGGAGCATGGTCAGGGCGTAATGCTTGGGCTTGCTCCAGTCGACTTGCGAGCGATACAGCCTGTCCTGCTCCCAGCGCTGCTGCCACTTGGGTTCGATTTCCTGCGGGTTGTACTTGGTTTGGTCGGTCATTGTCGCCTCAGCTTTGAGTAAAGTACCGAGTGCTGAGTACTGAGTGCTGAGTAGGACAAACCGTTTGGCGGTGGCATTACTCAGCACTCAGTACTCATTGCTCAGAACTGGCTTGCTTCGCAAGCCCAGCACTATATGATAACAAAAAGACACAAGGGCGGGCACCGTTTCCGGCGCTGCACTTGTGTCTCCTTTGACTGAACCGTGAAATTCAGGTCAGGCGGTTATCCTTATCGGTAGGGGTCCTCGTAGCGCGGTGGGCGCTGCTGCGGACGTACCGGGATGGGCGCAGGCACGCGGATAGGCTTCGGTTGTGGGTTGATAAGTCGATCAAGGTCGTCGAGTAACCCACGCAGGCGAGCCGCCAGATCATCCAGGAGATTCCGCTTTTCCTTCGCCACGACCGTTTCCTTTCCTCGAAACCGCTCCAGCAAGCGAACGTTTTCCGTGTGCGAATGGGGTGATCAAACAAAAAACCCCGTCATTCGCAGCCAGTGCAATTGCAATGAAGGGGCTTGTGGACCTAAGGGGATTCGAACCCCTGACCTCTTCAATGCCATTGAAGCGCTCTCCCAGCTGAGCTATAGGCCCGGTTCACGAGAGCGCATTGTAGCCGTTACCCACAACAGTGTCAATATCTAGCATAAAACGGATTTTCGTTTCTGTATATAGGGCAAAGCGATTTCTAACACAATATTCACGGCTGGACATTGTTAAATCTTTTTGGAATACCGCATCTGCCGCCTGCCGCTCGTGTTATACACGACAATGCACCGCCTATTTTGTACGGGAAGGAGTTCATGTGGGACAGAAGATTCGAGTTGCCATCGCGGGCGTCGGGAACTGCGCTTCCTCGCTCATTCAGGGCGTGACGTACTATCAGGACGCAGCCGATGACGCCATCATCCCCGGCATCATGCACAACAACCTCGGCGGCTACCGCATCCGAGACATCGAGTTCGTCGCCGCCATCGACATCGACGCCGACAAGGTTGGCAAAGACCTGTCCGAAGCGATCTGGGCGGGGCAGAACAACACCGTGCGCTTCGCCGATGTCCCGCACCTGGGCGTGACAGTCGCGCGCGGCAATACCCTCGACGGACTGGGACAGTATCTCACCGAGAAAATCACCGAAGCCCCCGGCGAGCCAGCCGACATCGTCGCACTGCTGAAATCGTCCGGCGCGGACGTGCTGATCAACTATCTGCCGGTCGGCAGCGAGCAAGCTGTCCGCTTCTATGCCGAGCAGGCGCTCGAAGCGGGCTGCGCTTTCATCAACTGCATCCCGGTGTTCATCGCCCGCGAGGAGGACTGGAGCGAGCGCTTCCGGGCGCGCGGTCTGCCGCTGCTGGGCGACGACATCAAGAGTCAGGTCGGGGCGACCATCGTCCACCGCGTACTGACCAATCTGTTCAAGGATCGCGGCGTCGTCATCGAGCGCACCAGCCAGTTGAACGTCGGCGGCAACATGGATTTCTACAACATGCTGGAGCGCCGCCGCCTGGAAAGCAAGAAAATCAGCAAGACCAACGCCGTCACCAGCCAGCTCCCCTACGACCCCGGCAAGGAAAACGTCTACATCGGTCCCAGCGATTACGTCCCCTGGCTGCAAGACCGCAAGTGGGCGCACATCCGGCTGGAAGGGCGCACCTTCGGCGACGTGCCGCTGACGCTCGAACTGAAGCTGGAAGTCGTGGACAGCCCCAACAGCGCCGGTGTGGTCATCGACGCGATTCGCTGCGCGAAGCTGGCGCTCGACCGGGGCATCGCCGGGTCGCTGGAAGCGCCCAGCAGCTACTTCTTCAAGTCGCCCATGATCCAGCCCGCCGACGACATCGCCCGCAACATGCTCGAAGCCTTCATCGCCAACGAGCCGTATGTCTGGATGGGCAAGGATCGCACCGGAGTCAGCTACGCCGCCGCCAGCGCCGACTGACGCGCTTCGGGTTTTAGTGCCTCACATTGTAGGGGCACGGCGCTGCCGTGCCCTCACGTATTTCGAAGTATCGAAAACTCCGATCTAACTATACCCAATGCGCCGCAGCATCTCCTTCAGCGTCTCGACCGGCAAACCGACCACGTTGCTGTAGCTGCCGTCGATGCGCTCGACCGGGTGAAAGCCGTCGTGCTGGATGGCATAGCCGCCCGCCTTGTCGAACGGATCGCCGGTTGCGATGTAGGCGTCGATTTCGGCGTCGCTGTAGTCACGCATCGTCACAATGGTGCGCGTCAGTTCGGTGATCGTCTGCTGCGCCTGCGGGTCGATACGCCGCAGCGTCAGCGCCGTGCAGACGACATGATCGCGCCCGCGCAAGCGGCGCAGCATGTCGCGCGCCTCGTCCGTGTCGGCGGGCTTGCCCAGAATCACGCCGCCGTCGGTCACGCCGATGGTGTCCGCCGCGAGGATGCACGACCGTATCCGCCGCCAGCACCAGCGACGCTCAGTCAGCAAGGCGGCGACGGCATAGGCTTTTCGATGCTGAGGCGGCGCACGTAAGCATACGGGTCTTCGCCCGCCTGCTGTGTCTCGTCAATGTCGGATTTGATCGATGGTGAACTCAACCCCCAGCGACGCCAGCAGTTCGCGCCGCCGGGGCGAGCCAGATGCGAGGACAACCTGCATTATGACCTGATGGCGGGGTGGCGACGGAATAACGCCGAGTTGCATCATCAGCGCCAGGGCGCCAATTTCCGCCCAGCGCTCCTTGATCTTGCCGTTTCTTCAGCCGCAGAATGTCCATCCCGGTGACGTGTACGGGCTTCCCGGTCGCCGGGATGCCCATTAGATCGCCGGTGTGCGTGCCGTCGCCGTGCCAGCTCAGGTAGGTCAAATCCCCTTCGGCGATCACGTCGTCGACCGTCACCTTGAGGTCGGGGAAGGCGGCGCGGAACATCGCCAGAACCTGCTTGTGCCCTTCCAGCCCCGGCGTCTGCGACGGAAACGGCGTGTGCTCGACCAGATCGGGGGCGATTAACTCGTCGGCGAGCGCGGCGTTGCCTTCGCCCCACACTTCCGCGCTAAAACGGCGGGTGACTTCCTTATTCTGCGCTTCAGACATCGTCGTCTCCTTAAGAGAGTGTTGAGTGCTGAGCAATGAGTGCTGAGTCAAAAGCTGTGTCGCTTCATTGTAATGGGTTTTTGCGCGATGGATCAATCGGCTTCGGCGGCGACGCCCGGCAGATAGTCCGTGTAGGCGATCACGGGCAGCGACGATTTCGTCAGCCAGCGGTCGAACACCGCCTGAATTTCCGCCTGCTCGTGCGCCGCGCCCAGCGGCGCGATGGCGATGCTTCGGATGTTATCGCGGGCGTAGTCGCGCGCCAGCGCCATGACCACCCCGTCGACATAGCGCAGCCGCGTCGCGCCGACCGGCGTCTCGCGCACGACCATGAAGGCGAGCGCGGGCTTGGTTTCGCGCCAGACCCACATCGTGCCCGCCGCGATCCGCCCCTGACGGCACAGCTTGCCGTAGCTGGCGAACGCCGCCGGATAGCGCGTCAACAGCGCCATCGCCAGCGGACTGGTTTCAGTGCGTCCGGCAGCGTTGCTGCCGATGGCGAGAATAGGCTGCTGGGTCAGAAGGGGGTCGCCGGAGATGTAGGTAAGCGGCATGTGGGTTAACTAAAGCAGGGGCATTCAATTGAACGACCCTGCCGAGAATTTCACGCGCTAGCGTTGGCGCTGGCGCTCAGGTCGAGGCGAATGCCCGGACTCATGGTCGAGGTGATGACCGCGCGCCGGACGTACACGCCCTTGACGCCCGCCGGTTTCACGCGGTTGACCGCTTCGACAATCGCCTCCGCATTTTCCAGCAGGCGCTCCGGCGCGAAGCTGGCTTTGCCGACCGGCACGTGCAGGTTGCCCGTCTTGTCGTTGCGGAATTCCACACGACCGGCTTTCAGTTCCTCAATTGCGCGCGGCAGGTCTTCCGGCTGCACGACCGTCCCGGCTTTCGGGTTCGGCATCAAGCCGCGCGTGCCCAGGATACGACCGAGACGACCGACCTTCGGCATCATGCCCGGCACAGCGAGCGTGGCGTCGAAATCGAGGAAGTTTTCGTTCTGAATCCGGCGGATAAGCTCGTCGTCGGCGATCAGGTCAGCGCCAGCGGCTTCGGCGGCGCGGGCGTCCTCGCCTTCGGCAAAGACCAGCACGCGCACGGTCTTGCCCAGACCATGCGGCAGCAAAACGGTGCTGCGCACCTGCTGGTCGCTGTGGCGCGGGTCGATGCCCAGGCGGAAGTGCAGTTCGATGGTCTCATCGAACTTGGCATTCGCCATGCCCTTGATCATGCCGACCGCATCTTTGAGGGGGTAATTCTGCTGGCGGTCAAACTGCTGTTCGAGCGCCGTGAAACGCTTTCCGTGCTTTGCCATCGGGTTTTCTCCTGTGGTTAAGCGGGTGGCAAACCCTCCCACGAACGAAAAATACGGCGATTAGCCATTGGCTGTTCGCTAACAGCTAATCGCTAACAGCTTTAATCCGTGACTTCAACGCCCATCTGGCGGGCGGTGCCTTCAAGCTGGCGGACAATCGAGTCGATGTTCTGGGTGTTCATGTCCTTGCGCTTGACTTCGGCGATTTCGGCAAGCTGCTTGCGCGTGACTTTGCCGACCTTCTGCGACTGCGGAACCGGCGATCCCTTGTCGATGCCAGCCGCCTTCATGATCAGGAACGTGCTCGGCGGGCTTTTCAGCTCGAACCGGAACGATCCGTCCATGAAGATGGTGATCTCCGCGGGGATGATCTCGCCGATGCGGTTCGAGGTGCGGGCGTTGTAGTCCTTGCAGAACGCCATCAGGTTGATGCCGTGCTGCGCCAGCGCCGGACCGACGGGCGGAGCCGGGTTGGCTTTCCCGGCGTTCAATTGCAGGGTGACGACTGCCTTGACTTTCTTTGCCATTTCTTTTTCTCCTGTGGTTTAACGGGTTGGCACACCCTCCCACGAACGATAATTTCAGCGATTGGCTTTTAGCTAATCGCTAAATTGCTAAATCTTCTCGACTTCCTTGTACCCAACCTTGATCGCGGTGGTGCGACCAAAGAAGTTGACCTTCACCTGTACCTGCGCCTTCGCCGCGTCAATCGCGTTGACGACGCCCGGCACGTTATACAACTGATCGTTGATGATACGCACGCGCTGCCCTACGCGCAGCGGCGCATTCTGCTGCTTTGTCATCTGCATGGGGTTTATATCTTCTCGACTTCCAGAAAATCCAGTTCGACCGGGGTATCCCGACCGAAGAAATTCACCATCACGCGCACTTTCGACTTATCCGGGTCGATGGCGGCAACCGTGCCGGGGAAGTCGTTGAACGGTCCGCTGATAATGCGGACGCGCTGACCGACCTTGAACGACACCTTGACCTTCGGGGCTTCGTCGGACATGCGATCCATGATCTGCTTGACTTCTTCCGGTCGCAGCGGCGTCGGATCGTTGCCCATCCCCACGAAGCCGGTCACGCCGGGCGTGTTTCGCACGACGTACCACGAGTCTTCGTCCATCTTCATTTCGACCAGGATGTAGCCGGGGAACACGCGCTTCTCGACCGTCTTGCGCTTGCCTTCCTTGACTTCGATTTCTTCCTGCGTCGGCACGATCACGTCGAAGATTTTGTCGCGCATCCCCATCGTTTCGATACGCTGCTCGATGGCGTGGCAAACCTTCTTCTCGTAGCCGGAATAGCAGTGAACGACGTACCACAGCTTCTCGCTCGACGGCTTGACCTGCCCGTCGTCGAGAATTGGCGGCGCGTCGTTATCATCGACGTTGCCTTCATCCAGATACACCGGTTCTGCGTCGTAGTCCTGATAGTTTACATCGTCAGGCATTCTACTAACTCCTCAACTCACGACTGGGAACGCGGCTTAGTACGATGACCGTCGGCTGTTGTAACGGTAAACGACCAGCCCGGCAGCGACGGCGATCAGCATCGCGCCGATCAGGATGATCGGGCTGTTGATGCCGATACGGAACAGCTCAGTGAACAGGAAGCTGATCAAGCCCAGCGCCAGCGAGCTGATGATCAGTACTACCAGCACGATCACCGTCAGCCGCCGCCATTCTTCGCGGGTGGGCCAGACCACTTTTTCCAGTTCGGAGCGGACGCCTTCCAGATAGCCGCGCAGCCCACCGACAGTACGAGTAGCGAAATTCCCGCTTTCCTCGACTTCTTCCTGACGGCGGCGGCTGGGGGTCGCCCGACCCTTGCCAACCGTAATGCCGCTGTCCTCGACGCTTTCTTCCATTTCCGTCTCTTCTTCTTCGGAGCGATTGCGCGCGAGTGCCGAGCGACGGCGACGCCCGGTCTTTTCCTCGTCACCTATGGTTTTGTCGGTTGACATGGGTAACTCCTCATTGACGCCGCGTTCATTATTCTAAGTGGTTCTATAAAAGACACCGCCGCAAGGGGCGGTGTCTTCAGGTGTAAGCAGGGGCACTAGGACTCGAACCCAGAATGACGCTTTTGGAGAGCGTTGTGTTACCATTACACCATGCCCCTAAATTGCAGCGCCACAGTTTTATTGTACTATGGCGGGGTGCATCCGGTCAATCACTTCGTCTCGCGGTAGATCACGTGACGACGCAGGATCGGATCGTATTTCTTCAGTTCCAGACGCCCCTGGTCATTGCGGCGGTTCTTCTGGGTGTAGTACATGTGCCCGCTCTCGCTGCTGCGCATCTTGACCAGGAGACGATTGCCCTTCTTCGCCATAATCTCTATCCTGAATGTCGCTCGTACTCTCGAATGATAAGCTCCAAATGGGGCTTGAACCCATGACCTCCCCCTTACCAAGGGGGTGCTCTACCACTGAGCTATTGGAGCGCTCAACCAAACTGGCGTTGCCAGTTGAGTGGGCCGGGCAGGACTCGAACCTGCGAAGGGCGTCGCCCAGCGAATTTACAGTCCGCCCCCTTTGCCGCTCGGGACACCGACCCATGTAGGTTGTGAACTTGCCAGAGCCGCCGAAGAGACTCGAACTCTTAACCGTCCGCTTACAAGGCGGATGCTCTGCCATTGAGCTACGGCGGCGCAGACGCGCATTTTATCACGCGCCGACGCCGAAGTACAAGCCCATCTCGCGCGGCAGCTTTACCCGACGGGCAAAGCAAGGGAATTGTAATGGACGGACTGCCGGATTGTCAATCCGCAATCGCCGGAAATGCGCCTACACCACCTGTGCCAGCGCCGCCAGCACCGCCGGGAGGAGCTGCTTCTTGCGCGACATCACTTCCGGCGCGTCGAGCGTATCGTCGTCCAGGTGGGCATACGGCAGCGCCGTGACGATGCGCGGCATCCCGACGGCGACCAGGCGGCTGTTGCCCCGCACCACGTCGGTCACCATCAGCAGCGCCAGCGCCAGCCGCTGATTCTCGACCAGCTTCGCCAGCGCCGCGCGGATGTCGTCCAGCCGCCCCGGAAGCTCCGAGAAATTCGACACCTCGACCTGCGCGATACCGACGCGGAAGCCGCTCTCGTCGTAGAACTTGATGTCGGTGCTGACGATCTCGTCCGCCGGGCGGTTGCCCAAGCCCGCGCTCGCCGCCAGCAGCGCCTCACCCAGCTCGCTGATCGCCGTGTTGACCCGCTCGTCGCTGGCGTCGCCGTCGCACAGCCCCGCCATGCGCGCCAGCCTGAGCGCCGCCGCATGATCGCGCGGGGTCGCCGTCGGCGAACGGAAGATCAGCGTGTCCGACAGGATGCCACACAGCAGCACCCCGGCGATCCCCGGCGGGAATGCCTTGCCCGCCTCGACGCCGCGCTCCAGCACCAGCGTCGAGCAGCTTCCGACCGGATCGACGTGGAAGCGGATCGGCACGGCGGTCGGGATCGTGCTCAGGCGGTGGTGATCCAGCACCTCGATCACCTCGGCTTCTTCCAGCCCGGCGACCGCCTGCGAGAGTTCGTTGTGATCGACCATCACCACCCGGCGCTTGGGCGGCGACATCAGTGCGGCGCGGCGGCACAGCCCCAGGTAGCGGCTGTCGCCATCGACGACGATGAAATCGTCCTGCTCGCTGCGCACCACCTGACCGAGCACGTCACGGGCGAAATCCTCGGCGTTAAGGATGTTGCTGTCGGTGTCGACGGCGTTATCGGCAGGCAGGTCGAATTCCTTTGCCAGCGCCAGCACCGAAGTCGAGCTGAGCGCCTCGGCGAGGTGCGCGAACAAGCCCGCGCCGGAGAGCAGCCCCAGCGGCTTGCCGTCCTTGTTCAGCAGCGGCGCG
>JAXLWE010000009.1:0-120329 GCA_046328655.1 Anaerolineae bacterium | reverse complement strand
CTGTCGACGCCGCGCCCGCTGTGGTCGGAACAAAACCCGGATGAATGGTGGAACGCCACTCGACAGGCGATTCGGGAGACGCTGGTCGGCATCCCGGCGCAGGATGTCGCTGCAATTGGGCTGAGCGGGCAGATGATGGGGCTGACGGCGCTGGATGATGCGGGCAAGCCGCTGCGCCCGGCGATTTTGTGGAACGATCAGCGTAGTGGCGATCAATGCGCGCAGATGACGGAGCAAATCGGTGCGGAGCGGCTGCATACGATCATGGGCAGTATCATGCTCCCCGGCATCGTCGCGCCCAAGCTAGTATGGCTGCGCGAACACGAGCCGGAAACATATCGACAAATCGAACATGTCGTGCTGCCCAAGGATTACATCCGCCTGAAGCTGAGTGGGGCTTACGTCACCGACGTGAGCGACGGATCAGGTTTTGGCTTGATTGATATGCGCACGCGCGCCTGGTCGGATGAACTCATCGACGCCTTTGACATCCCCAGAGCGTGGCTGCCTGACCTGTGCGAATCGCCGGAAATCTGCGCCTACGTCACCGAAGAAGCCGCCGCCGAAACCGGGCTGCGGCAGGGAACGCCGATTGTCGGCGGGGCAGGCGATCAACCCGCGCAGGCAATCGGCAGCGGGATCGTTCAACCGGGACAGACCAGCATCACCGTTGGAACATCCGGCGTCGTTTTTACAGCGGCGGATCAATACAACGCCGATGCGCAGGGACGAATGCACATCTGGTGTCATGCCATCCCGGAAACGTGGTGCTACATCGGCGTGATGCTCAGCGCGGCAGGCAGCCTGCGCTGGCTGCACGATGAACTCAGCAAAGCGATGAGCTACGAGGAATTGAGCGCGCTGGCTGCTTCGCTGCCTATCGGGGCGGAAGGACTCCTGTTCGCGCCTTACCTGTCCGGCGAACGTCACCCGTATGCCGATCCGCTGGCACGCGGGGCGTTCGTCGGCTTGACGCTCCGGCATGGGCTGGCGCACATGGTTCGCTCGACAATGGAAGGTGTCGCCTTTGGGCTGCGCGATTTGCTGGAGATCGCCCGCTCGAAAGGCATCCATCCGCAATCTGCTGCGGTCAGCGGGGGAGCAGCCAACAGCCCGGTGTGGCGAGAAATTTTGACCAACGTGATGGGCATCCCGCTGTATACCGTCAATACGGTGCAGGGGGCAGCCTTCGGGGCTGCAATTCTGGCGGGCGTCGGTGCTGGCGCCTGGCAAGACGTTCCAACCGCTTGTCAGACGCTCATCAAGCCCGATGCGGTTATCCCACCCACTACGCCTGAAGTTGAACAGTACGAGAACCTGTACAGACTTTTCCGCGCGCTGTACCCGACGCTGCATGACATGAATACTGCGCTCGCTCAGTTTGGTTAGGCGTTCACTGAAGGCACGCCTGAGGCGGTTGCGTCATCATATATTGCCATCATGAAGCAAGCCATCCAATCTACCCCACATCACGCCCACCCCGGATTCATGTGCTTTACTGATACCTAATGGGTATAGCGTTCGCCACCGCGCTAACAGAACGAAGAGGCATCATTTGTTTACGCTGCTGTTTTTTGACGACTGGTATCTAAGCGCGCGCACAAACTTCGCCCGCCATGTAGGAAACCCGAAACCTGTGCCGGAAGGGACATTTGAAGACCCCTATACAGACGTTTCGTGGGGGTATCCGACGGTCTTTCAAGACCCATCTACCGGGCGCTGGCGCTGCCTGTATCAGGGTGAGCCGACATCTTTACAGCACCTTCCGCTGCTGCTCGAAAGTGATAACGGCGTCCACTGGGAAATTCCCGATTTATCCGCCGAAGTCGATCTGGAAGCGCGGATTTGCCCACATCAGTTATTTGGGCGCGAGCAATTCCACGAATGGAGCCCGGTTTTTGTCGATACGCGCGCATACGGTACCGATCACTGGCTCAAAGGGCTGGTGGTCGCGCCTTCTGGCGGCATCGGACCGACTGCACGGCTGGTCACGTCCCGTGATGCGATTCACTGGCATCCACAGGAAGGTATCCGCTGGCATCCGTATGTTGGCGACCCGATTGCGACGGCATTCTGGAACCCATACCGCGAAAGCTACGTCATTACGGCGCGCCCAACCTCGAACGACCGGCGCGTCGCGGTGCTGGAAACCCGGGATTGGGAGCATTTCTCCGCGCCCGAACTTGCGATACAGGCGGACGCACTCGATACCCCATGCGCCGAAACCTACGGGATGCCCGTCTTCCAGTACGAGCACATGTTCATCGGGTTGCTCTGGATTTACCACACCTCCCCTGTCGTCAACGCCGATCATAAATACCTCACGGGGAAAATCGACTGTTATCTCAGTTATAGCTACAACGGCTGGCATTTCCAGCGCACCGTCCGCGAACCGCTGCTCGCCAACAGCTCCCCCGGCGAGCATGGCGCTGGCTGCATTTATGTCAGCTCGCTGGTGCAGACGCCAGAGGCGATACGGCTGTATTCCAGCGCATCGAAGGGCGAACACGCGGTCGCACGCGGCGGCAAAGAAGCGCATCAGTCCGCGCTGCTGCTGCACGAGCTTCGTCCAGACGGGTTTGTATATCTGGAACCAGAAGGGGGACGAGGCGAGCTGCTCACCCGGCTGCTGCTGTGGGAAGGCGGAGAGCTCCAGGTCAACGTCAGCGCGCCCTACGGCGTGGCACGTGTTCAGATAACGGAGTCAGACGGTTCGCCAGTTGAAGGCTACACATTCGAAGACTGTATTCCATTTATGGGGGACGACCTTGCCTGGAAACCGGCGTGGAACAACGGTCGAACACTCAATGCTCTGAAGAATCGAATCATCCGCATTGGGGTACAGCTTACGAATGGCAGGCTATATGCTATCCGCGGCGAATTTGAGGTGAAAATGCTCACCGAATCCTGGCAGTTTAAGCAGCAGGGGATCAATACGCCTCGTCGCATTGGGTTTTAGGTCGTTGATATCGCTTCTCGCTTCAACAGTCGAATGGGAAGTTGATGGGGGCGTAGCTATGCTTTGTCAGGATTGCGCGGGGTCGCAATGGAAACATCGGATTGAGCAAGATCAAATCTAACCTTCTGACCAGGAGATGAAAACAAGCCCCTCAGGTCCACGCGTGGCTACCTCGTATTGACTTTCCGAGCGCCGAAGGGTTCAAATCCTACCGCCCCAGTCGCACGGGAAGAAGACGCCTCTGTATGATGTAGAGACGTTTTTGTCCCCTTGGATCAGGGTTTTTCTTTTGCTCCGATTTTGTACACACGGGGGCGAACTCGGCTGAGCGAATTAGCAGTCGATGCACGGGGTTACTCCCACTCAATTCGGCATCTTCTGCATTAGGGAACGGGTCACTACTTTTGAATGCGCAAACGCCCTCAACTCAGCGCGAGCACAATTGCATGCTCGGTGGTCATATGCGTGCCTTTCGCCCATTCCAGTTCAAACACCACGTCGCCAAGCTGAGCGCGCAGCATCGCATACGCTTCCTCATTAGTTTCAGCGTTTACTTGCTCGACTGGGGCGCCGATGCGAACGCGCAAGGCATCAGCCGCCGCAAAGAGTTGAACCGCTCGTTCGTAGCGTCCTTCCTTTACGTCCACATCGGCGATGTATTCAAATGAATAGGCATAACCTCGCTGAAGACCTAGTTCGCGGCGTATGCGCAAGCCCTCACCGATCATTGCCCTCGCGCGAACGAAATCGCCACGATCATAAGCGAAGTCTCCGAGATTTTGCGTGGCGGTCGCAACGCCGCGCAGGTAGCCGAGCGATTGATAAATATCCCGGCATTCGACCAATGCCTGTTCACCAGCCACGACGTATTCGGGAATTTCCCCAAATATGCCTGAAAGCAGGTTGAGCGCGTCTGCGAGTTCAAAGGGACGACCGAGTTCGCGCCATAGGGCACTGCCTCGCAAGGCATACCCGTATGCGGCTTGAAAATCGCCTACATGATAGATAATTCTGCCGAGTATCACGTTGGCTTTCGCTGTGCCAGCCCTATAGGAAATACGCTCAGCCATGCGGAGCGCTTCTTCAGCCTGCGCCTGCAAATTCTCACGCTCGCCAGCGAGGTTCGCCAGTTCGTAATACTTCAAGCGGGCATCGATCTCTCCTCGCTGATCACCAAGTTCCTGAAACACCTGCTGCGCCTGCCGAGCACACTGTAATCCATAGTCGAAATCGGAGATCGCCGAGGATAGGTCAGCCGCCGTCAGCAAGGCATGTCCCCTTTGGGGGGAAATCGCCCCCTGTGTATCCTCCAATACACGTTGGAGCCAGCGGCGCCCTTCCTGGAAAAATCCGCCGAGTTCCCAAAAATTCAGCTCCATACCCAACTGTGCGACGAGCGCAAGCGCCTGCTCGCCATCATGAGCCAGCAGCCACTCGAACGCGCGTCGCAGGTTATCGTGATCGTCCTTGACGGTTTGCAGTCGTTCGACGAAGGTCTGCGCGTCCTGTTTCTGCGCCGCACGAGAGACAAGTTCAGCGTAGTAGCGGGCATGACGTTCCTCCGTCTCCGGCTCGTGATCGCTGCCATGCAGTTCCGCCTGTGCAAATTGGCGGATGGTCTCGTGCATACTATATCGCCCATGCAGGGCATCATTTCCAAAGACCACCAGCGAATGATCGACCAGTTCGGCAAGCACGACAGCGCATGACTCACCGGAAGCGCTGACCACCTCAGCAGCTTCCAACGTCCATCCACCCGCAAAGACGGCTAATTGTCTGAAAACCGAGCGCTCCTGATCGCTCAAGAGTTCATAAGACCAGTCAATGAGTGTCTGCAAGGTGCGCTGGCGCGATAAACCATCGGCTGCCCGCTTGTTCAGCCAGGTGAACCGTTGGCTCAGCCGGTCGGCAATCGCTTCGACGGGCAGCGCGCGGGTTTGCGCGGCGGCGATTTCAATCGCCAATGGGATACCGTCGAGTTGCTGGCAGATGCGCGCAACCGCCGCCACATTCGCGTCGGTAAGCGCAAACGAGAGCAGCGATTGCGCGGCGCGGTCTGCGAACAGTTGTACCGAGTCAAAGTTCAGCGAGTCGGTGACCGTGAGTGGTTCCACTCCACTGATTGTGGGGGCAGCGAAGGGTTCCAGCCGCACCACGTGTTCCTCGGCAAGCTGCAGCGGGATGCGGCTGGTCGCAAGGACGGTCAGGCTGGTAACATCACGACAGAGCGTTTCGACCAGGCGTGCGCACGTTTTCACCAAATGTTCACAGTTATCCAGCACCAGAAGCATGGTCTTGTCGCGCAGGTAATCGACAATTGCGCCAGTAGATGAGCGCCCGGTGCTGGTCGGCAAACGAAACGCCGCCGCGACCGCATCATCCACAGCGCTGCGATCCACAACCCCTGCCAACTCGACAAAGCACAAGTCCTGAGCGAAGACACCTGCCATGCGCCGGGCAACCTCGATTGCCAGACGTGTCTTGCCCACACCGCCCGGACCCGTCAGCGTCACCAACCGAACCGTTCGCCGCGACAGCAGATCGACCAGGCGCGCGGATTCATCCTGACGCCCCAGAAAGCGTGTCAGAACAGGTGGCAGACTAGCCTGGTTCGCATGTGACTCGACCGGTGCGTGGGCGCGGATCTGCTCGGCAAGAGTCACGGTTTCGACCGCCGGAGCGACACCAAGCTCGGTTGCCAGTACTCGACGACAGGTCTCGAAGACATCCAGTGCGGCGCTGCGCTGATCCATTCCCGCCAGCACGCGCATCAGTTGGCGATAGACGGGTTCGCTCAGCGGATCATAGTCGAGCAGACGGCGTATGGTACGCTCGGCATCAGCCAGTTGACCCGCACGTTCGTGAAACGCCGCAAGCTGTTCCAACGCTGAGACCACCTGCATATGGATGTGCTGGCGCTGCGTGAGCAGCCACTCGTCGAACTGCAAGCAGTTGGCAAGCGAGAACTCCTCCAGAAACTCGCCATGCACCAAATCGAGCGCTTCAGTCAGCCGGGCTGCACATTCAGAGCAAGTCTGTGGGTCAGGGTGCTCGTGAACACGGCAGGCGTCGATCAAAGCGCGAAAACGGGTCACATCCAGTTCATAATCGCTGCGCGGATTGAAGCGCAAAGCCAGCCGATCCCCTATCAGAGGAGTTTGCTCGTCGGATTTACTTGTGCCAAGCGCTTTTTGAAGCTGCGCCCAGGTCACGCGGAGGTTGTTCTGAGCAGCGGCAGTCGGCAGGTCGGGCCACAGCAAGCCGAGCAGAAACTCGCGGGTGTGCGGGCTATCCGACTCGGTTAGGAGATAGGCGAGCAGTCCGATTGCCTTGCGGTTGGTGAGGCTGATCGCTCCCAGCCGATGATGCGTGATCTGCAATTGACCAAGTAAAGAAAAAACCAACTCAGCCAAAGTCGCCTCAAATAATGATGAATTAACGCAGTGACCCTAGAGTACAGACTATAGCACAGCAAACAAAAACGTGATTCTTTCCGATCTGACGCACTGCTGTCCGATCACGAGCCAAACTTCTGAAGATGTCGTGGTGTCGGCTTCCGATCTGTTTCGGATAATCGGAAGCCGGTCGCTGGGTGATTTGTCCTGGAAACCTATACAAGGAGAGACTGACATGCCAATCAAAGTGATCGTCGAATTACATGCCAAACCGGGCAAGCGCACTGAGCTGAAGAATCTACTCGCAAGCGTCGCCGCAGCGCTGGGTCCGGGTGAACCCGGTTTCCTGGGCAGCGCGCAATACGAGGTGCTCGACGACCCCAACATCGTTATCGAGATTGCCGACTGGGAATCGGCAGATGTGCGCGCGGCGGCGATGCAGAAAGCGATGTCCAGCGGAGCTTATGCGCCTCTGGGGGAATTGTTAGCCGCACCATTCCGGGCGACCGTCATCAGTCAACTGCCGTGAACCATTCATACATCCAATGACCTGTACTCATGAATGCAACTCGTTCTGAGAGTTATCTGATAGAGGAGAAAGTACCATGACGGCTGTTGCCAGCAAATCTCTTAATACCCGAAGTGCTCTGCTTCGCACGATCGTTCTCGGCGGACTGATTGTCGGCATAGCCGATACAATCGTCTATCACGGGATTGTTTCCAGCCTGATTGAGGGGAACCCCTTAACGAGCGTATATCAATTCCTGGCAAGCGGCGCGTTGGGCATGGCTGCCTTCGAAGGTGGCTTCGGCACCGTCCTGCTTGGCGTGTTTTTCCACCTCCTCGTTTCCTTTGTCGTCGCTGCCGTCTTTATCCTGAGCGCCGACCGAATTCCAGTCTTGCACCGCTATGCTATCCCTGCATCGCTCGTGTATGGCGTTGGCGTATACATTGTGATGAATATGATTATATTGCCTCTTAGCGCCGCGCCGCCGCTGCCGCCGCCAACCACATCCCAGCTCATCATGGCGATCCTCGATCACATGCTGGTCGTCGGGCTGCCGCTGGGAATACTCGTGCGGCGGAGTGCCAGATCCACTCAATAAGTCCGACGCAGCATTTGACTCAACGTAGCTGCATCGCCAATTCACCTGACCTCGACCCGATGGATCCTGATGACCGAGCGCTGTTGCCCTCTCCTTCACGCTCGCTCGGCACGAGTCGGCGCTGCTTTCCATCCGGGAGAAAGGTGGACTTCAAGCAGCGGAGAAATGGGACACAGTGCTGGAAGCGGATGTGGCGGTGACCTTCACAATGACGCTGGGGATACACGACATATAGCTCACTACACGAGAGCACTCTATTCATGTTCTGTAGGATTTAACAACCTGCTGAAGGCGCGTATAGTGCACCCCGACCGCCTGAGCGATTGGTCGATAGCTCATCTCCTGGTTTCGTAGTTTCAGTATGGTTTCACGTAATTGTTGCTTGTCGGGATTTCGCTTTTTGGCGAGGAAATCGTCGGAGTACGCGGCTTCTAGGGGTGGTTTAAGTCCAGGAAACGGAACGGGGCTTCTCAGGAACATCCTCTGTTATCCTGGACAGCATGACCACGTGGCGCGAGCGTTGCCAGAGACGGCAAACCGCTCTCGCCACATGGCATATACCATACTCGGCTTACCCCGCGCCGATGTCGCGGGGGTTGAATTCGGTGTCAATCGTCAGGTTCAGCGCCCGCGCGATCTCCTCCCACGAGACCAGCTTAAAGTTCTGGTTCGCGTCGGGATTGATGTTGGTATCGTCCTGAGCGACGAATACGCCGCTGGCGAAAGAGTCGCCAAGCGGAGCGTTGCTCACGTCGATGCCGTCCGTACCGGATGTGCCGTCCACTTCGGGCGACTCGGTGACGACGAACTTGCCCACGTATTCGTTGTCATCCTCACGAGCGTAAACGGCGTACTCGCTGCTGCCCTGGCTCGACGCGATCAGGTAGCCCATCCCTTCGCTGGCGTAGTAGAGCGCCAGCCCCTCGATGTCCGCCGTCAGGTGACCATCTGCGTCGGTGGTGTCGACGGTGACGCGATCCTCACCCGCATCCGGCTCTGCGCCGTACTTCCAGATGGCGACACCTTCCTCGCCGATGTAGAAGTTGCCCAGTTCGTCGTCGGCGACACAGCCTTCCGTCTGCGATCCTACACTGAAGCTGCGCACGAGATTGGCATCGACCAACCCGCTGCCGTTATCGACCAGTTCCCACTGCTCAACGTCACCCGTACCGGCGCTGTTGATAAACGCATAGTATTTGCCGGTCTCCGGGCTGACGTACATGCAAAAGCCGTAGACCTCGCTGACGTTCGAAATGATGTCACGAGCAGCGACGTTTTCAAGCTCGCGCGTGGCTTCGTTCATGCGGTAGACGATGAGGCTGTTGTTGGTGCGGTTGGTGGCGGCGACAATCGTCGTCGGCTCGCCATCCAGCGGGAAGTTGTAGCGCAGATCAACGTTGTTGACTTCACCGATCTCGACACGTTGCTGGATGGTGCCATCGAGATTATAGACGACCAGCCCACCATGCTGGGTTTTATCTGTACCGATGATCGCGCTCAGCGCCGGGTCGTCCTCGTTGATCCAGACTGCCGGATCGTCAGCAGCATCGACCGCCGAAGGCACAGGCTCCGTTTCGACAGCGGCGGTCACGAGGTAAGCGCCGCTAGCAGTCGTCGTGGCAGGCGCTTCGACGGTGCGCTCGTCGTAGGTCGGGTCTGCGATCAGGTCGAGCGTCCCGGCAACTGACACCCATGAGACGAGCTTGTAGTCGGTGTCATCGTCAGGGTCGCTGTTGGAGTCGTCCGACGTGACGAACAAACCATCGGGATAGGCATCGCCGAGGGCGAAAGCGACCGCGTCCATACCGGTTGGTTCGCTGACTTCGTCCACGCCATCCCCCGCTCCTAACGTGAACGCGCCGACGAACGATTCGCCCGCGCGATTATAGACGACGAAGCGGTCGCTTTTCTCGTCTGCGGCGATCAGATAGCCTTCGCCACCCGACGCCTGATAAAGTGCCAGCCCTTCAAGCTCGGTCTCGATATTGCCGCTGCCGCCGACCAGATCGACGACGCGGCGGGTCGTGCCGCCTTCCGGCTCGGCATCGTAGCGCCAGATAGCAACGTCGCCTTCAGCGATGAACAGGTTGCCGAGGTCGTCATCGGCGGTGCAGCTTTCGACTTCGCCGCCCACGCTGAACGTCCGGCGCAGCGTCCCCGTGATCTGCCCGCTGCCGTCGTCGGCAAGCTCGTACTGTTCGGTCGTGCCGTCCTCAGCGAGGTGGAAGACATAATACAGGTCGGTGATCGGGCTGAAGTACATGCACAGCGCGGCGTCCTCGACGCCGGTTTCCAGCGCCCCGACCTGCGAAATCGCGCGTGTCTCCGGGTCGACGGTATAGAGCAGCACCGTCGGACTCTCGCTGACACCCAGCGCGATCAGCGTGCTCGGCTCGCCGTTGAGCGGGAAACGATAACGCAGGTCGATCTGGTTGGCTTCGCCGTCGACCGGAAGCGTCTGAACCACCTCGCCAGCGAGATCGTAGCTGACGATCCCGGCGTCTTCGTCGGTCGAGATGATCAGGCTCTGTGCCGGATCGTCCGGGTGCAGCCACACAATCGGGTACGAGGCGTCGTCGCCGGGCGACGGCGCGGTTTCCGCATCCGCCGGGATGGTTGTCGTCCCCTGCGCCAGCACCAGACTCGCGCCGAACAACAGTATCAACAGAATCAGGATGGTCTGTTTCATGCTTTTCCCCTCTTAGGTGACAAATCTGGACTTGTTTCTGCTTGCCAGCTGATTCCCCTCGAAGCGCCGTGTCTCCAAATGGCGGCAAGCCAATCTCACAGATTGTGCGCAGACGTGTTAAGCCTTTCAGGGAAAATGGTTAAGCAAAGCCCAAGCAGCACAAGGCTTAATACAGGCGAGATACCATCGCGGCGCTTCTACCCAATTCCGGGAGGAATCAATATGTCGAAAGCGCCCTTTCTCGTCGCCCATCGCGGCGTTTCAGCGTCTCATCCCGAAAATACGCTCGTGGCGTTTCAGGCGGCGGTCGACCTCCATACCGACTGGATCGAGCTTGACGTATTGACGACCGCCAACGACGTGCTGATCGTCAGCCATGATCGAACGGCTGACCGCTGCACCGACGGCACGGGCAGGTTCAAGCAGATGACATTCGAGCAGGCGCGGGCGCTGGACGCAGGCGGCTGGTTCGCGCCGCGCTTCGCGGGCGAGCGCATCCCAACGCTCGATGAAGTGCTCACGCTGGTCGAGCCGACGACCGTGCGCCTGTGCATCGAGATCAAGGGCGATACGCCGGATGAATATCTCGCCAACGCACAGGCGACGGTCACGCTCTTGCAGCAGCGCAACTTTCTGCGCCGCACGTGCATCGCCTCGTTTGACCCGGCGTGTTTGCGGGCAGTCCGCGCGTGGGAGCCGCTGCTGGCGACCAACCTCGACCCGATGCCGCAAGATGGGACGCTGACAGCGTGGGAATTGTGCCAGCAGTGCCTGAACTGCGGCGCGAACTTCATCGGACAGACTTACGAGTACGTGACGCCTGAGTTGATCGACGAGGCGCATTATCACGGGCTGGCGCTTTGGGCGTGGACAGTCAACGACGCCGACACCATGCGACAGATGGCGGCGCTGGACGTGGACGCGATCCTCACCGACGATCCGGTGACGCTGAAATCGGTGCTGGCGGCGCTGTAGCGTCTTATCTGCCATAGGGGTCGGCGGCGTCGCGCAAGCCGTCGCCGACAAAGTTGAGTGCGAGAATCGTGATGACGACGGCGAACGCCGGGGTGAGCATCCAGGGCGCAGAGGCGATCACGCGCAGGCTCTGGGCATCCTGAAGCAGCACGCCCCAACTGACGACCGGTGGGCGCAGCCCCAGACCCAGAAAACTGAGCGCGGTTTCGGCGAGGATCATGTTGGGGATCGCCAGCGTCACGGCGGCGATGATGTGGCTGTACATGCTCGGCAGCATGTGCTGAAAGATGATCCGGCGCGGCGTGCAGCCGATGGCGTGCGCCGCCGTGATGTAATCCTCGCGGCGGATTGCCAGAAAGCGCCCGCGCACCACCCGCGCCAGCGTCGTCCAGCCGACCAGCGAGAGGATCATGCTGATCACGAAATAGACCTGAATCGGCGACCAACTGAGCGGCAGCGCCGCCGTCAAGCCGAGCCAGAGCGGGATCGTCGGTAGCGAGCGGGTGAATTCAATCGCCCGCTGGATCAGGCTATCCACCCAGCCACCATAGTAGCCAGAGATACCGCCCAGCACGATCCCCAGTACCAGACTGAAGCCGACGCCAACCAAGCCAATCGAAAGCGAGATGCGCGCCCCGTAGATCACTCGGCTGAGCACGTCGCGCCCCAGTCGATCCGCGCCGAGCAGGTAGACCGGCTGATCGGGGTCGAGCGACCCGAACAGATGCACGTCGGTGTCGATCACACCGAGCAAGCGATACGGTTCGCCATGTACCAGCAGCCCGACGCGAATATGCTGTGCATCGTCGATGGTGAACACCCGGCGCATCGCCTCCAAATCGACTTCGGATTGATAGCCGTTGACGTAAGGCGCGAAATGGATGTCGCCGTCGGCGTCCGTCTCGATCAGGTGGAGCGTCTGCGGCGGTGCGTATACGTAGGTGCTGCGCGACGTTTCCGCCGAAAACGGGGCGAGGAACTCGACGAACAGCATCGCCACGTAGAGCGGGATCAGGAAAGCCGCGCTGAACAGGGCGAGGCGATGGCGTCGAAAGCGCCGCCACATCAGGCGTCGCTGCGAAAGCGGTCGGGATGCCTGCTGCGGAATACGAGCGGTCGTCGGGCGAGAAAGGATATGTGCCATCGCTCAGTCCCGAATGCGCGGGTCAACCCACGCCAGCAGCAGGTCAGAGAGCAACGTGCCGATGATGGTCATCACGCCCAGCAGAAGAATCAATGCGCCCGCCAGATACATATCCTGCGCCCGCAGCGCTTCCAGCAGCAGCGGACCGATCATCGGCAGCCCCAAAATCGAGGCGACGATCACCGAGCCGGATACCAGCTCCGGCAGAATCCACCCGGCGGTGCTCAGGAACGGATTGACGGCGACGCGCACCGGATGGCGCAGGATCAGTCCCCACTCGCGCAAGCCCTTTGCCCGCGCGGTGGTCACGTAGGGTTTGTGGAGTTCGTCAAGCAGGTTAGCGCGCAGCACGCGGATCAGTTCCGCCGTGCCGCCCAACCCCAGAATCAGGACGGGAACGGTCAAGTTTTGCAGCAGATCGCCGACGCGACCGACGCTCCAGGGCGCATTGACGTACTCTGGCGAGAACAGCCCGCCAATCGTCACGCCGAAGTAGCGGAAGCCGACATACATGGCGATCAGCGTCAGCAGAAAGCCGGGAATCGCCAGCCCGACGAAGCCGATCAGCGTGAACAGGTAGTCGCCAAACGAGTATGGGCGGACAGCGGAATAAATGCCAATCGGGAACGCTATCGCCCACGAGACCAGCAGCGTCACGCCCGAAACCACGACCGTCAGCAGCAGGCGCTCGCCGATCAGGTCTGTGACCGGCTGGTTGTAGAGAAATGAGCGCCCGAAGTCGCCGCCTAACAGATTGAGCATCCATTTGCCGTAGCGGATGAAGATCGGCTGGTCGAAGCCATAACGCTCGCGCAGGGCGACAATCGTCGCCTGATCAACCGGATCACCCCGGTGGCGCAGCTCGGAGACGTAGGTCGTCACGTAGTCGCCCGGCGGCAGGTCAATAATGATGAAGGTCACGACCGAGAGCACGAACAGAGTCGCCAGTGATGCCAGCAACCGGCGCAGCACGTATTGGGTCAACTCGATCTCCAAAGCTTGTAGGGGCACAGCGTGCTGTGCCCCTACTGAATCCCCATATCCTAACTGGCGAAGAAGAACGTGAACGTGTTGGCGGGCGCAGGTGTGGGCCATTCCCACGCCAGCGGCATCTCGTCCGGCACGTTCATGAAATTGTTCCTGACCAGCGCGTAGGACGGCTGAGGCGTGCTGATGCCAATCGTCCAGAACTGCTCAGCGGCGAGGTTCAGAATCTGTGTCATGAGAGCATTCTGCTCGTCCTGATCGGCGGTCTGCTTGATCTGGTCGAACAACTCGATCTGCTGCATCGCCGCCGGGTTGGTCGGCTCTTCGGCGTTCGGGTCGCCGGGCGATTCCGACCAGATGCCCCACGCCGAGGCGAACCAGGCATTGTTGTCGTTCGGCATGTAGTTGTGCGGGCGACCAATCGGGTGAATACCGCCTTCACCGCCCCACAGCGCCGCGTCGTGACCGTTGGCGTAGACCAGCTCGTCGAAGGCTTCGCGCGGCATCTGGCGCGGCTGCATATCGATGCCGACGGCGCGCCAGTAGCGCTGTACGAACTCCATCACCTGCGGCGCAGTGTCGGGAAAGTCGCTGAACACCATCACGAAGCTGATCGGGCTGCCATCCGGCGCGAGGCGGATACCGTCGGCGTTCTTCTCGGCGTAGCCGGCGGCGTCGAGCATCTGGTTCGCCATGTCGGGATCGTATTCGGTGTACTGGGTCGCCAGCGTCGCGTTGTAGAGCGCGTCGCTGGGCAGCGGCGCGGGCTGGGCGGGCGTCGTCGTGCCGAAGTAGAGCGTGTCGATCATCTCCTGACGGTTGATGGCATACGACAGCGCCACCCGGAAATCGCGGTTCTGGAAAATCTCGCGCAGCGCCGGGTTCTTGGAAGTCTGGTTCAACTGAAGCACGGCGGTATTGCTGTCGGTCGAGTTCAGCGTGACGAAGTGATAGTCGCCCTTGGTCTGATTGTCGGCGAGGAACGCCTTGTTATCGAGCGTGGTGAAGTGCCGCTCCTGCATATCGACTTCGCCGTTGGCGGCGCGCAGCACCATGTTCTGGACTTCCGGCACAACGTCGAACGCCATGTAGTCGATATACGGATACTGCCGACCTTCGGGATCGACCTTAAAATAGTAGGGATTGCGGACGAGCGAAAGGCGCGTCGTGTCACTCTGAAGGGCGTTCTCCGCCATCCAGGGGTCGAGCGTGGGGACGCCCGGCGACCAGCGCGACGGGTTGTAATGGTCGCCACCGTGATTGTAGAAGTAATCGACCCAGTTATCGAAGCCTTCCGCCTGCGCCTGGGCGGGAACGTCCGGGTTGTAATCCGGGTGATACTGCTCGAAGTAGTGACGCGCATAGTACACGATCTGCGCGCCCCACTCCTGCGCCAACTGCGCCAGAAACAACCCGGCGGGTTCAGTGAAAGTGAATTTGACCGTGTAATCGTCGATCATGTCGAAGGTCGCCATTTCGCCACCGACAACCAGAAAATCCATGCCACCCGGATTGAGGTCGGGGTTGCTGGCGACGGCATCGTACCAGAACTGGATGTCGTCGGCGGTGAAGGGCACGCCGTCCGACCATTTCATACCGGGGCGCAGGTGGAAGGTGAACTCGCGCCCGTCGGCGCCGACTTCCCAGCTTTCCGCCACGTTCGGAATCACCTGATTGAACTCGGTATCCCAGCGCACCAGCGGCTCGTAGCTGACGGTGCGCTCCAGATTACCGTCGTCGCCGACGCCGGTCATCAGACGATGCCAGGTGCCGCCGTACTGTCCCATTTGCATCGGCTCGACGACCAACGGACTTTGAGGCAGGCGTTCTTCGACTGGCGGCAGCGTTCCCGCCGTGACCATTTCTGCCAGCATCGGCGCTTCGCTGTAGGTCATCTGGCTTTGTGCGGATGACGGCAGCAGCCCAACGCAGAGAAGTAGGAAAATACCGATCAGCGTGCGTGCTAAACGAAGTCCCATGACCTGAATACTCCCTCAATACGGCAAACAAGGCGTCGACCTGTGCAGAAGTGCGTACTTGTTTCGACGGTAGGGCGCGTGAGTCCGCTGAGATATAGCGTTCTTGTGTTAATCTGGTTTTAAGCTGGATTGAAGAAATGACCGAATGGTCATTCCAGTTGCGGAAATAGTGACCGATTAAGCGTTCACACCTGTAACCAATAACTTCTAAATGCGCGGGGTGGGATTCAGGAGATCATGCCGGCGATATGGAGTTGTGCGCCGACTCTGTGCAGGGCGTTGCTGAGGGCGTCGGACGGAGGAGCGTCGGTGACCATTCGGTCAACTGCCTCGATGCCGCAGCCCGTGATCAATGCCATTCGATCCAGCTTGCTGCTGTCGATCAGGACGGTGGTACGCCGCGCCTGGGCTGCCATAGCTCCGCTGATCGCCGCAAGCTCAGGTCGATACTCCATGAACCCCTGCATGGCATTGACCGATCCAACCGTGAGGAAAGCGTGGTCAGCATGAAAGCGGCGAATCTGATCGACAACGGCGCTGCCGAGCGTCTCGACCTCAGCGCCGTTATACTCACCGCCAAGCAGGTAAATGGTGTTGTGGCTTTGACCGTTGTTCCAGAACACGTGAGCAATCTGCGGGGAGTTGGTAACCACGATCAGGTGATCGATTTGCCTGACCACCTCCTGAGCGAAAATCGTCGTAGTCGTGCCCGCATTCATGAACAGGCTGTCGCCTGATTTTAGGAAGCGTACCGCATAGTGGGCGATCAGCGTCTTTTGCGCGGCGTACTGCTGCGTGCGCAGCGCGAACGAATTCTCCTGCGCCGACTGAAGCTTGACCGCTCCGCCGTAGATTTTTCGCACCAACCCCTGCTCGGACATGGTGGCAAGATCGCGGCGAATGGTTTCCGGGGACACATCGAAATGAGACGCCAAATCCTCGACGTAGACCCGTTCCTGGTCATCCAGCAACACTTGAATTGCCCGGAACCGACTCTCTCGCTTCATAAGCTTCTTTCGCGCGGCACGGCAAGCCAGTTGAACAGGACGATTATACCGTGACGCGAGCCATTGCCCGACAACCAGCAGAGCAATTTTTCGATAGCTTGTGTCCTGCTCTTTAAACAAAAATATGCTTGCTTTAGCTGTTGTACTGACGATGGCTACCCGTGAGAAAAGCCTCATGGGGATGTCTCGATCTGCGCGAACATCCCCTCATGATGGCGGTAGCGGTCAGCTCAGCCCAGATCACCTCAAGCTCGTCACGGTTCGGCAGCGGAGGAAAGGCGCTGTCGGCAGCGTTTGATACCAGAACGCGACCGACGCGATGTCGTCCTGCAGCGGCAGGTAGCGCTCTTGTACCCCCAGCCAAGTGCCTGCATCGTCACTTTGATGTCCCGCTCAAACCGTATCGGGTCGGAAACATGCCAGCGATATAAGCCAAATCGCATCTGCGTGCGGTAGTCACTGTTCGGGCGAATCACCTGATGAAACCCGGCGTAGGGCGTCGTATAGGTCACGTAGCCCTGATCGTGCCTCGGGCTTGGGTCGAAGTTGTACGAGCCGCAGAAGTAATCTTCGGTGCCTGTTCCGCAGATCGTGGGGTACTCATCGCCATCCAGATAAAACTTGATTTCGCCCTCCCCCCACCATAAATTGTTGTTCGACCCCCACGCCATATAGGTTCCGACATAGTGCCCCGCCCCCTTCACGCCGTCGAGGATGGTGTAGACCTCTTTGTACGGCAGCGGGTTGACGCGCCTGAACTGCGCGTGGAAGTAAGCCGCGTCCTCCGGAACCTCCGTCAGCACGTAGTTAATCTGGTAGTACAGCACCATGTCGTCCTCGGCGATGTTGGTCATCGTGACGCGGCAGCGCTTCCGAAACGGCATTTCCCAGTAGCAGTTGAAGGCAGAGCCGGGGTTGACGCAGACCGCCAGCGAACTCACCTGCGCGAATTCGCCCCAGCCGCAGGCGAAGAAATCCCCCACCGGGCATTCGACTGACGGCACGTCCGCATCGTCCCAGTAAAATCGCAGAATGGCGTGCCGCCAGTGTCCGGTCGGCGTGATCCAGATTTGCTGGATCGCCCCCGGTCCTTCAATATCCGCCAGCGTCCGCGTCTCGCCCGCCTTGATGACGACCGACGGCGAAATCTTCCACCCGCGCCCCAGGTCGCGCGCGGCATACGCGCCGGTGCCTTCCGTCGCCATACCGCCGCTGCCCTTTTCGCCCGTGAAATTCTCCGGGCTGATCGACCGGCTCTTCGCGCCGGACAGCCGCCACAAATTCCCCATGTTCATGCCGAGACCATTGAATCCAGCCATGATTGCCTCTCCGAGTATCAGGCGAGATATGAACGCTTCGTCTGTCTACAGGGCGACTTCCAGCGCGGTGAAGGACAGCGGCGGCAGCAGCAGCGTGGCTGAGTTTCCCGCGATTTCCGGCGCATCGACCGGGACTGCCGTGATCTGCGCCGGATTCCGAAGGTGTTGGCTGCCTTGGGATCACTCCCGATACCCGTTGCATACTGTTGACCTGTTTCGGCGCGCGGTCTTGCCAGATCAGCTCGACCGGAAGGCTTTCAGTCTGGTTGCGGTTGACCACAAAGACGGCATTCGCGCCGGTTTCCGGGTTGTACGATGCCGAAACATCCAGCAGCGGCTGATCGCCAAACCGCTTCGTCTCATAGCGCGGCGCGTTAACCGCCACATCCAGCGCGCTCCCGCTGGCGAGCCGACTGAACAGCATGATCGGATAGAAAATCGTCTGTTTGAGGATCGACTCGCGCGTCGTCAGGATCGGACCGAGCAGGTTCACGATTTGCGCCAGGCAGGTGATTTTCAGCACGTCCGACTTGCGCAGGAACACGTTCAGCCACTCCGCGACGACCAGCGCATCTTCCAGGTTGTAGCTAAGCTCGCCGAGATGCGGCGCTTCCTGCCAGGGTTCCCGCGACTCGCCGCCATCATGGTCATGAACCACGTTCCATTCATCCCACGACAGATACACGTCGTGCTTCGAGCGCTGCTTCGCTTTCACGTAGCGCAGCACCCCGGTCAGCGTATCGACAAAGCCCTCGAATTCAGCGCTAAGCGCCAGATAGCTGGCGGTATCGTTGTCCCGGTTGACGGCGTAGTAGTGCAGGGAGTGATATTCCACCTGCTCCCAGCACAGTTCGAGCGCGACCCGATCCCATTCCGGGTAGGTCGGCATGTACGAATTCGATGACCCGCACAGCACCAACTGGATCGACGGGTCATGCCAGCGCATCATCCTGGCGGCTTCGCGCGCCTTCTTGCCGTAGTCCTCGGCGTCCAGATGCCCGATCTGCCAGGGTCCATCCATCTCGTTGCCCAGGCACCAGTATCGGACACCATACGGATCCGGGTAGCCGTGCTCGGCGCGCAGATCGGCGTACTGCGTGCCGACCGGGGCGTTGCAGTATTCGACCAGATCAGCCGCGTCCTGAATCGTGCCCGTGCCCATGTTGACCGCCATCATCGGCTCGGTGTTGATTGCCTTGCAGAACTGCATGAATTCATCCGTGCCGAACTGGTTGGTCTCAGTCGACTGCCAGGCGAGATCGCGGCGGCGCGGGCGCTGGTCTTTGGGACCGACGCCGTCCAGCCAGCGGTAGCCGCTCAGGAAGTTGCCGCCGGGGTAGCGGATCGAGCGGTAGTTGAGTTCGCGCAGGGCTGCCAGCACGTCTTTGCGCAGTCCGTTTTCGTCGGCGTGAGGCGATTCAGGGTCGTAGATGCCTTCGTAGATGCAGCGCCCCATGTGTTCGGCGAACCCGCTGAACAGCAGCGGCGAAATCGAGCTGATGATGCGGTTCGTGTCCAGATAGATTTTTGCGCTCGTGGATGAAGCGGACATATTCCATTTCCTCACAGGGTTCAATTAGCAAGAATACTCAACACAATGTTCATCTTTACAGCCATCAACGACTCCAATATGGAGCTTATCCACTTTCTTTTACCCATCCCTTTCACCCTTCTCAACCCCAAAGAAGTTGACAGACATTCAAAACAGGTTATAATCATTCTAAACATAATAACCTGCTTCATTCCGTTGAAATAACCTGTTATAGCAGAGTTTTGAGGCAATTTCAACAAAATAAAACATAAGTCTATGTTTCATTTTTAGGTAAACACATGCCCGAAGATTCTGGACGCAAGTTAATTATCAATGCCAACGAAGGCTCCTCCGACGACATCGAGCGTCTGTCGAAAGGGCTGGCGTCGGCGACCCGCCTCGAAATTCTGCGCTTCCTCGGCAGCCATACGTGCAGCGTCAACGAGATCGCCGAAGCGTTCAACATGCCCGCCAGCACAGCGGCGCTCCACGTCAACCAGCTCGAAAAATCCGGTCTCATTCGAACCGAGCTTCAGCCCGCCAGCCGGGGACTCAAGAAGGTCTGCGTGCGGCTGTACGATCAGGTCGTCATCAGCTTGCCGAGCGGCGAGCGCACGACCGACAACGTGGTCGACATCGGGATGCCGATTGGCGCTTACGTCGACTGCTCTGTCGTCCCAACCTGCGGACTCGTGAGCCAATCCGGGATCATTGGACATCTCGACGATCCTGAAACCTTCTACGACCCCGAACGGGTCAACGCCCAATTGTTATGGTTCAAGCACGGCTTCGTGGAATACCGCTTCCCCAACCGCGCCCGCGCCAACGGCACGCTGGAGAGTCTTCAGGTCAGCTTCGAGGTCTGTTCCGAAGCCCCGCTGCACGACCCGAACTGGCCCTCCGACATCACGGTGTGGATCAACAATGTCGAGATCGGCACCTGGACGAGTCCCGGCGATTTCGGCGGCGAGCGCGGCGCGCTCACGCCGGACTGGTGGGAAGAATGGAATTCGCAGTACGGCTTGCTGAAGATGTGGAAAGTCACCGGCGAGGGTTCGTATGTCGACGGCATCCGCGTCTCGGACGTGACGCTAGATGATGTGAAGCTCGTGAATGGGCAGTTCATCTCGCTGCGCATTGGCGTGAAGCCGGATGCGGAAAACGTCGGCGGGTTGAACCTGTTTGGTCATTACTTCGGCAACTATCCCCAGGACATCCACATGAGGATGCGTTTTCACTAGACGCACGCCGACGCTTCAAAGACCCGGAAGCCGCGCAAAAGGAGGTGTATCGGCTAACTACAAAAAACCGAGGTTCGCAGTCATTACGATTGATTTAGGAGAATACACATGAACAGACGATTTGGCATTACCGTCTTTGTCCTGCTGCTCGTTTTGAGCATGGGGATGACCGTCGCTAGCGCACAGGATCCCGTCACACTGCGGTTCGTGGGCTGGGGTGGACCGGAGGAACACGACGTGTTCCAGTCGCTCACCGATGCCTTCAACGCGGCAAACACCGACGTGGTCATCGAATACGAGCAAATCCCGACCGACTACGTGACGGCGCTCAAGACGATGATCGCCGGTGGCACGCCACCGGACATCGCATACGTCCCGGATGGCGACTTCTCCGCCTTTGCTCCGGCTGGGACGCTGGTCAACATTCAGGCGCTCGTCGACGCGAGCACGGTCATCAATCCGGATGACATTTGGCCATCGGCATTGGGCCGGTATCGTTGGGACGCGGAAACACGGTCACTTGGCACGGGCGACCTTTATGCACTCCCGAAAGACATCGGCCCGACGATATTGTACATCAATGAAGACCTTTTCAATGCAGCGGGTGTTCCGCTGCCTGATCCGAAGGTTCCGATGACGTGGGATGAGCTGATCGCCGTTGGCACGCAGCTCACCGTCGACAGCAGCGGCAAGCACCCCGGCGACGATGGATTTGACCGCGAGAACGTTGAAGTGTACGGTCTCGGCGACATCTGGATGGAAAACGCGGTCTTTGGCAACGGCGGGCAGTTCATCAGCGATGATGCGCGCACCTTCCTGGGAGCCAGCGATCCGAACACGATTGAAGCGATCCAGTTCCTCTCCGACCTCGACCACGTCTACCAGATTCGTCCGACTCAGCAGCAGCTTTCGTCGATGAGCTACGACCAGATGTTTGAATCGGGTCGGGTTGCCATGACGACCGGCGGGCGCTGGGCAGTCACGGGCTATCGCAACACCCTCGACTTCAAGTGGAGCGTCATCCCCAACGTCGTCGGTCCCAGTGGCTCGGTCACGTCCTACCAGAATCAGTCCGATTGCAGCTTCTCCGGCTGGTCGGGTTCGGTTGGCGTCGCCGTCATCGCCGGCAGCGCGGGCGAGGAACACCTCGAACAAGCCTTCCGCTTCATCGAATTCGTCGCTGGCGCGGACGGGCAGACTCAGCAGTCGGCGCTCGGCTTCCAGATTCCCAATCAGATTTCGGTCGCCCAGACCGAAGCCTTCCTCCAGACCGATCAGTATCCCGGCAACGCCGAAATCTACCTTGAGGCGGCACGCTGCGAGCTGCCCGGTCCCTGGACGCGGACACCGCTGTACGGGCAGTGGTTCGACGACAATTTCTGGCGCGGGGTCTGGCTGGATGTCGTCATCGACAACTCCAAGCTGGCTGAGGATGCCTTCGCTGAACGCGCGGACGCCTTCCAGCAGGGTCTCGACGAAGCATGGGCGACTCTCGAAGGCTAAGCTAGCCACACGCAGTGTGCAGGCGTCGCCATACCCGGCTGCCTGCACGTTCATCCATGAAAACGTGACCGGGGCGGGAGCGATCAAGCCCCCAACCCGGTCGCACACCCACCCGCTCGACTGCGGCATTTTTGAAGGGCAGCAGGCTCGAATACACGCTCGTCAAGAATGACTGCGGAGGTACAAATTATGGCGACTACTTTTTCCACTTCTTCGCGCTCATCGCTGGCAAATATCGAACGTTTCTGGGGTTATCTGTTCATTGCCGCGCCGCTGATCGGCTTTGTGATTTTCGCCGCGCTGCCGATGATCGCCTCGATTTTCATCAGCTTCTCCAAATGGGATTTGCTCACCGCGCCGCAGTGGGTGGGGATGAAGAACTGGCAGGATGTCCTCAGCCTGTCAGTGGTTCAGGTTCCGCCCATGACCGATGCCGCCACCAGCGAAGCGCTGTATCGCTGCGGGAGAGAAACCGTCCTCGCCTCGCAGATTGGCGATTACGAGGGCACGACCGATCCGCGCACCAAACAGCCGATCACCTGCGTGCCGCGCTACACCGTCGTCACCGAAGTGTTCCCTGAGGGCTACAAGCCCTGGTTCGACGCGACGATTGCTGGCAATCTGTACGCCGTTGGCGCGCGCGACCCGGTGCTGTGGGAAGGGCTGTTCAACACGGTCTTTCTGATGCTCGGCATCCCGATTTCGATGTTCATATCGCTGATTCTGGCGATTGCTCTCAATCAGAAGATTCACGGCTCAAGCGTGTTTCGAGCGATCTACTATCTGCCCGTCATCCTGCCGATTGCCGCGACCGCGCTGATCTGGCTGTGGATTTTCAACCCGGATTTCGGGCTGCTCAACTACATCCTCGGTCAGCTTGGACTCCCGGCGGGCACGAACTGGCTTCAGGACAGGACGACGGTCAAATCTGCGCTGATCATCATGGGCGTCTGGGGCGGTCTCGGCTTTCAGATGCTGATCTACCTCGCCGGATTGCAGGGTATCCCCAGCCACCTGTACGAAGCCGCCGAACTCGACGGCGCAGGGCTGGTGGCGAAATTTCGCTACGTGACCTGGCCCAGCCTCTCCCCGACCACGTTTTTCCTGCTCGTCACCGGGATGATCGGCGGCTTTCAGAACTTCGTGCAGCCCTACATCATGACGGCGGGCGGTCCCGGCAACGCCTCGCGCACGATTGTGATGCTCATCTACGAAAACGCCTTCCGCGACTTGCAGATGGGCTACGCCTCCACGCAGGCGTGGTTTCTGGGCGTGATCATCATGATCATCACCGTGATCAACTTTCTACTTGCCCGGCGCTGGGTGTTTTACGAAGGCGATGCGGAAGGATAGAGGTGTGCGATGGCTGAACAAACCTTACAACAGCCTGCCGTATTTCAGAGTCGGTGGGGCAAGCGGGAACGAGAGCAGATCGCACGCTATGTGTCGTATGTGATCCTCATTCTCGGCTCGGTAGCGATGCTCCTGCCCTTCTTCTGGATGCTGTCGACTTCGCTCAAGCCGGAGCGCGGCATTTTCACCATGCCACCGCAGTGGATTCCCAACCCGCTGATTTTCGACAATTACGTCAACGTCTGGCAGAAGACCGACCTCGCGCGCGGCATGTTGAACTCGACCTTCATCGCGGTGTTCACGACCACCGGTGAGATATTCATTAGCACGCTGGCAGGCTTTGCTTTCGCGCGGATGCGCTTCGTCGGCAGAAATACCTTCTTTGCACTGCTGCTGATCACCATGATGATCCCCGCTGTCGTCACGATGATTCCGACCTTCATCCTGTTCCGCTATCTGGGCTGGATCAAAACGTGGCTGCCGCTGATCGTCCCGCTGCTGTTCGGGTCGGCATTCGCCGTGTTCCTCAGCCGCCAGTTCTTCATGACGATGCCCCGCGAGCTGGAGGACGCCGCCAAAGTCGACGGCTGCAACTTCTTCCAGATTTACTGGCACATCTTCATCCCCAACGCCAAGCCGATTATCGCCACGTTGTTCGTGCTCGGCTTTATCGCCCGCTGGAACGACTTCCTGGGACCGCTGATCTATTTGCAGGGCGCTACCGACCTGTACACCGTACCGCTCATGCTGGCGCGCCTCAATTCGGCATACGAGCGCCAGTGGGCGCTGCTGATGGCTGGCTCGATGATAGCGCTCGCGCCGATTATCGCCGTATTCGTCCTGCTCCAGCGCTACTTTGTCGAAAGCGTGACCATGACCGGGCTGAAGGGATAGCCGACGTGCGCCGCTTAGTCGTGATCCTGTTCGCCTGTCTGTTACTGGGAATGAACGCAGCCGCTCAATCCGACATCGCTTTGCCGCAGTATCACGGCTACATTTCGGTCGCGCCGGACGGTCGCTATTTCGTCGACGAGCAGGGACAGGGGTTCATCGTCATCGGCGAAAATGACGGCGTCCCCTGGGCGGGGCTGGGCACGCTGCTGAACCGGGTGTCGCCGGAAGCCACCGAAGCCTACATCAGCGATCTGCGCGCGCACGGCATCACCGTCAGCCGCATCATGGTCGAATATTCGGAGCAGCCGCACACTTACCTGGAAAACCCGGTTGGCACGTTTTCCGATTCGGTGGTGCAGTTCTGGGACGATTTCATCCCGCTCGCCGAAAAACACGGTCTCTACCTGCTGCTGACGCCATACGATACCTTCTGGCAGGCGAAAAACTGGGGACGCTATCCCTACAATGCCGCGCTCGGCGGTCCGTGCGAGGACATGCGCGACTGGCTGACCGACCCGGACTGTATCGCGGCGCAGAAGAACCGCTGGCGCTTCATGATCGAGCGCTGGGGCGGCTCGCCGAACATCTTCGCCTGGGACATCATGAACGAGATCGACATCTGGTGGAATGCTTCGGCGGCGGAAATTGACGCCTACGTGACCGACATGGCGGCTTACATTCGGCAGCTCGAAACCGAGCGGTGGGGGCGCACCCACCTGATCACGGTGTCGAGCGCCGCGCCCGTGCCAACTGGAGCGCTGGCGAACGTCATCTACCGCAGCCCGTCGCTCGACTTCGCCAACACACACCTCTACATCGGCAACGACATTAAGCGACCTGATAACCCGGTCGGCGCGGGACCGACGATGGCGGGCGGCGTGGTGCAGTCGCTGGCGGAAATCCGCGACGGACGCCCGTACTTCGACAGCGAGAGCGGTCCGATTGACGACTGGATCGAGAATCCCAGCTTCGATCAGGAATACCACCACAACATGAGCTGGGGGCATCTTGCCGCTGGCGGAGCCGGGTCGGGGATGCGCTGGCCCTACACCACTCCCCACTGGATTTTGCCCGAACTGCGTGATAATCTGCTGGGCTTGGCGCGTTTCGCCGCGACGATAGACTGGGCGCACTTTGACAGCCGCAGCATCGTCACCGATGTGCGCATCAGCCAGCGATATATCATTAAGGCTGCCTGCTCGGATGGGCAGACAGCGATCCTCTGGCTGCTGCTGGATACTCGCCGCGACCCGGCAGCATCATTCGAAAACGTCAGCGTGACCGTTGACGATGTGCTGGCAGACGGCGCCTATCAGATTGAGTTCTGGGAAACCTATCAGGGCAACATCCTCACCACTGCCGACGGATTGACACAGGACGGCGTGCTGAGTTTCGATCTACCGCATCTTGACGAGCCGTTGAAAGATGTCGCAGTTCTGATCCGCCCGCAGGAAGGATAATCTTGTATGACGATGCCCCGCCCCGAATATCCCCGTCCCCAATTTGTGCGGGAACGATGGCTTAATCTCAACGGCACGTGGCGCTTTGACTTCGACGACGCTGATGCTGGTCTGCGCGAGCGCTGGAGCGAGAACGCGCCCCTTCAGCGCGAAATCACCGTGCCGTTTGCCTTCCAGTCGAAAGCCAGCGGGATTCACACGAACGAATTTCACGACGTGGTCTGGTATCAGCGCGGCTTTGAAATTCCCGCCGACTGGCACGGCAGCAGCATTCTGCTTCACTTCGGGGCGGTGGATTACCGGGCATGGGTCTGGGTGAACGGCAGTTTCGCGGCTTATCACGAAGGCGGTCATACGCCGTTTCGCGTCGACATCACGCCGTTCCTGCGCGATTCAGCGAATACGCTGGTCGTGCGCGTGGAAGATAGCTCGACCGACCTGGACCAGCCGCGCGGCAAGCAGTACTGGAAAGCTGAATCGGCGTCCATCTTCTACACCCGCACGACCGGCATCTGGCAGACGGTGTGGCTGGAGCCGGTTGGCGCTGCCTATCTCGACGATCTGCGCCTGACGCCGGACGTTGACCGCTCCGCACTTCAGGTCGAATACGTTCTGGCGGGCAGCCAGTCCGCCGGTGTCGAAGTCGAGACCGACATCACCTATCAGGGTGAGCAGGTTGCCGCCAGCGTCTTTTCGCCGGACGACACGCGCGCTTCCCTGTCGATCAGCCTCGGCAGCAATCTGCATCTGTGGAGTCCCGAAAATCCTGCTTTGTATGACCTGACCGTCCGGGTGAAACATGATGGGCAAATCCTGGACGAAGTGCAGAGCTACTTCGGGATGCGCAAGATCAGCATCGATAACGGGCAAATCCGGCTCAACAACCAGCCATACCTGATGAAGCTGGTGCTGGATCAGGGGTATCACCCGGACGGCGTGCTGACCTTTCCGACCGACGAGGATTTCAGGCGCGACATCGAGTTGACCAAAACGATGGGCTTCAACGGCGCGCGCAAGCATCAGAAAGTGGAAGACCCGCGCTACCTGTACTGGGCGGACAAAATCGGGCTGCTGGTGTGGGGCGAAATGGCGAACACCTTCGCTTTTTCGCCGACCTCCGTCCAGCGCCTCACGGCGGAATGGCAGGCGGCGGTGCGCCGCGATTACAACCACCCGTGCATTGTCGCCTGGGTTCCGATGAACGAAAGCTGGGGCGTCCCCGATCTCAAAAACGATCCGCACCAGCGCGGGCTGCTGGTAACGCTCTACAACCTGACGCGCTCGCTGGACTCGACCCGCTTGGTCATCTCCAATGACGGCTGGGAGCACGCTCAGACTGACCTGCTCACCATTCACGATTACGAAAGCAATGGCGCAGTGCTGTCCCAACGCTACAGCACGGCGGATACCATTCTGGCGGCGACACCCGCCAAGCGCGATCTGTTTACCACCGGATTCGCGCATCAGGGGCAGCCGATTCTGCTGACGGAGTACGGCGGCGTCGCCTTCCGCAAGAATGACGCAGCCGGTTGGGGCTACTCGACTGCCAGTGATGAAGCGGAGTTCGTCCAGCGCTATCGTGAAATCGTCGAGGCAGTCATGGCTTCATCCGTGCTGCAAGGCTTCTGCTATACGCAGTTGACCGACGTGGAGCAGGAAATCAACGGGCTGCTCACCTATGACCGCCAGCCCAAGACCGACCTGAGCACGATTGCGGCGATCAACGCTGTCGGGGCATACGAGTACCCGCGCGGCGAAGAGTCCTGATTGCAGCTCCCCATAGACAACCAAAGAAAGCGCTTCGGTTATGCCCGGAAGCGCTTTCTTTTTGCATCCCCTGTTCACCTATAGATCGACTTCAACTGCCAGGCATCCAGCGAGATCAGTCGCATGGCGTTACCACGCGCTTCCAGCGACACCTGTATGCTGTCGTCACGCGCCGGGTAAACGCGGGTCGCTACACACTGCTTGCCGTTGACGAACACTTCGACGATGCTTTTGTCTATAAAGATTCGCAGGGAAAGATTTTCGTCCGGCTCAAGATAGACCGGCGCGGTCTCCGGCGCGCGCGACAGTGCATCCGGCAGGATGGACGAATGCGAGGTATCGATGCTGATCAGGCTGAAGGCGTCTTCGCCGCGCGGCGTCGAAGCGATGTGACCGTCTGGTGTGATGGGTTTCAGCCCGCGATTCCGGTAGAACGCGATGCGCGTGTGCTCCTGACGATCCGGCGAGCGCAGCACGTCGACCACGACCACCGGTGCATCGTTGGTGTCGATTTCCAGCGCCAGTTCGATAGCGCTGCCTGAAATGCCGCCGAGAACCATTTCCTGGTTTGCGGGAATGGTCACGTTCCTAATCTGTATATGCTCGTCGCGGAGGGTCTCTACCGCGCCCGCAGGCTCGACGTGCAGTTGTCCGGCATCGGTCAGGGTGAGGTGTCTAGGCAGGCTCATAATCTGCATCCCCCACACAGCGTCCGATTTCCGCTGTTTCTCGGAAGCCTCTTCCCGGATCGGCAAGCCCCAGTTCATGTTGAATATCGTGATGATGCCGCCGTGCCCATCCGGCGTCGCCGACGGCGCGTGGACGCCGCCGGGCCAGGCAGCGCCGAAGTTGAAATTGCCATAACCGGTTGCGACAAGCTTGTCGCGGGCTTCGTCATAGTCGCCGATCAGGTACTGCCCGCCGCGTCGGTGGCTGAAGAACAACAGCATGTGCCGGTTGCCAATCTGCCAGAAATAGGGGCAAGCGCCATCATCCCCGTTCGCGGTGAATTGATCGCCTTCGACAAATGGATGCAAATATTCCCAGTGTTCCAGGTCATCTGACCGGAACAGGAAGTCGGCGCAGCGGGGCGCGCCACCGGGTCCCGTCGGCAGTGTGCCGCCCGAAAGCGCGTAGTAAAAATCCCCCTTTTTCCAGATGCATGGGTCGAATACCCGATACGGCAACGGAGAACCATCGGGGCTGTGCAGCGGGATGACCGCCTTGCCAGCCACCTTCTCCCAGTTCAGGAGCAGCGGATCGCTGGATACGGCGACCATATTGCCGACTTGCGTGCCGTGATACATGGCGATGACGCGGTCGTCTTCGACCAGGGTCGCCCCGGAGAAGCAGCACTCTTCGGGATTGGGGTAAATCGCATACGGCAAATCCTGCCAGTGGATCAGGTCGTCGCTCACCGCGTGCCCCCAATGCTGGCGCGGGTCTTCAGGCGGATATGCCTGATAAAACAGATGCCAGCGACCCTGCCAGAAGCACAGCCCGTTCGGGTCGTTCAATCCGCCTTCCGGATTGACAAAGTGATAAATTGGGCGGAAGCGGTCGCCAATCGCCGCCTGCCGCGCTGCTTGAAAGCGCTGCACGAGCGGATTAGCCTGTAGCTGCGCGACCTGCTCGTCGAGCGTGCTGGCAAAAGTGTATTTGGCGACGCGCGACGTGTAATCAACGAGCTTCTGGTTGACCATTGCTGTGCTGTTCCTTTGTCAAACAAGAGCAATATTCACTTTTATTACACTTTAGGCGAAAATCAGTGCAGCCCCAATGAGAAATTGAGCTGCGTTACTGCACTTTTGGGACATCGCCCTAAGGTGGCGCAGGCGGGAAATCATCAGATGCCATCAATCTGCGGAGGTAATCCAGTGGTCAGCTACAGCGAGGTCGTTTTCGAGGAAATTGCGGAGCAGCCCTTAAGCGGCATGAATTTCTACCTCCGAAAAGACGATCTCATTCTGGAGATGCGCTGCGAATTCATTGTTCCCGGAAGCATCACCCAGTTTCCGCAGGACAACATGTACTTTCATCACGTCCGCCCAAACGTCTCGCGGCTTTTCCTGTTCCTCAATGGAGGCGCGCATATCGACGCGAAAAGGCAAGCCTTTGATCTTGCGCCGCGACAGATTTATCTGATCCCCGCCGGGCAGGAGTTTCGCGTCACCTATCAGCGATCTGACCTGTTCTACTTCCACTTTCGAATTCTCGATGGCACGGGTATGTCAGTCTTTAGCGGTGTTGAAGGCGTCCCTTCGCTTGCCGATGCCGAGAATCTGTACAACGAGATGGTGGAAAGCTACTTCGCCGGACGGCAGATGACCTGTCTTGCGCTCGCATTCCAGGCGATTGTGCGCTTCTGCGAGCCACTGATGGACAGCCTGTGGAGCAAAGCGCGAAGCATTTCGAAATATCGGGCACTCCTCAACTACATTCAGGACAACATCTCACCCGCGATGCGAATCGATCAGTTGGCGGAATTCATGAACATGTCGCGTTCGGCGCTCTCCAGGGCATTTCGTCGGGAGATGGGGATTTCGCTGAAGGAATATTTGACCCGGCTTCAGATGGAGCGGGCGATGAACCTGCTCTCCACTACCGACCTCACCATCGAGGAAATTGTATTCCAGCTTGGCTATACCAATGTCCCCTACTTCTACCGGAGCTTCAAGAAAATCGTGGGCGAGAGTCCGGGGAAATATCGCCGACTGAACACCGGCGAAAAATCGGGGCAGTTCCAGCGCTAGCGCGCTGTCACATACGCTGTGCAGCAGCCGTTCGAATATACGTCCCCGCGTGAAAACCTATGCGGCGTTCATGAGCGCGAGGACTTCTGAGACAGCGTCGACTACGGATCGCGCCCGTCCCTGCGCGAGCGCCCGCTGATACGCCTCGCTGCCGAGCGATGCTTCGATCTCCTTGAAAACAGGTGTGAGCCGGGACTGATCCAGCATCGGTTCATCCACAAGCGATCCCGCCCAGACGGCTGCCGTCTCGCTGAACCCGATCCGCTGAAAGTAGGTTATCGCGCACGCCAGCGCGTCCACTTGTTGAGAGTACGAATCGATTTCGTGCGCGAGCTTCAGCGTCTCATACAGAGCGGTTCGCGCCGCTTCGAGGTCATTCAGAGCCAGATAGACGGTTGTCAGCGTGTACTGCAAATCGCACAGGTGGCGCGGAAGCCCGGCGTCGCGCGCCAGTGCCATGCCTTCCTGCAGCTTCGCCAGCGCTTCGGGTAAATGCCCCTGTCGCGCATACGTATCGCCCAGCAGAGTGAGACCGCGAATGACCTGCCGCTGCGTGTTCGTGCTTCGCACCACCTCCATCCCCTCTTCGAGGTGGCTGCGGGCAGCTTCCAGTTGATTGCGCTGCAATTCCAATGCGCCGAGATTGAGCAGCCCGACGCCCAGCAGCCGCCGAAAGCCGAGCAAACGGCACATATTCACGGCGCGCAGGAGACATTCCTCTGCCCGATCATACGCTTTCTGCGCGATCAATATCCTGCCCATCGCAATCAGCGCGTGGCAGATTTTGCTCTTGTTCCCGGTGGCTTCCATCAGGTCGAGCTGGCGCGACAGGTAGTGGTACGCCTTCTCGTATTCCCCGCGATAGAAAGCGACCGCCCCCAGACCGTTCAGCGCCCGCACCGTCACCTCGTCGCTGTCGATTTCGACCGACAGCTCCAGCGCGCGCTGATAAAATGCCTCTGCTTCGTCGTATCTGCCTCGCTCGTCGGCGAAAACGCCCAGCAGCAGGTACGCTCGCCCGACCGACAGCGAATCGTTCGCCGCCTCGCCGAGCTTCAGAAGCTGTTGAGCCAGCCGCTCCATCTCGTAGAGCGTGCCGAGGCGATAGTAAATCATCGCCAGCTCGTAGTACAGCGTACACGCCGCTGCCCCATCATCGAGCTGCTGCGCCGACTCCAGCGCTGCTTTCAGCCACACGGCATGGTCGGCGGCACTGCGGCGGTTCGACAGCACCTCCAATCCCGCGAGTGAAAACTCCTCGCAAAGCTGCGCCGAAGCCTGATCGCTTCCTCGCTGCTGCGCCGCCCACGCCTGCCAGTGCTGAATCTGTTCCCATTCCAGATCGAACAGCGCGCTGCCATAGGCGATGCTCGACTGCCCGTGCCGATAGGCGGTGTCGGCGGTGCGCAGCTTGTTCAGGTAATGGCGGGCAAGCCGAAACTGCGCAGTCTGAAGTGAAGACAGCGGAGACACTGTCGCTAAAGTCATTTCTGCGCCTCGATTTCAAGGCGATCCAGTTGTTCAACCACCTCGGTCACGGCGTCCTTCAACGTATACGATTTTCCCGCTTCGAGCGCTCGATTATAGCGCTCCGCGCCGAGTTCCTGTTCAAGCTGCGCGCAAAGCGGATTGAAGAGTCTGGGATTCACGTATTCCGCGTGCAGGCTCAACACCCCCGCCCACTGCGCCGCCTGATCAGCCCGGTTCGCCTGCCGCCACAACATGATCGCGGGAACGAACACCACCGCGAGGAAATTATCGCTTCCAAGCTGCTGGGCATAGCCCAGCGCTTCGCGCAGCGGTTCGCACGCCGCAGCCGTCTGGTTCTGTTCCAGATGCCAGCGCGTTAAGGCGGCGGTTATCTCGCACAAAAAATAGAGAATGTGATTTTCATGCGCAAGCCGCAGCGCCTCCTGCAGATAGGTGTAGGCTTCCACGTAGTTTTGCTGGCGCATTCGCGCGTCGCCAAAGTACCATTGGATTTCGATCAGGGACGATTTCGCCTGAACCAGCCGCGATACGGCAATTCCCGCTTCATAGTGGCGGCACGCCGCCTCGAGATTGCCGAGTTCCGCCTCGGTCACGCCAAGTGACAGCCAGATGGACGGCAGCATCCTTTGAAAGCCAGTATTCAGACAAATCTGGAGCGCACGCTCGGCGTAAACCTTCGCCGATGAATAGTCTCGCAGTTCCAGCAGAACATGGTTCATGGTGAGATATGCGGGCACGAGTTCGGCTTCTCGCCCGGAACGTTCGACAATTTGCAGATAGCGTCTGAAAAAATCGAGGGCGCGCGGACTGTCCCCGCTGTACATGGCGACCCGTCCCATACCCTGAAAGGCGCGTCCAAGCTCCGCTTCTGCGCCGACTTTTTCCAGCAGCGCAACACTCTTGCGGAAGGCATTGTCGGCATCGTCCAGCGCGCCGACATGAAGCCCCGCCTGCCCCAGAACATACCAGGCGCGCCCCATATTGAAATCGTCGCCAGAGGCTTCGGCGATCTGGAGCAGATGCCGGGCGGTTTGCGTGGCTTCGTCGCTCGCCCCAACGACAAAGTAGGTGTGACCAAGCTCGTGCAGCAGCGTTCGCTCTGCCGCGCTGTCGTTAATCTGTTGCGCAACCAGAAGCGCCTGTTTCAGCCAGGTGATGCGTTCCGGCGGGCTTTGCCGCACGCGCAGGATTTCAAGCCCTGCAATCGAAAAATCGAGACAAACCCGCGCCTGCACGCTGTCGCTATCCGCCGCCAGCGCCGACCACGTCTGCCAGCGCTGAATTTGCAGCCAGTCCTGTTCAATTCGGGTGTACCAGTACGTGCGATTGCCGCGCCCCCGGTGGACAGCGGCGCTCGCACGGCGCAGAATGTCCAGATAATGCTCAGCCAGACGCATCTGGACACCTGCAATTGGCTGGACTGCTGTCATAGCGTCAAACCTTCCTGTTCCAGCAGCGAGCGCGCGTGCAGGACGAGCAGCGCGTGCATCTGGAAACGCCCCCCGCTGACCGGCTCCAGCAAGCCCCGGTTGACCAGCACGCGCGCCACCGGTCGCGGATCGCTGACATCCCACGCGACCGCCATCGCCTCCAGATCGAATGTGGCGGGCTTCGGGACGAACAAGCCAAGAAAGGCGAAGCGGCGGCGCATCTCGCGGTCGAGCAGGTCGGTGCTGCGCTTCAGCAGCGCGGCGACCGTCGGCGACGTATCGCGCCCCGCGCCGATCATCCCGCTGGGGACGCGCGCCTGGAGCAGCCCGGCTCCCGTTCGCAGTTCGGCAAGCAGCTCCCGAATGCCCCAGCCCAGCCGCGACTCGGTGTGCAGCAGCCGCCCGGCGACGTGAACCGCCAGCGGCAGTCCTTCCAGATCACGCACCAATTCCTGCGCCTCGTCAGGATATTCGAGGACAGCTTCCGGCGTGAGCTTGCTCAGCAGTTCGAGGGCATCCGCGTCGGTCAACACCGGCAGGTGATACAGATCAAAGGCGGTCGGCGCAAGCGCGGATGCAACGTCGTTCAGGCGGCTGGTGATGACCAGAGCGCAGTTCTGCCCGCCTACCCGGAACGGCTGGGCGTGTTCGGCATCCATACATCGTCCACAATCAGCAGAACGCGCTTGTCGCGCAGCGCGGCGGTCAGTTGAGCGCTGATTTCTTCAACTTTGCGCGCCCGCCCCGGCTCGTTTATCCTGAGCGCATCCGCCCACGTCGAAATCTCGCTGAGGATGCTGGGGTTTTCCCCTAACGATGCCCAGAGAATGCCATCCGGGAACTGCCGGGCTATTTCCTGATCGTGGGCGAGCAGGGCGACCGTCGTGCTTTTGCCGACGCCGGGCCAGCCCTGAATGATCGTGACACCGCGCGTCTCGCCGCCGCCAATGCCCAAACGCCGCTTGATTTCATTCAGCGCCGGATCGCGCCCGATCACCAGCGACGGATACGGCGGCAGCACACTTGACGCCTGTGTATTGACCGAGATTGAGCTTTGGCTGAAGGAAAACTGTCCGTTCAGGATCGATTCGTAAAGCTGAGTCGTCTCATCTTCGGGCGGCGTCGCCAGTTCGGTATCCAGCACTTCGGCGGCTTGATGATACTGGCGCAGCGCCTCGCTCCGTTGACCATTGGCAGCATACAGACGGATCAACTGGCGGTGCGCCGGTTCGTGCAGGGTATCGACCACCAGCCATTGTTTGGCATACCGGATCGCCTGATCGTACTGCTGCGCCTCGGCGTAATAGACCGACAGGCGACGGTGTATATCAGCAAATTCCCGCCGCAGCCAGTCGCGCTGCGCCTGCTGCCAGTCGTCGTAATCGACGCTGTCGTCCAGACTGAACCCCGCCATGAAATCCGCCTGATAGAGCGCCAGCGCCTCATCGTACAGCGCCACGCATTTATCGCAGACGACCAGCGGGCTGTGCCCGTGCGTATCGCCGCCGGAGAGCAGCGCCGTGAACGCATGAACGTCCACCCACAGGGCATCGCGCATCAGCATCAGGCTGGTTCGCTCCGAGTCGATCCATTCAGCCGGGATGGGGGTCGTCAGGGCGCGCAGGGTGCTGCGCAGCGCCGAGCGCCCGTGATCCCGGTCGAGATCGGGCCACAGCAGGGTTGCAATCAGATCGCGGCTTTGTCGCTGTTCGGCGAGCGCGAGGAATGCCACGAGCGCCAGCGCCTTACGCCGCTCGATCTTGACGGGTATCCCCTGATATTCGAGCCGGGGCAGCCCAAATAGATACAGTCGCAAATCGCTCATATCGGTTTTCTGTCACGCACCTGTCACGCGCTTGTCGCGCCTATTCTATATATTATTCATATCTAGCTGAAATGCGATACATCTCTAGTTCTATTTCATCGCCGACCGCGTAGACGCCCGCGAGTAGTGAAGGGAACGCAACGATGAAGCCTTTTCAACCCTGGCAAGACACCGTCACGCTGCTTTCAGGTATGAGACCGCATCGAACGCCAAGACCGGGCGAGCAATTTGACGAAGTTGTGGAGACGCCGCGTCAGTCGCGGCAGCACCGTCTCTGGCTGCTGATCTGTCAGATTCGCCTGCGGCTGAGCAAGCGCATGAGCGGGAAGTGCCAAGCTCAGAGCGAATCCCCGGCTGCTCCCGCCGCCCGCGCCTACCGAAAGCGATACCTCTAACTATGGAGTCGTTGAAAGCCGCCCAAAAGGGGCATTACGCTCCCGAATGGATGGATGAAGCGTTCAAGTCGTTTTTGGATAATTATCCTGCTTATTCATCGACCCAAAAACTGGATGCCCTGCGCGCGACCGAATACGGGCGGCTGGATCGCCAGGGGCACGTTTACTTAGATTACACAGGCGGCAGCCTGTACGCGGAATCGCAGTTGCGCGAGCACATGGCGCTGCTGACGGACGGCATCTTTGGCAACCCGCACTCCAAAAACCTTACGTCGATGGCGATGACGGAACTGGTGGAGCACGCGCGCGACGCCGTGCTGCGCTATTTCAACGCGTCGCCGGACGAGTACACCGCCATTTTCACACCCAATTCCACCGGCGCATTGAAGCTCGTGGGCGAGTCCTACCCGTTTGCCGATGGCGATCAGTATCTGCTGACCTTCGACAATCACAATTCCGTCAACGGCATCCGCGAGTTCGCCCGCGCACGAGGCGCAGCCGTCACCTATCTCCCGGTTGTCCCGCCCGACCTGCGGGTGGACGAAGCGGAGCTGGCGGCGGCACTGGACGAAGGTCGCCCCGGTCGGAACAATCTCTTTGCCTATCCCGCCCAGTCGAATTTCACCGGCGTGCAGCACCCGCTGGAATGGATCGCGCGGGCGCAGGCGAAAGGCTGGGATATACTGCTCGACGCGGCGTCGTTCGTCCCGGCAAACCGGCTCGACCTCAGCCAGTGGCATCCCGATTTCGTCGACATCTCCTTCTACAAGATTTTCGGCTACCCGACCGGGATCGGCTGCCTGCTGGTGCGCCAAAATGCCCTTCGCAAGCTGCGCCGTCCCTGGTATTCGGGCGGCACGATCACCTTCTCGTCGGTGCAGGCATTCGACCACTACCTGACGCCCGGCGCGCCCGGCTTCGAGGATGGCACGGTCAATTACCTGAGCCTGCCTGCCGTCGAATTCGGACTCCGCTACGTCGAATCCATCGGCATCGACCTGATCCACACGCGCGTCATATGTCTGACCGGGTGGCTGATCGAACAGTTGACCGCGCTGCGCCACAGCAACGGCAGCCCCGTCATCCGGCTGTACGGTCCGCCGAACGTCGAGCGGCGCGGCGGGACGGTTCAGGTCAACTTTTTCGATCCCGATGGCGCGTTGATCGACTGCGCTGAAGTCGAGCGGCTGGCGAACGAGCAGCGCATCTCGCTGCGAGCGGGCTGTCACTGTAATCCGGGCGCGCGCGAGCTGGCGCTCGGCTTCAGCCGGGACGAGCTGGTCGCCTGTTTCCGGGACAAGGACAGCCTCAGCTTCGAGCAGTTCCTGCAGGTCATCGACGGCAAGACGACCGGGGCGCTGCGCGCTTCGCTGGGACTTGCCACGAATTTTGCCGATGTCTACCGATATATGGGCTTTGCCGAAACGTTCGTGGATCGGCGCTACAGCCGCGCGGATTAGGAGTGAAACCGATGTTACGCTGGCAGCAACCGCAGTGGCTGGCTCTGGTCGCGCTCGGCACGGACGGCGGGCAGCCGCTCGCCGACGGCAGCACGATGTCCACCGGCATCCACCTGCGCTGGGATTTCGAGAGCGATCTGGGCTTCCCGGCGGGCGGATTCGACATCTTTCGCCGCGAGCATCGTCGCGGGCAGGAGTGGTGCGCCCAGTTTTTTCCGCATGACGGCGGCGGCATCGACCTGATCGGCTCGGATAACGGACCGAAGTTCGTGATCCATCCCTCCGGCGAAGCCCATCTTCAGGGCGGTTGCGGCGAGCAGGTCGACAGATCGCTCAAGCTGCCCGGCGAGCAGACCCTGATCATCGGCTTCGACGAGCCGATGCGCACGGTCGAAATCACCATCGATCCAGCCAGCCCGCTGCCGATCACCGCCGAAGCCTTCTGGCGTAGCAACGACGGCAACGTGCTGGTGGATCGGGCGCAGGCGCGTGAAGCGGTGGGCGGCAATCTCGTGCTGCGCCTGCACGCGGATGCCATCGACTTCGTGACGCTCAGCGGCACAGACATGCTGATCTGCCAGGTATGCGTCGTGCGCGCGTCCGACAGCCTGACGATCAACTGGACGGACATCCCCATCAACCACGCGCCGATTGTCCTGCCCATCACCCACCCCGACTGGTCGGGCGTTCATCCTCATTCGCCCGACGACAGCGCCGAAGCAGCCGCACGCCTCCCGGCAGGGCTTTCCGACGAAGTCCGCGCCCGCTATCAGAGCGGCTTCGACGACGAGCTGCACGCCCTCCTGTACGATCTCGTCGGGACACGCCCGCAGCGGCGCGCCTATGTCGACGAAGTCGGCAGCAGCGCGAACGACCTGCCCGCGCCGAACAAGCTCCGCTGGCAAACGCTTCAGCTTCTGCGCCTGACGGCGCTCGACCCGAATCTGGCGCGCATCCTGGGACTCTACTGGCAGGACAGCGACGTAACCGCCGGAACATTCTACGATTACCGCATCGTCGGTCACTGGGGAGAGCGACCGTTCCCCGGCAAAGCGTACAGCTTCGACGCCCTGACCGTCGGCGCTCGCTATGCGACCACGCTCGCGCTGGACGATGTGCTCATCGCGTCGCCGAACCCGATGACGGTCGTTGACGACACCTGGGACGACGATGCGACCAGCGCCCTGCGAATCGAGCCATTGATCGCGGGCGCGCCGCTGACGATCACGCTGCCGGAAGGCGCGGCTTCGGTGACGCTGCGGCTCAAGACCGACTCCCCGCTCACAGTCGGCGCCTATCAGAGCGGGTCTCGGATCGAGGAAGTCGAAACCGTTGCAGGCGACAACACGATCACCATCGAGCACGCGCCGGGCATCACCGACCTGCGCCTCGACGTTGACGCGACGATCACACTGGTGGAGCTGGTCGCCCGCCGGACGACAGGGACGGTCGGCGATTTGCAGTACGTCACCTTCCGCCACCGCATCCAGTCGCCAGCGCCCGTGCTGGCGAGCGCGGTCACGGCGGCGGTGGTGCTGCCCGGCGGCGCGAGCCTCGCCGACGACGGCACGCTGATTGACGGTCAGACGATCGCGCTGCGCTGGGAGCTTCCTCGAACGCCACCAGCCTCATGGAAGAAGAGGGCATCTTCTATTTCCTGCGCCGGGCATACGGCGGCAATGGGGATCGACCGGAGCCTGCGGGCGACCCCATCGTCCTCAATCCAGCCTCGCCAACGCTGATCACCGGGAGCGTCGCCGCTGGCGCGCGCACGCCGTTTTATCTCGATCACTTTTTGCCCGATGGCTGGTATGGCTATCAGGTGCAGGCGGTTGACCTGTTCGGGCGGCTGAGCGACTGGGGCAGGCGAGCCGTCGTGCAGGTGCGCGATGCCGTCGCGCCGCCCCCGCCGACCGCCGTCCGCGCCAGCTATCTCGATGCCGACGATCCCTACCTGCCTGCGGAGGACGCGACCCACGCGCCGGGCATCAGGGTCGCGTGGGAGTGGTCGGGGTTCGCGCGCCTGCAAGCGCCTGACGTGACCGGCGCGGCGGGGCAGTTTCGCATCTATGCGTTGTTGGGTGACCTGAACACGCTTCACGGCAGCATCAGCGGCATCACGGATCGCGCGACGTTTTCGGCGCTCGTGACCGACGCTCGCTGGAACGGCAGCGCCGACGATCTCGCGGGGGAGTGGGTGCGCGTCGGCTCGACCTATTTCGAGGTGCGCGGCAACACGACCGGCGACAATGTCGTCCTCACGGTCAACCACCTCACCGCGCCGCCGCTGAAACCACAGGTCGGGTCGTTCTCGCTGGTATTCAGCCCCGGCAAGCCCTACTGGACAGATTATAAGCAGGCGACAGGCTGGGATCGGCGGCTGCACGTCGAGCCAGCGGTCGACCTGCCCGTCGTCGTAGGGCAGATTGTCTCGGTCAGCGTCGAAGCGGACGCTCTGGTCGTCACGACCGATCAGGCATTGGACGATGACGGCATGTTGACACCGGGCGTGCTGGTCAGCAGCGGGATGATCTACCACGTAACCCGCCACGCTACCGACGGCGGGCTGACCCTGACCATCAACCCGCGCGAGCTGGCGGGCGATCCGCCCACCAATGTGCAGCCCACCGCCGGAAATGCCTTCGTCTACTATCCGGGGCGGCGCTATCAGGTCTATCTGCCCATACCTGAGCGTCTCCTGCAAGCCATCAGCGGGACGGCGGCGGCGCATATCGGCGTGTCCGCTTCGGATGGCAGAGCGTATGTCGAGGACGACCCGCGCTGGACTCTGCCGCAGCACGGCGCGCTTGGCGATCAGCCGGGCAACGAGAGCGCGGTCGGGACGCCGTGCAAGATCATCGCCGTCCAGCGGGCGGCGCTGCCCGCGCCCGGTGGCGTGCCCCCAGCAGGTACTGAGCCGATCTACGCCCAGCCCGCCAATTACTTCGGGCAGGCGCTTTACACGCTGAGCTGGTCGCCTGTGCCGGATGACAGCGAATATGTCGTCTATCGGTGCAGCAGCGCGGCGCTGTTCGACCGGGACAGCCAGGCTCGGCGCGAAGGCAAGGGCTTCTACGCCACCGTCGATCCGTTCGCCGACGATCCGGGTTTTGACGACTGGCTGGCGGCGAACTATCCCGATCTGACAGCCGATACGCTGACGACCGAAGCATGGCGTGACTGGTCAGCGCATTTCTATCCGGCGCTCGACGACGCGCAGATTCAGGCGCTGGCGAATCGTCCCGGCAGCGAAGCGGCGTTCCGGCGCGTGAACACAGAAACCGTGACCGAAACGTCCTACACCGACACGTTCGACGGGCGCGGTCAGGGCGTGTACCTGTACCGCGTTCGCGCCATGAGCGCCGCGAACGTGCCGGGCGCGTGGAGCGACACCTACCCGCCCGTGCACATCTACGACATCACGCCGCCTGCGACTCCGGTCGTGACGAGCATCCTCGCCGGAGAGCGCAGCGTCACCCTCAACTGGCGCGCCAACGCCGAGACCGATCTGGCGGCTTATCACCTGTGGCGCGCCGAGACCAGCGACGCACTCGCAGATGTGCGGCGAGTCGCGCCGACAGCGATCCTCACGCCGACGGCGGGCGCGGTGATCGAAACGTATGCCGACGAGAATCTGCTCGCCGGGAAAACCTACGCCTACTGTCTCGCGGCGGTCGACAGCAGCGGCAATGTGTCGAAACCGTCTCCGGTTGGCATGGCGCGCCCGGTTGATACTGCTGCGCCCGCGCCGCCCGAATGGGGTGTCGCGCGCTGGAACGACGACGCGAGCGCCGTGCTGATGCGCTGGAGGCTGGCGGATGAAACCCACGAAACGCTGATCCAGCGCAGCGCGCCGGAAACGGGCGGCATCTGGCTGGCGGTGACTGGCTGGCTGCCCGCCGGTACGCGAGCTTATGCCGATGCGGGTGCGACGGCAGCCGAGACCAATACCTACCGCCTGCGGGTTCGCTCCGCCAGCGGCAACCTGAGCGTGGAGTACAACGAGATCGTCGTCGACGCGGTGACAGGATAAACACAATGACCGACACCAGTTCGTGGTTTCTCACCCATACCCTGACGGGCGAAAACGTCGTCACCCCGCTGATCGACGGACAGGCGGCGCTGGGCGAAATTCAAAGCCAGATCACCGCGCTCGGCGCGGGCGATTTCTGCTTCTACGGCTCGTGGATCATGTACCACGATACGACCACCCTGCCCGGCAGCACCAAAACGCTCAAGGACGAATTTATCGACGCCATCAATCGCGGAGCTGACATTCGCATTCTGCTCTACAAGGGGATGCCCGACTCTTCAACCTACTACAACACGGATCATCGCCAGACCCATGTGCGCGTCATGAACGACATCGGCGCGGCGGGCGGGCAGGTGATCATCGACACGCACCATCCGGTTCAGGGATCGCATCACGACAAATACGCGATTTTCGGCAAGGTCGACGGCTTTGGCGGCTATCGCCTGACCGGATTCTGCGGCGGTATCGACCCGGTGTACGACCGTCTGGACGATCCTCAGCACAATGCGACTGGCATCCTCGGCTCCTATCACGGCTGGCACGATGTCCAAGCCAAGGTGGAAGGTCCGGCGGCGACCTATCTGTGGTACGACTTCGTCAACCGCTGGAATTCGAATGACGAAGCGGCTTCCGCCCTCAAAACCGAGACGACGCACATCCCGTCGGAAACCTACGGCATTTCGAGCGGCGCGCTCACCGGACCGAGGAATCAGGTCGAGGTGCTGAACACCTACAGTTGCAGCAGCCTCGGCTATCCGTCGTGGTTCGTGCCCAGCGGCGGCGTGCAGACCATCCAGCAAGCCTACGTCAACGCCATCGCCAATGCCCAGCATTACATTTACATCGAATCGCCATTTTTCGTGGACGAAACCATCTCCACCGCCCTGCGCGACCGCCTGAACCAGAATCCACCTGTGTACGTCATCGTGCTGACCAATCTGTACGGCGGCGGCGAAGGCTACTATCTCGACGCGAATTTCGACATCATCCGCGAAGCGCCGGCGTCGCTGCCGCTGTTCTACCCCTGCCAGCTCGTCCACGCCGACGGCACGCCGATCTACGTTCACGCCAAGCTGATGATCGTGGATGACGTGTATTACACGCTGGGGTCAGCCAACGTCACCCCGCGCAGCATGACGATGGACACCGAGATCAACATCGGCGTGGTCGGCGACGACGTGATCACTTACAACCATCAGGGGGTCGATTACGAAGTTCGCCAGTCTGCGCGCGACCTGCGGGTAGCGCTCTGGCAGGAGCATCTCCAGCTCGCCAGCAGCGACAGCCTGCTCGAAATCCCGACGGCGCTCGACACCTGGCTCGCCAGCATCGGCGTCGCCCCGTCCCGCGTGCAGGGCAACGATCCGTCGACCAGCCAGCCGGGGGGCATCTTCGAAACGGTCGGCTGGATGTCCTGGCAGAACCTGATCGCCCATCCGACCGACCACTGCATCTAAGCGCCTTTTGAGAAGCCGAGAAAACTCATGACCGACCTTGCCCAAACCTACCTGCCGCTGCGAGCAGACCTGCAAAGCTGGTCGGCGCTGCCGCTGTTCCCCGCCGACTTCGCCGCCTACCCCGACGATTCGCTGCTGGATCGCCTGTACCTGATTGAATCGTCGGTGGAGGAGTTCGAGGACAGCCTCGCCGCCGCGCTCGAAGTCGCCTGGGAAGGCGTCGAAGAAGTCGGCTTCCCGCTCCTGGGTGCGCAGGGCATCGCCCTCGTGCTCGGCGGCGGCGCGGCGACAAACATTGGGCTGAGCGTGACCTTCGCGGCGGACAAAATCACCTTCGCCCTCACGTCGCGCGTCGGGCTGCGCTTCGACGCCGCGCTGATCCGCCCGGTCGTCCTCGAAAACGGCATCTACCGCGTGGTCGAGGGCGGCATTTACGAAATCGCCTTCGAAAACGCGACGGTCACACTCGACACCGACGGCAATCTCGACTTCCAGAACCTCGATACGATTGCGCTCGCGCCGTTTGCCATCGGCGATACGGGCGTGGTCGTCGTCCCCGGCGTGGTGACGCTGTGCTTCAGCAGCGACTCGTCAGCGGAGTTGATGGCGGCGCACCCGGACGCGCAACTGACCGCCGATTTTCGCGGCGTCTTTATCGCCGACGGCAGCGTCGTCTTTCCCGACGACTTCCCGATTGAGTCGGTGTCGATCCGCAATGCTTTCATCGGCAATCAGGGATTCACCGGCACGGTGCAGGCGACGCGCGGCGATGCCGGGCTGACCGAGCGCGGGGCGTGCATGGGCTTCCCGTTCAGCCTGACGAGCGTCAGCCTGACGTTCGTGCAGAACGCGATCACCGGCTGCGAGATCAATGGGGCGCTCACTATCCCCTTCATCGACAGAACCGTCGACGTGAATCTGGGGCTTGGGCTGGACGGCGCGCTGACCATTGCCCTCGCCGATCCTCAGGGACTCGCCAGTCTGGAAATTCCTCAGGTCGGGACGCTGAAATTGACCAGCCTCGGCTTCGTCGTCGACGAGCAGGGGATCGGCGTACTGATCAGCGGCTCACTGCTGCTCTCGGTCGCCGATCTTCAGTGGCCCGAAGTCGGCGTGCAGTCGCTGTGCATCCGTCCCAATGGCGAAGTGAGCGTGCCCGGCGGCTGGATCGACCTGCAAGCGCCGCTGGCGGTCGATCTATTCGGCTTCCGCATGGAGATGAGCGCTATCGGCTTCGGCAAGCAGGACGACGGGCGCTCGTGGATCGGCTTCTCCGGCGGCGTGAATCTGATCGACCTGCTGCCGACCGGAGTCTCGGTCGAAGGACTGCGCATCCTCTGGAATCCGAGCGTCGACTTCTCGGTCGACCTGACGCTGCAAGGCGTCGGCATCGAGCTGACCACGCCCGGTGTGCTGCACCTCGACGGCGGCGTTTCACTCATGAACGACGGCGACGACCACTACTTCACGGGCAGCGCTACGCTCGACCTGTCGCCGCTGGGCATCAACCTCGATGCCTCGATCAAGCTCGGTCACGATCTGGCGCTCGACTACAACTACGTCTACGTTTTCCTCAGCCTGGAGCTGCCGGTCGGTATCCCCCTGTGGGCGACGGGCGCGGCGATCTACGGCATCGCCGGGCTGCTCGGCATCAACGTCGAGCCGACGACGACCAACGGCGACTGGTACGGCTGGTACGCCGCGCCGCCCGAATTCAACATCACCGACGCGGGCAAATGGCGCGGTCAGTTGGGCAGCATGGCGTTTGGCGCGGGCATTGTCATCGGCACGCTGTTCGATGCGGCTGGACGATTTCGACCAAATCGCTGCTGGCGCTGCTGCTCCCCGGACCGACGATCCTGTTCAACGGCAAAGCCAATATCCTGCAATTTCCGCCCGGCTTGCTCGAAACCAGCGAAGCCAGCCTCAACCTGCTGGCTCTGTTCGACGGGAATGCGGGCGATCTGCTGCTGAACATCGACGCGGGCTGGGAACTGAAGCAGATTATCGACCTGAGCGCCTCCGCCGAAGCCTACTTCCAGTTTTCACGCCCCGATAACTGGCATCTGTATCTGGGGCAGGATCAGCCCGAATCGCGCCGGATTCGCGCCTACGTGATCGCGCTGTTCAACGCCGACGCTTACCTGATGATCGACGCCGACGGCATCGCCGCCGGGTTTCGCGTCAGCTACGGGCAGGACTGGTGCTTCGGTCCGGTCGCCGTCGCCCTGACCTCGTGGATCGAAGCGGGCGCGGCGCTGTCGTGGCAGCCCGTCCAGCTTGAAGGCAGCCTGAGTCTCGGCGGCGAGTTCGGCGTCAGCATCGCCGGGTTTGGCGTGGGCATCGCGGCGCAAGCCACGCTTTCCGGCAAGACACCCAAGCCCTACTGGGTGCGCGGCGAGCTGGAGCTGACCGTCAACCTGCCCGCGCCGATCAAAGACCTCGAAGAAGATATTCTGCTCGAATGGAAGCAGGATTTGCCGCCCGATCTGGCTGACCCGCTGCGCTCGATCAGCCTGGAGCATCTCAAGGTCAGCGAAACGTGGCAGCCGTCGCTGAGCGGCAGCGCGCTCGCGCCGACCGACGGTGGGTTTGAAGCCGGACCCATCGTCCCGCTCGACGCGCGCCCGGTGATCGTTTTCGACCGCTCGGTGCGCGACAGCAGCGGCTTAAGCAATGTCAACGCCGCCTACGTGGGCAGCACGGCTATCGGCGATTACACCTTCGATTATGAACTGGAAAGCGGCGCGCTCAGCCTGGAAATGTGGTCGAAAGCGGGCGCGGGCGGCTGGACGCCGTTCCCGTCAGCCGATCTCAGCGGCGCGTGGACAGCCGAACTCGACGGTATGGGCAGGGCGGTGTCGAGCAAGCTGCAAATCATGGCAAAGACGCCTTTCGCCTTCACCCGGCGCACGTCGCGCACCTACGCCGACTGGTTCCTCGCTTCCAACCCGAACTGGCTGTGCGGCGATGGCGCGTCGGCGACCACGTACTGCGTCGACTGGGCTGACCGGCACGAGGCGCAGGGTGTCGGCACCATTTATCCGTACCAGAACCTGACGTTCATCGCCCGCTACGCCATGTGGCTGCAACCCGCGCCGCGCAACACCGTCTGCCGCATCGACGGCACGCCGGGGCTGTATTTCGCCTATACGCTCTGGATTCAGTTCCCGGAGCCGGTGCGCCGGATCGAGCTGTGCCTCGAAGGATCGTTCGAAGCGGTGCGCGCCTATTCCGGCGGCACGCTGCTCGCGGAGACGGGGGCATCCGAAGGCACGACGGTCATCGAGGCGAGCGGAATCGACTGGCTGGAAGTCGTCGCCCTGATCGACGACGCGGTGCTGGCATCGGTGTGCTACACCACCGAAGCGGAAGCGGCAGCCGTCGACGCCGAGACGATCAATCAGCAGATCATCGAAGCCAATGCGCTCAGTTGGAGCAGCGAGGATACAATCCTGCCGCCGGACACGTACTTCCGCCTGAAGGCGACCGTCACGGTGACGCGCAAGCGCGGCGGCGCGGTCGATGACGAGCGCGCTTATACGCACTTCGCCTATTTCCAGACGGCAGCGCCGCCCGCGCTCACGCCCGGCGCGCAGCTTCCCGTTCCGGCAGAGTCGTCGGCGCTGGAAACCGGGCGCTACCCGGCTGGCGACCTCGCCGACCTGCGCACCTACATCGCCAATTTGATCCCGGCGCACGGGGGGCGCGCCGTCTACCGCGCTTACGATCTCGGCGCGGAATTCAACGAGAACTACGTCGAGCAGATGTACGGCGCGGACATGGCGATCCGGCTGCGCGACGCCAATGATCAGCCGATACTGGATGAGGACGGGGGCGCAAGTCAGTTCGCCAACCAGTGGTCGAAGCTGCCGACTTGCGAACTCTCGATCACCGCAATTCCCTACATCACGCGCATCGAGGACTGCGCCTCGATCTCGGTCGGCGGCATCGCGGCAAACCACACCTTCAGCGCCAGCTACGGCGTCCTGTTCGCCGAGGATTTTTCCGGCACGCTCGACGCCTGGACGGATGTCGATGCGCCGGACGGCAGCACCGCAGGCAACTGGATCGCCGAGGATGGGATGCTGATCCGCGCCACGCCGATCCTCTCACCGCTGGGGGCGCTGCTGGTCGCGGGCGATCCCGCCTGGGGGGGCTACGCCGTCGAAGCGGAACTGACCAGCGACGGCGATGAAGTCGGTCTGGTCGTGCGCTACAGCGACGATAACGCCGATGGGCTGCGCCGCTACTATCGCCTGCGCCTGAACGCTGGCGGGCGTTCTTTTGAGCGCATCACCGGATCGGATGTCGTCGTCCTCTGGCAGGATTCCGTCGCCTATGCGCCTGCTGCCGGTCAGGTCGTGGCGGTTCAGTGCCTCGGTCAGCGATTGCGCGGTCAGCTTGGCGGCGAGTTGCTTTTCGACCTCGTGGACGAAGCCGGCTTCCCGGGAGGACGGATCGGGCTGTACACCAACACCACCGCCGCTTTTGAGCGGGTGCTGGTGCGCGAGTATCCCGGCACGGCGCTGGCTGCCGAATCCCTATACCGGGCGGAGTTGATCGCCAGCTATGTGCTGTATCAGGCAGATGGGTGGCAGACCGATCCGGTGGCAGGTTGGCTCGAACTCACCGAAACCGACGGTGATCGCCGGCGCATCGCCGTATTCGGTCAGGATGCATGGGCGGATTATCGCTTCGAGGCGACCTTCTCCACTGACAGTAGCGAGCGCGTCGGCTTCCTCGTCCGCTTCCAGATGGACGCTGATGGCGCGTTCCAGTGTTATCGGCTGCTGTTCAACCCGGCAGACCAGAGCCTGCGGCTGGCGCAGCTTTCCGGAAGCTGCGACCTGAGCGCAGTTTCGTATACGGTCACGTCGCGCACACCGCTTTTCGACTGCGCGGGCGCATCCTGCGGCATCGACTTCAACCTGAGCGAACACGATCTGGCGCTGACGTGCGAGGGCGATCAACTGCGCGTCGAGATCGACGGCAGCATGATCATGACGATCAGCGACGTAGCGCTGACGAGTGGCAACGTCGGCTTGTACTACAACGGCGCTGCTGCGACGCCTACGTCATTTGCGGGCATTCTGCTGCGCTCGACGCCGAAAGGTGAAGTCTACCGCTGGCAGTTCTCGACTTCCGCCTATCCCGGCTTCGTCGAGCATCTCGACAGCTTCGCGGGCGTCGTCTACCCCGCCGATACGCTCCTGCCTCCCGCCGCCGATCTGACTGCGGCGATCAGCGCAGCGGCGGCGGCTCTCGCCGACGCATCGAACACTCTGCTTGCCGCCCGCAGCGACCTGGCGGCGTCCGGCGCGACCGAGTTCACCGACCAGCTCGCCGCAGTAACGGCGGCGCGCGAAGTGCGCGATCTGAGCGCCAGCGAACACTACCAGTTGCTCGCGCGCCTGTTCTTCGGCGATGGCTATCGCCCCCGCCCACCCGTCGTTGAGCTAAGCGAGTTATTCGGCAGCGACGGTCGCTACGCGCTGCTGTTGGAAAGCCCTGAGCCGCTCGACTGAATCGCATCCAGTTCACGCTTCAGCGGCTGCGGCGCAGCGGCGCGTACACCGACATCAGTGCAAGCGCCGTCATCGTCTGGAGCGACGACGGCACGCGCGCCCTGATCCTGAGCACGAGCGGGGCGGCGCTGCCCAACGGGACGTACATATTGCAGCTCGCCTTTAATCTGGATATTGGCGCTGAAATGCCCGTCCTGCGACGCAGCGGCAGCACCATTCCAGAGATTGCGATGCTCCATTTCGAGTTGAGTTAGAGATCGCGGAGCACCCCCAGTTTAAGCGCTGCGCCTGAACTGCTTGACAGCCTGACGAAAAGTCCCTATACTGACTTGAAATTACGACAACGTTGTCGTTAGCGTTGTCAGCGTGGAAATAGTTCTTCTGCGAAGGTTTTTATGCGCGTCACCATGAAAGAGATCGCCAAACGGGCGAACGTCTCGATTAAGACTGTCTCCCGCGTCGTCAACGGGCAGGGCGAAATCTCCGCCGAGACCGTGCGCCGGGTGCAGGAAGTGATCGACGAATTCGGCTACCGCCCCAACCTCATGGCGCGCAGCCTGGTGACTCAGCGTACCAACTCCATCGGCTTGATTGTCCCGAACATCAGCAACCCGTTCTATCCTGAAGTCGCTCAGGCGGTGCTGTCAACCGCCCGCGAGAATCATCACAATATGCTCCTGTGCAGCCATGAGAACGATGCTGAACAGCAGCAGCAAATCCTCGATTCGCTGGTCGCGCAGGGCGTGGACGGCATCATCATCTTCCCGGCGCTCCACAGCCTTCAGGAGCTTGCGCGCTTCGCCGATTCGTATGGTCCGCTGGTCGTCGTCAACGATGCGCTGGAACACCCGAAGGTTTCGCACGTGCAGGCGGATATTTTCGCCGGGGCTGCGCGCGCGGTCGATTACCTCACCGAAAAAGGACACAGCCAGATTGCCATGATCAACGCCGTGCGCTCGCCGTTGGGGCGGCGCTGGCGCGAGCAGGGCTTCAAGCAGGCGATGGCGGCGCACGGTCACTCGCCCGAACAAACCTACCTGCTCCCTGGCGACACCAGCGCCAGCGACATCGACGGCGGTTACAACGCCGCCAGACAACTGCTGGTCGAGCACCCCGAAATCACCGCGATCTTCTGCTACAACGACATGATGGCGATTGGCGCTGTCCGCGCCTGTCAGGAGTTGGGACTCGGCATACCGGACGACTGCGCGATCATCGGCTTCGACGATATTGCCATCGCCAGCATCATTCAACCTGCCCTCACCACCATCCGCATCGACAAATATGCGTTGGGCGCGGAAGCGGCGCGCCAGCTTCTTCTCATGCTAGAGAACGACACGGCGGTAGCGCCCCACGTCGTTCTCGATGTCGACCTCGTCGTCCGCCAGTCTGCCTGAAAGGAGAACACAAAGACAACAGTCATCTCTTTTAGCCGCTTTCGACAACGTTGTCGAAACACAGTATGCAATAAATGCGGGTCATAAAACGAATTTGGAGAAAGTGAGAGTAAGGTGCCCATGAATACGTCCTCTTTCGCTCGTTCACATCGTATCCCCCTGCTCCTTCTCGTCCTGGCGCTGCTGCTGGTGACGGCGACCGCCATCACCGCGCAGGATACCGTCAACCTGAGCGTCGCTTACTGGGGCAACAATCAGGAAGCCGCCATGATCGATGCCATGCTGTCCGCGTTTGAAGCCGAGAACCCCAACATCACCATCGAGCGCATCTGGGTTCCCGATTCCTACGAGGAAAAGGTGACGACCATGATCGCGGGCGGCACGCCGCCCGACCTCGTCCAGATCAGCCACACCAGTCTCCCCGGCTTCGTGGACGTGTTCGCGCCGGTCGAGGTGGACGAAAGCCTGTATGCCTCGCCGCTGTACACGCGCGCCCTCAGCTACGAGGGCGAGCTGCGCGCCGTGCCGTTCGTCGCCAAGCCGAAAGTGATGGGCATCAACGTTGACGTGTTCGACGCGGCGGGCATCCCCGTTCCCAACGCCGATACCCCGCTGACCGCTCAGGAATTCCAGGATTTGGCGGTTCAGCTTTCCTCCGGCGAAGGCGACAGCCGCATCTTCGGCTCGGCTCCGCTGTGGTTCGGCGGCTGGCTGTTCGCCTTCGGCAACACCTTCTACAACGAAGACGGCACGCAGGTCACGATTGGCGACCAGAGCGCTATCGACGCGGCGAAGTTCGTGATCGACGCCACCGCCACCTATCATTACGCGCCGACGGCGGTTGAAGCGACCGGGCAGAGCATGTTCGACTGGTTCCTGAGCGGGCGCGTCGCCATGTACCCGGACTTCGGACCCTGGCACATTCCGCTGGTCAAGACCTCCAGCATGAACTGGACGATTGTGCCTGACCCGGAACTCGGCGAGCCGCTGGAGATCAACGGCTTCGGCATCAGCACGGACACGCTGCACCCGGACGAAGCTAAGGCGCTGGCAGTGTTCATGGGGCAAAGTGAAACCGCGCAGAATATCCTCGGCACGAGCGAAGCTGCCGCCGGTGTCCCGGTCATCCCGTCCGCCGCCGAAGCCTTCGCCCAGTCGATCCCCGGTCACAGCCTGGTAGCGTTCCTCTACGCCGCGCAGAACGCCCCCGTGCCGGTCGGCAACAAGATGGACGCCCAGATTCAGGACGAGTTCTACCGCGAAGTCAACGCGCGCACCGCGCTGGGGACTGGCTCTGAAGACCCGGCGGTCGTGTTCCCAGAGCTACAGGACACCCTGAACGCGATGTTCAACCAGTAACAGCACGCTCCAGATGAATGCAGGTAGAGGTACGATGTAGGTTACCTCTACCTGATTTCTATACGAGAGCCACACTTATGGATCCTTTCATTCGGCAGTTGCAGATCACGTTTACCGATCTCGGCATTTCGCCCGACCTCGTGCCGCTCATGCCGTTCGTGCTGGGGATGGCGCTGCTGTACGCGGTGATTTTCGGCGCGCGCTTCCTGCTCGTCCGTGCCGGGCTGATCCGCTGGAAAACCGGGTCATTTTACCTGTTCGTCTCGCCCTGGCTGATCGGCTTCGTGCTGTTCACGCTGGGACCGATGATCTACTCGATCTACATCAGCCTGACGACCTGGAACCTGACCAGCGCGCCCCAGTGGGTGGGGCTGGCGAACTACTTCGACGCCGCGAACGACCCCCGTTTGCGTCAGGCGCTGGGCATCACGTTTGTTTTCGCGCTCGTCAGCGTGCCGCTGAACGTCATCCTGTCGTTCCTGGTCTCGCTGCTCATGAACGTGAAGCTGCGCGGCATCTATTTTTTCCGCACCTTCTTCTATCTGCCGCTGCTGGTGAGCGGCGTCGCCCAGGCGGTGCTGTTCAGCCGTATCTTCGACCCCAACACCGGAGTCATCAACACCCTTCTGCGGCTGTTCGGCATTCAGGGACCGCTGTGGCTGCTCGACCCCAACTGGGCGCTGACCGCCGTCATCATCATGACGCTCTGGACGGTCGGCGGGACCATGATCATCTACCTCGCCGGGCTGCAGGACATTCCGCCGTACCTGTACGAAGCGGCTGAAATCGACGGCGCGACGACCATCCAGAAGTTCCGCTTCATCACCGTCCCACAGATGACCCCGATCCTATTCTTCAACGTCATCACCGGGCTGATCGGCGCGCTCCAGACGTTCACGCCCGGCTACATTTTCGGCAAAGGCGGACCCGGCAACTCGCTGCTGTTCTACGTCTACTACCTGTACAGCAATGCCTTCAACTACTTCAAGATGGGCTACGGCTCGGCGCTCGCGTGGATTTTGTTCGTCATCATCATGGTTTTGACGCTGATCATCTTCCGCACGAGTCGTTCGTGGGTTTACTACGAGACGGAATGAGGTGAACCCGATGAATTCCTCAAGCGAAATCTCTTTCGTCGCCCGGCGGAATCAGCGCCAGTCGCTCATCAGACGCGGGCTGAACGAGCGGTCGCTCCTCAGGACGATTGTGCTGTACGTCGTCCTCGGCGGGCTGTCGGTGGTGTTCCTGTATCCGCTGCTGTGGATGGCGGCATCGTCCGTGCGGTCGCTGGAAGAAATCGCCAAATCCGGTCTCAATCTCATCCCGCAGGTCTGGCGCTTCGACAACTACATCACGGTTTTCAACTCGTTTCCGTTCTGGATGTATCTCAAAAATTCCCTGCTGACGACGATCATCCCGATCATTTCGACGACGCTCGTGAGTTCGCTGGTAGCCTTCGCCTTCGCGCGCATCCGCGTGCCGGGGCGCAATATCCTGTTCATCTTCGTGCTGGCGACCATGTTCCTGCCCGGCGAAGTCACGATCATTCCCAACTTCATCCTGTTCAAGAATCTCGGCATGATCAACACGCTCTACCCGCTGATCCTGCCCTCGTTCTTCGGCTCGCCCTTCTTCATCTTCCTGCTGCGCCAGTTTTACGCCGGGCTGCCGAAGTCGCTGGAAGAAGCGGCGGTCATCGAGGGCGCGAGCATGTTCCAAATCTGGTGGAAGATTTTCCTGCCGCTCTCGAAGCCCGCCCTGACCGCCGTCGGCGTGCTGATCTTCATGGGGCGCTGGAACGACTTTTTCGGTCCGCTGATCTACGTCAACAGCGACCGCTGGAAAACCCTGCCTATCGGGCTGGCGGGCTTCCAGAACCAGTATTCGGTGCAGACGAACCTGTTGATGGCGGCGACCATCCTGATGATCCTGCCGTGCATCGTCCTGTTCTTCCTGGCGCAGCGCGCCTTTATTCAGGGCATTACCTTTACCGGATCGAAGGAAGGCTGATGACACCCGAATTTCGTTCATCCGATTCGACGCTCGCCGCTGGCTGGGCGTGGGCAGTCGAGCAGGCTTCGGCTTACGTGCGGCACGGCGACCCGGTCGGCGACTGGTTCGAGGCGGCGCTGCCCGGACGCAACGCCTTCTGTATGCGCGATGTCGCCCACCAGAGCGCCGGGGCGCAGGCGCTGGGGCTGCGCGCCGAAGTCAAGACCATGCTGCGGCGCTTTGCCGAAAACATCGCCGAATCGCGCGACTGGTGTACCTACTGGGAGATCACCGGCGACAACCTACCCGCCGAGGTCGATTACACCAGCGACGCCGATTTCTGGTACAACCTGCCCGCCAGCTTCGACGTGCTGGCGTGCTGCTGGCGGCAGTATCTCTGGACGGGCGACGCCGATTACCTGAACGACCCGGTCTTTCTGAATTTTTACGACCGCACCGTAGACGAATACGTGCGCCAGTGGGACAGCGACGGCGACGGGCTGCTGGAGCACCTGCCGCAGTACGGGCGGCGCGGCATCGGCAGTTACGAAGAAGGCGTCAGCGGCATCCGCATCGGCGGCGACCTGCTGGCAGCGCAGTTCGCCGCTTACGACGCCTACGCCCAGATTCAGGCGCTGCGCGGGAAGGTCGAGGCTGCCGAGCATTTTCGCGCCAAAGCCGACGCCCTGCGCGCCCATTACGAGCGCGTGTGGTGGAATTCTGCCGGGCACAATTACTTCAGCATCATGCAGGGTGATGGCGAGTTCTCGCCGGGGACGAATTTCGGCATCAACACCTTCGCCCTCTACTTCGGCATCATCCGCGATCCGGCAAAAGTGCAGCACGTCATGGACGACCTGATCCGGCAGTTTCCGCAAACGAACGTCGAATCGCAGTCGTACTTTCCCGAAGTCGCCTACGCGCATGGCTATCACCAGCCCGCCTACGAAGCGCTGCTCCACCTGATCGACCCGGCGCTGCCGCGCCGCGAGTACCCGGAAGTCTCCTACAGCGTGATCGGCGCGCTGGTCAGCGGGCTGATGGGGATACACAGCCGCGCCGAGGCGCACGCCATTTCAACGCTGCCGCGCCTCACCGCAGCGACCGAGTGGGCGAGCATCGATCACCTGCCGGTACTCGACAGTGTAATTTCCGTGACTCACCACGCCGCCCGCTTGACGACCCTGCGTAACGAGAGCGGCACATCGCTTGTGTGGGAAGCCCGCTTTCCGGGCGATCACGGCGTTCTGCTGGTGAACGACGCGCCCCAGCCCGCCGCGCCCGTGTTCGACGGCGATGGTCGTCCGCAGGCAGCCGTCGAAGTCGCCGCGCCGCCGAGAGCGCAGGTCACGGTCGCCGTACCGTCATAGCCTTATCGCACATTCGATTCACGCATCACCGGGATACCGCATTGGATACAACCGTCAACCTGACAACACTTCGGGCAGCAGGCTACGAGATCATCGTCCAGGGCGCTGCATCACCGTTCACCCTCACGACCGAGATAACCACCCCCTCGGCGGGCATCACCCATGTTCAACTGGCGTTTTCGGCTCCATCGCCCCAGCGCCCCGCACCGGTCACGCTCTCGTGGCATCACCCGCTCGTCAACACCCATCTGAAATGGCATCCCGGCGCACACCTGAACCGGGCGATTGAGCCGAACTGGAATCCGCAGCGCTTCGTCAGCCGGGGGACGACGCACGCGCCCGTCTACGCGCTGTACGGCGTCGACGACCGCAACGCCCTGACCTTCGCCCTCTCCGATGCCCTGAACGCGGCGCAGCTTTCCGTCGGGCTGATCGAAGAAACCGCCCAAGCCCAGTGTCAGATCACACTGTTTTACGAGCCACTCGCGCCGATGCAGGACTACACCGTCACGCTGCGCCTGGATACCCGCCCCATCGACTACGCCTCGGCGCTGGCGGACGTGAGCGCGTGGTGGGCAGCCATGCCGGACTATCTGCCCGGAGCAGCGCCACCGTCAGCCGCCGCGCCGCTCTACTCGACGTGGTATTCGTTTCATCAGAATCTGTCCGCCCGCGAGGTCGAGGATCAGTGTCGGCTCGCCAGAGACCTCGGCATGGACGTGGTGATCGTCGATGACGGCTGGCAGACGCACAATAACGGGCGCGGCTACGCTTACTGCGGCGACTGGCAGGTCAACCCCGACAAATTCCCCGACTTCCGGCAGCACGTCGAGCAGATTCACCAGCTCGGCATGAAGTACGTGCTCTGGTTCGCCGTCCCGTTTCTGGGCGTTCACACCAACGCCTATCACCGATTCAGCGATAAGGTGCTCGACCCGGATGCTGTTCGGGGCTGGCACGTCCTCGACCCGCGCTTTCCCGAAGTCCGCAGCTATCTGATCGACACCTGCCGCCGCTTCGTGCGCGATTACCACATCGACGGCTTCAAGCTGGATTTTGTCGACGCATTTCTGCTGCCGCAGCACCGGCAGCCCGCCCTCGGCGGCGGGCGCGATTATGATTCCGTCCCTGAAGCGGTGGATCGCCTGCTGACCGACGTGCTGATCGAGCTGCGCCGCCTCAAGCCCGACGTGTTGATCGAGTTCCGGCAGAGCTACATCGGTCCGCTGATGCGCAGGTACGGCAATATGCTGCGGGCAGGCGACGTGCCGAACGACCTGACCGGCAACCGCGTGCGCACGCTCGACGTGCGCCTGCTGGCTGGCTCGACCCCCGTCCATGCCGATATGCTGATGTGGCATCCCGGCGAGCCGGTCGAAAGCGCGGCGATGCAGATCATCCACTCGCTGTTCGCCGTCCCGCAAATCTCGGTGCTGCTGGACAAAATCCCCGCCGCTCATCAGAAAATGCTGCGCTTTTATCTGGATTTCTGGCGTCAGCACCGCGACGTGCTGCTAGGCGGTCAGCTTCAGCCGCAGCAGCCCGGCTATCTCTATCCGCTCGTGCGCGCTTCGACAGCCGAAAAGACGCTGGTCGCGTTTTACGGGACGACCGTCGCCCGAATTGCGCGCCTCACCCGCACACTCATTCTGGTGAACGGGACTTCGGCGGACGAAATCGTGCTCGACTTTGCCGAAGCGCCCGGCGATCTCGACCTGACCATCCAGTCCTGTACCGGCGATTCGGTCGCTGCGGGCGAGCGCGCGACCTTTTCGGCAGGGCTGCACTCCATCCCGGTGCCGAACGCGGGCGTCGCCATCCTCAGCAGACGTGACGAAGTGTGAAGCGGCTAAGCCGGACGATCTCGCCCAGGTCGCTTTTAGGGTAAGATAGTCCGGCGGCTGCGATGGTGAATCCATAGGCGCACAGCCGCCGCCTTGCTTCACGAAATATCCAGGGGAGACGAATGATATGAAAAGCGTTCCGATTGCGAACTGCGACCTTAATGCGTCCGAAATCTCGCTCGGCTGTATGCGCATTTCCGGCATGACCCCTGCCGAAATCTCACATCTGATCCACACGGCTCTGGACGGGGGCATCAACTTCTTCGACCATGCCGACGTATACGGCGGCGGGCAGTCCGAAGCGAAGTTCGCCGAAGCGCTGCACATGACCCCCGCCCTACGCGAGACGATGATCCTCCAGACCAAGTGCGGCATCCGTCAGGGCATGTTCGATTTCTCGAAAGAGCACATTCTGGAAGCGGTCGACGGCAGCCTGAAGCGGCTGCAAACCGAGTATCTCGACGTGCTGCTGCTGCACCGCCCGGATGCGCTGGTCGAGCCGGAAGAAGTCGCCGAAGCCTTCACCATCCTGCAGGAGAGCGGCAAAGTGCGCTATTTCGGCGTCAGCAACCAGAACCCGATGCAGATCGAGCTGCTGAAGAAGTACGTCCGGCAGCCGCTGATCATCAACCAGCTTCAGTTCAGCATCACCAACACCACCATGATCGACGCCGGGATCAACGTCAACATGGAAGACGACTTCTCGGTCAACCGGGACGGCAGCATCCTCGATTACTGCCGCCTGCACGACATTACCATTCAGCCCTGGTCGCCGTTTCAGTACGGCTTCTTCGAGGGCACATTCCTGGATAATGACAAGTTCCCGGAGCTGAACCAGAGGATTGACGCGCTGGCGGCGGAGAAAGGCGTGACCAACACCGCCATCGCCATCGCCTGGATTCTGCGTCACCCGGCGCACATGCAGCCCATCGTGGGAACCACCAACGCGGATCGCGTGAAGGCGATCTGCCGGGCATCCGATATTTCGCTCACGCGCAAGGAATGGTACGACATCTATCTGGCGGCGGGAAACCGGCTGCCCTGACAGCGCACGGCTGTATCCGCCGGATTTGAGCGCTTCGCGGGGTTACAGCTTGCCTTCCAGATGATCGAGCAGGGCGCGCGCCGCCCCGGTGACGCCCGCGTTCAGCCCCAGGCTGGCGGGGACGATCTGGATGCGGTCAAACGGAATCATGCCGTCGCGCTCGTGGATCGTCCTGAGCATCGTCGGTGCGAGCCGCGCCCAGCTTTGCATCACGCCGCCGCCGAGCACGACCATTTCGGGGGCGAGCGTGTTGAGCAGATTGGCGATGCCGACCCCCATGTAAAATGCCGTCTGATCCATGATTTCGACGGCGGTCGGGTCGCCCTCGTCCGCCGCCTGACTCACCAGCCGCGCCGTGATCGCCTCGCGCTGCCCGCCCGCCAGCCTGAGCAGCAGGCTGGAGTCGGTGGCGCGTTCGGCGGCGATGCGCACAATCGCGGGTGCTGCGGCGAACATCTCCCAGCAGCCCCGCGCGCCGCAGTAACACGGCGGTCCGTTCACGTCGAGCACCTGATGCCCGACTTCCCCCGACAGCAGACCGATGCCGCGATACAGCCGCCCGTCGAGGATCAGCCCCGCTCCAATGCCCGTGCCGACGGTGATGTAGATCATATTGTGCGTGCCGCGCCCCGCGCCCGCCCAGTACTCGCCGAGCGCGGCGGCGGCGCAGTCGTGCACCAGCAGCGTCGGCAGGGCGAAGCGCTCGACCAGCGCATCGACCAGCGGCATGTCGTCCCAGGTGGGCAGCGTGTACGGGTTCTGCACCAGCCCGCGCTCCGAATCCACCGGACCCGTACAGCCGATCCCGATCCCGGCGATCTGCTGCTTATCCAGCCCGGTTTCGGTCAGCACCCGCTCGATCAGGTCTCCGATTCGGCGCAGCCCGTCCTGCTGACCGCGCTCGGCGTCAGTCGCAATCGACGAGCGGCTGACGACATGGGCGTCGTCTCTGGCGATGATGGCTGCGACGATGTTCGTCCCGCCGATGTCGATGCCGACGACGAACGGAGCCAGCGTTTCCATGTTGTGTTTCACCCTTTGACTGCACCGGCGGTCAAGCCGCGCACGATGTACCGCTGGAAGACCAGCGCCAGTAAAACCGGAGGGATAGCCGCCAGCACGCCGCCGGTCGCCTGAGCGGAAAAATCGATGGCGTGGCGACCCGTGAACTCGGCTATCGCCACCGGGACGGTTTTCGCGGCTTGCGTGCTGGTGAACAGCAGCGCGAAGAAGAATTCATCCCATGCCAGCAGGAACGCGAACACGCCGGTTGCGACCAAGCCGGGCAGCGAAATCGGGATGATCACGTGCCACAGCGCGCCCAGCCGGGAACAGCCGTCCACGCGGGCGGCGTCCTCCAGGTCGCGCGGGAGGCTCTGAAAGAAGCTTGCCATGATCCAGATGACGAACGGCAGTGTGAAGCTGAGGTACAGCAGGATCAGCGCCGAGCGCGTGTTCAGCAGCGACATGTCGCGCAGGATCACGTACAGCGGGATCACCACCGACACGGCGGGCAGCATCCGTAAGCCGACCAGCGCCAGCAGCCCGGTGCGGCGCAGCCGGAAACTGAGCCGCGCGAAGGCGTAAGCCGCCAGCGAGCCAATCACCAGGCTGATGACCGTCACCGCCGTCGAGACCACGATGCTGTTCATCAACGCCGCGCCGAAATCGCGCGCCGCCCGCGACGTATCTTCGCCCGGAGCCAGCACGTCGATGTAATTTTGCAGGGTGGGCTGCTGCGGCAGCCAGTGAGGGGGCACGCTGAGCAGTTCGGCGCGCGTCGAAATGCTGGAGATCACCAGCCACGCCAGCGGCGCGAACACGTAGATCAACACGGCAATCGTGCAGATCGTCAGCAAGCCCTGTTCAAAAATACGTCGCCGGTTGGTCGCCATGACTTGTGTCCTCGCCTAGCCTGTGGTGTCCTCGGTGTACAGCAGCCGCACGTAGATCAGCGCCAGTACCCCGATGAACAGCGACACGATGAACGACAGCGCCGAACCCGACCCGATACGCAGGTAGCGGAACGTTTCCTCGTATGCCTGAAACGAGATCACCATCGTGCCGTTGACCGGACCGGCGTGCGTCATCATGTAGATGATGTCAAAGACGCGGAATGCTTCCACCGTGCGCACAACCAGCACCACCATGATGGCGGGGCGCAGCAGCGGCAGGGTGATGCGCGTGAAGCGCTGCCACGCGCTCGCGCCGTCAATGCCAGCGGCTTCGTAAAGCTCGGTCGGCAGCGTCGCCAGCGCGGCGGAGATGATCAGGACGACGAACGGGAAGCTGTGCCAGATGTCCGCGAAGATGACCACGTTCATCGCTGATGTCGGGTCGGTCAGCCAGGGCACGTAGCGCTGGATCAAGCCCAGTTGCAGCAGCAGCCCGTTCAGGGCGCCGTAATCGGCGTTGAAAATCCAGCGCCAGATCGCGCCGTTGACAATCGTCGGCACCGCCCAGGGGATGATAATCGCCGTGCGCAGGAAGCGCCACCCACGCGGGCGCGCGCCGATCAGCAGGGCGATGCCGATGCCCAGCACCAGCTCGACGCCGACCGAGACGATGGTGAAATAGGCGGTGCGCCCGACCGTCTCCCAGAAGAAGCGGTCGCTGAAGAAATCCAGATAATTTTGCAGCCCGACGAACTGCTGGCGCTCCGGGCGAGCCAGGTTGCTGTTGGCGAAGCTGAGCGCGAAGGTGCTGAGCAGAGGCCACAGGATCAGCCCCAGGGTGATGACCACGCTGGGCAGGATCAGCAGCGTCGCCAGCACGCCCTGATTCGTTTCCAGATTGCCCAGGTGTCGCAGGTGCTGACGAATTCGCCCCAGCCCACCCTCCGGAAGCCGCGACGTGCGTACCGAGTCTTGTCGAGTCATGGTCGGCGGTCTCCAGGGCGCAGAGGCACCGGGCTGCGTGCCTCTGCGCCTTGCTAAAAAACTACGTCGTATATTCGGCGGCGAGCTGCTGGATTTGCTCGACCGCGCTGTCCAACGCTTCCTGCGGTGTGGACGCGCCGGTCAGGGCTTCCTGAATCGCCACCTGAACGATGCGAGATGCTTCGTTGTAATACGGAACCTTCGGACGCACGCGCGCCCAGGGGAACTGCTCGGCGAACATCGGCGTGGTCACGGGATTGCGAGCGATCAAATCCGGGTCGTCAAACGCCGTCTGCCAGATCGGGAGCTGGTGCGCCGAGAATTCGGTTTGGATCGGCTGGCTGGTGAGGAACTCGACGAACGCCCACGCCTCGTCGGGATGTTCCGAGCCAGCGGTGACGGCGTAGCCCATCGAGCCGTTGTTGGTGGAGCTTTCAATCCCCTGATCGAGCGCCGACTGGAACACCGGCATCAGCGCCATGCCCACGTCACCCACCACCTGCGATTCGTCGGGATTCTGCGTCAGGTCGTACATGTACAGCCAGTTGGTCGCAAACGCTGCCTGCCCCTGCGAGAACACGTTGCGTACGTCCTCTTCAACCGAGGCGATGGACGAAGGATTGACCAGCCCTTCGTTGACCATGTCGACCATCCACTGCAGGGCGGCGACACCCTCCGGGCTGTTGAAAACCGGCTGGTTGTCGGCGTCGAAGAACTGCCCGCCGTTGCCGTAAAGCAGGGTCACGAAGTCGCAAATCACGGCTTCATACTGCCCCCACGACCAGATCATCGGGTATTCGACCGCGCCGCTCGCCTTGATCGCGCGCGCCTGTTCGACCAATTCTTCCCACGTGCGCGGCGGCGCGTCAAACCCGGCGTCGCTCAGAATGCGCGTGTTGTAGTAGAAATACTTCTGATCCAGCAGCCAGGGCATCCCGTAGACCTGCCCGTTGACGGTGGTGATGTCCCAGGCGGACTTGAACACGCCCGCGCGCATCTCGTCGGTGATGCGGTCGCTCACGTCCAGCAGCCAGCCCGCATCCACGAATTCCGAGAACCAGATGTCGTCGACCAGCACCACGTCGAAGGCGGGCGGATTGCTGGAAATCGAGGTGACCAGCAAATCGTGCAGCCCGTCGTAAAGCACGTAGGATGTCTCGACGTGAACGTTGGGATTCGCTTCTTCGAAGCGCCGGGCTATCTGGTCAATCTCATCAGGCGTCATCGCTGCCTGATCCATGCCGATCACGTTGATGGTGACGGAGTCCTGCGCGACGACCGGCATGAGTCCGACGATGCCGACCAGCGCGACGCCGACGAGAAGGATAATAAAACGCCTAATGCTCATTCTTTCCTCCCACAAGTAAGTAAAACTATGTTTCTTGCTCTTTGCGAACGATGACGAGGCATTCTCGCTGCTACTCAATCGTCGTGACCTTGCTGCCGAAGTTGAACTTGCCGACTTCCACCCCGCGACTCCGGGCGAATGCCGCCGCGAACAACTGCACGGGGATGATCTCGGCAATCGGCGCGATCCACTCGTCGGCGTCCGGCAGCGGGATGTGCAGAACGCCTGGCGCGGCGTCGGCATCCCCGCCGACCAGCGCCACGCGCGCCCCGGAATCCGCCAGGTCGCAGGCGAGACCGTAGCTGAGCGGGCGCGTGGCTGCCGCCCCCGCGAACAGGATCACGCCCAGTTCGGGCGAGGTGAGTTCCATCGGTCCATGCCGGAACTGACCGCCACCCAAGCCCTCGGTCGGGAACTTGGCGCACTCTTTGCTGATCAACGCGCCGGTCATGGCGGAAGCGCAGGATGCGCCGCGCCCCAGAAATTCGATGAAACGGCATCCCGAAAACCAGTTCACCATCGCGTCGGCGCGCGCCGACCAGTCGGGCAGCCAATCCTCGACAGCATCGGCAATCCGCCGCAGACCCGTCCGCGAGTCGGTCAGGTCGTCCCCCACCAGCCCACGAGCCAGCAGGTGCAGCGCCGCCAGCGAACAGACGTAGCTCTTGCTGGAGACCGTCTCCTCTCTCCCGGCGCGCATGTGGACGCGCACGTCACTCGCCCGTTCGAGCGGGCTGTCCGGCATGTTCGTGACGCCGACCAGCGTGGCTTCCCGCTTCAGTTCCTCGACCAGCCGCCGCACCTCGACCGACGCGCCCGACTGCGACACCGCCACCAGCAGCGTCCGCGCATCCAGCGTCTCCGGGTAGTAATAGAGCAGCTCGGACGACTCGATGGCGAGCGCCGTCACCCCGTTCCGCATCAGGTAAATCACGGATGGGACAAGCGCATAATAAGAACTCCCCATGCCCGTCAGCATCACCCGCTGGATGTGCCCCTGCCGGAGCTTTTCCGCCAGCGGCGCGAGCGCGTCGATTTCGCCGCCGATGCCGTCAAGGGTGTCACGTAAAGCCTGCGGCTGCTCCCAGATTTCGCTTGCAAAACTGGTCATCGTCGTTCATCCGATGTCAAAGGTGGGATGCGCTGTCTCCCCACGTAAAAGGTAAAACGGTCACCGCGATAGACGGAGCGCGCGTACTCAATCGGCTCGAATGACTCGGTGTACGTCAGCCGCCGGGCGACCATCACCGGCTGCCCAACCTCGATCCCGAACAGGTCGGCTTCGGCGGGCAGCGCCCCGCGCGCCTCGATCTCGGATTCGCCCCAGGCGAGATACAGCCCGTATTTTTCGCGCAGAATGGCATAGAGCGAGTGGCTCGTCATGTCCTCGTGCTCCAGACCGGGGCACAGACGATGGGGCAGGTACACGCTTTCGAGCGCTACCGGGGCGTCGTTCGCTTTGCGCAGGCGATCCAGGTAGAGGACAAGCTCGTCCGGCGCGAGCTTAAGCTGCTGCCGCACGGTCGCGTCCGGCTCCATCACTTTTTGAGCCAGCACGCGCGAGCTTGGCTGTAACCCCTGGCTGCGCATGTCGTCGGAGAAACTGCGCAAGCCGGACACTTCACGGATTTTCGGCTCGGCGACGAACGTGCCGCGCCCCCGCACGCGATACGCCATCCCCTGCGAGACCAGTTCGTCGAGGGCTTGCCGCGCGGTCACACGGCTGACCGCGTATTCCGCCGCGATCTCCCGCTCGGACGGTAGCTGGTCGCCCGGCGCGAGATCGCCCGATCTGACCCGGTCGATGATCCCCTGCGCGATCTGCAAATAGAGCGGGATGTAGCTGTGCCGCTTGAGCAAAACCATCGTGCCTCCCCATTTCAGAGCATAGCCCGGCGTGGATAAGTTGTCAAGTGGTCTAGTCCACCTAGCCAGACAGCTTGCGTCCGGTGACGTTCATGCTCCTGACTGTAAAATCGGCGCGCGACTCACGAGCCAGGCAGCCGCCGACCAGTTTTAAACTTTTTGCCCGCCAGTATCGTCCTGGAGTCAGAATGCACGACAGGACAGGAGTTCCCTTATGGATGTGGAAATCGTCGAGCTGGTCAAGGACTTTGGCAAATTTCGCGCGCTGGACAGCGTGTCGCTGCGCATCGGCAGCGGCATGTTCGGGCTGCTGGTCCCAACGGCGCGGGCAAGACCACGCTCATGAAGATCTCGACGACGCTGCTGCGCCCGACCGCCGGGCAGGTCACGATTGACGGGCGCAGCGTGGAAGCCGACCCGGATTACGTGCGCCAGCGCCTCGGCTATCTGCCGCAGGAGTTCGGCTTTCCAAAAGCCTCAACGCCTACGACCTGCTCGACTACGTCGGCACGATGAAAAACATCCCGCGCGCCCGGCGGCGCGAGCAGGTCGAGCGCGTGCTGGAACAGGTCAACCTGACGAAAGACGCCAAACGGCGCGTCGGCGGCTACTCCGGCGGCATGAAGCAGCGGCTCGGCATCGCCCAGGCGCTGCTGGGCGACCCGGAGCTGCTGGTCGTGGACGAGCCGACCGCCGGGCTTGACCCGGAGGAACGGATCTGCTTCCGCAATCTGCTGGCGCGCATTTCGGGGCAGCGGGTCGTCATCCTCTCGACGCACATCGTCGCCGACATTGAGGCAAGCTGCACGCAGGTCGCCGTGCTGAACCGGGGGCGCGTCGCCTTCGACGGCACGCCGGACGAGCTGGTCGCTCAGGCGCGTGGCAGAGTTTGGGAGATGGAGATCGCGCCGACTGAGTACGAGATGGTCGAGCAGCGCTACCCGATCATCTCCAGCCGAACCGCCAGCGGGCGGATGGCGCTGCGGGTCGTCGCAAACGAGAATCCGTTCGGGCGCGGCAGCGCGGCAGCCTCCGGCTTGGAAGATGGCTACGTCGCCGTGATGGCGAAGCAGGGAGAAGTCGAACATGCCTGACGCCATCCTTCAGCGTGGGTTCGCCGCCTATCTTCTGGAGCTTCGGCTGATCTGCCTGCATTGGAGCTACTGGGTCCTTCAGCTTCTCTGGTCGGCGTTCGTCGTCGCCAGCTTCACCGGCTTCGCCTACATGACACCCCGGTCGATGCTGCTCTCGACGCTCTACGTGAGCGCGATCCCGTTCATCGGCATTGGCTGTCTGTTTCTCTCCGGAGTCAGCGCCTCGCGCGCCCAGCGCAATCGCATCGACGCGCTGGAATGGACGTTCCCCACCGGCGCGGAAATCGTCTTTGCGCGCTGGCTGGCGCTGCTGACGGTCATCGCCACCCTGCTGATCGCCCCGCTGGGCGTGGCTGCGACTTCCGGCTCGCTTCAGGAATTCCTCGCCGCGCTGCCGACGTTCCTGCTCGAAGGGCTGACGGTGCTGGCGCTCACGTCCGCCATCGTCTGGCTGCTGCAAAGCCTGATCGGTATCCGGCGCTGGATGTACCCGCTGTTCGGGATAGTGTGGCTGGGCAACGCAATTGTGCCGTCATCGCTCAACGCCGAAGTCTTTCCCTGGGCGTTGCTGCTCAGCTTTATGACCAACGCCTGGAACGGCTACATCTATTCCGCGTTCTGGGGGCGGCTGACGCTCGGCGATCTCCCGTCGTTCACCAACCTGTGCTATCTGGGCGCGCTGCTGCTGCTCGTCGGCGTGATCGGGTGGCGGGTCGTCCGGGGGCGACGCTACCGGGTGTCGCGTCCGGCGCTGCTGGCGGCGGCGGTCGGTTTCGCCATCATGCTGACCGGGGCGGTCGGCTACAGCACCGTCGTCGGGGAAGCCAACACCCAGCGCAAGCAGATCGGGGAGAACGCCATGCAGAACTATCCCGACGGCACGGTGACGCTCCCGGCGGACGTGCCCTACGTCCCGACACAGTACAACCTCGCGCTCGACCTGAGCGACTTCAGCGCGCCAACTTTTGCGCTGCGGATGGACGTTGCCAATCGCGGCGACGCGCCCCTGCAAGACCTCGTGTTCACGCTCAACTCGCAGTTGGAGGTGGTCGACGCCAGCGTCCCGTTCGAGCGCGTCGGCGATGACCTGCGCCTGCATCTGCCGGAAGCGCTCGCGCCGGGGGACAGCCTCACCGTCGACCTGACTTATCGCGGCGCGCTCTGGTGGTACGGCAGCTCGTATGTTCAGGGACGCCCGCGTTACGCCCTCGACTTCATCGAGCCGGACGGCGTCAACCTCGCCTGCCCGGACGCCTGGTATCCGATACCGGGGCACAATCAGGTCGGCAGAACGATGATTTTCGAGGATCGCTTCACGCCCGACTGCATCCTGTCCGAGCCGACCGCTTTCGACCTGCGCGTCATGGGCGCGGAGAATTCGCCCCTGCGCTGGGGGTCGAATCTCCCGGCGAGCGCCGACGACCCGCGCGCCTTCTCCGGCGAGTCGACCTGGGCGCACCTGCTGGCAGCGCCGAATCTGGTGAGCGAAGTGCTGGCGGACGGCACGATCACGCTGATCGCGCCGGAGCCGCTGCTCGCCATCTCCGAAGCGGCGGTCGAGCGCAGCTATGCCCCGGCGCTTGCCGACCTGCGCCGTTTCTTCCCCGACGTTACGCACCTGACGCTGTTCGTCACCGACGCGGGCTTCGGAAGCGAGTTCGAGAATTACGCGACGCCCGGCGCGAATGGCGATCTCACCGTCGTCACCAAACCGTTCGCCGTGGCAGCCATCGACGTAAACCCCTACAACCGCTACGAGGAGGTTGGTCAGGCGATGGTCACCAGCCTGTTCGGGCTGGGGCACAACCGTTATACGGCGCTCACCGGGGTGGTCGAAAGCGTCGGCTTGTTCACCTGGCTGGATTTTCTGACCGGTGGCGACGCCGAGCAGATGCTGTACTATCTGGAAAACGATCTGCCGCAGGGCAGCCAGGGGACGCAGCATCATTTCGGGCTGCCGCCTTCCGAACGCTACGCCGTCACCCGCGCGTTGTATGATGTGTATGTCGAGCAGGGCGAGGCGGCGGTCGTGGACGTGATCCGCCAGATTCGCGCCGACGCCGCCCACCTGGTTACGCTCACACCGGAGGACATGATCGCCTGGATTAAGGACGCGGCGCACAATGCGAGCTAGCGCCTACTACGAAGCGCGGGTCGTCTTTGGCTGGGCGACCCTGCTGCCCGCGCTGCTGCTCCCGGCTTACGCGCTGCTCGCCTGGCTGAACTGGTCGGCGTACCGGGCAACGCCGCAGCTTGGCGAGCTGCTCTCGGCGTTCGTGCTGGGGCTGCCGCTCAGCGCGGGGCTGGCTGCTACCCACCTGATGGCGATTGAGCGCGAGGAAGGCTTCGACGACCTGCGCCGCACCTATCCTGAGCGGTCGTGGTGGCTGCCCGTGCGACGCACACTCGGCGGCTTGATCGCGGTCGGCATCAGCGCCGTGATTACCGGGGTCATCTTCCATTTCGCTTACGGGGATTACGCCCCGGAAACCGTGATCCTCCCGGCAGTCCCGCCCGCGCTGTACCTGATGGCGCTGGCGCTGTTGATAGGCAACGTCACCGGCGGTTACTGGGCGGCTGCCAGCGTGATCGTCGGCTACTGGTTTCTGGAATTTGAGTCGCTGGGCGCGTTCACGATGTCAGTCTTCCTGTTCAACCCGATCATGCCGATTCGCAGCGTCGATCCGTCGTTGAACCGCGCGCTGCTGGTCGGGCTGGCGCTCGGCTTGCTGGCGCTCAACGTCGCCTACACCGGCTGGCGGAGGGCGCGCGGTGGATGACGAAGCTCTGTACCGCCGGGTGAGAGGCGGCGATGAAACGGCGCTGGCGGAGCTGGTCGCGCGCTATCACAGTCCCGTCTACCAGTTCCTCTACCGCTATTCGGGCGACCCGGCGCTGGCGGACGATCTAGCGCAGGAGACGTTCATCCGGCTGCTCGCCTATCGCGGCGAAGCGCCCACGCACTTCCGCGCATGGATTTACACGGTTGCGACCAATCTCGCCCGCGATCAATTTCGCTCGGCAGCCTATCGCCGCGAGCAGACCGTCGATCTGGACGACTACGAGGCGCAGCCCGCCGACCCGCCGGAAGGCGACGACATGGCGGCAGCCCTCGCCAGCCTGACCCCGGCGCACCGGGAAGTCGTCCTCCTGCGCTTCTATCACGACCTGAAGCTCGACGAGATCGCCGACATCACGGGCGCGCCGCTGGGGACGGTCAAAAGCCGCCTGTTCCACGCCCTGAAGGGGTTGAAAGGTTTTTTAGCCGTCACGGAGAGTCGCTATGACCGAGAATGACCTGACGCCGGAACAGCGCGCCGAACTGGGCGATTTGCAGCCCGTCTACGAGCGGCTGGCGGCGTATGATGCCCCTGAACCCGACCATGACCGCCTGCTGGCGACGCTCAAGCCGCTGCTGGCGCAGCCTCCTGTAGTCAAGCCGGGGCGCTTCGGCTGGCACGACTGGCTGCGGCTCGCCTGGGCGCAGACCGCGCTGCTCGAAATGCCGTTCTGGGGGGCGAGCGTCCTGCTCACGCTGCTTGGGCTGGCGCTGGGCGTGGGCTACGGCGGCGCTACCGCCGCCCTGTGCCTGTTCTTTCTGTCGCCGCTGATCGCGGTCGGCGGGGTCGCCTACATTTTCCGCCCGGCGACGCGCACGCTGTGGGAACTGGAGCGCCTGAGCCGCTACCAGCCGTTCGAGTTACTGTACGCGCGGCTGGTCGTCATCCTGCTGTTGAATATCGCCCTCGCCCTGGTGCTGCTACTGGTCATCTGGGCGCAGGGAGCGCAGATCGTGCTGTGGCGGCTGCTGCTGATCTGGTTCGGTCCGATGATCGGGCTGATGGGAGCGGCGTTGTTCTGTTCGGTGCGCTGGGGCGCGCTCGCGGGCATGATCGTGCCAATGGCGCTGTGGAGTCTGATGATCGTGTTTGGCTGGCGCGAAAGCATCTTCACCGCCGCCGAAACCATCACGCGCGTCGGCACGTCGAACACCATGCCGCTGCTGGCGGCGGTCGCGCTGGTCGGCGGCTTGGCGCTAATCGTCGAGTCCGGGCGTCAGGTGGAGCGATGGCGCTCGTAATTCGCGGCTTGCGCAAAGCCTACGGGTCGCTGGTAGCGCTCGACGGCATCGACCTGACGCTGGAAGGCGGCGTCGTGGCGCTGCTCGGCGCGAACGGATCGGGCAAGTCGACGCTGCTGCGCATCCTCGCCACCATGACCACGGCGGACAGCGGCGATATCGCGTTCGACGGCTGGTCTTACGCGCTGCACGAGCGTCCGCTTCGGGCGCAGATCGGCTATTTGCCGCAGGCGCTCGAATTCCCGGAGATACTCACCGCGCAAGCTGCTGAATCACCTCGCCCGGCTGCGCGGCGCGGCGCTCGACCCTGACATCCTGCCGCGCGTGGAGGCGTTCCTCGACCAGCCATTTCACCGGCTCTCCGGCGGGCAGCAGCGCATGGTCGGCATCGTCCAAGGCGTTCCTGAGGCGCGCCCCGCCTGCTGCTGCTGGACGAGTTCGTGCGCGGGCTGGACATGACCGAGCGCGAAAGCGCCTTCCGGCTGATCGGGCAGCGCGAGACGCTGCTCATTTTCAGCACCCACATTCCCGCGGGAGATCGAAAGCCTTGGCGCGCGACAGGTGATCGTGCTCGACCGGGGGCGCATCCTGTTCTACGGGACGGTAGAAGCGCTGCGCGCGGCAGCCGCCGGGTTCGTCTACGAAATCCGCGTCTCCAAAGAGCAGGCGGCAGCGATCAGCGCGTCCCGGCTCGTCAGCCGGATCACGCCGAACGGGTCGCACGTGCGGATGCGAGTCATCGCCGAGCCAAAGGACGCCGACGCGGTCGCCATCGCCCCGACGCTTGAGGATGCCTATCTGTGGCTTACGCGGCGTTCCGTTCGCCCATAATGAGCAGCGGCGCTATCCGGCTGCTTCCGCCGGGGCGGTCGGCGGGGATTTCTCCATCACCATGCACGCTTCGGGCAGGAAGCTCAGCGTCAGCGTCTCTCCGCGATCCGGGATGCGCAGGTGCAGGTTGTTAAACACATCGGCATTGACGATCTGCTCGCCCACCCGGACGCGCAGCCGCAGCACTGCACCCAGAAAATACATGTCCTCCACCGTGCCCTGCAAATGGTTGACTGCCGGGTCGCCGCTGCCGTTCGTCAGGGCGAACGCTTCCGGGCGAACCGCGACCGAGATCGCCTGCCCGCCGACGGTCTTGCCGACGCTGAACGCCTGCCCCTCGACCGAGACGCGACCGCTGCGGCTGTCCTCGACGCTGGCATCGAGCAGGTTCAGCGTGCCGACGAACGACGCCACGAACGGCGACTGCGGTGTGTTATAAATCTCCAGCGGCGTCCCAATCTGCTCGATGCGCCCCTTGTTCATCACCACGATGCGGTCGGAAATCGACAGCGCTTCCTCCTGATCGTGGGTGACGTAGATCGTCGTGATGTCCAGCGCCCGCTGGATCAGGCGGATTTCCTGACGCAGCGACAGCCGGATTTTGGCGTCCAGCGCCGACAGCGGCTCGTCCAGCAGCAGCACCTGCGGCTGGATCGCCAGCGCCCGCGCCAGCGCAACGCGCTGCTGCTGCCCGCCGGAAAGCTGGTACGGGTAGCGATGCGCAAAATCGCCCATGTGGATGATGTCCAGCATGGCTTCCACGCGCTTGCGGATCAGGTCGGCGGGCTGCCGCGAGATTTTCAAGCCGAAGCTGATGTTGTCGCGCACGGTCATGTTCGGGAACAGCGCGTAGGACTGGAACACCATGCCGATCTGCCGCCGGTTTGCCGGGATGCCAGTGATGTCGACGCCGTCGATGATGATCTGTCCCGAAGTCGGCGGCTCGAAGCCCGCGACCATGCGCAGCGTCGTCGTCTTTCCGCAGCCGCTTGGTCCCAGAAACGAGATGAATTCGCCCTTTTTCGCCTTGAGATTGAACTGCTCGACGGCGACGAACTGGGTAAACTGCTTGCGGACATCGTTGATTTCGAGAAATTCCATGGTGACCTCGCCTAGCGCAGCGCTATCGGCTTGAAGCCCGCGCGCCCGCGCCCCAGCCGCTGGATGATCAGGATACAGCCCCACGTCAGAGCGAAGCTCAGGATCGCCAGCGCCGACGGCTCGTAAACCTTGCGGTTCGAGATTTCGTTCATGTACGGACCGAACGTCGGCTGCGACAGGAGCGCGGCAATCGTGAACTCGCCCATGACCAGCGCGAATGAGATGAATGCGCCGTTGAGGATCGCCACGTAAATGTTCGGAAAGACGACTCGGAACAGGATCGTCAGCCAGCCCGCGCCGAGGCTCTGCGCCGCTTCCGTCAGCGAGCGCACGTTGATCGCCTGCAAGCCGGTATCGATTGCCCGGTACATGTACGGGAACGACAGCATGACGTATGCGCCCACCATGATCACGTACACGCCGCTGCTGCTGTTGGTCAGCGCCGTGCCGTTATAGCTGCGGATCAAGCCGAAAACCAGCACCACCGCCGGGATCACGAACGGAAGCAGCGTGAAAAACTCCACCACCGGGCGCAGGTTCGGCAGCCGCAGGTTGATCCAGTAGGCGGTTGGCACGATCAGCAGGGTGCTGACGAGGATCGTCATCAGCGCGGTGCGAAATGAGAACAGGAAGCTGGCGACGAAATCCGGCGTTTCGAGCGCGTTGGTATACGCGGCGAAGCTGATCGGTACGCCACGAGTCGCCTGAAGCGAAAATTGCAGCGTCGCCAGCAGCGGGAAGATCAGGTACAGGATGCCAAGCGCCAGCCAGAACCAGGCGAACCACGATGCGCGCTTTCCGGTCATAGGGGGTGTCTTTCAGCGCGTCTGCCAGCGTTCCGCGCGGCGGCGGAACCAACTGTAGACGAAGATGGTCAAGCCGACGATCACAATCATGCCGAGCGCCAGCGCGTTGCCGAGTCCGGGGTTGGCGAAGCCGTCGGTACTGAACTGGGCGCCGACCATCACCGTCACCACCAGATTCTGCCCTGCCCCGCCGCCGACGAGCGCGTAAGCAGTCGCGTGCGTGCCGAAAGCGTTGGCGAAGAGCAGCGTCAGCGCCCCCAGAATCGACGGAGTCAGCACGGGCAGCGCGACGTAGCGCCAGTACTCATACGCGGACGCGCCCAGGTTTTCGGCGGCTTCGCGCCATTCGCGGCGCAGTCCGTCGAGCGCCGGAGCGAGCACCAGCACCATCAGCGGGATCTGGAAATAGGTATAAACGAGGCACAATCCCCAGAAGCCGTACAGCGTGAAGCTCGGATACAACCGAACGCCGAGCGAGCTGAGCAGCTTGGTGACGATGCCCGTCTGCCCAAGCGCGGCGATGAACGCGAAGGCGAGCGGGATTCCGGCGAAGTTCGCCGCCACGCCGCAGAACGACAGCACCGCCGAGCGAATTGCCGAGGGAAGCCCGCCGATAGTCACCGCCCACGCCAAGCCGAAGCCGAGCAGCCCGCCCCACATGGCGCTGATCAGGCTGATCTTGATCGTGTTCAGGTAAGCGTTGACGATGATCGGCTGGTTCAACCCCAGAATGTTGTCGAACGTGAACGCCCCAGCGTCGTTCAGGAACGAGCGCACGATAATCGACAGCGAGGGGTAAAGCTGAAACGCAAATACGAACAGCAGAAACGGCACCAGTCCCAGCCAGCTCCACCCCGGCAGCCGAATCCGTCCGCGCCACCGCAAAGGGGGCTGGGATGCCGCCGCGAGTTCCGCTGGCGCTGTATCTGCCATTCAGGTTGCTCCGTTTCGCTTCGGGCTGATAACAATGGTGCTGGCGGAGTGATCATGCCAGCACCGATCTTTCGGCAGATAGAGATTAGCTCGTGAGCGTGACGCCCACAACTTCGTTCCACTGGGTGTTGATCGTCTTGATCGAATTGCTGATCTGGTCGAAGTTCGGGAAGGCAATCGGCACGTTAGCGACCGGCATCGCGCTCTGCAGTTCGGCGGGGATGGCTTCGCGCGCCTGAAGGTCGGCGACCCGCACCGGGGTAGCGTAGCCCTTCATCCACAGAAGCTGCCCTTCGTCGGAATACAGGTATTCCATCCACAGACGAGCGGCGTTCGGGCGCGGTGCGTAGGCGCTGATCGCCTGAATGTAGACGCCCGCAATCGTGCCGCTCGTCGGGTAGACGATCTGAATGTTGACCGAATCCTTGTTGGCGTCGCGGTTGCTCAGGGCGTTGTAGTCCCAGCGCATGGTGATCGGCGTCTCGCCCTTCGCCACCTTCGCGGCGTTGGAAATCGTGCCGCTCAGGTTGCCCGATCCGGCAAGCTGCTTGAAGAATTCCAGCCCCGGCAGCGGGTCGTCGAGCGAGCCGCCGTTGGCGAGCGCCGCTGCCCAGATCGCGTAGGAGGGCTGTGCCGCAGCCGTTGGATCGCCCGAAAGCGCGATCAAGCCCTGATATTCCGGCTTGAGCAGGTCAGCCCAGTCTTGCGGCACGTTTTCGACGGCGTCGGCGTTCACTTCAAAGACCATCGTCCCGTAGTAGTCGCCGTACCAGTAGCCATCGGGGTCTTTCAGCTCGTCCGGGATCGTGTCCCAGGTCGCCACCTTGTAGGGTTGCAGCAGACCGGCGTCCTTAGCGCTCTTGCCCCAGATGAAGCCGACGTCGATCACGTCGGGATTCTGAGGACCCGTGTTGCCCGCGTTGGCGCGAATAGCTTCGATTTCGTCCGCCGAGCTGCCTTCCGGGTTGAGGTCGTTGTATGTAGCGACGCCGGGGTATTTCGCCAGGAAGGACTGCTTGATTTCGCCGTAATTTGCCCAGTCGTCGGGCAGCGCTATCGTCGAAAGCTCGCCTTCGCGGGTCGCCGCTTCGATCAGCGCGTCCATACCGCCAGCGGCTTCGAGGTCGATGGGACCGGCAGGCGGGGCAGCAGGCAGCGGGCTGGAAGTCGGCGTCGCGTCCTGAGCAAACACCAGACGCGGCGAGATCGCAAACCCAGCGCTGGCAAGCGCCGCCATGCCGAGAAACCGACGACGGGACAGATACGATGACTTTTTCACAGGGATTCTCCTTGCCGAAGAAATAGAAGTCTGTAGGCGAGCGTCTAGCGTTACAAACGAACGCGGGCAGAGTAACAACCGATTGTTATGGGATTTCTTCAGGCGGGATAAGACAGGGTTAAATCTTGAAGTGGAAATTTAAGAAATTGATAACCAAATACCCATTTTCTGATCAATTCAGGGAGACGCAGTGATCGGCGCTGAAGAACAGATCGCAGAAATGCGTGTTTATGCCAGCCGCTCGTCGATCTTCAGGCGATAGCCGACCCCCGCCTCGGTCATCAGGTAGCGTGGACGCGCCGGATCGACCTCCAGCTTGTGGCGAAGCTGCGCCATGTAGACCCGCAGATAATGCGATTCGGTCACGTAGCTCGGTCCCCACACGTCGTGGAGAAGCTGGCGCTGCGTGACCACTTTCCCGGCGTGATGGATGAGCATCAGCAGCAGCTTGTATTCAATCGGCGTGAGGTGGATTTCCTCGTCCTTGACGAACACCTGCCGATGCGCCAGGTCGACGCGCAGGTCGCCGGTCGTGAACACCGGCTCGTTGTCCCCCTGGATCGCCAGAATCGCGTGGCGCAGCCCAACCCGCATCCGGGCGAGCAGCTCGCCCGTGCCGAACGGCTTGGTCAGATAATCGTCCGCCCCGGCATCCAGAGCGATGATCTTGTCGTCCTCGCGGTCGCGGGCGGACAGCACCACAATCGGCGTGTTCGTCCACTCCCGAAGCTGGCGCGTGACCTCCAAGCCATCCATGTCCGGCAGCCCCAGATCGAGGATAATCAGGTCGGGGTGACGCAGGCTGCTCTGCCGGATGCCCTCCTGAGCGGTCGCCGCTTCCAGATACTCATAGCCGCTGCTCGTGAGCGTCGCACGCAGAAACCGCCGCATCTGCGGGTCATCCTCGATGACGAGGATGAGCGGCGATTTCGCTGACTCACCGGGCGTCGTGCTACTCATCTTCCAGACTCACCTCAGGCGGCTGCCCCTCCAGCGGCAATGTGAAGCGGAACACTGCGCCGCCATCCGGACGATTGCTCACCCAGATGCGACCGCGGTGCGCTTCGACAATTGCCCTGCAAATCGTCAAGCCCAGTCCGACGCCGCCGGTCGTCGCCGGGCGGCTGCGGTAGAACTTCTCGAAGATGCGCTCCTCGTCGCCCGCCGGAATCCCGACGCCGCGATCCGCGACTTCGACTACTACCGCGCCCGGCTCGGCATGGGCGGAAAGCTCAATCGGCGTGCCGCTGGGCGTGTATTTTACGGCATTTTCCAGCAGATTGACCAACACCTGCTCGATCAGAATGCTGTCGATTGGGACGAGCGGCAGGTCGTCCGGCAGCCGCGTTTGCAGCGGGTGATCAACAAGCGCGGTGTTCATGCGCTCCAGCGCCGACCCGACGACTTCTTCCAGCGGCTGCCACTGCTTATCCACATGGACGCCGCCCGATTCCAGCCGGGTCATTTCCAGCAGATTCCCCAGCAAGCGGTTGAGGCGCTCGGCTTCCTCGTAGGCGATCTGCGCCAGTTCGCGCTGCGGCGGCTCCAGCCGGGCTTCGCTCTGGATCAGCCCGCTGACCGCCCCGGTGATCGCCGCCAGCGGCGTGCGCAGATCGTGCGAGACCGAACTGAGCAGCGAGCTGCGCAGCCGCTCGGTCTCCACCTGCACCTGCGCGCGCTCGGTCTCCTGGCTCAACCGGGCGCGCTCGATGGCGACGGCGATCTGGTTGGTGTAGGTTTCCAACAGGTGCATCTGATCCGGCGAGAGCAGCCGATCTGCCTCGTCGATGAAGATGCCGAGCACGCCCATCCGCCCCTGCGCCGTGTTCAGCGGCAGATACAGCCCCTGCGAGCCGGGGAGCGTCTGCGTGCCGCGTCCGGCGACCTGCCCATGATCGTTGACCCAGCGCGCGACGTTGCGCTCGTGCTCGGTCAGGTTCTGCTCGACGTTCCCCGACCCGTATGTCGTGAACTGTCCGTCTGACCCGGTCAACAGCAGGGCGACGCGGCTGTGGAAAGTATCCACGATGTGCTCGACAGCGGTCTGCGCCAGAGCGTCGAGGTCGTTGGTTCGGGCGAACGCCCGGCTCATCTCATAGAGGCTGGACGTGCGCTGCTCGCGCTCGCGCGCTGCTTCCGCCTGCTCTTTGATGCGCACCGTCATGCTGCTGATCGTCAGCCCGACGAGCAGCATCACCGCGAAGGTGATCAAATACTGGGTGTCGCTGACCGCGAACGTCAGGTGCGGCGGCACGAAGAACAGGTCAAAGGCGATCACGCTGATGATCGACGTCAGGATTGATGGACCGCGCCCGAAACGCGCCGCCACGATGACGATGCCGACCAGAAAGACCATCACTACGTTCGCCGGAGCGAAGTACGGGAACATCAGCGACGCCAGCACCGTACAGGCGACGACGATCAGAAACGACCACAGATACGGCTTGAGCTGGCGCGGTCGCCGCCACACCCGCTGTACCTGCGGGCGTGTCGTTTCGCCTTCGCCGCTGATGACGTACACGTCGATGTCCCCGCTGTAGCGCACCAGGCTGTTGAGCACCGAGCCAAAGACGACATCGCGCCAGCGGGCATGAACCGGCTTGCCGACGACCACCTTAGTGACGTTGCGGCGGTGCGCAAATGTCAGGATTTCTTCGGCAACGTCGTGCCCGGTCAGGGTCGTGGTTTCGGAGCCAAGCTGCTCGGCGAGCCGCAGCGTCTGAATCACCCGACTGCGGGCGGCGTCCGTCAGTTGGGCGGTGCGCGGCGTCTCGACGTAGACGGTGATCCATTCGGCGTGCAGCCCCGCCGCCATGCGCTTGGTGGCGCGCACCAGCCGGGCAGCCATCGGGCTGGGGCTGATGCACACGAGGATGCGCTCCCCGGCGGGCCACACCGGCTCGACAGCTTTGTCGTGGCGGTAGACCTGCATCTCGCTGTCGACGCGCTCGGCGGTGCGGCGCAGCGCCAGCTCGCGCAGCGCCATCAGATTGCCGCGCCGGAAGAAGCTGTGCATCGCCTGTTCCGCCTGCTGCGGCGCGTAGACCTTGCCTTCGCGCAGGCGCTGAAGCAGGTCGTCGGGCGACAGGTCGATCAATTCGATCTCGTCCGCGCCTTCCAGCACGGCGTCGGGCAGCGTCTCGCGGACAATCGTCCCGGTGATCTGCGCCACCACGTCATTCAGGCTCTCAAGATGCTGAACGTTGACCGTCGTGTAGACGTTGATGCCCGCCTCGATCAGTTCCAGCACGTCCTGCCAGCGCTTGGCGTGGCGCATCCCGTCGGCGTTGGTGTGCGCCAGCTCGTCGACGAGGATCAGCGCCGGATGCCGCTTGAGCGCCGCGTCGAGGTCGAAGTCGCGCAGCTTCGCGCCGCGATACTCGACCATCAGCGGCGGGATCACTTCCAGCCCGTCGAGCAGGGCGGCGGTTTCCGGGCGGCTGTGCGGCTCGACGTAGCCGACAACCACGTCCACGCCTTCAGCCAGCTTGTCGTGCGCCGCCTGGAGCATACTGTAGGTCTTGCCTACGCCTGCCGCCGCGCCCAGAAATATCTTCAGCCGCCCGCGATGCCTGCGGAGGGCTTCGTGCTGGACGCGCGCCAGCAGTTCGTCGGGGTCGGGTCGTCTGTCGCCCATCAAGTGTCCGATTCTTCTGCGCGATACCGATGCCACACACCATTCATTATCCGCCGAAGTGGGCAAAAGTGGATATGCCCGCGCCGACAAGTTCGCCCGCGATCACGGGATTATCGCCGGGTTTGTGGGTATAATCGGCGGCTTCTCCAGCTTATTTCACAGACATCGGATACTATGTATAGACCAGTCGAACTGACAGACCTCGCATTACCAGAATTTGGATTGCCTACCGTTCAGCCGGTCATCGCCCCCGAGCGCTACCGCGAGCGGCTGAACCGGCTCGTCGCCCGCGCGCGCGCCGAGGGCGACGACGTGTTTGTCGTCTATGGCGACCGCGAGCACTTCCCGAACCTGGCATACCTGACGGGCTACGATCCGCGCTTTGAGGAGTCGTTCCTGATCATCGACCTTGAGCGCTTCGGCGAGCGCAAGCCGCTGCTGCTCGTCGGCAACGAAGGCATGGGCTACGCCAACGTCAGCCCGATCAAGGATGATCTGGAGATTGTCCTCTATCAAAGCCTGAGCCTGCTCGGTCAGCCGCGTGGCGATAGCCGCCCGCTGGCGGAGATTCTGCGCTCCGGCGGCGTCAAGCCGGGGAAGCGGGTCGGCGTCGCCGGATGGAAGTACTTCGGCGCTGGCGAAGCCGCCAATCCCGGCGAATGGCTCGAAATCCCCAGCTATATGGTCGACGCGCTGCGCCAGATCACCGGCAGCGCCGGGAGCGTCCACAACGCCGGGCATCTGTTCATGGACGCGACGAGCGGCTTGCGCGCCATCAACGAGGTCGAGCAGTTGGCAGCCTTCGAGTTCGCCGAGACCTTCGCCTCGCAGTCCGTCCGCAACGTGCTGTTCGGCGTCAGCCGGGCATGACCGAGCTGGAAGCGGGCGAACTCATGCGCCTGAACAGATCTGCCGCTTTCGACCCACGTTTTCTGGCGTCCGGGCAGCGCGCGTTTCTGGGCATGGCAAGCCCCAGCCTCAACCGCATCCAGCAGGGCGATCCGTTCACCGCCTGCTGCGCGCCCTGGGGCGGGCTGACCAGCCGGGCGGGCTTCGTCGTCGAAAACGCCGGGCAGCTTCCGGCGGATATTCAGGATTACGTCGACCAGGTGGTCGCGCTTCACCAGGCGATTGTCGCCTGGTACGAGCACATCGGCATCGGCGTCACGGGCGGCGATCTGTACCGGATCATCCACGACCGCATTGGCGACCCGTTCTACGGCGTCAGGCTCAACCCCGGTCACCTGATCCACCTTGACGAGTGGGTTCACTCGCCCGTTTATGAGGGCTCGACCGAGCAACTGCAATCCGGCATGGCGCTTCCAGGTGGACGCGATCCCGGCGACCGGGACGAACTACTACACCTCGAATATCGAGGATGGGATCGCGCTGGCGGACGAAGCGCTGCGGGCGGCGTTCGCCGAGCAGTATCCCGAAGCGTGGGGACGGATTCAGGCGCGGCGGGCGTTCATGCGGGACGCGCTGGGCATTACGCTCAAGCCGGAGGTGCTGCCCTTCTCGAATATCCCGGCGTACCTGCCGCCGTTCGTGCTGTCGCCGCGCCGGGCGATGCGCTCTCTGTAGGAGCGCCCTATCCGGCGATGACGTGGCAGTCCGTGAGCGATTTGACCTCCCTGAACCCGATACTCTGCTCCCCTCTCTACGCAGTGGAGAGAGGGGACGGGGTGAGGTCGGTGTGCTGGCTGTTCTAGGAGATTTTCCCGCTGCCGACCGCCACGTCCAGCCACCAGCGCTGCGCTTCGCCCGGCGGCAGGCGCATCGAGCAGTTGTTGCGCCACGCCCGCGTCGAGCTGTCGTAGTAGCCGGTCGGCCAGACGGCGCGACGGTCGATGCCGGATTGTACGAACCACCTCGTCCAGCCCAGATGCCAAGGTAGGGAATCGCGGAAACCGGATCCACGACAGGCGCAGCCGCACGCGCCGCCGTCTCCCTGCGCAAGCCCGCCCACACCGCACCGGCTGCTCTGGCGGCAGGTCTGCACCGCCGATGCCGCGCGCTCGCGGGCGCACGCGGTCGAGGGCAGGAACAGCCGCTGGCGTGGTCGTGAGCCGTTCCAGCCGCCGGGCTTCCTCGATTACCGGGAGTTCGGGCGTCAACTGCACGCTGATGACCTCGTCACCTCTGCCGGAAAGCACGATCCGCGTGGCGTCGTCCGCCGCGAACTGAGATGCGCCGTCCACAGCGCGCCGAGGCGGCTCCGGAACCCGTGTTGACAACCTCGTAGCTCAGGCGCAGGGTGCGTTCGTCCACGCTGTCGATCGTCCTCGCCAGCGTCCAGGCAACGCTCGCCGAGCACTCAAACGGATGGCGTCGGTAGTGCCGTCGTGCTGCCGCAGCGCCCACACCTCACCGTGATCGGGCAGCGCGGTGTCGATGCGCGCCGTCCGCCGGATACGTGCAGGAGGTGATCGTCAGGAACATTTCGTCCCAGCCGCTCATATCCTGCTCGACAAAATCCGCGCCGTAGACGACCGGTTGGAAACCCCGTCTTTCGGCGGCAGCAGCCATTCGCGCCCCAACGCGCGGTCGAAAAGCGAAACGATCTTCGCCCCCAGCGCGGGCACGGTGATCGCCCGCAAAGCGGGCGTTTCCAGCGCCAGCGCGGGCATTGAGAACCACCGCGTCGGATAGATGCGGGTCGTCACGCTCACCACGTCGTCATCAGGCATCGACGGCGCTCGACGGGAGACCGAACGCGCTTTCGTGCCACGCGCGATGCACGACCGCGCCCAGATGATCGGGCTGCTGCGCCAGCACCGCGTCGAATTGGCGCTGCGCCTCCGCGCTCCCCTGTCCGAGCCAGCCCAGCCCGATCATGAACTGGCAGTGAATCCGGTTGCGCGCCCGCAGGTCGGTATCGAAGACGAGAAATCCGGCAGCGACACGGCGAAGTAATCCATGTGCACGTCGTCGTCGGAATGAGTCTCCCCGTAGCTCACCAGCGAGCGGAAGATCGCGTCAGCTTCGTCGCGCCGCCCCAGCGCCAGCGCGCCATGCCTGATGAAGATCATCTCCGGCGGCTGGTCGTTATAGTACAGCGGCGATGCTGGCTCCAGCGCGCCAGGCGTCGCCTTCTCCGGGAAACAGGCATTAGCCAAATTCGGCATCGCCGGATCGGCAGTAGGCTTCGCCGAGAAAGTAGTAGATGTGGTTGTCGTACGCGCCCGCCAATACGCGCTTCGCCGAAGCTCTGGGGAAGACCAGCGCCTGCTCCAGATGCGCGATCGCGTCGGCGTAATGCTGGTCGCGGAGCGCGCGCCGGGCGATCTCGATGTGGCTGGCGACATACTGCGCCGTGACCTTGCCTTCGCCGCCTTCCCAGGGATAGAACGTGCGGCTCATCAGGATGTCAAGCGCTTCGTCCGGGCGACCCAGCACGTTGAGCAGCAGCACCCGCTCGACCGTCAGATCGTCGCGCACGCATCAACCTGTTCCGCGTACTGTTCCAGCCGGGCGAGCCGCTCCGCCGGAGCGCGTCCCACATGCTTGTCAAGCTGATCGAGTTCGAACAGCACGCGGCTGTCGGACGGATCCGAGCGCGAATGCGCGCTCGTAAGCCACTTTCGCTGCCCGCGCGTCACCGCGCTTGTTCATATACGCCAAGCCGAGGTTGCGCTGGGCGGTTGGGAAATGCGGGTCGAGCGCGGCGGCGCGCTCCCAGCAGGTGATCGCCTCGTCGTAGCGGCGGTGGGCGTACCAGAAGTTGCCCAGATAGTAGGGCGCGCGGGCATCGTCCGGGTGATGCGCGATGGCGGTTTCGAGCGCCAGCACCGCCTCGACACGGTGCGGGAAGCAGTAATCGAGCGACATCGCCGCTGCTTCGTCAAACGCCGCGTCCGCCGCTTCTGCATCGCCGTTTTGCGCGCACAGCCACCCGGCGTAGCAGCGCACCATCGGATCGGTCGGCGGCGTGTGTCGAGCAGGTCGAGCGCTTCCGCGAACAGCCCGGCGTGGGCGTAGTCGAGCGCGATTTCGATGCCGGTCTGCGCGTCGTCGCCCGCCAGATCGCGGAAGGTCGTGTCGCCGCGCAGCCAGTACAGCTCGACCATCGCGCCGAAGTCGAGCCGATCCATGCGCAGGCTCGTTTCGGCTTCGCGCAGCGCGTCGTCGGCGCGCCCCAGATGGCGCAGAATCGCCGTCCTGAGCTGGCGCGCCTTGAGATGCCGGGTGTTGCGCGCCAGCGACCGCTCGATCAGGTCGAGCGCGTCGTCCCAGTCATGGCGACGGCAGGCGATTCGCGCCAGCTCGAAATAGCCGCTGTCCTGCCATGCCGAATTCCAGACCGCCTTGTAGAAGGCGTCGAACGCATCGTCGTAGCGCCCCTGAAACTTCAGCGACAAGCCGAGGTTGTAGTGCGGCTCGCCGTCATACGGGTTCGGGTTGCGCCGCGTCAGGCTGGCGACCGCCTTGCGAAAGTACGGCTCGGCGTCGGCGAACTTGCCGCGCCGCAGCAGCAGCAAGCCGAGCGCGTTGTTGCAGCGGCTGTCGAACGGGTCGCGGCGCAGCGCTTCCTCGTAATACGGCTCCGGTTCGTAGGTGGCGTGGCGATACTGTTCCAGATGCAGCCAGGTGAGGAACAATTCCTCGTTGGATTCGATCTCGGCGGGCGGGCGCGCGGCGGTCGCCGGAGCGGGAATATGCTGCTCCTGATCGACCAGCGGCGCGTAAGCCAACAACTCGACATCACCGTCGTACACCGCCAGCTTCAGATCGGCTTCCGCGATTCCGTCAGGCAGCGAGACGGTCTCGTCAAGCACGGTGTCGGAACAGGCGCGAGCCTGCGCTCGAACAGCGCCTCGCCGCGCCCGGTGAGGACGACTCGCACGGCGCGGGGACTGGAAGACGTACACGCCGACCCGCGCGCTCGACCCGGCGGCTTCGAGCTTGAGCAGCACATCTTTGGAGGCGTTCTTTGGCGCGCCGATGCGCTTGTAGGGCATGAACACCTGCGTGAAGCGCTTTTCCTCGCCCGGCTGAAGCCAGCTAAAGTCCGGCTGGTTGTCGGTGTACGCGCCGCACATCAATTCGATGTACGGACCATCCTCGTCGGTCAGGTGGCGATCCCACGCTCGCCCGAAATCGCCATTGCCCCACGTCCACTGCTTCTTGCCCGGCACGACGTGATGGTTGGCGACGTGCATCATGCCCGCCTGCACGCCGTGATCGTAGCAGCCGACGAAATCGAAGTCGGAATGATACGCCATGTACGATGTGGGCACAGGGATGTTCCTGTAGCGCGAAATGTCCGTCCCCGGCGCATAGTTCACCTTGTAGTACGTCCCGGTCGCAATCGGGAAGCTCGACACGTCGCGCTTGCCGTGATCCATGACCGCGTACACGTCGGGCGGAAAGACCGACTGGTAGTCGTCGTTGACCGAGACCGCAGGGTTCGCCCACCACAGGAACGTCTGCGGGAAATCCGTCCGGTTGTACAACTGCACGCTGATTTCGAGATAGGCGCGGTCGGGGTAGAGCGTGAATCCGGCGACGCTCTTGGTGCGGAACATGCGCTCGATCTCGCCCATCCACACCGTCCTGCTGCCATCCTCATTCTCGTCGATGCGGTAATCGACCGGCTCGAAGGTGCTGGGGCGGTGGTGCTGGGGCCAGTTGAATTCGATGCCGCCGGAAATCCAGGGACCCGTCAGCCCGACCAGCGCCGGCTTGATGACCCGGTTGTAGTAGATGAAGTGGTAGCCGTTGGTCTTGTCGAGCGCCATCTGCACCCGACCGCCGATCTCCGGCAGGAGCATGATTTTGAGATAGCGGTTCTCCAGAAAGACGGCGTTGTATTCCTGGTCTACCTTGTCGTCAAACACGCGCTCGATGATGGGATGCGGGTAGACGACGCCGCTGCTGCCCTGATACACCCGCTTCTCCAGGAACATCGGGTTTTTCTCCGGCTTGCCGATGCGGTAAGTCGGGATAGTGACCTGCTCTGCCCATGCCTGCACCTGATCCTGCGCTTCGCTCATGGTGCTTTGCTCTCCTCACGTTCCGTCGGTACTCGACCCGGAATCGCCCGTCATGCTATAATCCCGCAAACATTTCATGGAAGAACGCAATGTCTCCGATTCGCATCCGCGAAGGCTTTAAAGATCAGCTTCTGTACGTCATCCCCCGCAGCACGGTCACCCGCCTGAACGAGCACCCGCTGGTATTTCCGCTCATGCCCACCGACATCGGCTGGTATCCCAACGCCCGCTTCCATTACTGCGAGCGTCCGCAGGGCGCGAGCGAGCACATCCTGATCCTGTGCGTGGCGGGCAGCGGCTGGTACAACATCGACGGGCAGCGCGGAACGGTGCAAACCAACGAAGCGCTGCTCATCCGAAGCGGCACGCCGCACATTTACGGCGCGTCCGACACCACGCCCTGGTCGATTTACTGGCTCCATTTCATCGGCAGCAACGCCGATTTGTTCGCCCGGCAGTTGAGCGCCGACGAGCACACCATCGCCGTCGACCGCGACTCGGTCGATGCGCTGCGGCAGCTATTCATCGACTGCTGCAACGCGCTGGCGACCGGCTTCGTGCTTCAGCACATGATCTACGCCTCGCAAACGCTGCATCACCTGTTCGCCAGCCTGTTCTTCAACAACCGCGCGTTCGCCCCCATGCTCCAGACGAGCCGCTTTCACAACCTCCACTCGACCCTGCTGTTCCTGGAACAGAACATCCATCATCCGCTGACGCTGGCAGACATGGCGGAACACGCCCGGCTGTCCACGTCGCACTTCTCGCGGCTGTTCAAGGAACAGACCGGCTATTCGCCGATGGACTATTTCATCCACCTCAAAATTCAGACTGCCTGCAAGCTGCTCTACCTGACCGACATGACCGTGCGCGAGATCAGCTTCGAGCTGGGTTATGACGATCCGTACTACTTCTCGCGGCTGTTCAAGAAAGTCATGGGCATGTCGCCCAGGCAGTACCGGAATCAGCCGCGCAGCGAAATCACCAACCGCTATCAACCTCTGGAACAGCCCAGTCCGTAGCGACCAACTCGCCGTTCTCGTAGGGGCGTTCAATTGAACGCCCCTACATGACCTATTCGAGAATTCGCCTAATAATCGTTGACCCCCTTCAGCGTGAGCTGCTCACTGAAATGACAGGCAGCAAACTGCCCTGGCGTCACTTCGCGCAGCGGCGGCGTCTCGCGCGAGCAGATCGCCTGCGCGTAGGGGCAGCGCGGGTGGAAGTAACAGCCGCTCGGCGGGTTCGCCGGGTCGGGAATCTCCCCGGTCACGGTCACGCGGTGGCGTTTGCGCGCCGGGTCGGGGCGCGGGATGCTGCCAAGCAGGGCTTCGCTGTAAGGATGCTGGGGCTTCTGGTACAGCCTGGGCGTCGGCGCAAGCTCCACCAGCCTGCCGACGTACATCACCGCGACCAGATCGCTGACGTGCTCGACCACGCCCAGATCGTGCGAGATGAACAGGTAGGACAGGTGCAGCCGCTCCTGCAAATCCTTGAGCAGATTGAGTGTCTGCGCCTGAATCGACACGTCGAGCGCTGATGTCGGCTCGTCGGCGATCACCAGACGCGGGTTGACCGCCAGCGCGCGGGCGATCACGATGCGCTGCCGCTGCCCGCCGCTGAAGGCGTGCGGGAAGCGATCCATGTATTCCGGGCGCAGCCCGACGAGCTGCAGCAGCTCCGCGACGCGCTCCTGCATCGCCTTGCCTTTGGCGATGCCGTTGACGATCAGCGGCTCGCCGATGATGTCGACCAGCGTCATGCGCGGGTTCAGCGACGCGAACGGGTCTTGAAACACCATCTGCATGTTGCGGCGGACGTGGTGCAGCGTCTCGCTGTCGGCGCTGGCGACGTTGATCGGGCCGCGCTCCTCGTCGTCGAAGATGACCGCGCCGCCGGTCGGCTCGATGCCGCGCATGACGGTGTGCGCCAGCGTCGTCTTGCCGGAGCCGCTTTCGCCGACCAGTCCGAGCGTCTGTCCCTGCGGGATAACCAGACTCACGTCGTCGACGGCTTTCACGTAGCCGACAGTACGTTTGAGAAAGCCCTGCGTGACCGGGTAATACTTCTTCAGGTGGCGGATTTCCAGCAGCGGGCGATCCGCCGTCAGCTTCAGGCTAGGCGCGCTGGTCATGTGGGTCTCCTTCCGCCTCGCCCGCGTACAGGACGCAGCGGACGCTGTGATGCTCGCCCACCGGGACTTCCGGCGGCAGCGCCGCGTCGCACACACTAGGGATGAACTGGGTGCAGCGCGGGTGGAACGGGCAGCCGCGCGGGATGTCGAACGGCGACGGAACCATGCCCTCGATGGTGCGCAGCGGTCCGCTGCTTTTCTGCCCGACCTTCGGGATCGATTCGAGCAGCGCGCGGGTGTACGGGTGCTTCGGCGCGTCGAACAGAGCGCGGATGTCGGTCTTTTCGACCACGCGCCCCAGATACATGACGACGACTTCTTCCGCCATCTCAGCGATCACGCCCAGATCGTGGGTGATGAACATGATCGCCATGCCGAATTCCTGCTGGAGACTACGCAGCAGATCGAGAATCTGCGCTTCGGTCGTCACGTCGAGCGCCGTCGTCGGCTCGTCGGCGATCAGCAGATTCGGCTGCCCGGAGAGCGCCATCGCAATCATCACGCGCTGGCGCATCCCGCCGCTGAGTTGGTGCGGGTACTTAGTCAGCAGGTCGCGCGCCTGCGGCAGCCGCACCTTGTCCATCAGCTCCGCCGAGCGATCCATAGCGCTGCGCTTCGGGATTTTCTGATGCACCAGAATCGCCTCGGAAAGCTGGTCGCCGATGGTGAACAGCGGGTCGAGCGAGGTCATCGGCTCCTGAAAGATCATGGCGATCTCGTTGCCGCGAATCTGCCGGATCGCTTCGCCGCGCGGGTTGAGCTTCACCAGATCGACGACTTCGTTAGGGCGATGATACAGAACCTCGCCGCCGACGATGCGACCCGGCGGGTTGATCAGCTGAAGGATGGAGAAGCCGGTCACGGACTTGCCGCAACCGCTCTCGCCCAGCACGCCGATGGTCTTGCCGCGCTCCACCTCGAAGCTGACGCCGTCCACCGCGCGGACGACGCCGCTTTCGGTGAAAAAGTGCGTCCGCAGGTCTTTGATTTGAAGCAGCACGTTTTCAGTCATCATATCGGACTACTTCGCAAACGGATCGGCGGCATCGCGCAGTCCGTCGCCCAGGAAATTGAAGGCGATGACCGTCGCTATGACGAAGATGGCGGGTGTGAGAATCCAGGGCTGCTGGATGAGCACGCGCACGTGCTGCGCGTCGCTCAGCAGGAGTCCCCAACTGACCAGCGGCGACCGTATCCCCAAGCCCAGGAAGCTCAGTGAGGTTTCCCCCAGAATCATCCCCGGAATCGAGGTGGTCGCAATGACGATGATATGGCTCATCGTGTTCGGCAGCAGGTGTCGGGTGATGATGCGCCAACTGCTGCAATTGGAATAGCGAGCAGCGGTGACGAAATCGGCTTCGCGCAGCGCGTAGACCATGCTGCGCGTCTGGCGGGCGAGCGCGCCCCAGCTCAGCACCGCCAGCACAATCGTGATGGCGAAGTAGGTGCGGTCGGAGGGCCAGTTGTCGGGGATGAGCGTCGCCAGCGCCAGCCACAGCGGAAGCTGCGGGAACGACATCAGCAGCTCGATGATGCGCTGCACGGCGTCGTCGAACAAGCCGCCCACGTAGCCGGAGGCGATGCCGAGGATCGAGCCGAACAGCAGCGTCAGAAACACGCCGACCAGACCGACCGACAGCGACACCTGAGCGCCGTACCACACCCGGCTGAAGATGTCCCGCCCCTGCGAGTCCGTGCCGAACAGGAACAGGTTGCCGGGCTGGTCGACGCCGAACAGGTGAATGTCGGTTTTGAAAATGCCGAGAATGGTGTATTCCGCGCCGTGAACAAACAACTGAAGCGGGTATTTTTCTTCAGGAATGACCTCGAACGTTTTCCGAAACGTCGCCGGGTCGACGGCGGACTTGATGCCGTAGGCGAACGGGATCGGGTGGAAAGTGCCTTCCGTGTCGAAGAAGTGGAGACCCTGCGGCTGCATCGACACGTATTTGCTGTAGACCATCGTCGGGTCGTTCGGCGCGATGAACCCGGCGAAGATCGCCGAGAGGTACATGAAGATCAGGAAGATTCCGCCGACGACCGCCAGCCGGTTGCGCTTGAAGCGCAGCCACATCAGGCGGCGTACCGAGATGCTTTTCGCCTCGTCCTCCGGGCGCGAAACGCTCGCGGTCGCCTGATCGTCTGTCCTGCGTAAGCCTTCCATGCGGTTTGTGCCTCCCACGCGCTACGAGAACCGGATACGTGGGTCGAGCCACGCCAGCAGAAGGTCGGAGACCAGCGTTCCGAGCAGGACGAGCAGCCCGATCAGCGTCAGGATCGAACCGGCGAGATACAGGTCTTGCGACTGGGTCGCCCCCAGATACGTCACCTGAATGGTCGGCAGGTCGAGCACGACGCTGGTGATCACGAACCCGTTGACCAGAAAGGCGAGCGTCTGGCTCAGCGCGCCGATCAGCGGGTGGAGCGCGTTGCGGAAAGCGTGTTTCCAGATGATGGTGCGCTCCGGCACGCCCTTCGCCCGCAGCGCCGTCACGTAATTCTTGCCTAGCTCGTTCAGCAGATTGCCGCGCATCACGCGCATGACCCACGCCATGCCCGTGAGGACGACGGCGGTGACCGGAATCCACAGGTGCTTGAGGAAGTCGAGCAGCAGCCCGATGGAGAACGGCTGACCGATGTACGCTGGCGACTGAAGCCCGGTCAGGACTTCGCCGTTCAGCCGCCACGCGAACACCAGAAAGGCGAGCGCGATCAGGAAGTCCGGCAGCCCCAAGCCGATAAACGAGATGGTCGTCAGGAAGTTGTCCGATTTGGAATACTGGTGTGTCGCTGAATAGACGCCCAGCGCGATGCCGATTGCCCACGACAGGATGAACGCGCAGAACGACACGGCGACCGTCGCGCCCAGCTTGCTCTCGATGATCTCCCGCACGGACGTGCCCGTCGCCAGCGAAATGCCGAAATCGCCGCGAAACAGGTTGGTCGTCCAGGTGGCGAAGCGCACCAGGAACGGCTTATCCAGCCCGAACTGCTCGCGCATCGCCTCGCCGCGAGCGATGGCATCGCGGTTGCCGCTCAACGTCTGCGCGCGGATGTAGTCGCTCACGTAGTCGCCGGGGGGCAGCTCCATGATGAGAAAGCCGACGAAGGCGATCAGGATCATCGAAGGGATGAACTGTAGCAACCTCCTGACGATGTATCGCGCCATGCTTCCCGCTCCAATCGCTGGTGAGGGGGCAGTGAAGCCACCCCCTCACACTCACGTGCTAGATGCTATTCCTGGTCGATGTAGAACTGCTCAGGGTCTGCCGTGCCAGGATAGCCCAGGTCCCATGATCCGACGAGTCCGATCTCCGGGACGTTGTGGAAGTTGTTCTTCACAATGACCGGGCTGGGGTGCTGACCAATCGTCCCGATGGTGATGGGACCCTCGTCAACGTGAACGCGATAGGCTTCGAGCAGCGCGGCGTTGCGATCTTCGGACGTGGTCGCCGCGACAGCGCGCGTGTAGATTTCCTGAAGCTTCTCCAGCATCGAGCCGGGACGCGGCGCAACACCTTCCGCCCCGCCAGTCTGATAATACTGACCGATATTCATGCCAGCCATCGCCCACTGAACGCCTTCAACCGGCGCCCAGACCGACGGCGCGGACAGCATACCCCAGCCAGCGGCGCTGGGCCACGCGAAGATTTCGACTTCGCCCGCCTGGTTAGCCGCCGTGTATTCATCCCACGTCATGATGTTGATGGTCGTCTTGATGCCGACCGCCTGCCAGTCCTGCTGGATCAGTTCGAGGGACGCGCTGACCTTCGTGTCGTCCGGGAACATGGTGACGGTCAGTTCCAGCGGTGTACCATCCGGGCGATCACGGAAGCCGTCGCCGTCGGCATCGACCACGCCAATCGAGTCGAGCAGGCTGCCCGCTTCTTCGGGATCGTATTCGATGTACGAGTTCGCCCATTCTTCGTAGAGCGCCTGACCTTCGGGACTCTGGAATTCTTCCGCCTGCGGCAGCATCGAGAACTGGCGCGGCGTGGCGAGACCGAGGGCGGTCACTTCGTTGATGCGGTCGCGGTTGATCGAGACTGAAAGCGCCTGCCGGAACGCCTGCGTGTACATCAGGTCTTCCAGACCATCGTCGGCGAGGTCGTAGAACAGCATCAGCCAGGGCCACGCGAAGTCGCCACGATCCCACATGATGACGTGGTAGCCGCCCGCGTCAGCGCTTTCGAGGATGAGCGGAACGTCCTGCAGGGCAATGTCACGAACCTGCATGTCCAGCTCGCCCGCAATCGCCTTGAGCGCGACCTGCTCGGACACCGCGCCCGACGCAATCTCGACCTGAATGTTGTCGATGTACGGCAGTTGGTTGCCCGCGCTGTCGACTTTCCAGTAGTACGGGTTGCGCGTGAAGGTTGCAATCTGGTCTGCCACATAGCTCGTCGGCATCCAGGGACCGAGCACCGGCATGTCCGCATAGTGATAGCGCGTGTCGGTGTTGTAGCGGTTCATCAATTCGGTCGTGTCGGTCACCGCCGAGTTGTACTTGGGGTGGAACTGCTTCATATAGTGCGCGGGCACGAGCGACTGCGCCGAATTCCAGGGACCGCGCGAGTGGACTTCGAGGAACAGCGGGTTCGGTCCCGCAAACGTGAGCTGAAGCGTGTAATCGTCGATCTTCTCGGCGGTCATCGGCTCGCCATTGACGACGGTTCCGGCTGCCGGGGAGGTCGGGACGCTTTCATCCAGCGCCATGTCGTTCCACCAGAACAGGTAATCATCGACGGTCAGCGGCACGCCATCCGACCACTTGATGCCCTCGCGGAAGTGCAGCGTCACCTGCGTGGCGTCGTCGTTCCATTCGTAGGCTTCGAGGACGTTGGGGCGGAAGCCGGAGGCATCGCGGTTCCACTTGAGGAAGCCCTCGACGCCGGTCGTCATCAGCGTGAAGCCCAGGTTGTTGTTCTCGTCCAGCATGTGCCACGTGCCGCCATACTGACCGATCTGCTCGACCGGCTCCTCGACAATCGGATTCACCGGGAGGCGTTCCGCGACCGGCGGCAGCGCGCCGCTGGCAACCTGCTCCGCCAGTGATGGCGCTTCGTTGTAAGTGGTATCCTGAGCGACGACCACGCCGCTGATGGCAATACACACTGCAAGCAAAATCAAAAAGCGTTTCAACATCGTCATGATTTTCCCTCGCTGACAATTCATTTGACGAAAATTTTCTGTTCCGTCGCTTTCGCTACAACCTGTCTGCTCCTCTCCCGCTATCGTGCGCCGCTCCCTGATAGTTCACGTCGAGGTGTGGGCAGGCGCTTCGCCCTGTCTACACGCGCCGTAGATGCAGCATCTGGCTGACGAATGCGCCTTTCATCGCCAGCGGAATGCCCCGTTTCATGAGCGCCGTTCCGCTCATGACGAGGTCGTATGCTTCGATGTGATAGTTGGCGTCCGGCTCCAAGCCCTGAAGCCGCAGCGCCGCCCGGTATTCGCCAAAGTTGGAGGCGCTCAGGAACGCGAACGCCACCGCTTCATGCCCGTCAGGATGCACAAACTCGAACGCCGACAGCACGCTTTCGCGCGGCGAGCGCAGGCGGTACAGCCTGCCGAACTGAACCGTCTCCCGGATCGCCTTGTACTGCGCGATCAGGTCGGCGGTCTTTTCCAGGTCGGCGTCCGACCACTTCGTCAAGTCCGCCCCGACGCCGAGCGCACCCATCATCGCCACGTGAAAGCGGTAGTCCAGCGTCATCACGCGCCGGTCGTTGATGCTGATCGGGTCGGTCACCCACATCATGCGGGTCAGCGGGGCGTGCGCCAGCGTGAAGCCTTCCTCGATGAACAGGTCGTCGTAGGGATCGGTGTTGTCGCTCATCCAGAACTGCTCGACGTAAGGCATGACGCCCAGATCGACGCGCCCGCCGCCGCCGGAGCAGGATTCGAAGATCACGCCGGGGTGTCGGGCGCGAATTTGGCGCAGGATGTCGTAGACGCCGCGCGTGTGCCGCACCCAGATTTCGCGGTCGCGCCCGCTCGGTGCGTCCGCCCAGCCCGGCTCGCTGAAGTGGCGGTTCATATCCCACTTGATGAAGCGGATGTCGTTGTTGCTGAGCAGATCGTCCAGGAAGCCGACGATGAACGCCTGCACGTCCGGTCGCCCCACGTTCAGCACCGACTGATTGCGCGACAGCGTGCGCGGGCGGTTGGGGAAGTGGTAAATCCAGTCGGGGTGCGCGCGGTACAGGTCGCTGTCCGGGTTGACCATCTCCGGCTCGACCCAGATGCCGAACTCCATCCCCAGTTCCTTGACGCGCCGGATCAGCGGCGCGAGTCCATCGGGGAATTTCTGCCTGTTGACGTACCAGTCGCCCAGTCCGGCGCGGTCGTTGTGCGCGCTCGCCGAACCAGCCGTCGTCCATGACGAAGATTTCGACACCCAGTCGCGCCGCGATCTCGGCAGCCTCGCCTGATCTTCGTAGTTGACATCGAACTCGGTCACGTACCACGAGTTGTAAACGACCGGGCGCGGCTGGTGCGCGGTTTCCGGCGGCAGCACGTGGTCGATCTCGTAGCCGTGCAGCAGGCGGCTCGCCTCGCCGTAGCCGGACTCGGTGAAGCCGCCGACGAAGATCGGCGTTTCGAACGTCTCGCCCGGTTCGAGCTTCCACACGAAGTCGAAATCGTTCACGCCGCCGCTGACGATCACCTGCTCGAACGCCGTCCGCTCGATCACCAGCTTCCAGTTGCCGCTGAACGCGAACGCCCCGAACCAGACTTCGCCGTGTTCCTCGGTCGTTTCAACCGGCGCGAGCGCGAAGAACGGGTTCGAGTCGAAGCCGCTCGCGCCGCGCCGCCGCTCGACTATCTGCTTGCCCATCGGCAGCTCGCCGCGCTGAATCTGAAACTCGCCGCCCCACCTGCCGTTGAGCGTCGTCAGCGCGTAGCGGTCGCGGCGCGGCATTTCCCACACCGCCGAGAGAATCTGCTCGATCTCGATGGACGTATCGCCGTGGTTGACGACGGCGGCGCTGCGCTCGATCAGGTCGTGGGCTTCGAACACGCGGTAGACGAGCCGCACCTGAAGCGGATAGTGCAGGTCGTCGAGCGTGATCGTCAGCGTATCGACACCGTCGCCATGCTCGACTTCGCTCCCGGCGTACTTCAGCACCACTGCGCGGACGCCATCGGCGAAGCGCGCTTTCAGCGCTGGCTCGTTGAACTTGTAGTCGCTCCACGCGGGGAATTCTTCGTGAGTGTAGCCCTCGATGTTGAAGCGCCCGCCGTAGACCGACGGCGCTTCGTAATCGGCGAGCAGCGGCAGCCGCGCGCCCCAGTAGATATGCTCCACGCGCCCTTCGGCGTCGATGCCGAAAGCGTATGCCGTGCTGCGCGTGTTGAGAATCCAGAGCGGCTGTTGGTCAGTTGATTTGGTCGCTTCAACAATGGACATCATGAACCCGGTACGTTACAGAATCACAAAGCGCGAGTGCCGTATTTTCGGACGCGGTACGTTGCGGTGAGTTCGGTCGTGGTCAGAGGATGAACGACAAAAGGAGCTGCTATCTTCGTCACACAAAACACCGCAAAATAACCATCTATTGCCCTATTTTCTTAACAGTACAATTTTCAGCCTACCTTGCACAATAGAGAATCTCGTTGAGTGATGGATTATATTATGATCCGGCGTCACAGCGCGCCAGAGCCGGTTCAGTCCGCGCGCGGCGCTTTTGCTCGCCCCATCCGAAGCGGCTGACGGCGGGCTGCCGGGCGCGGGATTTGTCAAATCGAGCGGGCAGGTGGCACTATTGACGAATTGTTCCAATCTGGTATCTTTAGTCTACCAAATCGAGAGTTCGCTGTAGATGCTACGGTCGCTTTCAGACATGTTTTCACAGATGCGGTGTCGGTGTTGCCAGACGATCATTCCAGCTATGAGATGCTGAGGCTTTTGGCTCGACCACGCACGCCTGTTTACATTTCGCCCAGTCGACAAAAGCTCTGAGAACGCATCTCGGAGCTTTTTTGTTGGCTTCACTCAAGTCAGGTCGTGATGTCTAAATATATCGCTCAGCGTCTGCTTCAGGCGATTCCGCTGCTGATCGTCATTTCGCTGCTGACATTCGCTATCGTTGAAATTGCGCCGGGAGACGCAGCCCAGATGTATATTGACCCCAACAAGGGAACCGACCCCGCCTATATCGAGCGGGTGCGCCAGAATCTCGGCTTGGAGCAGCCGGTCTACGTGCGCTACGCCGACTGGCTCGCCCGGACGCTCTCCGGCGACCTGGGGTATTCGTTCCGCACCCGCCGCCCGGTCACGCTGGAGGTCGGGGATCGCCTGCCGAACACGCTGCTGCTCGGCGGGCTGTCGCTGGCGCTCTCGTTCGTGATCGCCATTCCAATCGGCGTGATCTCGGCGCTGAAGCGCTACACCTGGATCGACTATGTGGTCAGTACGCTGGCGCTGGCGGGAATTTCCATCCCCATTTTCTGGATCGCGCTGCTGCTCATTCAGGTATTCGCCATCCAGCTTGGCTGGCTGCCCGCGTCGGGGATGCGCTCCGTCCGCGAAACCTACACCGGCTGGCGCTCGACCGTCGACGTGATCGAGCACCTGATTCTGCCGATGATCACGCTCAGCCTGGCGCAGATCGCAAGCTGGTCGCGCTACCAGCGCTCGGCGCTGCTCGAAGTGCTCGGTCAGGATTACATCCGCACCGCGCAGGGCAAGGGACTGACCCAGCGCCGCGTCCTGACCGTCCACGCCCTGCGCAACTCGCTCATCCCGATGGTGACGCTGATCGGCATTTCCGTGCCGACGATTGTCACCGGGGCGTTCATCACCGAGACGATCTTCAGTTGGCCCGGCATCGGGCGGCTGGGTGTCGACGCGGTGACCGGGCGCGATTATCCGGTCATCATGGCGGTGACCATGCTCTCCGCCCTGCTGATCGTCGTCGGCAACCTGCTCGCAGACATCGCCTATGCCTGGGTCGACCCACGAATCCACTATGAGTAGACTAACGCTCACCACCCCTACGAAAGCGCCGGAGTCGCAGACCTCGCTGGTCTGGCGGCAGTTCAGACGCCACCGGCTCGCCGTCGCCAGCGCGGTGATCCTCATCCTGCTGATCCTGATGAGCGTCTTTGCCGAGCAAATCGTGCCGCACGACCCCAACGCCACCAACACCAGCTACGCGCACGGCAAGCCGCAGCCGCCGTCGGCGGAATACCTGCTCGGAACCGACAACTTCGGGCGCGATTATCTGGCGCGCACCATCGTGGGGATGCGGGTCTCGCTGGTCGTCGGCATGACCGCCGTCGGCTTCCAACTGGTCATCGGCATCCTGGTCGGCTCGCTCGCCGGGTATTTCGGCGGCTGGATCGACAACCTGCTGATGCGCATCACCGACATCTTTCTCTCCGTGCCCGCCTTCCTGCTGCTGCTGATCATGGCGGGCATACTCGGCGGCGGGCTGCTGTCGCTGATCGTCGCCATCGGCGCGCTGAACTGGATGACCGTCGCCCGGCTGGTGCGCGCCGAATTTCTGTCGCTCAAGGCGCGCGAGTTCGTGCTGGCGGGGCGCAGCATCGGCGTCCCGGCGTGGCGCCTGATCGTCCTGTACCTGCTGCCCAACACGGCGGGGTCGATCATCGTCGCGGCGACGCTCGCCGTGCCAAGCGCGATACTGACCGAATCAGCGCTCAGCTTTCTCGGTCTCGGCGTCCCGCCGCCCAACGCCAGCCTGGGCAACATGCTCGGCGACGCGCAGCAGTGGATTCGCACGGCGTGGTGGATATGGATCGTGCCGGGTGTCGCCATTTCCATGATCGTGCTGGCGTTCAATTTCGTCGGCGACGGGCTGCGCGACGCGCTCGACCCCCAACTGCGGGATTAATCCAATTTCGGTGATCATTGGGCTACAAAAGGAGAATATGCCCATGCGTAAGTTTGCTTTACTATCGGTACTGCTGCTGATCTTCTCCGTTCAGATCGCTTCCGCGCAGGACAGCGGCTTTAGCTGCCCCGCTACCGGGGGGACGATGATCGTTCAGGGCGAAGGCGATCCGCAGACGCTCAGCGGGCTGTATGCCAACGACGGCAAAAGCCTGGCGGTGACGACCTTCCTCGATGAGCCGCTGGTGCTCGGCGGCGAAAACTGGGGCGACAAGCTCGAACCGGCGCTCGCCGAAAGCTGGGATATATCCGATGACGGCTTGACGTACACCTTCCACCTGCGCCAGGGCGTCAAGTGGTCGGACGGGCAGGATTTCACGGCGGAAGACGTGCTGTTCACCTACAACGCCGTGCTGGAGGAGAGCAACACCATCGACTGGCGCAATAACCTGATGCAGAATGGCGAGCCGCTCCAGTTCAACGTGGTGGACGACCACACCTTCCAGGTGATCCTCAAGCAGGTCGACCCGGCGATTCTGAACAACTTCAGCATCCCGATTGTGCCCGCCCACGCCTTCACCAGCCTCAACGTGATCGACGCGCCGTTCAACACCAACCCGATCACGACCGGACCGTTCAAGTTCGTGCAGTGGAATTCCGGGCAGGACGTGGAGCTGGCGGCGAACCCGGATTACTGGCGCGGCGCGCCGTGCCTCGACCGCATCGTCGTCCGCTTCATCAGCGGGGTGGAGAACATTGCCAACTCGCTGCAAGCCGGTGAACTCGACTTCGCCCGCATCGACGGCGCAGACCTGTCGCCGTTCCAGGACAACCCCGACTTCACCATCACCACCGCCCCGCGCGACCTGATGCGCTATGTCGGCTTCAATGCGCGCAGCGCGACGGTTGGCGATCCGGCTGTCCGCCGGGCGCTGATCACCGGGCTGGATCGTCAGGCGATCATCGAAGCGGCAGCGGCGGGCAACGGCACGCTGGCGGATTCGGTCTTTAACAAGTCGGCGTCGTCCTACCGGGAGGGCGCGAACGCCCAGTACCCCTACGATCCTGAGCAGGCGAAACAACTGCTGGCGGACGCGGGCTGGACGGACAGCGACGGCAACGGCTTCCTCGACAAGGACGGGCAGGAACTCACCATGCGGCTGGTCTACTCCGGCACGTGGGCGCTCATGCAGAGCATCGCGCCGGTGGTGTACGACAACTGGCGCGCGCTGGGCGTGAACGTCGAACTCGTCCCGCTGGACGACGCGGCGGTCAACACCGAGCTTTACGACAACACCAGCCCCGACAAGCCTTACGACGCCTTCCTCGGCGGCTGGGGTCTATTCGGGACGGATCCGTCGCACTACCGCACCTTCTACGCCGACGCGACCAGCTATCTGGCATACGACAATCCCGAAGTCACCGCGCTGTTCGACCAGGGCGATCACGAGACTGACCCCGACGCGCGCGCCGCTATCTACCAGCAGATCGACCAGCTTCTGTGGCAGGAGCTGCCGATTATCCCGATCTTCCAGCCTATCGGCGTTTACGTGTACACGTCGAAGCTCAACCTGGACGCCGCCGAGATCAACGGCACGTTCCTGACCGGGCTGAAATATCCGGGCAACGCCTACTTCACGCAGTAATCACGCACAGCACGGGGGCTTGCGTCGTATGCCGACCCAAGCCCCCCTTCGGTATGATAGTAGGGGCACGACATGTCGTGCCCTTCAATTGACAATCCGTTTAGATTTGTCGAAACGAGCGGTCGGGAGCAGGGGATGACAAGCGCGTCGGGAAATTCGGCAGAGGCGGCGGCTTATGAGGCGGGCATCCAGGTCTGGCGGCAGGAGATGGACGAGCGCCTGCGCAGCGATACCGGCTGGCTGACGCTCACCGGGCTGTACTGGCTGCACGAGGGCGAAAACACGCTCGGCAGCGACCCGGCTTGCGACGTTTTTCTGCCGGAAAGCGCCCCACAGCGCGTCGGCGTCCTCGAATTTCACGATCAGGCTGTGACACTTCATGTCACAACCGACGTTGAAGTCCGAGTCGACAACGAGCCGACGCAAAGCGCCGTGCTGCGCGACGATCACGATCCGCTGGGTCCGTCGCCCGTCCAGATCGGCTCGGTCAGCTTCAACGTCATCAAGCGCGCCGACCAGTACGGCATCCGCGTGCGCGACCGCGACAACCCGGCGCGGCTGGCGTTCACCGGACGCCGCTGGTTCTCGGTCGACCCCGCCTATCAAGTGACGGCGGCGTTCGTCCCGCACCCGCAGGCGCGCGAGCTGGTCATCACCAACAGCGTCGGCATCGACATAGCGATGTCGAATCCCGGTTACGTCGAGTTCAGGCTGGAGGATCAGGACGTGCGGCTCGCCGCCTTCAGCGCGGGCGAGGGCGAATTGTGGTTCGTGTTCAGGGACGCTAGCGAGCGGACGTATCGCGCCGGGCGCTTCCTGTACGGCAGCCTGCGCGACGACGGCACGGCGATCCTCGATTTCAACAAGGCATATAACCCGCCGTGCGCCTTCACCCCCTACGCGACCTGCCCGCTGCCGCCGAAAGAGAACATCTTGCCGCTCAAAATTGAAGCAGGCGAGCAGGCGCCGGAGCATCCCGTCTGAGCCGAGCAGCGTTTACTTGGTCGCCCCGGCGGTGAGTCCTTCGATGAAGCTGCGCCCGACAATGCTGAACAGGATCAGAACCGGGAGCGTCGTCAGGGTCGCGCCCGCCAGCAGCAAGCCCCAGTCCACCTGATACTGCCCGATGATGCCCGCCAGCCCGACCGGGAGCGTGCGGTTGGCGTCGCTCAGGATCAGCACCGAGGCGAACATGTACTCCGTCCAGGCGGAGATAAACGCATAGATGGCGATGCTGCCAATGCCCGGCGCGGTGAGCGGCAGGAAGATGCGCCAGATGATCGTCACGCGGCTCGCGCCGTCGAGCGATGCCGCTTCCTCGACTTCATACGGGATCGCCTGAAAGAACGCCTGAAGCATCCACACGGCGAACGGCGCGGCAAAGGTCACGTTGATGATGACCAGCGCCCACAGCGTATCGACCAGCCGAAGCTGCGACATCATCCCGTAGAGCGGGATGAGCAGCAGCGTGCCGGGGAAAATGTAAGTGGCGAGGATCACCCGCACCAGCCAGCGGCGCCCCGGAAAATCCAGCCGGTAGAGCGCGTAGGACGCCATGACCGACAGCGCGACCGTGATCAGCATGGTCAGGATGGCGACAATCCCGCTGTTGAGCAGGTAGCGCGGGAAGTCCGACGAGACCAGCAGCTTGTCGTAGTGCTCAAACGTCAGGCTTTGCGGGAAGAACGACGGCACGGACGCGAGGATGTCCGGCGTCGTCTTGACCGACCCCGCGAAAATCCAGTAGAACGGCGCGATCACCACGATCAACAGGATCAGCACCGAAACCGAGATACCGAGACGAGTGGTCAGGCGCTGGGTCATGCGTTTGCCGTCCTGTCATCGGTTTTGGGCGCCATGAAGCGCATGAACAGCACCGCGAAGATCAGCAGCACGATGCCCATCAGCACCGACGCCGCAGCCGCCCGGCTGAGGCTGTACTGTTTGAAGGCGGTATCGTAGATGAACACCGGCAGGGTCGTCGTCGCCGACGACGGACCGCCGGAAGTCAGCAGCCAGATGATGTCGAACACGTTGACCGACCACAGCGTACCGACCAAGCCGAGGACGTACAGCACCGGCTGCAAGGCGGGCATGGTGATCTTCCTGAAGCGCTGCCAGCCGCTCGCGCCGTCGACCGCCGCCGCCTCGTAAAGCTCCTCCGGGATGCCCTGCATCCCCGCCAGCAGGATCACGGCGGTGAGCGGAAACCAGCGCCACGAGTTGATGAACACCAGCACCGCGAACGCGCCCGGTCCGCTGCCGAAGAAGCCCACCGGCTGCGACGTGATGCCGAGCGCCACCAGCAGGTAGTTGACGATGCCGCCCGACGTGCCGAGCAGCCAGCGCCAGATGATCACGACGACGACGGTCGGGACGATCCACGAGAGGATGATCCAGATGCGGGCGATACCGCGCCCGCGAAAGCGCTGCTTGAGGATCAGCGCGGTGGCGAAGGCGACTACGGTTTGCAGCAGGGCGTTGCTGATCACCCAGACGGCGCTGCGACCGAGCGCCGCCCAGAATTTATTGTTGGAGAGCACCTGCTGGTAATTGGCGAAACCGACGAAATCGCCGCCGGAGCCGATCACCTTGACGTTCAGCAGGCTGAGGTGGATAGCCGACACCAGCGGGTACAGGATGGTCGCCGCCAGCCACAGCACGAGCGGCGCAACCAGAATATATGCCAGAATGAGATCATTCCGGCGGTAAGCCTTGCGCTTTCGAGCGGGGGTCAGGCTTCGCTCGCTCATGGGTGCGGCTGGCTGCATGGAGTCCTCTTTGGAAGTCAGGTGGGAGCTGTTTCTAGCCCCCACCCGCCAATACGAATACTTACGAGCCGACCGCATCCAGCATCATCTGCTGCCCCTGAGCGACGGCGTCCGCCGGAGTGGTTCCGTCGACAACCACCGCCTGCAATACCTGCGCCAGAATATTCTGCGCCGAAATGCTGGCGATGCTGGGGAAGGTTCTGCCGCCGGTGAAGCCGAACAGCATCCCGGTCTGCGAATTGGCGATCATGCTTTCGACCTGATCGTGATACTTGACGACCAGCGGGTCATTCCAGAAGCTCTCGGCAGCGCTGCCGGTCTCGGTCACGGGCAGGAACAGCCCCGGTTCCATATTCAGGAAGCGACCGTAGTTCTCCGGCTGGAGCAGCCACGACAGGAAGGTCTTGGCGGCTTCCTGCTTGGCTTCGTCCTTGGTCAGCAGCATCACGGCGTTGACGTAAGCGATGGTGTAGTTGGTGTCCCCGCCGGAGCGCGGCAGCGGCAGCACGCCGAGGTCGGCAGCGTCGCCACCCGCCTGATCGTAAGTGGTGATGACGGTGAACTGCGGAACCATCGCGCAGGTGCCGCTGTTGAAGCAGGCTTCCGCTTCGCCCCACGCCCAGCCGGTGCTGTCGGGCGGCGAGTACTGCCACATGGTCTTGTAGAAATCGTAAGCGGCGGCTGTCTCCGGCGTATCAAAGACGATATTGCCGTCGGCATCGTAAATGTCCTGCGCGCCACCATTGACCATGAAGTCATAGACGACCTGATCGGTGTACAGGTTGCGGTTGGCGGGCAGACCCACGCCGTACTTGCCGTCACCCGTGAGCGCCTCGGCTGCCGCCTGCCATTCTTCCCAGGTAGCGGGCGGAGTCACGCCAGCGGCATCGAACATGCTCTTGTGATACCACAGGGACTGCGCCATGTTGTAGAGCGGCACCGCCCAGGTATGCCCGTCATAGGTGTATGGCTCAACCGCCCAGTCATACATACCATAGTCTGCCTGAAGCTGAGCGACGAAGTCCTCGACCGGCTCGGTCGCACCCAGTTCCTTGATGATGTTCACGAAGTCGGGCAGCGCGAACAGCAGGTCAGGCGCGTTGCCAGCGGCGAGGGCGGCTGGAGCCTTGGCGTAAATCTCGCCCCAGTTCTGGGGTTCCTGGCTGACGACGATGCCGGGGTTGGCGGCATTGAACTCATCCAGCAGTTCCTGAATGCGCGCGACACGCTGCGGCGGCTGTTCCATGTGCCACAGCATGATCTCGACCGGGCTTTCCTGTGCGGCGGCAAAGCTAACGCTGCTCAGCACCAGCCCCAGTACCACGACCAGTAAAATAACACGTGCAGATTTCATCGAACGCCTCCAAAATAGGTTAGTGGATTGACGTACTATGCTTGCGCTTGCCAGCGACAGGCGTGATCTTCGCGCTGCCATCACCTCCTTTTGCGGACTTCGTCTTGCTCACAGATGTGGATTTCGCTCGCGGTAACGAGCGACCAGTTCCCGGTTACGGTCGGCTGCCCCGGCGATATTGGCGCTCACGTAGACGGGCAGCGGCAAGCCCTGCGCGTCGAGGCGCGCCACGACTTCGGTGATGATGGCGTCGAGGATGAACGCCCCGGTGATCGTCGAGGTCGGACCGACACGCAGACCGCTGTCGCCGACCGCGACAATCGCATCCCCGGCGATCCCTTTGTTGTCGATCACGATGTCGGCGACTTCGCCTAGCTTCCTGCCCACCGGACCGAGCGCGGCGGCTTCGGCGTAAGCGGCGGCGATCACGGCGATGACGGTCATGCCCGCCGCCTTGCCCGCCAGCGCCATTTCGACCGGCACGGCGTTGACGCCGCTGTTAGAAAAGACGAACAGCACGTCATTGGGCTTGGGCGCATAAATCTTGAGCACCCCCTCCGCCAGCCCCATCGTCCGCTCGACGGCAGTGCTGCGGATCGACCCGGCGTGCAGCATCAGCGGATCGACCAGAATCGGCACGACGCACGCCAGCCCGCCCGCGCGGTAATGCCCTTCTTCCGCCAGCATGTGCGAGTGCCCGCTGCCGAAGATGAAAATCGTGCCGTCGTGCCGGACGGATTCGACGATGGCGCTGGCTGCCCGGTCGATGGCTTCCGCCTGCGTCCGCGCGATGTCGTCGAGCAAGTCGCGCACCGCCTGCATGAAGGCGGCAGCGCCGGTTAAATCTGTGGTCGTCATTTCAGGTATCCATGTCCTTGACAGGTGCAGCGACCCATTCCGAATAATGGAGTACTGCGTGAAAGCGATATTTGTCGCCCCGGTAGACCGAGCGCACGTATTCGATGGGTCGGCTGTCGGCGTCGAACGTCGTTCGCTCGATGTTGAGAACGGGGGTCAGCGAGCCAATGCCGAGATGCTCGGCTTCCCAGGTTTCGGGCATCCGCGTATCGATGAGCTGATCGGCGCGCACGACCGACAGACCGTAGTCGCGCCGCAGCACCTCGTACAGCGATAGCTGGCTGAAGTCGTGCCCTTCCAGAATGCCCCGGCAGACCGAATAGTCGATGGCGGTGTTCTCCAGCGCCATCGGCACGCCGTTAGCGCGGCGGATGCGCGTCAGCAGGACGATCTCCGCGCCGGGGTTCAGCCGCAGCTGCCGCTGGACTTCGGGCGAAGCCCACTGGATTTCGGCTTTCAGGACGGAGCTGCTGGCTTCCATGCCCAGCCGCGCCATTTCCTCGGTGAAGCTGGTGAGCGCCTGCAATTCCTGAGGAATCTTCGGCTCGCTGGCGTAAGTGCCCTTGCCCACCCGCGAATAAGTCAGCCCTTCGTGAGCAAGCTGTTGCAGCGCCTGGCGAGCGGTCATGCGGCTGACTTCGTAGCGCTCCGCCAGCTCGCGCTCGGAAGGCAGGCGCGAGCCGGGCGCGAACGTGCCGTCCTGAATCGCGGTCTGAAGCATTTCCTTGAGCTGAATGTAGAGCGGAACCGATGAATCGGAGAGCATGGTATGGCGCACCCTATAATGGTCTATACCACTCAGGCAACAACTATAACACGCGCGGGCGACTCCGCAATAGCATTGCGCCGAATTTGTGATATATGCCTAAATCGAGAGAGACTTTCGCGCGGCTGCCTGCTGCCAGACCGGGCGCAGCGCGTCGCGCAGGGCGACGTAGACGGCGTAATTCTCGTCGTACAGCGGCTTGAGTTGGCTGTCCGGCGCATACGTCCGGTCGATCTTCACGGCAGCGGCAGCCGCCTCGACAATCGAGTCGAACCAGCCGATGCCCACGCCCGCCAGCAGCGCCGCGCCGCGCGTGCCAAATTCGCTGCCCTGCGGCACGACGACCGGAGTCCCGGTCACGTCGGCAATGATCTGCCCCCAGATGCGGCTGCGCGCCCCACCGCCCGACAGCCGGATTTCGTGTACGGCAGCGCCCATCGTCGTGTAGCAATCGCGGATCGCCAGCGCCACGCCCTCGTAAACGGCGCGCAGCAGGTCGGCGCGGGTATGCTCGCGCGTCAGCCCGAAGAACTGCGCGCGAGCGGCAGGCTCGAAAAACGGCGCCATGATGCCGACGGCGCTCAGGTACGGGTGATACAGCAGCCCGCGCGCGCCCGGCGGCGTCGCATTGACCATCGCTTCGAGGCGCTGGAACAGCTCGGCGGACGAGGCAGCCTGCGCCTTTTCCAGCCCGCAGAACTGGTCGATGAACCAGTCGAGGTTGGTCGTCCCGGCGACGTTGGTCAGCGCGCGCATCCAGCGCTGCACCGGGATGGTGAACAGCAGCCCCACGTCGGCAGGCTCGAACGACGGCTGATCGAGAATGATGCCGTTGATGCTGTGCGTCCCCAGGATGCTGCACGCGATTCCCGGTTTGACCGCGCCCACGCCCAGGATGACCGCCGGAACATCCCCCGCCCCGGCGACGACCGGCGTCCCCGCCGCCAGCCCGGTGATTTCGGCAGCCTGCGCCGTGATCGTCCCGACGACCTGCTCGGACGAGACCACGTGCGGAAACAGGTGACGATACGCCTGCATACCGAACAGCGCCAGCACCTCGTCCGAGTAATCGCGGGTGCGGGCGTCGCCGGGTGTGCCCGGAACTTCGCTGATGTCGGTGGCGATGTCGCCGGTCAGCTTGAAGCGAATCCAGTCTTTCGAGTGAAGGATGGCGGCAGCACGCTGAAGCGATTCCGGCTCGTGGTCAGCCAGCCAGCGCAGGACCGGGAGCGTCGCCCCATGCTCGATAACCGAGCCGGAGATGCCGAAGATGCGCGAATCGAAGCCGGGATATTCGGCGCGCAGGTTTTCCAGAAGCTGGCGGGTGCGCCCGTCGCTCCACAGGATCGCGTCGCGCACCGGGTTGCCCGCCGCGTCCACCAGCCACGCCCCGATCATGTTGCCGCTCACGCCCACGCCCGCGATCCGGCTGCCCTCCACGCCGGGCTGCGCCAGCAGGTCGCGCAGCGCCGCCGCCGCCGCCTGCCACGTCTCGTCCATGTTCGTTTCCGTCCAGCCGGGATGCGGCGCGGTCAGCGCGGTGCGGCGGCTGGCGGAAGTTAATTCCTGTCCTGTATTGTCAAAAAGAGCGACTTTTACGACCGAAGTCCCGATGTCTATTCCGAGGAGTAAATCTGCCGTCATCCTGCCTTCTCGCTTCCATACACGGCGCGCGCCGATTATACCGCTTCGGCGGCAGATGCGACGTGTTCCATCTTCGGACAGGTGAGCATTGAATATAGCGTAGCGAGGCGCTGTTCGCCCTGGGTGCTCGACGGCTTGCCCCTACATCCTCCTTTTCGCCGCCCCCAGTTTCACAGTTGCCGGACAGCCCCGCATATAGTCTTACGCGAATTGCAGACAAACGAAATCGAATTCGACTGAACACTCGTCCGATTAGGCTGTAGAAGATTCACCACTTAGTTCGGTTAAGGAGAGCGATTCATGAGCACGGAACAGGTCAGGCTTCTGGTCGGCACACGCAAGGGCGGCTTCATCTTTTCCAGCGACCGGAGCCGCAAACAGTGGTCGGTGAGCGACATCTTGTTCAAGGGCTGGAACATGATGCACATGACCCTCGACGAGCGCGACGGTCGGCTGCACGCCGCCGTCAATCACTTCGTTTTCGGAGCCACCACCCATTATTCGGACGACCTCGGACAAACCTGGAAGCAGTGTCCGGAGCCGCCGCGCTTCTCCCGCCCGTCGATTTCCGGTCGTCCCGGCGGCACGCCCGAAGAAGCCTACTCCGGCAACCCGATCCCGGATACGCCGGAGCAGGTGCTCAAGGTCTGGAACATTCAGCCGGGGCGCGCCGACGAGCCGAACGTGCTGTATGCGGGCATCCAGCCCGCGTCGCTGTTCAAGTCCACCGACCGGGGCGAAAGCTGGGTGCTCAACGAAAGCCTGTACGATCACCCCCATCGCGGCAAGTGGAATCCCGGCGCGGGCGGGCTGTGCCTGCACAGCATCGTCCTCGATCCGCAGGACAGCAGCCGCATGTACGTGGCGATCTCGGCGGCGGGCGTGTACCGCACCGACGACGGCGGGCAAACCTGGCAGCCGCGCAACAAAAACGTCCTCGCCGACTTCGAGGCGAAAACCTTCCCGGAGTTCGGGCAGTGTGTCCACAAGCTGGCGCTGCACCCGTCGTTCCCGGACGTGCTCTACCAGCAGAACCACTGCGGCGTCTACCGCAGCGATAATCGCGGCGACGACTGGATCGACATCGGCGAGGACAAGCTGCCGAGCCGCTTCGGTTTCCCCATCGTCGTTCACCCGCACGACCCCAAGACGATCTACGTGATGCTGGAAGAAAGCGACCAGTTCCGCATGAGCGTCGGCAGTCAGGCGGCGGTCTGGCGCAGCCGCGACGGCGGCGAAAGCTGGCAGCGCATCACGACCGGGCTGCCCGACAAGGCGCACGTCGTGGTGCTGCGCGAGGCGATGGTCGCCGACAACCTGGAACCCGCCGGGCTGTACGCCGGAACCGACACCGGGCAGCTTTTCTACAGCCGCGACGATGGCGACACCTGGGAAGTCCTGGCAGATTTCCTGCCGCCGATTCAATCGCTGGAAGTCGCCGTCGCCTAACACCGTCCGGGTACTGGCAGAGTATGCATGATGGCGATGGTCCGGCAGACGTCACTCCGTTTACGTGAGAGAGGGGTTTTTAGGGATCATTTGAATATTCAGGATGTTTCTCGTAGGGGCGTTCAATTGAACGCCCCTACATTCCCGTGTAATGGGAATTTTCAGATGGCTTGTTAAACACCCTCGTGTCGTGCCCCTACCATCCTGAGGTAATCGCCTGCTCTGGAGAGATGACTTCAAGAACCCCTGAACGGGGTTGATCAGGCTGTCGAGCCGCGCGCCTTAATCAGCGTTCGCGCGCCTTCCAGCCGCTTGGTGAACATGTCGAGCGCGACCGCCGCCACCAGCACGATGCCCTGAATGATCTGCTGCGGATAGGACTGCACGCGCATCAGGTTCATGCCGTTGCCCAGCACGCCGACCAGCAGCGCGCCGACGACGCTGCTGGGGATGTTCCCCACGCCCCCGAACAAACTCACGCCGCCCAGCACCGCCGCCGTGATCGCTTCCAGTTCCAGCCCGACCGCCGCCTGCGGCTGCGCCGAATTGACGCGCCCGGTCAGCAGCACGCCCGCCAGCGCCGCCAGCATCCCGCTGATGGCGTAGCACAGCACCTTGACGCGATCCACGCGCACGCCTGCCAGCCGCGCGGTTTCCGGGTTGCCGCCGACCGCATACACGTGCAGCCCGAAGCGCGTCCGGGTGAGCACCAGCGTGCAGACGATCACCACCACCACCCACACGACCAGCGGCGTTGGAATATCGCCGATGCTGCCGCGCCCCCAGAAGGTGTAATTGGCGGTTAAGCCGGAGACCGGTCTGCCGTCGGTGTAAAACAGCGTCAGCCCGCGCGCGACGCCGAGCATCGCCAGCGTTGCGATGAACGGCGGCAGCTTGCCCACCACGACCAGCAAGCCGTTGATCGTGCCCAGCAGGAAGCCCAGCGCCAGCCCGATCAGGATGCTGACTTCGGCGGGCAGCCCGTTGCGCACCAGCAGCCCGGCAGATACCGCCCCGCACAGCGCCGCGACTGAACCGACCGACAGGTCGATGCCGCCGGACAGCATGGTGAAGGTCATGCCGACCGTGACGAGGATGATGTGCGCGTTCTGAATGAGGATGTTGGTGATGTTCCGCTCTTGCAGAAAGCGATCCGACGACAGGCTGAAGAAGATCGCCAGCCCCAGCAGGAAGATAAAGACCGTACCGCGCCGTAACAGGGTCATCATGAAGTTTTCGCTCCGGTCGCCGCTGACATAATCTCGTCCTGAGTGGTGCGGCGCGGGTCGAACTCCCCCACCAGCCGCCCCTCGCGCATGACCAGCACCCGGTCGCTGACGCCGAGCACTTCCGGCAGCTCGGACGAGATCATCAGGATGCCAACGCCCTGCTGGGCAAGCTGGCGCATCAGGCGGTGAATTTCGGCTTTCGCCCCAACGTCGATGCCGCGCGTCGGCTCGTCCAGGATCAGCACGCGCGGTTTCAGCGTCAGCCACTTGGCGATGACCACTTTCTGCTGGTTGCCGCCGCTCAGGTTGCGCACGCGCTGTTCCAGCGACGGCGTGCGGATGTTCAGCTTGTCGGTGAATTCCGCGCCCACCCGCCGCACCGAGCGCCACAGGAGCACGCCGAAGCGCGTCAACTGCGACAGCAGCTTCATGGTGATGTTGGTCCCGACGCTCATGCGCAGAAACAGCCCGGCTTCCTTGCGGTCTTCGGGGACCAGCGCGATGCCGTGCTTGATCGCCTGCGCCGGGTGCCTGACGTGCAGCGCCTTGCCGTCGAGCAGCACGTCGCCGCTGTTCGCGGGATGCACGCCGAATAGCGTCTCGGCAAGCTCGGTGCGCCCCGCGCCGACCAGCCCGGCGATCCCGACGATTTCGCCGGGACGAACGGCGAACGACACGTCCTCGATTGCGCCGTCGCGCGTCAGGTTGTGAACGTCGAGCACCGGCGTCTGCCCCCCGGCGCTGGCGGCTGCCTCGTCGCGCGGGTAGGCTTCGCCCACTTCGCGCCCCACCATCATGCGGATGAGTTCGTCCTCGGTCAGCTCGCCGATTGCCTTCGTGCCCACCAGCGCGCCGTCACGCAGCACCGTCACGCGGTCGGCGACCTCGAAGATTTCGTTCAGGCGATGCGAGATGAAGATGATCGACACGCCCTGCTGCCGGAGGCTTCGCATCTGCGCGAACAGGGTCTCGACCTCGGTGTCGGTCAGCGATGAGGTCGGCTCGTCCATGACGATCAGGCGCACGTCGAGCGACAGCGCCTTCGCCACCTCGACCATCTGCTGCTGAGCGATGGGCAGGTCGCGCACGGTAGTATGCGGATCAAACGACAGGCTTAGGCGGTCAAGCTGCTCGCCCGCCTGACGGTAAAGCTGGCGCCAGTCGATAGTGCCCGGCAGCCGGGCGGACGGCTCGCGCCCTAAATAGATATTCTTGCCCACGTCGAGATACGGGATCAGCGCGAGTTCCTGATGGATCATGCTGATGCCGAGAAGCTGGGCGTCGTGCGGCGAGTGAATACTGACGGCTTCGCCCTGCCAGCGTATCTCACCGGAGTCCGGCAGGAACACGCCGTCGAGGATGCGCATGAGCGTGCTTTTCCCCGCGCCGTTCTCGCCCAGCAGCGCCAGATCTCGCCGGGATAGACGACCAGGTCGACGTTGCTGAGCGCCTGGACGCCGGGGAACGACTTGTTGATGGCGCGCATTTCGAGCATAGGTGTGGACGGCAAATCGTGTGTGGGCATGGCTGTCATCATGTTGTATCGTGTTTTCGAATGGTCGCGGGGGCAAGGACGCGCCCTGCCCCCACAGATTTCGTGCGTTTGTTTCGAACTAGCTCGATTTCGTCACCAGCGCCAGCGGAACCAGGATGCTGGCATCGACCGACGTGCCGCCCAGATACCGCGCGGCGGTCTCGATGCCCAGATAACCATTTCCGACGGCTGCTGCGCGACGGTCGCCGCCAGCGTGCCCGCCTGCACCGCCGCTACCGCGTCGTCAACCGCGTCGAACCCAACAAACGTGATGCCTTCACGCCCGGCAGCGCTCGCCGCCTCAATCGCGCCCAGGATCATCTCGTCGTTGTGCGCGAACACGCCGTTGATCTCCGGCTGCGCCTGCAGGATGTTCTCGAACACCGTCAGCCCTTCGGCGCGGTTGAAGTTCGCCGTCTGCCGCGCCACGATGGTGATGCCGGGGCAGCTCGTGCTCATGTAATCGTTGAAGCCCGCGCCGCGATCCCGCGCCGCCGACGTTCCGGCGATGCCTTCCAGCTCGACCACGTTGCCCGTGCCGCCTAACTGCTGGCACAGATATTCGGCTGCCATGCGACCACCGGCGACGTTGTCAGACGCGATATGGCTGACGACTTCGCCGCCATTGGCGCTGCGGTCAATCGTGAATACGGGGATGCCAGCGGCGTTCGCCGCTTCAATCGACGGCACAATCGCGTCGCTGTCGGTGGGATTCACGAGGATCGCGTCGACGCCCTGAGCGATCAGGTCTTCCATATTCGAGGCTTCGGTCGCCGAGTCGTCCTGCGAGTCGACGATCACCAGATCGATTGCCAGATAATCCGTCGCCGCCTGCTGCGCGCCATCACGCAGGGTGACGAAGAACGGGTTGTTCAGCGTGGACAAAGACAGACCAAGCGTCAGCTTCTGGATCAGGCGCAGGTCAACCGGGATGCTCGTCTCGACCGTCGTGCCGCTCAGCGCGGCGACCGCCGTGCGAACGCCCTGCTCGCCCATCAATGCTGGCTGCTGGGCGACAGTTGCCGCCAGCGTGCCCGCCTGCACCGCCGCTACCGCGTCGTCAACCGCGTCAAAGCCCACAAACGTGATGCCTTCACGCCCGGCAGCGCTCGCCGCCTCAATCGCGCCCAGGATCATCTCGTCGTTGTGCGCGAATACGCCGTTGATCTCCGGCTGTGCCTGCAGGATATTCTCGAACACCGTCAAGCCTTCAGCGCGGTTGAAGTTCGCCGTCTGGCGGGCGACAATCGTGACGCCGGGGCAGCTCGTGCTCATGTAATCGTTGAAGCCCGCGCCGCGATCCCGCGCCGCCGACGTTCCGGCGATGCCTTCCAGCTCGACCACGTTGCCCGTGCCGCCAAGCTTGCTGCACAGGTACGCGGCAGCCAGCTTGCCGCCCGCGACGTTGTCGGAGGCGATATGGCTGACGACTTCGCCGCCGTTGGCGCTGCGGTCAATCGTGAATACGGGGATACCAGCGGCGTTCGCCGCTTCAATCGACGGCACAATCGCGTCGGCGTCGGTGGGGTTGACCAGAATTGCGTTGACGCCCTGAGCGATCAGGTCTTCCATGTTGGTTGCTTCGGTCGCCGGGTCATCCTGCGAATCGACCACGACCAGGGTGACGCCGAGATCGTCGGCGGTCTTTTGCGCGCCATCGCGCAGAGTGACGAAGAACGGGTTGTTCAGCGTGGACAGCGACAGCCCGATAGTGTAGTTGTCCTGGGCGGCGGTCACGCCGACGATGCTCAGCATCAGGACGCTCAGCATCAGGACAAAGAGCAGTTTGCGGTTCATGGTTCTCGATACTCCTTCAAAACATTGTTCGGTACATCAATACAAACGTGTCGGACTTCAAAAGCTTTACCTGGAGCCACCTCCTTTAGCGAATTGCTTTGTAGAACAGCAGCGCCAAGGCGATTACCGCGCCTTTGGCGACATCCTGAAACGGTGACGGAACGTTGAGCAGGTTCAGACCGTTGTTAAGCACGGCGATGAGCAGCACCCCCAGCAGCGTGCCCCAGATAGTGCCTTCACCGCCATCGAAGCTGGTTCCGCCCACGACTACGGCGGCGATAGCGTCGAACTCGTAACCCGCGCCACCAGTCGGCGCTGCCGAGTTCAGCCGCCCAACGAGGATCACCCCGGCAAGCGCGGCGCACGCGCCAGCAACCGCGTACACGAAAATCACGATCCATCGAGTCGGCAGCCCACTGTAGAAGGCGGCGCGCTCGTTATCGCCAAACCCAAAGATGAAACGCCCCAGCGGTGTCTGGTTGAGCAGGAGATAGCCCGCCAGAAACACCACCGCCGCCACGATAATCGGCGTGGGAATGGGTCCCACGAACCCGGTTCCCCAGGCGCGAAACGCATCGGGCAGCCCGGTGATCGGCTGCCCGTCGCTGTACGACAGCGCCAGCCCGCGCGCCACCGTCATCATGCCCAGCGTGGCGATGAACGGCGGAATTTTCACCCGGCTGACCAGCAGCCCGTTGATCAAGCCCAGCGCGCCGCCGATCAGCAGGCACACCAGCACCGCCACCAACGGATTCATCCCGCGCTGAAGCATGTCCGCCGTCATGACGGTGGACAGCGCCAGCACCGAGCCAACCGACAGGTCGATGCCGCGCGTGAGGATCACCAGCATCATGCCGACCGAGATAATGCCGTTGATGGTCGACTGGCGCAGGATGTTCAACAGGTTATCGGTCGTCAGGAAGCGATCCGACGCCAGCATCAGGACGATGCACAGCACGAAAAACGACACCAGCAGCCCGTACTGCTGCAAAAAAGTGCGCAGCGACGACCGTTTGAGACTCATGGCTGTCATCAGAAAACGACTCCGGCGATCAGAATAACGTTGGCATACGGCGTGAACTCGCCCGTGCGCACGATAGCGCGGGCGCCGCTGGTCTGCGCCTTGAATTCGGTATGCGGCACGGCGCGGACGGGAATATCGCCCAGCACGTCGCGCAGCGCCTGATACATGGCGCTGCTGCGCTGCTCAAGCTCGGCGGCGACGACCGCTTCCTGCACCTGAAGCTCGCCCAGCACGGTGCGCACCACGTCGAGAAACGGCGGCATCCCCTCGTGAATGGCGAGGTCGATGCGCGGGGTTTGCATGGGGATAGGCAGCCCGGCGTCGGCGATCACCAGCGTATCCAGATGTCCCATCCCGGCGATAACATTCGAAAGCGGCTGATTCAACAAGCCGATTTTCTTCATGATGACTTGATCCTGTTCAGAAAGGCATCCACATCGCCCCGATAGGGCATACTGCTGGCTGCGCCCGGCTTCGTCACCGACAGCGCGCCGACGGCATTGGCGAACGCCAGCGCCGCCTCGATTGGTTTGCCCTCCGCCAGCGCGACGGCGAACCCGGCGCAGAACGCATCGCCCGCGCCGACCGTATCGACGACCTTCACGGCATAGGTCGGGACTTGCCCGCTCCCATCGGCTGTCACCCAGCGCGCGCCCGCTTCGCCCAGCGTCACGACGACCGTCTGCGCTCCGGCTTGCAGCAGGGCGGCTTGCGCCTTCGCCGGGTCTTGCTCTCCGGCGATCAGCGTTAGCTCGTGTTCGTTGGGGGTCAGGTAGTCGACGTTCGCCAGCAGCGCGGCGGGCAGCGGCTGCGCCGGGGCGGGGTTCAGCATCGTGCGGACGTGATGGCGGCGTGCGACGCCCAGCGCGTAGGCGACGGTATCGAGGTTGGTCTCAAGCTGCACCATCAGGAAATCGGCGCTGGCGATGGTCGCCTCGGCGCGGTCAACGTCCGCCGGGCTGAGCGCGCCGTTCGACCCCAGCGTGACGACGATCTCGTTCTGCCCGCCCGCCTCGACGAAGATCACGGCGACGCCGGTCGCAAGCTGCGGGTCGCGCTGGACGTAGCTGGAGTCGATGCCCTCGGCGTTCCACAGCGACAGCCCGATGTCCGCCAGCGTATCCTGCCCGACGCGCCCGATGAACGTCACCTGCGCGCCCAGCCGCGCCGCCGCGACCGCCTGGTTCGAGCCTTTGCCGCCAGGTCCGGTGGTGAAGCGCGTGCCGCTGACGGTTTCGCCGGGCGTGGGCAGCCGCTGGAGATAGGTGACGAGATCGGCGTTGAAACTTCCGAGAACGACTATTTTGACGGGCATCTTTTATCCTCAAAAACGCAGCACCAGTAATATCGAAACGCGCCCCGGCGAACGCCTAGCGCGCGGTCGTGCAGCTTTCCCGGATGACTAATTCCGGCTCCAGCACGATCTTGGTGGGATCAATGTCGTTGTGGCGGATGCGTTCCAGCAGCCGCAGAATGCTGGTCTGCCCCAACTGCTCAATCGGCTGGGCAATCGTCGTCAGCGTCGGGTACGACGCGGCGGACTGCGGGATGTTGTCGAAGCCGATCACCGACACATCTTCCGGCACAGACTTGCCCATGCGCTGCAAGGCGTGGATCGCGCCCAGCGCCATCAGGTCGTTAGCGGCAAAGACGGCGGTCATGTGTGCGTTGCGCGCGATCAGCTCAGCCATGCCGCGCTCGCCGCTGGCGTACTGAAAATCGCCGCTGACGACCGCTTGATCCGGCAGCGCCACCCCATGCTCCGCCAGCGCGCGGCGGAAGCCCTCGATGCGCAAAGCGCTGGGAGTCGCCGTGCTCGGTCCGTTGATGCAGCCGATCTGCCGGTGACCGTTCGCCAGCAGGTATTCCCCGGCGAGATAGCCGCCGCGCTCGTTGTCGACGACGACGCGATCCATCAGATGCAGATCGTTGGTATCGCGGTCGACCATGATGACGGGCACGTCGGCGCTGATGATGCGGTTGAGAAATTCGGCGTGGCTGGTGGTCGAGATGATGAGCAAGCCGTCGACCTGCCGCGACAGCAGCACGTCGACGTAGGTCGCTTCCTTGTGGGGCGACCCGTCCGAGTTGCACAGGATGGCGCTGTAGCCATGTTCGAAGCCCACGTTTTCGATGACGCGCGCGACTTCGGCGAAAAAAGGATTGGTGTTGTCAGGGACGAGCAGCCCGATCATGCCCGTACCGGGGCGGCGCAGGCTGCGCGCCAGCGTGTTCGGACGGAAGTTGAGCGCCTCAATCGCGCTGCGCACGCGCTGCTCGGTCTCCGGCTCGACGTGGCGCGTGCCGTTGATGACGTGCGACACCGTGCTCACGGAAACCTGGGCGTGGACGGCGACATCTCGGATGGTAACGGCATTCTTCCTGTGCGGCATGATTCCTCAGAAAAACGTTTGCGCAAACGTTTTTCTAGTATTGTATGCACAGGATCCAGCCTCGTCAAGCCGCGCATCCGTGCAATTTCTACAAATCGCATTGACCTCATTCCATCTCCACATTGTGGCTATGGAGAGGATACCTTTACCGGTTTGACGCGGAATCCGCTTCTCTCTGCTCTCGTCGGGGCACGACATGTCGTGCCCCTACACACGTCTCGCTCTAGGTGTTTTGCCCTTATTTCCATAGCATGTCCTCCTCGCTCCATGTTGTGGAGAGGATTTGGGGGCGAGGTTGCATCTCATTCCCTGTGCAGACCGGGCTTCGACAAACCCGACCTGTTCCAGTAGACTCGTGGATCGGCAGTCTTTCCGGCGGCGAGCGGTCTCAATCCCGCCCGGCTTTCGTTCTGAATACTGCTTTTTCATCAAATGACGAGCATCGATCACGAATTGGGAGAAAAGATGTTTGAAAATTGGAAGCTGGCTGATTTCGCGCCCGGCGAAGGCGTGACAGCAGGCGCGCATACCGAAGCGTTCGACGACCGGGAGTGGATTCCGGTCGCGGTTCCCGGCGACGTGCACAGCGCCCTGATCGCCGCCGGGCGCATCTCCGACCCGTTTTACGACCGCAACGAGCCGGACTGCGCCTGGGTCGAGGATCGGGAGTGGTGGTATCGCCTGTCGTTCGCCGCGCCCACCGGGACGCTCGCGGCAGACGAACGCCTGAAGCTGGTGTTTCACGGTCTGGATACGTTTGCGACGCTCTGGCTCAACGGCGAGCCGCTCGGTCAGAGCCAGAACATGTTCCGCGACGCCGTGTTCGACGTGACCGGCAGGTTGCGCGCGACCAACGTCCTCGCCATCTGCTTTGACCGCCCGCTCGACCATGCCGACCCGGAGCGCGTCAAGCAGTTCAGCGACTGGGGCGGTAATCCGTTCCGGGTGCTGATGCGCAAGGCGCAGTTCGGCTACGGCTGGGACTGGGGTCCCCGGCTGCCGACGGTCGGCATCTGGCGTCCGGTCGAACTGCGGCGCGAGCGCAAAGCGGCGCTGAGCGGCGTGCATTTCTACACGATCAAGATCGACCGCGAACAGGATGTCGCGCTGGTCGCCGTGCAGGTCGTAGCCGACGCTTTCGCCAGCACCGGAGCGCTGACCGCTCGCATCCGCCTGACACCCGATTCCGGCGCGGCGGTTGAACACACCCTCGCGCTCAACCCATCCACTGGGAAGGCGACCGCCTACATTCAGGTCGAGCACCCGCAGTTGTGGTGGACGCCCGAACTCGGCGACCCGACGCTCTACTCCCTGCACGTCGATCTGCTCGACGGCGGCGACGCGGTGGACAGCCGCGACCTGCGCGTCGGCATCCGCACGCTGACGCTCGATCAATCCCCCGACCCCGACGAGCGCGGCACGCGCTTTTTCCGCTTCGTCCTCAACGGCGTCCCGGTTTTCGCGCGCGGCGCGGACTGGATTCCCGCGCACTCGTTCGTCGGCGCTATCCCGGACGAGCGCTATAACATGCTGCTCACTGCCGCGCGCGACGCCAACATGAACATGCTGCGCATCTGGGGCGGCGGCATTTACGAGCACGACGTTTTCTACAACCTGTGCGATCAACTGGGGCTGCTGGTCTGGCAGGATTTCATGTTCGCCTGCGCGATGTACCCCGAAGATGACCCGGTGTTCGTCGCCGAAGTCGAAGCCGAAGCGCGCTATCAGGTCGCGCGGCTGCGCAGCCACCCCAGCATGGCGCTGTGGTGCGGCAACAACGAAAACCAGTGGATTCACGACCAGGTCTTCTGGAATCGGACGGATTACCCGGTGCCGGGCGCGCTCTACTACCACAGGATTCTGCCGGACGTGGTCGCCGAACTGGATGGGCAGATCCCGTACTGGTTCGGCAGCCCCTACGGCGGCAGCGATGACACCAGCGTGGAGGACGGCGACCGCCATAACTGGCAGGTCTGGCATGGCATCGTGCCGCGCCATTTCGGTGATGCGCCGAAGGTGATGAACACCCCGGAAGGTGTCTCGTATGTCCATTACGGCGAGGATATGGGACGCTTCATCAGCGAGTTCGGGATGCACGCCAGCCCGGTTTTTGAGACGCTGCGCCGTAACGTGCCCGCCGACCAGCTTTACCATCACAGCCCGTCGATGGATCATCACAACAAGGACAACCCGAAGAACAAGGGCGACAACCTGATGCTGGCGAGCACCGGGCTGCCGACCACGCTGGAGGAGTACATCGACTTCAGCATGATCGCGCAGGCGGAGGGACTCAAGTACGGCATCGAACATTTCCGGCGGCGCAAGCCCCACTGCTCCGGCGCGCTGTTCTGGCAGCTCAACGACTGCTGGCCCGTGCTGAGCTGGAGCGTGCTGGATTACTACGGCTTCGGGAAAGCCGGGTATTACTACGTCCAGCGGGCGTATGAACCCGTCCTCGCTTCGTTCAAGGCGCTGGAGGACGGCGGCGTCGAACTGTGGCTCACCAACGACACGCTGCAACCGATCTCGACGACGGTGGTCGTCAGCCTGCGAGCCTTCGCGGGCGAAACCGTCTGGTCGGAGACGCTGCAAGTGAGCGTGGGCGCGAACGCCAGCCAGCCGGTCGCGCGCTGGAGCGCCGAGCGCTTCCCGCATCGCGCCGCACAGTATCTGTCGGTGACAGCGCCGGGCGGCGACATCCCCGGCAACCGCCATTTCTTCGGCATGATCAAGGATTTGCAGCGGACTCCGGTCGCACCGACGGTGAGGGTCACGCCGGTCAGCGCGCACGAGCTAAAAGTCACGCTGTCGTCGCCCGCCTTCGCCTATTTCGTCCATCTTCAGGTGGCGAACGAAGCGACCCGGCTCTCGGACAACTATTTCGACCTGGAACCCGGCGTGGAGAAGGTCGTGACGGTCAGCAATCCGCAGACCGCGCTGACGCCGGACGACGTGACCATCGCCTGGCGGTAGGAAGTACCCTCATCCACCTAACCCTCTCCACGTCGCTTCGCCTACAGTGGAGAGGGGTGGACACCTTTCCGGTTTGGTGCGAAATCTGCTCTATCTGCTCTCGTAGGGGCACGACATGTCGTGCCCCTACACACGTCTCGCTCCAAGTGTTTTCCCTCAGCGCAGGTTGCCGGGGTGAGGGGTTTTCTTAACGCCGCTTCAGCCCGTGATCGCTACAGCTTGTAGCCGAAGCGCCGCAGCAGCGCCCTGCGGTCGGCGATGTCCGCGTCCGTCTCGATGCCTTTGGATGTGATGCCGTCAACCACCCCCAGAATCCCGCGCCCCTGCTCGGTCTCCGCGACGATCACCTCGACCGGGTTGGCGGTGGCGCAGAAGATTCGGCAGACTTCGGGAACCTGCTTGACGGCGTTGAGGACGTTCACCGGGAAGCAGTTCTCCAGGAAGATGATGAAGCTGTGCCCGGCGGAAAGATTGAGCGCGTTGGTCTTTGCCAGCTCGGTCATGGCGGCGGATGTCCCACTGTAGCGCACCAGCGCCGGTCCCGACGCCTCGCAGAACGCCAGCCCGAACTGAATACCCGGCACGGCAGTGACCAGCGCCTCGTGCAAGTCCTCGACCGTTTTGATGAAATGAGACTGCCCCAGGATGAAGTTGATGTCCTCAGGCTTCTGAATCGGAACCGTTCGCAATTCCATCTGCTGCACCTTTCCACTCCTGATGTTCGCTCCGGGCGACGCGCAGCGCGTCACCGACTGCCGGAACAGCGGCAGCCATGTGGATAATTATCGCCGGGTATGGCGCGAATGTCAGGTCACTTCCGTATGGGCGAGCGACGGCGCTCCCTCGGCGGCGAATTTCTCCTTCAGCAGATCCGCCAGCGTCGGCACGCCGATCACCTGCAATTCATAGCGCACGCGCTGCATCGGCAGGTTCACCCGCATGATCCGCGTCAGATCAATGGGCGTCGCCACCAGCACCAGATCGGCGTCGGATCGGTTGATCGTCTCCTGAAGGTCGGCGATCTGATGCTCGCCGTAGCCCATCGCCGGAAGCACGCGCTCGGTCTGCGGGTATTTGACGAACGTCTCGGCAATCGACCCGACGGCGAACGGTCGCGGATCGACGATCTCCGCCGCGCCGAAACGCTGAGCGGCGATGAATCCCGCGCCGTAGGTCATGCCGCCGTGCGTGAGCGTCGGTCCGTCCTCGACCACCAGCACGCGCTTGCCGCGAATCTCGTGCGGCGCGTCCACCAGAATCGGCGACGCCGCTTCGAGGATCACGGCTTTGTCGTTCACCGCGCGGATATTTTCGCGCACCCGCAGGACGTTGGCGTAATCGGCGGTGTCGACCTTGTTGATGATCACAGCGTCCGCCAGCCGCAGGTTGGCTTCGCCGGGGTGATAGCTCAGCTCGTGCCCCGGTCGGTGCGGATCGACCACGACGATGTGGAAATCCGACCGGAAGAACGGCAGGTCGTTGTTGCCGCCGTCCCAGACGATCACGTCGGCTTCGGCTTCCGCCTCGCGCAGGATGCGCTCGTAATCGACGCCCGCGTACACCACCGCCCCGCGATCCAGATACGGCTCGTATTCCTCGCGCTCCTCAATCGTGCATTCGAACCTGTCCAGGTCGGCGTAGTCGGCGAAGCGCTCGACCGCCTGAGCGCGCAGGTTGCCGTAGGGCATGGGGTGGCGGACGGCGACGACCCGCAGCCCCAGCGCTTGCAGCGCGCCCAGCACGCTGCGCGAGGTCTGGCTTTTGCCGCTGCCGGTGCGCGCCGCGCCGATGGATACGACCGGGCGGCTGCTCTGAATCTGGGTGGACTGCGTGCCCATCATGCGGAAATCCGCTCCCGCGGCGATCACCTGCGAAGCGCGGTGCATGACGTATTCGTGGGGGATGTCGCTGTAGGAAAAAACAACCTGCTCGACCTGATACTCGTGGATCAGCCGCACCAGATCGCGCTCGTCGTAAATGGGGATGCCGTCGAGGTACAGCCTCCCGGCTAAATCCGCCGGATACACCCGCCCCTGAATACCGGGGATCTGGGTCGCCGTAAATGCGACGACTTCGTAGGCTTCATTGTCGCGGAAGAACACGTTGAAGTTGTGAAAGTCCCGCCCGGCGGCTCCCATGATGAGGATACGTACACGCGACAAGTGATTGACTCCTTTCCTGAGCCTGCTCAGCCTCGGAAAGCGCGGCTCAGCAGGCATGAACGCCGATACCGCATAGCCCGATCATAGCGACCCGGACGGCGCGCGCAGGATGGATATTCGTAACGGAAGTGGCGAACATCCATCCTTTTCGCCGCTTCCGGCGCGTCCATCTATCCAAATAAAGCAGCGATGGGAAAGAGAGTCCCTTTCCCATCGCTAACCTCACTTCGAATTGTCACGGGCAGGCGCAATTGCCTGCCGCCAATGCCCGCTTTAGGACGAGGCTTCCGGCGTCGCCGCTTCCGCTGCCGGGCAGGCGAAGGCGTTGCAGACTGCCTGCGCGTTCTCCGGCGAAACGGTGTCGAACGGCAGCACCAGCCACAGCGGCGGGTTCACGCCGTCGACGAGGATGCGGTGCGCCCACTCAATCGCCTGCTTGCCGCCCGTCGGATAGACGAACGTGACACCCAGACGACCATCGAGGACGGACATGATGCCGCCGTCAGGCGTCGGCAGCGCGTCGATGCCGATGAACAGCACCTTGCTGATGTCGATGCCGGCGTCCTGAGCCGCGATGTACGCGCCTTCAGCCATCGGGTCGTTGTGCCCGTAGAGCACGTCGAGATCGGGGTGTGCCTGGAACGCAGCCGCCGCAGCCGGGACGGCGCGCTCGCGCAGCCAGTCAGCGTTCTGCGAAAAGACGATGTTGTCTTCGCTCAGCCCACCGGCGACCAAGCCAGCGCGGAAGCCGTCACCGCGATCTTTCGCCGGAGGCGCGCCTTCCAAGCCGCGAATTTCGGCGATGTTGCAGGCGTCGCGTCCGTTATCGGCGCACCACTGAGCGGCATACTCGCCCGCCGCTTCACCGATGGCGACGTTGTCCGCGCCGATGAACATCGAGTAGTTGGGGTCAACCAGATTGCGGTCGAGGACGATCACGGGGATGCAGCTATCCCATGCTTCCTTGACCACGTCGTTGAGCGGAGCCGCTTCGTTCGGGGAGATGATCAGCAGGTCAATGCCCTGGGTGAGCAGGTTTTCGACATCGCTCACCTGGTCGGCGTTGTCCTGAGCAGCATCCTGGAACACGACTTCAAAATCGGGATAGGCTTCGGCAGCAGCAGCGATCTGGCTGTCCATCGCCTCGCGCCAGGGTTCGGCGCGGTTCGCCTGCGACATGCCGATCACGTAGTGATCCTTGACTTCCGGCTTCGGGCAATTCGCCGGGAGGGGACCTTCAGCGCGCGCGTCCTCTTTGACAGTCCCGCCCGCGATCATGTCGTCGGTGAACGGCGTCCAGGTTTGATCCTGAGCGACTGCCAGCGAAAGGGTTCCCAGGAAAACGACCATCAACAGTGTACACAGCAAAACTGCTTTTTTCATTTCAATTCTCCTCGTTAGAAAAACACGCCACTCTCAATGACTTGCTTTCCAGGGTGCGCGCACCTTCCTTTCCCGATTAACTTAATCGCTGTTACGCGGACGGACTTGTTGAAGGGCGACTGCCGCGACGACCAAAAGCCCCTTCGTGACGAGTTGGATGTTGCTGTTGACGTTGTTCAGGCTGAGCATGTTGTCGAGGATGCCCAGGATGAACGCCCCGGCGACCGCCCCGACAATCGTGCCTTTGCCACCGTTCAGGCTTGCCCCGCCGATGACGACGGCGGCAATCGCGTTCAGCTCGTAGCCGACCGCTTCGTTGGGGCTGCCCTGGTTAAGCTGCGCCGCGTGCAGGATGCCCGCCATCGACGCGAAGAAGCCGCACAGCATGAAGGCAGTGATCTTGATGCGCGAGACCGCCAGACCGGACAGCCGCGCCGCCACCTGGTTGCCGCCGATGGCGTACAGATGCCGCCCGAACGCCGTGTATTGCAGGATCAGCGCCATGATCGTGGCGACCCCGAACATGATGATCGCCGGGACGGGAAAGATGCCGTTGATGCGCTCCCCGATCACGCCAAACAGCGGGTCAGCGCCGCCCGCCCCGTAGGACACCGGCACGGCGATGTCGTTCGACCAGATGTGGGCGATGCCGCGCGCGATGCTGAGCATCGCCAGCGTCGTGATGAACGAGGGAATCTTGAAGCGCTCGGATGTCCAGCCGTTCCACCAGCCGACCAGCAGCCCCAGGCCGAGGATGATGCCAATCGCCGGGATCGCCGGGACGTAGTCGCGCATCAGCAGAAAAGCAGCG
>JAXLWE010000089.1:0-9516 GCA_046328655.1 Anaerolineae bacterium | reverse complement strand
GAGGACTGCATGGTACTGGACTTATCGACGGATGCGCTCCTGCTGGCGGCGGTCATCTTCATCCTGCGCATCCTCAACACCGGCATTGGCACAGTCCGCCTGGTGATCGTGACGCGCCAGCAGCGCCTGCTGGCGGCGATTCTAGCGTTTTTTGAAGCGCTGGCGTTCGCCATCACCATTTCCAGCGTCGCCACCGACCTGAACAACATCATGAACCTGCTCGCCTACTGCGGCGGGTTTTCGGTCGGCAATTACGTCGGCATGGTGATCGAGAAACGCTTCATCACCAGCTTCATGACCGTCAACGTGGTCTGCTCGGAGCGCGGGCATCTGGTGGCGACGGCGCTGCGCGATCACGGCTTCGGCGTGACGGAGACCCTCGGCGAAGGCAAGGACGGCGCGGTGACGCTGCTGCGCAGCGTGGTGGTCAACCGTGAAGTGCCCCGGATGCTGCACATCATCCGCAGCACCCACGCTGACGCCTTCGTCGCGGTCGAAGAAGCGCGGGCGGTGCATCGCGGCTGGGTGCGCGCCGCCCGACCCTCACAGTAGGATAGCCGGAAAGCCATGTCCGAAACCCTCAGCGGAGCCGAAGCCCGGCGCGCGGCGCGCAACGCGGGAGCGATTGCCGCTGCCCGCATCGTCAGCAGCGCCGCCCTGTTCGGCTGGCAGTTGATCCTCGGTCGCGCGCTGGGCGAAGTCCTGTTCGGCGTCTACAACACGGTCGGCGCGCTGTTCGCCATCGGCGTGACCATCACCGCCTTCAGCATGAGCCTGATCGCCATCCGCGACGTGGCGCGCCGCCCGGAAAGCGCCGGGCGCTACCTGTCGGCGACGCTGACGATCCAGACGATGCTGGGGCTGGTCGCCTACGTGGGGATCAACCTGGCGGCGCAGGGCTACGACGAGACGATCCGCGCGTTCGTGGGGGTCGCCGGGCTGAGCCTGTTCATCGACGCGCTCGGCAACATGTGCTACGACCAGTTGATCGCACAGGAGCGGATGGTGAGCATCTCGGTGGTCGAGGTCGCGCACATCCTCGTGCGCATCGGCGCGGCGGCGCGGGTGGTGTGGGCGGGCTACGGGTTGCTGGGCGTGTACATCGTGACCATCGTGAGCGGCATCGGGCGGTCGGCGGCGCTGTGGGTTCTGCTGCTGCGCACCGGCGTGCGCCCGCATTTCCCGGTCGACCGCTCGATTGCGCGCCCGCTGATCATCAACAGCGCGCCGCTGGCGCTTGCGGCGTTTATCAACATCACCTATCAGCAGATCGACAAGCTGCTGACGACCGGCTTGCTGACCAAAGCCGACACCGGGCATCTAGGCGCGGCGATGGTGATCATCGCGGGGGTGGTCGAAATCCTGAGCACGACGGTGCTGGTCGCCATCTACCCGATGATGTCGCGGGCGTATCGCGGCGACGGGCAGGACGCCACCTTCCGCTTCATCGGCGAGAAGCTCGCCTTCTTCACGCTGCTGATCGGGCTGCCGATTGGCTTGATCTTCAGCCGCTTCGCCGACGAGATCATCGTACCGCTGTTCGGGAGCGCCTACGTCGAGACGGCGGCGATCCTGCGTGTGCTGATCTGGTACGCGGTCGTAACGATGGTCGCCAACGTGTTCGCGCAGGCGCTGATGGTGCAGAACCGCCAGCGCTTTCTGGTGGTGGTGCGCATCGGCGGGCTGGTGATCAAGCTGGCGCTGAGCCTGTTCCTGCTGCCGCGCGTCGGCGTGACCGGCGCGGCGCTGGCGACGGCAGGCTCGGAGATTCTGGTGCTGCTGGTGCTGACGCGCGACTTCCGCCCGGATCACGCGGCGCTGCTGCCGCGTCTGGCGCGGCTCGGCGGTGCAGCGCTGGTCGCGGCGCTGGCGATGGTGGCGCTCGGCGCAATCCACCCGCTGCTCGGTATGATCGGCGGCGGGCTGGTGTACGCGGGCGGGATTCTGGTCGGGCGGGTGCTGGCTGCCGACGACTGGGATCTGCTGTACCGGCTGGCGGCAGCCGTGCCGGGCGGCGGGCTGATCCTGCGCTACTGGCATCGCGCGGTAGAATTGAACTGGTAGATTTGCCACAAAGGTCAGGTCATGGATTTTAACAAATCAGGACGCACCGTAGGGGCGCACCGCCGTGCGCCCCTACCCAACACCATCACCCTCGCCCTACGCTACAGAGTCGCTGCGCCGGTATTGGCGCAGGGCGACCGATACGCCCTGCCGCGGGAACAACGCTGCAAGGCTTCGATGCTCGGCTATCCGAGCGCTGGTGGACGTGCGGCTATACGCCTCGTTCGACGACCCGGCGTCGGCGCAGTTCACCGCAGGCGCAGTCGTTCGACGGGCTGCTCCAGCGGGTGCGCAACGGCGAAATCCGCATCGTGTTCGTGCCACTGTTCGGCACGGGCGAGATCGCCGGAGGAGCGCGGAGCGGCGCGCGCGACGTCGATCTGCGCGGTCGCACAGAATGTGTTCTGGCAGTACGCCGACCGGTTGTTCGCATGGGAGAGCGAGTTCGGGGCGGATGCCTTCTCCGGCGAGCGGCTGCTGGTGGCGCGCGCGATCTGGGCGTCGATCAGGAGGCGGTGGACGACCTGCTTCACCAGCGACAGTCCCGACGTGATCCTGAACGACGCGCAGCAGGCGGCGAACAACGAGGCGACCTTCAGCGCCACGCCCGTGGTCGTGGGCGACAGCCCGTCACTGACCGACATCGACAGCCTGAATTTCACTATCGACCTGATGCTCCAGCTTGAGCAGATACTGAACTGGCGACCCAGACCGCGCCGGAAGCCACGCCTTCGAAAGCCACGTCAGGAAAGTGGATCGCTACACGTTCGATCCGCTGGCGCACGAGCAGATCGAGCCGCCGCTGACGATCACGCTGCCGGACGGCTGGTCAGTGGTGACGCGCTGGTGCTGCAGGACATCGACGGCATCCGTCCGATCCCGTTCGCCGTCTACGGGTCCGGTCAGCGGCGGCACGAGCACGGTGTGCTGCTGTGGGGCTTCCCCAACCTGATCAAAGCCGACTCCGCGGTCGAGCCGGACGTCTGGACGGACGGCACCACGCCTGCGGCTGGCGGTGGTCGGCGATATGTACAACGTCGGCGCGGTTGCGGCGCATGTACAGCGTCGGCGGGATTCGGGCGATTGGCACGCAGTTCGCGGCAGTCGACTGCCCCGACCTGCCGGATACGCGCGGGTAGTTCGCCGGGGTGCGCCAGTTCAACGTGAACTTCGTGTTTTACGCCTACACCGAGCCAATCGCGGCGATGGACGGCAGCGCGCCGGACGGATGCAGGAGCGATCCTCGATACGGTGGAGTTCGTCGAGCCGGAAGCGACGCCGGAAGCATCCGGGCGCGAGAATATCGCCCGTTTCGCTCCGCTCAACATCTCCACGCCGCTTCGCCTACGGTGGAGAGGGTGGGCTATCAAAGGTTGCACAGGGTGAGTGTAAACGCGGCTTATTCAACACCTTTTGTTTGAGAGGATGCCGTGCAGCAAATCATCGCAATGGGGGGCGGCGGGTTTCGATGGAGCCGGAAAAACCTCGCGCTGGATCGCTACGTGCTGGCACAAACGAACGCCGAACGCCCAAATCTGCTTTCTGGCGCAGGCGAGCGGCGACAGCGCCGACTACACATCGTGCCTTCTATCAGGCATTTCGGACGCTGCCGTGCGCGCCGTCGCACCTGGCGCTGTTCAACCCGCACACCGCCGACATCCAGGCTTTCTGCTGGAACAGGACGTGATCTACGTCGGCGGCGGCAACACCAAGTCGATGCTGGCGCTGTGGCGCGAGTGGGGTCTGGACACAATCCTGCTGAACGCCGCCGCCAACGGGACGGTGCTGGCGGGCATCAGCGCCGGGTCGATCTGCTGGTTCGAGCGCCCGTTCAGCGACTCGATTTACGGTAAACTGGTCAGCCTGTACGGGCTGGGCTACCTGCCGGGAAGCTGCTCGCCGCACTACGACGGCGAAGCCATGCGCCGCCCGACCTACCAGCGCATGATCGCGGCAGGCGAAATCCCGGCGGGCGTGGCGTTCGACGACGGCGCGGCGGGACATTACGTCGATGGCAGACTCGCCCGCGTCGTCAGCTCGCGCCCGAACGCGAAAGGCTATTCCGTCGAGCGCGACGGCGATCAGGTGCGCGAAACCGTGCTGGAAACCCACTATTTGCTTGAGGGAAGCTGATCATGCAGGACATGCTGGTGAAGCTGTACGACCTGCCGGACAAGCAGCCGGTGATCGACGGGGTGAAGGCGCAGGGGATCGACATCCGGCGGGGGTTAGCGCCGGAGAAGCACATCGTCGCGGCGTGGATCGGCAAGCACTTCAGCAATTACTGGGTGAGCGAATGCGAAGTCGCCTTCGCCAACCATCCGGTGAGCATCTGGCTCGCCACGCACGAGGGCAAATGCGTCGGCTTCGCCTGCTACGACACCAGCAGCCTGGCATTCTTCGGTCCGACGGGCGTGGACGAAACCTATCGCGGTAAGGGGATCGGCAAAGCGCTGCTGCTGGTGGCGCTGCACGACATGTATGCTCAGGGATATGCCTATGGCATCATCGGCGACCCCGGTCCGACCGAATTCTACGAGAAGGCGGTCGGCGCGATCCCGATCCCCGGCTCCAGCCCCGGCATTTATCGCGGGATGCTGCGGAAGCGGGATGAATAGCTTTCAGCAAAAGCCCGATGAACCGCCAAGACGCCAAGTGCGCCAAGAAGGGATGTTCAGAACCTCATCCCGTCCCGCGTGAACCTACGGTTCACTTACTCGACTCCCCTCTCCACATTGTGGAGAGAGGTCAGGGGTGAGGTCATATTTCCCGAACCGCCAAGAAGCGTTTTTCGCTGAAAGCTGACGGCTGATCGCTGACGGCTTCTTTTCAGCGGATACCCCAGAACAGCACCATGCCGACGATCAGCATCACGAACACGATGACGGTCATGCCGATGCCGACTTTCGGGAAGTCGCCGGGCGTGTAGCCGCCGGGTCCCATCATCAGCACGTTGACCGGATGAGCGATGGGCGTCAGAAAAGCGGTCGAGCAGCCGATGGCAATGGCGACGCCCATCGCCTGCGGGCTGATGCCCACCTGAAGCGCCGCGCTCACGGCGACCGGCGCGATGATCAGCGCCGTCACCTGCGCGCCCATCACCTGCGTGACCAGCATCGATACCAGCCACAACCCGCCGATCATGACCAGCGCGCCGTAGGGCGAGAGCGCGCTGACCAGCCCGGCACTGAGCCGATCCGCCAGCCCGGTGTTGATCATCGCCACGCTGAGCGGGAGCATCCCGGCGATCAGAAAGACGGCGCGCCATTCGACCGAGCGGTAGGCTTCGTCCATGCTCAGGCAGCCGGTGAGCGCCATCGCCACCGCGCCCGCCAGCGCCGCCTCGGCTATCGGGACGATGCCGGTGATGGCAACCGTGAGCACCGCGGTCATGATCGCCAGCGCCCAGGGCGCTTTCTGCGGGCGCGGCGGGCGGGCGGCGTGGCTGCTCTGCATCACCATGTAGTCGCGCTCGTTGGCAAGCTGCTTAATCTTGGAGACCGCGCCGACCATCAACAGCGCATCGCCGACCTGGAGCGGAAATTTGCCGACATCTGTGCGGTAGCTGCGCCCCTCGCGCCAGAGCGCGACGGTGGTCAAACCGAATTTGCTGCGGAAATTCAGGTCGGTCAGCGTCCTGCCGATCACCGCCGCGCGCGGCGGGATGACGACTTCGGTCAGGTCGACCGGGTAATCGTGGGTAGGTCCAGCGCCATTTTCGCGCCCCTGCGTCAGCCCCCACTCGGAAAGCTGCTTGACGCGCTCCTCACGACCGAGCACCAGCAGGTAATCGCCGACGCTGATGGTCTGGTCGGGCGTGGGCGACAGGATGGCGTGATGTCCGCGCCAGATCGCCAGCACGGTGACGCCGAGCGTCTCACCGATGCGGCTGTCCTTGAGCGACGTGCCCGCCAGCCGTGAATCCGACGGGACTTTGAATTCCCACAGGCGTTCTTCAAGCTGGTAAGTCTCGTACAGGCTGCGCGACAGCGACCGGGACGTGACCTTCAAGCCGACCGATTCGCGCGCCGGCAGCAGGCGGCGTCCGATCAGCGCCATGTAGATCAGCGAAGCGATCACGATCAGGGCGCCCGTAGGTAGGAAGTCGAGCATCTGCAAGCCCGCCTGCCCCTGATCCTGCAAAATACTGCCGACGATGATGTTGGCGGTGGTGAAGAACGTCGCCATGCCGCCAACCAGCGTCCCGAACGCCAGCGGGATCAGCAGCTTGGACGGGCGCACGTTGGAATCGCGGGCAACCTGCACGGCGGCAGGTAGCAGCACGGCAGCGGCGGCAATCGTGCTCATCACCAGCGACAGCAGCGCCCCGGTCGTCATGAACATGACAACCAGCCGCGCCTCGCTGCCGCGCCCGATCTCGCGCAGGCGATCCGCGACCCACTGGACAACGCCGGTATCTTCCAATCCGCGCGTGATGATGAACAAGCCGATGATAGTGACGACCGCCGAGCGGCTGAAGCCGGACAGCGCCTGGTCAGGCGTGACGACGCCGGTGAGGGCGAGCGTCAGCAGTACGAGCAGGCTGATGATGTCCGGGCGCAGCCGATTGGAGACGATCAGAGCGAGCGCCACCAATGTGACGACGATCAGAATCAGTTCATTGGGGGTGAGCATGACACGACTAGGAGCATCAACGAACGTTTTCGGGCAGTATAAGCCGCGTGCCGCAGCCGCGCAACCCGTGTTCCCTACTGAAAATCGGCGCTGTCGAGGATGATGGTCACGGGACCGTCGTTGTGGATTTCGACCAGCATCATCGCGCCGAAAACGCCATGCTCAACGCGGGCGATGCCCTCGGCGCGCAGGCGTTCGGCATAATAATCGACCAGCGGCGCGGCGATCTCCGGCGGCGCGGCGTCGATGAAGCTGGGACGCCGCCCCTTACGCGCGTCGGCGTAGAGCGTGAACTGCGAGATCACCAGCACGCCGCCGCCCACGTCCAGCGCCGACCGATTCATTTTGCCCTGCTCGTCCTCAAAGACGCGCAGATTGGCGGTTTTGCGGGCGAGCAGCTCGGCTTCGGCGCGGGTGTCGCCGTGCGTCACGCCGACCAGCGCCACGAAGCCCTGCTCTATCGCGCCGGTGACGTGATCGTCGACGGTCACGCTGCCCCGGCGCGCGCGCTGCAAGATGATTCGCATGATAAGTGCCTTGTGCTGAAGTGCTGGGCAACCTTCGGTTGCTTGCTGAGTGCTGAAAAGGAGTGTAGCGAAGATTTCGGATGGCGGCGAGACGTAACCCCGAACCGGTGACATCTATCAGTCGCGCGGCGAGCCAAGGTGAGGCATAGTAGTGACAGTGTCCGAGTTTTACACGGTTGACTACTTCATGCTGCGCGCCGTCTGCATCTGTACGATGTGTTGCTGCTCTCCTCCAAGACGAACTCTTGTGGTGTAAGACGCTGCGCGCACTCGGAACATCAGGTTGACTGCGAGCTACTCCATAAGGGTAGCTCGCAGTTTTTATTTCACAGGAGCATGGGCTAATGAAAATCGCTAACAACATCACCGAACTTATCGGAAACACGCCGCTCGTCCGTCTGAACAAAATCGCCGAAGGCGCGCAGGCGCAGATCGTCGCCAAGCTGGAGTATTTCAACCCCGCCCACAGCGTCAAAGATCGCATCGGCGTCGCCATGATCGAAGCCGGGGAGCGCGCCGGGGTGATCAAGCCGGACACGGTGATCGTCGAGCCGACCAGTGGCAACACCGGCATCGCGCTGGCGATGGTCTGCGCCCAGCGCGGCTATAAGCTGATCCTGACCATGCCCGATACCATGAGCAAGGAACGGCGCAAGCTGCTGCGCGCTTACGGCGCGGAGCTGGTGCTGACGCCCGGCGCTCAGGGGATGCCCGGCGCGATTGCCAAAGCGCAGGAGATCGCCGCCGCCAACCCGAACGCCTGGATTCCGCAGCAGTTCGAGAACCCGGCGAACCCCGAAATCCACCGCCGGACGACCGCCGAGGAAATCTGGCGCGACACTGACGGCGCGGTCGATTTCGTGGTGGCGGGCATCGGTACGGGCGGGACGATCACCGGCGTAGGCGAAGTGCTGAAGGCGCGCAAACCGACGGTCAGGCTGATCGCCGTCGAGCCGGAAGCGTCGCCGGTGCTGTCCGGCGGGCAAAAAGGTCCGCACCCGATACAGGGGATCGGCGCGGGCTTCGTCCCGGCGATCCTGAACACGGCGATCTACGACGAGATCATCCCGGTGAGCGGCGATAACGCCTTCGACATCGCCCGGCGTATGGCGACCGAAGAAGGGCTGCTGGTGGGCATCTCGTCGGGCGCGGCGACCTGGGCGGCGCTGCAGGTGGCGCGGCGTCCCGAAAACGCGGGCAAGCTGATCGTGGTGATCATCCCGTCGTTCGGCGAGCGCTATCTCTCGACGGCGCTCTACGCGCATCTGGAGGACTGAGGTATGTGGAAGTGGCTGCGCGAGGATGTCGCCTGTGTGCTTCAGCGCGACCCGGCGGCGCGAAGCTGGCTGGAGGTGCTGCTGTTCTACCCCGGCTTGCACGCCGTCTGGCTGCACCGGGTCGCGCATTGGCTGTGGCAGGATCGCCACTGGCTGCTGGCGCGCGGGGTATCGCATTTCGCACGCTGGCTGACCGGCATTGAAATCCACCCCGCCGCCCGCATCGGACCGCGCCTGTTCATCGATCACGGCATGGGCGTCGTGATCGGCGAGACGGCGGAGATCGGCGCGGACGTGACGATTTATCACGGCGTGCTGCTGGGCGGGGTCAGCCTGTCGCACGGCAAACGCCACCCGACGATTGGGAATAACGTCGTGATCGGCGCGGGAGCAAAGGTGCTGGGCGCGATCACGGTGGGCGATCACAGCCGCATCGGGGCAAACGCCGTCGTGCTGAAGGATGTCGCGCCGGAGAAAGTGGTGGTCGGCGTGCCGGGCAAGGTCGTGACGCGGCAGACCAAAGCGCCGGAGATTGACCTGCAGCACAACCAGCTACCGGACGTGCTGTCGGATCGCATCGACGCGCTGTACTTCCGGCTGCAGCAACTGGAGCTGGTGATCCACGCCGACGCCGAGGCGTGGGAAGAAGCCGGGGATTACGTGATTTGACGGTCTGAGAACAAAACAGGGCGCACAGCCGTGCGCCCCTACAACCGCATCGTTAGGCGACGAATTCCGTCCCCTGCCCGCTCAATGCCCCCGTCACCGGGCTGTCAGCACGACCGTCGGCGATCACCACCCGCTGTACTCCAGCGGCGAGTGCTTCCTGCGCGCCGAGGACTTTGCGTTTCATACGCCCGTGCGCCCAGTCGAGCGCGCGCTCGATCTCGCGCCGCTCCACGCGGGGGACGAAGCTGCTTTCGTCGGGGAAGCTACGGTACAGCCCGCGCACGTTGCTCAGGATGACCAGCTCGGCAGCGCCGAGCGCCCCGGCAATCGCCGCGCTGGCGCGG
>JAXLWE010000088.1:0-10046 GCA_046328655.1 Anaerolineae bacterium | reverse complement strand
CACCCCGCTGCGCTTCGCTTAGCTTCCCCTCTCCACAACGTGGAGAGGGGATTGAGGGGTGAGGTTTCCCTGTCGTCGCGCGCCTCTAGCTCTCCGTAATCGTGAGCGAGTTGATCTTGTCGCCCTGACGGATGGCGTTGACCACGTCCATGCTGGCTTTGTCCGCCACTTTGCCGAACACGGCGTGCTTGCCGTCGAGGTGCGGCGTGGGCGTGTGGGTGATGAAGAACTGCGAGCCGTTGGTGTTCGCTCCGGCGTTTGCCATGCTCAGGATGCCGGGGCTGTCGTGGCGCAGCCGCAGCGCGCTCGGTTCGTCGTTCCACTTGTAGCCGGGGTCGCCGCGCCCGGTTCCGGTCGGGTCGCCGCCCTGGATCACGAAGTTCGACACCACGCGGTGAAAGACCACGCCGTCGTAGAAGCCGTCGCGGGCGAGGAACACGAAGTTGTTGACCGTCACCGGCGCGTCCTTGGCGAACAGGTTCACGGTGATCTTGCCTTTGGCGGTGTCGAACGTGGCGGTGTACGTTTTATTCGGGTCAATCTGCATCGCAGGTGGGCTGCTGTAGTGCTTCGCCATGAGTTGAATCTCCCTTTGTAGATATGCCTCCGCATTATACTCCATTCCTTAAGCATTGATTTTCGAGTCTAAACCTTTACTCAAGCCAGCCAGCCGACGGCGATATAATCCGATCTAGGGATGGTGTTCACGCTTCGCCGTATAACCGACTCGCCGTGCGACGACACTGCGGATCATTAAGAGATGGATTCCGCCCTCGTGTTATACACTAAAGGTACGTTTGGTTTGTTTACCGTAAGGTGGATAAACAATGCCGCGTGTGCTGTACATCGAGGATAACGGCGATAACCGGATGCTGGTTCGCCGCATACTGATGGCGTCGGACGGCGATTTCATCGTGCAGGAAGCCGAATCCGCGCCGAAAGGGATCGAAATCGCGCTCAAGCAGGCGCCTGACCTGATCCTGATGGATTTGAGTATGCCGGATATGGACGGGCTGACGGCGACCCGCTTTATCCGAACTATCCCCGAATTGTGTGAGATTCCGATTGTCGCGCTCACCGCCAACGCGATGGACAGCGACCGGGATCGCAGCCTGGAAGCCGGGTGCGACGGGTACATCAAGAAACCTATTGATGTCGACAAGTTTCCCGAAGAACTGATGAATTTCCTCAGGAGTCGTAATGAGCGACGTTCAAATCAACAACAATCAGCGGACGCCAATTGAAGCCAGCGAAGCGCATGTTCTGGTCGTCGAGGACAACGTCCCCAATTTCGTCCTGATCGCCCGGATGCTGGCGTTCATGGGCGTGCAGCGCTGCGAGTGGAAAACGTCCGGCTGGCAGGTCGTCCAGTTTGCCGACACCCTGCCGCGCGTCGACCTCATCCTGATGGACATTCGTCTGCCTTACGAGGATGGCTACCAGGCGCTGCAAAAGCTGCGCGCCAACCCGCGCCTGCGCGACACGATTGTGTGCGCTGTCACCGCCGAAGCCAGCGAGGATCAGATGCGCCGCGCCAAAAAAGCGGGCTTCAACGGCTTCCTCGGCAAACCGCTTGACCCGGATCGATTCCCCTCCCAAATAAGGCGCTTGCTGAAGGGTGAAGAAGTATGGGAATGGAAGTAGATGATCGCCGGGAACGTCTGAATCTTGCCGAATCGCAGTACGAAGCGTCGAGCACGATCTATGGTACGAGCGATCCGGTCGAAATCCTCAACGCGGTCGTCAACTTTGGCGGCAAGGCGTTCGCCGAATCGCATCTGGCGCTGCTCGACCCCGACTCTCCCATCCTGAACCTGATCGCCGTCCGTGATGGCGACGGCATACGCGCGGCGCAGGGGGCGCGGCGTCCCGACGACTATCCCGCTTACGAAACCCTCAGCGCCATCGAAGTCCTGCACATCGCCGATGTCGACACCGACCCGTTTCTGACCGAAGCCGAGCGCGCCCGCCTCGAAGCGCGCGGCGTCGGCTCGATGCTGATCATCCCGCTGGTGGTCGCCCAGCGCCTCACCGGGCTGATCTGCTTCACCGACCCGACCCCGATTGACGTGTCGCCGCTGCGTCTGCGCGCCATGCGCAACCTGGGCGACCAGATCGCCGTCGTGTTCGAAAACCAGTCGCTGCTGCGCAGCACGGCGACGACCCTCGACGAAGTCCAGACGCTGTACAACATCAACCGCGCCATGCTGGGCGCGCTCGACCCGCTGGCGGTGCTGCGCGTGCTGCGCGAGCATCTGGCGCAGACGGCTTCCGCTATCACTCATGTCGTCGTCACGCACGGCGAGAATGACTCCGAGACAATCACCATCCGGCACATCGCTACCCAGACCGCCGAGCAGACCGTCGAGATTCCGCTGGACGACCTGACCCGCGTCTCCGACGTTTTTGGAGATGCCGGGGCGGGCGACATCCGGTTCATCGAGGATGCCGCCAGATCGGGGACGACGCTCCACAGCGCGCTCCGGCTGAAGGACGCGCGCAGCTACATCGTCATCGTCGTGCGCGAGCGCGGCATGATCGAGGACATTGTCGCCGTCGCTTACGACCGGGCGCAGGTGTTCGACAGCCGCACGCGCCGCCTGTTCAGCGCCGTCGCCGACCAGATCGGCATCGTGCTGCAAAACCAGCGCCTGCTCGATACCGCCCGCACGTCGGCGCAGCAGCTCGCGCAGCAGGTTCAGGTCTTGCAGGGACTCAACCGTCTCTCCGGTGAGGTCAGCAGCTTCGGCAGCGAGAAAGAACTGCTGGACTACGCCACTGAAATCCTGACGACGGCGCTCGGCGTCGACCACGTCGGCATTTTGCTGTTCGAGCCGCAGCAAGACCTGGGCACGGTCGTCAGCGAATACCCCGATCACGGCGCGGTCGGCTCGAAGATCGAGACGCGCACCAGCGCCATGATCAACGCCCTGCTGCAAGCGCCGGATCACCCGGTCGTCATTCAGGACGTAGCGACCGCGCCGCTGCTGGAGCCGGAAACGCGCGAGGTGCTCAACCGCATCGGCGTCGTCTCGATGATGATTATGGCGCTGCAAAGCGCCGATCAGATCGTCGGCACGGTCGGCTTCGACCTGTACAGCCGCGCCGGGCAGATCACGCCGTCGATGGTCGAGACCGCCCAGACGATGATCGCCCAGATCGCTATTGGTCTGGAAAACCGCCGCCTGCTCAGCGACGCCCAGCGCCGCGCCGACCAGCTTCAGCACGTGACCACCTTCGGTCAGACCATGCAGTCGGCGCTCAAGCTCGACACCATCCTGTCGATCATGCTCGAAGAAAGCCGCGTCATGCTGCCCATCGACCGCATGAGCATCGCCTTCTTCGACCCGCGCCAGTCGCAGCTTCGGGTCGTCGGGCAGTACGAGGACGACAAAATCGCGGTGGATGTCGACAACGGTCCGCTGCTGGCGGCGACCGGGACGTTCGTGGGGCAGGCGTGGGAGACCGGCGAGCTGATCGCCATCGCCGACACGCACGCGGCTGGCGGCGTCGGCGCGCACGACATCAGCCTGCGCTCGGTGATGGTCGCGCCGATCCGCTCGCGCGGGCGGCTGCTGGGCACGGTCAACGTCGGCAGCCTGCTCCCGTACAGCTACACCGAGACCGATCAGGCGATCTTCCTTCAGATGATCAACCAGCTCGCCATCGCCATCGAAAACGCCGAAGCCTACCGCCAGAGCCAGCGCGTCGCCCAGAACGAAGCGCTCGTCAACGACATCGCCACCCATTTCCAGCAGCACAGCGCCGTCGAGGACATGCTCCGCATCGCCGTCGATGAGCTGGGGCAGGCGCTCGGCGCGCGCCGGGGGCGCATCCGGCTTTCGCTGGAAGGAGAGGGCAAGCCATGATCGCCATCTTCGAGAGCATTTTCAGCACCGAGCGCTACACCACCCGCGCCGAAAAGGATCAGGCTCGCCTGATCTACGGCTTCACGCTCGTGTTCATGCTCATGTTCCTGCTGTACGCGGCGTTCGTCGTCCAGCGCAACCCGCAGTCGACGATGTTGGAGCAGGCGAGCCGAAACCTCGGCGCGCTCCTGCCGGTTGCCAGCACGATTGTGATCGGCATTGCCACGCTGGTGCTGACGCGCATCGGGCGTATGGACATCAGCGCCGCCGGTCCCGCCGTGACCTGGTATCTGAGCGGCGTCGTGACGGGGATGCAGCGCCAGTTCGTGCTGAGCGACGCCGGGGCGTCGCTGCTGCTGCTGCTCGTCCTTGCGGCGATCTTTCTGCGCGTGCGCGGTCTGGTGGTCGGCACGGTCGTCGCCCTGATCACGCTGGCGATCCCGGTGATCGGCTACCGGTTCGGGGAAATCGGCGTTGGCGCGTACCGCAACGCCGTCGCCACCCTTGCGTTCGAGCTTCTGGTGGCTGCCGCGCTGATCTACCTGTTCCTGCGCAGCACGCGCCTCGACCAGATCGAAGGCACGGCGCGCGCGTCGGAAGAACGCTTCAAGCTGGCGAACGTCACCACCCAGATCGCCCAGCGTATTTCGCGGCGCACGGCGCTCTCTGACCTGCTCAACAGCGCCGTCGAGGACATCCGGGACAGCTATGCCAACATCTACCACGTCCAGATTTTCCTGATCGACGAGGCGACGCGCCAGGCGGTGCTCGCCGCCAGCACGGGCGAAGTCGGGCGGCTGCTGCTTGAGCGCAAGCACAGCCTGCCAGTCGGCAGCCAGAGCGTGATCGGCTCGGTCACGCAGGCGGGCGAGCCGGTGATCGCCCGCGCGAATTCGGCGGACAGCGTTCACCGCCGCAACGAATTCCTGCCGGATACGGTGGTGGAAGCTGCCTTCCCGCTGCGCATCGGCGCGGGCGTGATCGGCGCGCTCGACCTGCAAAGCCGCTATCCCGGCGCGTTCGCGTCCGATGACATGCCGATTTTCCAGTCGCTCGCCGACAACATCGCCGTCGCCATCGACAACGCCCGCCTGTTCGAGCAGACCGAGCAGCGCATTCAGGAGAACCACCGCCTGATCGATCAGATGCGCGGCGCGATGCACGAAGTCGAGCGCCTCAACCGCGACCTCACCCAGCAGGTGTGGACGGAATACCTCGAAAGCAAGGGCGAGCAGCTTGGCGTGGAAGTCGACTTCGCCCGCAAGACCTCGCGCACGGCGGACTGGACGCCGACGCTCAACGAAGCCGTCTGGTCGGATAAGCTGATCCAGAAGCAGACGCGCGACGGCGTCACCGTCAGCATCCCGCTGCGGGTGCGCGGTCTCGTGATCGGCGCGATGGAGTTTGAAATCGAGGGCAGCGAGCCGCTCGCGCCCGAAGATGTCGATCTGGTCGAAGCGGTCGCCGAGCGCTTCGGGCTGGCGGTCGAAAGCACGCGCCTGTACGCCGAAAGCCGCCGGGTCGCCCAGCGCGAGTCGACGCTCAACGAGATCGGCAGCCGCTTGCAGCGCAGCAACAGCATCGACACGGTGCTGGCGGAAGCGGCGCGCGGCTTGCAGACCTCGCTGGGCGCGAGCCGCGTCGCCATCCGGCTCGGCGCGCCGCCCAAGACCAACGGAGGTGGGGCGTGAACGTCTACTCCCGCGATGAGTTAAGTCCGCTGCGCCTGCGCTACCTTCAGATCGTCGCGGCGCTGTCGGTGATCCTGGGCATCGCCCGTGTGGTCGGCGTGCTGCTCGAAACTTCGCAAACCCAAGCGGTGCCTGTCCTGATCGTCGGCTTCGTCATCCTCAGCGGCTTGTGGCTGGTGCTGCTGCGCTCGCGCTACCAGCGGGCGGCGGAGTACGGCGTGCTGGTGACGCTGACCGCTGCGACTCTGTTCGCTCCCATGACCTTCGCGCCGGTCGTCGGCGTGCTGGCGCTGGTCACGGCGGCGATCATCGCCGTGACGCCCGTCTACCTCGCCGCCAACGTGCTGGTGATCGCCAAAGCAGCGCTCGGCGGAATTCAGGCGGTCACCGCGACGCCCGGCGTGCTGCCGCCCACGTTCATCACCGATCTGTCGCCGCTGCTGATCCTGCCGTTCGTCAGCATCGTCTTTCGCTACTTCCTCAACGGCGGGCAGCGCGCGGTCGCCAATTCGCGCACCACCACCGACCTGCTGCAAGCGACCGCCGATGTCGGTCAGGTCGTGTCGCAGCTTCTCGACCTCGACCAACTGCTCGAAAACGCCGTCGACCTGATCCGCACGCGCTTCAGGCATTACCACGTCCAGATTTTCCTGGTCAACGAAACGCGCGATCAGGCGCAGTTGGTCGCCAGCACCGGCGATATCGGCAGGCGGCTGCTGGCGCGCGGGCATCAGCTCGCCGTCGGCTCGCAGAGCGTTGTCGGTCAGGTCGTGCTGCGCGGCGCGGCGGTCGTCGTCAACGACACCAGCCACGACCCGGTTTACTACAGCAACGAGCTTCTGCCGGAGACCCGCGCCGAGCTTGCACTGCCGATCCGCGAGGGCAGCCAGATCGTCGGCGTGCTCGACATCCAGAGCGTCAGCGGCAACGCCTTCAGCCGGGCGGACGTGCAGGCGCTCCAGATCACGGCTGACCTGCTGGCGACGGCGATCCGCAACGCGCGCCTGTTCAGGGAGCAGGCGGGGACGATGCAGGAGAACGAGCGCCTGTACCGCGAATCCGAGACCAACCTGCGCGAAATCCAGCGCCTCAACCAGCAGTTGACGCGCAGCGCGTGGCAGGCGTACCAGAGCGAGCGGCAGGCATCGACCGGCGTCACGCTGGAGCGCGATCACGTCGTCCCGGCGAGCGACTGGTCGGAGCATTTGATCCGCGCCGGGGAAGAAGGGCGCGTGGTCGAAGCCGATGACCGGCACAAATCGGTCGCCGTGCCGGTCATGCTGCGCGGCGAGGTGATCGGCGCTATCGAAGTCGAGCCGGGCACGGAGACCAGTCAGGAGACGGTCGAGATGGTGCAGGCGGTGGCGAACCGCCTCGCGCTCAGCCTCGAAAATGCCCGCCTCTACGAAGCGACGCTGCAAGCCGCCGCGCAGGAGCAGCGCATCAACGACATCGCCGCGCGCTTCCAGTCGGTCGCCACCGTTGACGAGCTTCTGCGCGTCACGCTGGCGGAACTGAGTGAGACGCTCGGCGCGCAAAGCGGCTCGATCCGGCTGGGACGATTCACGGTAGAGCAAGGGAGTAGCTCCACATGAACGCGCTGCGGCGGCGTCTGCTCACCATCCCCTACAACTACGTCAACCCGGCGATGCGCCAGCGCGCCCAGGGGCTGGTGGCGATGATCTGGGCTGCCATCCTCGTGATCGTGCTGGTGATCGGCGTGCGCGCTCTGATCGTGCTGCTGAACCTCGACCGGACGCTGGTGATTGCTCCGCTGGAGCTGGTCGTTGGCGCGCTGGTGCTGCTGGTTTCCTACTGGCTGATCGAGCGCGGGAGGCTCGACGCGGCGATCTGGCTGTTCCTCGGCGCGATGCTGGTTCCGTTCGCGCTGGCGACCGCTATCGCCGTCGACCCGGCAGCGCCTGCCATCCTGATCCTGCCGCTGGTAGCGGCGGGCGTGCTGCTCAACCGGCGCAGCCTCGTGCCCATTCTGGTGATCTTCGCCGTGACCATGATCCTGCGCGCCATCAACCAGGGCGGGACGAGCGACGCCATCCGTTACGTGCCGCAGGACAACGCCCTGCCCGAACTGCTGAATTACGGCATCGTATTTGGGCTGTCGGCGATCTTCCTGCTGGTGTTCAGCGGCAGCATCGAACAGATCGTCGCCGTCTCGTTCAGTGACCTCGAACAGCTTCGCGCCGTCGGCAAGTTCAGCGGGCGGCTCGACGACAGCACGGACGAAATGACCATCTTCACCCGCCTGCTCGAAATCGTCGAGCGCGACCTCGGCTTCGACCTGGCGCAGATTTACCTGCGCGACGCCGAAGGCAAGTACACGCGCCGCCTGCGCCTCGGTCTGACCCAGATCGAAATGGGTACGCGCATCGTTCTGCGCGGCGGCGACGAAGCCGTGATCAATGAGGCTATCCTGCGGCGCGAGCCGATCATCGTCACCACCCGCGATGACCTGAGCCGCAGCGAGCATCTCGTGCCGCCGTCGCGCCAGAGCGTGACACTGGCGCTGGTCTACGGCGAGCAGGTGTTCGGCGTGCTGGACATTCAGAGCGAGCACCGCGAAATGTTCACCGAAAACGTCATCGGCGGGCTGCGCAATCTGGCGGCGGAAGCCGCGCGCGAGCTGGTTCACGCCCGCCGCTTTGAAGAACTGCTGCGCAGTGTCCACGATCAGGAAGCGATCATCGACCGCTTCCTCAGCCAGATGTCCGAGCTTCAGCGCCGCAGCGAGACCGCCGCCAGCGTCGGCTGGGCGCGTTATCTCGAAGGGCGTGGTCAGGAAGGCTTCGGCTTCGACTTCACCGACGGTGGCATCGCCCCCGCCAGCGATCTGCCCGACGCGATCCGCCAGACGGTCGAGCGCGGCGAAATCGCCATCGAGCAGGGCGACGCCGAGCAGACCGTCAGCGTGCCGATCATCCTGCGCGACCAGCGCCTCGGCGCGCTAACCTTCAGCGTCCCAGCCGAGCGCGGCGTCGACGAGCGGCAGATCGAAATGCTGCGCACGGTCGTCAACCGCCTGAGCGTGGCGCTCGAAAATAACCGCCTGTTCGAGCAGACCCAGGCGCAGGCGCAGCGCGAGCGCAAGGCGAGCGAGATCGGCAGCCTGATGTTGAGCGAGACCGACATTGAAGCCGTGCTGGAAGTCGCGGCGGAGAATTTCAACGAGGCGCTCGGCGCGGTGCATACCCGCGTCTATCTGGAGCCGGGCATCCTCAGCGGGGAGGCGCAGTCATGACGACGGGTCGCTTAAGCCCGTTCCACCCGCTTTCGTGGGCGCTGTGGGTCAAGGTGATGGTCGCCCTCAGCGTCGGCGTGATCCTGTTCATCGTGCCGACCTTCCTGCTGGTGCGCTCCGGCGTCTACGACATCAGCGTCGAGAACGCGCAGTCGTTCGTGACCCAGCTCGGCGTCAAGCACGCGACCAGCGTCAACGGCGCGCTCACCCTGGCACGCACGTCGCTGAACAATTTCACCGCCAGCCCGGACAACGTCCAGATGCTCACCGGCTATCTGCTGCGCGACGTGCGCATCACCAGCGAGACGTATCTGCCGCGCGTTTCCGAGGAGCAGCTTACCAACCTGTTCCGCGCCAACCTGCTGAACCCCGCCGCGTCGTCGTTCGACAACGTGCGTCTGCTCGACCGCGACGGTCAGCAGTTGGTCACGATCACCGTGTCCTCAAGCTCGTTCGAGGTCAGCGACGCGGCGCAGTCGCCCGCCTACCGCGCGATTCGGAGCGCGCAGCTTCAGGGCGAGCCGTCGGCGCTGGCGGTCACGTCGGTCGACGACGTGCCGGTGGTCGAACTGATCAATACCATCCCCTGGCGCGATGGCTCGCCCATCGGCTACGTCGTGGTCACGCTCAGCAATGGGCGCATCTTCTACAACAACATCCGCGTCACCGACGCATCTGGCGACTACACCACCGACACGTTCCTGACCACCGCGCAGGGCGTCCTGATCGCCCCGCCCGCGCAGCAGCGGCGCCTCGCGTCCGCTGCCCGGTCGCTGGGCGTCGATCAGGCGCTCGCCGGGGCGAGCGGCGTGGCGAGCTTCACCGCCGACGATCAGGTCGATTACATCGGCTACTACACGCCCATCGGCGGGACGCCGTTCGTGCTGGTCACGCAGACGCCCACCGAAGGCGCGAGCCGCAGCGCGCTGGCGGTGTTTCAGGCGCGCGTGTTCGTCGCTGGCGGCGGGATCATCGCCACGCTGGTGCTGCTGACGCTGCTGTTCACCCAGATGACCGTCCCGGCGCTCGACCGCCTGCGCGTGGCGACGCAGGCGCTCTCCGACGGCAATTTCCAGGTCGCCGTGCCGGATGCGCAGCGCGGCGACGAGATCGGGCGGCTGGCAGCCTCGTTCGTCAACATGCGCGAGCAGGTGCGAATGCTGGTCGAGGACCTCGAAAGCCGGGTCGCCGCCCGCACCCGCGACATCAGTGCCACCCGCGACATCAGCC
>JAXLWE010000087.1:0-10402 GCA_046328655.1 Anaerolineae bacterium | reverse complement strand
CCGTCGAAGCGCAGCTCAGGGAGCGCATTTACGACTGGCGCATCGGCTACATTGTCATCCACCGCGACCTGATCGGGCGCGACAGCCCGACGGTGCAGGAAATCCTCGGCTATTTCAATTCGCTCGACGACCTGCTGTGCCCGTTCACCACTGAGGGCGACGCGGTCGTCTACCGCACGCACTGGCATCCAGACGGCTGCCCGCTGCGCACGCCCCCAGAAACCAGCCCCGGCGCGTACACGATTGACATCGGCTCGCCGGGCGACGAGGGCTTTATCGGCTGGGGCTGGCACTATGCCGAGCCGGTCGGCGGCTTGACGCTGCGCTGGTCGGGCGCGTACCCGCAGACGCTGATCTACGTCGACCTGCCGCCGGGCGCGTACACGGTCGAACTGGCGGCGCAGGCGTACTGGGAGCCGCGCCAGCTTCGGCTGGAGGTCAACGGCACGCCGCTCGGCGACCGTGTGACGGTCACGGACGACGGGCTGCACGAATACCGCTTCGACATCCCGGCGGACGTGATCGGCGGCGGCAAAGGCGTTACACTTGCGCTGGATTACGACGCGGTCGTCGTCCCGGCGGAGGTCACGCAGAGCGAAGATACGCGCAAGCTGGCGGTCGCTGTGGACTGGATTCGCTTCACGCAGCAAATGGAGCAGTAACGTGTTTGGGTCACGGCAGTTTCGATGGTTCTTGCTTCTGGCGATGCTCATCCCGCTCGCCGTTCACGCGCAGGACGCAGCGCCGGAATCGCCACGCGGCGATCAATATGAATGGGTTCCGGTGGCGAGTGGCTTCAACAGCCCAATTTTCCTCACCAGCGCGGGCGACGGCTCCGGGCGGCTGTTCGTCGGCGAGCAGGATGGCTACGTGTTCATCGTCAAGGACGGCGTGTACGATGATACCGACCCGTTCCTCGACATCTGGGACAGGCTTTCGCGCGACGTGTTTCAGGGCGGCTATACCGAGCGCGGGTTGCTGAGTCTCGTCTTTCACCCCGACTTCAAAAACAACGGCTTGTTCTTCGTCAACCACACCGACAAGAACGGCGACAACATCATCGTGCGCTACCACGTCAACCCCGACGACCCCGACCATGCCGACACCGCCAGCCGCACCGAGCTGCTGCGCATTCCGCAGCTTTTCTACGATCACAACGGCGGAGGCATGGCGTTTGGACCGGACGGCTACCTGTACATCGGCGTGGGCGATGGCGGGTCGTTTGGCGACAACCCCGGCGTGACCGCGCAGGATTTGTCGCTGCTGCTGGGCAAGGTGCTGCGCATCGACGTGAATGCTGACACCTACACCGTCCCGCCGGATAACCCGTTCGTCGGCGTGGAGGGCGCGCAGCCGGAAATCTGGGCATACGGGCTGCGTAACCCCTGGCGGCTCAGCTTCGACCCGGCGACGGGCGACCTGTACATCGGCGACGTAGGTCAGGCGGACTACGAGGAAATTGACTTCCAGCCTGCCGGGTTCGCGGGCGGCGCGAATTACGGCTGGTACAACTACGAGGGGATGCACCCGTACATGGGACGCGAAGCGCTGCCGAACATGACCCTACCGGTCGCGGAATACCCGCACATCGTCGGTTGTTCGGTGACGGGTGGCTACGTCTATCGCGGCACGGCGCAGCCGGAATTACAGGGCGTCTACTTCTTCGGCGATTACTGCAACGGGCGCACCTGGTCGCTGGTGCATGATGCCGCCGGAGACTGGACGGTGCAGCCGTTCAAGCTGACCGGCTGGACGATCACCTCGTTCGGCGTCGACGAACAGGGCGAGCTGTATCTGGTCGACTACAAGGGCGGCGTGTACCGCCTGGCGCGGGCGGAGCAAGCCGAGCAGACGCCGGAACCTATACCCAATTCATGACGATTCGACTTTACGATAGAGGGGGCTTGCTCTTGAGAATTGCCAGGCTATCCCGTACAATGACCTCGTGAAGGAGCGCTATCTGACGTGAACGAAATCGTGCATCTCGCCTGGGAACGCTTCAAAGTAATCGCCGGGATCGTCGGCGATTTACAGGGGCGCGCCATCGTCACTCTGTTCTACTATACGATCCTCATCCCATTCGGACTCGGCGCGCGCCAGTTCAGCGACTCGCTCCGAATCCGCACGGATAATACCCCCCGCTGGCTGGATCGTGCACCGGTTCCCACCACCCTCGACGATGCACGCAGGCAAGGCTAATTCATGTACATACTGGGCATCTCCTGCTTCTACCACGACGCGGCGGCAGCGTTAATCGAGGATGGCAGGATCGTCGCCGCTGCGATGGAAGAACGCTTCACGCGCAAGAAGCACGACAACGGCTTCCCGAAACAGGCGATAGATTTCTGCCTGCGGCAAGCGGGCATCACCGGGGCTGACCTCGAATACGCGGTGTTCTACGAGAAGCCGCTGGTCAAGTTCGAGCGCGTACTGCTCACGACGCTCAGCACCTTCCCCAGGTCGTCGGACGTGTGGCGCGACGCCATGCTCAACTGGCTCAAAGACAAGCTGTGGATCAAGAACATCATCCAGAAGGAAGTCGGCATCAAGTACGACCGGGTGCTGTTCTGCGACCATCACATGAGCCACGCCGCCAGCGCCTTTTTCGCCAGCCCGTTCAAGGAAGCCGCCGTCCTGACAATTGACGGCGTGGGTGAATGGACGACCACCACGCTCGGCAAGGCGAGCAGCGTCTGGGAAGGCGACGCCGCGGGCGAGGCGCGCAACGAGATCAACCTGTTTCACGAGGAACGCTTCCCCCACTCCATCGGGCTGCTGTACTCGGCGTTCACGGCATATCTCGGCTTCCGCGTCAATAACGGCGAGTACAAGGTCATGGGCATGGCTCCCTATGGCGAGCCGCGCTACGCCGATAAGGTGCAGAAGCTGTTCCAGCAGAGCGACGACGGCAGCTTCCGGCTGAACATGGATTATTTCAGCTTCCACTATTCGACCGAGAATACCTACAACCAGCGATTCACCGACCTGTTCGGCGCGCCGCGCCCGCCCGAATCCGACTTCTTCACGATGACGACCAACCCGGAGCGCGCCGCCGAAAGCACGGCGATGGCGGAGAATCAGCGCTATGCTGACATCGCCGCCAGCATCCAGCGCGTGACCGAGGACGCCCTGATCACTATCGCCAACAAGCTGCACGCGCAGACCGGGATGAGCAAGCTGGTCATGGCGGGCGGCGTGGCGCTGAACACCAAAGCCAATTACCGCCTGCTTGCCGAAACGCCGTTCGACGAGCTGTACATCCAGCCCGCCGCCGGGGATGACGGCGGCGCGCTCGGCGCGGCGCTGTGGGCATACCACATCGTGCTGGGCAAGCCGCGCGGCTGGGTGATGCCGAACGCCTACTGGGGCGAGGAATACAGCGACGCTGAATGTAAAGCCTTCCTCGACGAACACGGCGCGCGCTACACCGAGTACGACAACGACGCCGCCATGCTCGACCTGCTGGCGCAGAAGCTGACGCAGGAAAAGGTGATCGGCTTCTTCCAGGGGCGCTTCGAGTGGGGTCCGCGAGCGCTGGGCAACCGCAGCATCCTCGCCGACCCGCGCAGCGAGGCGATGAAGGAAGTCGTCAACACCAAGATCAAGTTCCGCGAGCCGTTCCGCCCGTTCGCCCCGGTGATCCTGCGCGACCGCGCGACCGAATATTTCGACTACCCCGGTGTCGAAGCGCACGAAGCGCCGCGCTACATGCTGATGGTCGCGCCGATCAGGAGCGACAAGCAGGATCAGATTCAGGCGGTGTGCCATCAGGGAACGGGGCGGCTGCAAACCATCGAGCGCGAGACCAACCCGCGCTATTACGGGGTGATCGAGCGCTTCGGCGAGCTGACGGGCGTGCCGGTGCTGCTCAACACGTCGTTCAACCTGCGCGGCGAGCCGATTGTCTCGTCGCCGCGCGATGCCTGGAATACGTTCTGCAACAGCGACATCGACATTCTGGTGCTCGGCTCGCTGGTCGTCCAGAAATGAAGGAGTGAAGATGCGCGACATGATCGCCCGGCTGGGCATATTAGGCGAGCTGCTGATGTTCCTGTGGCGGCGCAAGCTGTACTGGCTGATCCCGATGATGATCGTCCTGGCGCTGTTCATCGTGCTGATCATCCTGAGCAGCAACCCCGCGACCGCGCCGTTCATCTACCCGATGTTTTAGCCGCCATGAGCAACGTCGCTATCGCGCTTCTGGTGGGACTCGTCCTCGGCGGGCTGCTGTCGCTGTACGTTACGCCGCGCTCACTCCGCGAGGAAAAGGTCTACGGCGGGCTGCCCGCGCAGGTCTTCCACTATCTGGGCGTGCTCGGCTTCTGCATGACACTGCCGACGGTGCTGACAGCCGTGATCCTGCGCAGCGGATTCCTGCCCGCGGTCGCGCTGGGCTTCGGCTGCGTCGGGGCGGCGTTCGTCGCCCTGCTGGTGTTCGCGGTGTTTGAGCGCCCGGCGCGCGCCGGGATCGCGCCGCAGGAAGACATCTGGACGGAAGAGAAAGCCCGCTCGTCCGGGCTGTAAACAAAATAAGGGCGTTCAATCGAACGCCCTTACAATCCCACACAATCTTCAACTAGCACTAGCAAAAATCATCGCACCAGGCGTGATAGCGATGGAGCGCCGAGACGATCAGCGCCCGCACGACGTATTCCGGCGTGTACAGGCACTTCCCCAGCCACAGCGGGGTGAGGCTGCTGCTGAATGCTCGGTCAGATAGCCCGCGCCCGCCCGAATACGGCTCGGATCGATCCTGCCGCCGTTTTCGTCCCAGTTGAGCAGCGCCAGCAGCGCATAAGCCGACTCTTCCGGCGTCGAGTAGCCGAAGAACCCCCAGCCGCCATCCTCGTGCTGCGTCGCCAGAATCCAGCGCACGTGGGTCTGCACGATGTCGTCGGCAAGCCCCGGCAGCGCGTAGACCGACAGCAGCAGCGGGTAGAACGGTGAAGCGTGCCACTTGTCGAACCACATGCTACCGGCGCTGTAGGAGCGGCGGAGCATCCCGACCACCTTGTGCATCCAGGCGTCGCGCTTCGGATGCGAGTCGTCCATCTTGAGCGCCGAGACCAGCCGCAGCGCCGCGCTGATTGACGGGTTCATCTCGTGCGGGAAACAGCGGAAGTGATCTTCTTCCTCGAACTGCGCGAATACGTTGGTATCAACCGGGTAGCCGCCCCAGCGCAGCACCGAATAGCCGACCGCCGTGTCGTCCAGGTCGGTGACCGAGTAGAACGACGAGAAGCCCATGCCGCGCTCCGGTGACCACGCCGACCACAGTCGCTTGAGCGCGCTGCGTACGGCGGGATCGTCCGGTGTGATCGCGCCGGCGTTGCGCAGAAAGTTCAGCCCCCAGGCGATCTCAAAGGTGTCAATCGGCGAAACGTTTGGCGCGCCGCCGTCCGCCTGTACGGTGGATGACAGATAATCGAGCGCGTTCTCGCTGACGCCCTCCGAGCGCAGCAGGAGCGCTGCCGTCGCCGCTGGCGAAGTGCCGACCGAGCCGTTGGTTTCCAGAAAGTCGGGGTTGTTGGGGAACAGCGCACGGATCGCTTCCAGCGAGAACGACATGGTGCTGTTACGCCACAGGTTCGGGCTGTGCTGCAGGATCGACAGCTTCTTGTCGATGGCGTCGGCGTCCTTGTAGACGTTGTGAGGCACGTCCAAGCCGAGAATATGCGCTTCTTCGATCAACGACAGCGCCAGCACGGGAAAGCCGATGGTCTCGTGGGCGTCGAGGCGCAGGCGGAGGTGTTCGCGCCACAGGAAATCGACGGCGCGGTCGACGCGGCTCATATCAGACGCGCCGCTGCCCATCGTCTGAAGCGTGATCGCCGCCGCCAGCGTGCAAATAAAGCGATCATGGTAGTGGATGGCATCGCCACCCCAACTGCCGTCCGCGTGCTGCCTGCGTCGCAGCCAGGGAAGCGCATCCTGAAAACCGGCATCCCGATAGGTATCGTCCAGCCGGGCTACCCAGGCTGTGTCGTAAGCGACGCTGTTAACGCGCCCCTGCCCCAGTACGCCAAGAAGCTGCTCCAGTTCATATGCGATTTCGCTTCTCCCGATCACGCTACCGTCGTTGATCAAAATTCCCCCCGACATACTTCTACAGTGTTGGTCGCCCTGACCGCACCGCCACATGCGCAGTTCTATAACACGTTAATAACAAATCCCGGAAAAGAGTTTATTTTTCGTGATAATATGTTACATATTCTAACGAATTTCGAGAGCGATGTGCGTTGCATTTCGCTTAACCCTGATACCGATTGCGTCAAGGAATTCAGGATTCCCATATTGATCTATCATACGGAAATGAATCACCAGATCGCTTACAAAATTCACAAAACTGACATGACTATGCGCACGAGTTCATTTTTTGACGGACCCGAATACGCGCAAATCACGCGGGAGCGCGGGAAAGATTGACTTTCGCGGCGGCATTCTATAGAGTCGATTCAACCGGATAGCATCAATGGGATGAAGGAGAATGGCCGTGCCGCAAAAGCACGAGTTCGACGCGCTGCTGGTGAAAGGCGGCGACGAAGCCAATTCCGGCTATTTCGTGACTGTCCCTCCGGAAATCGTCGCCGCATTCGGCAAAAAGGGACAGGTCAAGGTGAAAGCCGAGGTCGACGGCTATACCTACCGCACGTCGATTGCGCCCTACGGCGGGCGTCATCTGATGGTGGTGCGTAAGGAGATCTGCACGGCAATCGGCAAGCCGGACGGCGGCGACGTTCACGTGACGCTCGAAGCAGACACCGAGCCGCGCGTAGTCGAAGTCCCGCCCGATTTCGCGGGAGCGATGAGGCCGCCGTCCGCGCCGTATTCGACAAGCTGTCCTTCAGCCACCAGAAGGAATATGTCGAGTGGATCGTCGAGGCAAAGCGCGTCGAAACCCGGCAGCGGCGAATCGAAAAAGCGAGCTGGAGATGATCGCGGGGGGAACGGTAAAAACCCTGCGCAGTCGTAACGCGCGAGCCACGCGGAGTGATTTATTCCTGTGGAATGCGGCGCGCAGCAACCATCGTGATGTCGTCGAACTGGACGGCATCGCCGATGTAGTTTTGGAGCTGCGCAGAACTCGGTCGAGCAAGCCAGCAGCCGAATCCGTGGCTTGATCAGGCTCACCAAACCTGCTCATGGAACAATTGCTCCAGGGTTGCGAGCGTCGGTCACGCCGTCGGTAGCCGAGCAGAATATCGCCCGGCTCCAGATGCGCGTCCATGATCTCGAACTCCGCGCCGGGGAACATGCCGACTGCCGGACGGTCGGGTCGAGGCGATCTTTGATCGTGCCGTCGGGTCCGATAACGAACACCGGTGGATGCCCACCGTTGATGTAGAGCAGCGTGCCGCTCACTGGGTCGAGCATCCCGAAGAAGGTCGTGGCGAACATGTTCAGGTCGAGGTGATGCTCGGTGATGTACTCGTTGGTGTTGACGACCGCCGTCTTGAGGGCGTTCGCGCGGATCGCCAGCTTACCGGAGGAGCTTTTACGCTGAACGAGCTGGTCGGGTCTTCGAACAGGCTCTCCGCCCAGTTGAACGTTATGGCTCATCATGGCGAAGGCGCAGCAGGCTGCGCATCAGCGACAGAACAGCGCCGCGCCGACGCCCTTTACCGCAAACGTCGGCGATGATGATGCCCAGCCGACGGTCGCCCATCATCAGGAAGAAGTCGTAGAAATGTCTGCGACTCGCGCGCTGGCTGAAACGCCTGCCGATCTCCCATCCCTTGACTTCCGGCAGCGTATTCGGCAGGAAATTTTGCTGGATGCGCCGCGCGATCTGGATGTCGTTCTCGATCTTGTTCAACTTCTGCTGCTGCTGGATCAGCATGTGGTTGTTGAGCACCACCGCCGCCTGCGACAGCGCGATCTGACCACCAGCCGGTTGTACTCGTCGAACGGGATGATTGTTGCCGTCGGCGTCCTGCGCGTTGAGAAGCTGGAGCACGCCGATCACCTCACCCTTGTTGTCCTTCAGCGGAACGGTCAGGTTGGAGATCGTGCGGTAATTATTGCGCTGGTCGAACACCTTCGTCGCTGAAAAGTCGAAGTCGCCCGTATCCTCGTAAATGTTGGGGATGTTGATCGACTTGCCGTTGAGCGCCACGTAGCTGGCGACATTGTGGATGTTCTGCGCTCCGGTTGCCCGGTCGTAGAGCTGAAGCGGCGGGAAGTTGACGGGCTGCCCACTCGTGCCGCCGAGGTGGATATTCAGCGACTCGGTGATGACGATGGCGAAGCGCAGCGTGTTATCGCCGGTGCGCATGTAGAGCGTGCCCGCGTCGGCGTTGCAGATGCGCTTGGCTTCGATCAGGATGCGCTGCGCCAGCTTGTCGAAGTCGGTCTCGGTCGACAGGGCGATGCCCATCGGCAGGATGACGTTCTCCATCTGATCCGCCAGCTTTTCCACCCTGTCGATGTGAAGCTGCTGCTCATTCTGGATGTCCTGCTTCTGCTTGTTGATGCGAATGCGCATCTCCAGCAGCTCTTTGGTGAACGGCTCCTGAATGTAGTCGTCCGCACCTAATTCGATGCAGCGCGCCACGCTGTCCGAATCCGCCACTGACGAAACCATAATCACCGGAATCGCCAGCAAGTCGGGGTCGCCCTTCATGTATTCCAGCACCTGATAGCCACTCAGCTTCGGCAGATGAACGCCGAGCAGCAGCAGGTCGTAATGCTGCGCATCCAGCAGCTTGATCGCCTGCTCACCATCGGACGCCTTGTCGATGGTGACTTCGGGCGCTTCCAGATACTCGTGGAGCTTGTCCCGGTTCGCATCATTGTCGGTAACGATCAACAGGCGATGGATTTGATTCGTCATAACGTGCCTTCTCGATTACGTGCGCTTCAACACGAAGTGATTATGGTTGCGGTTGTCGACCCGCTCGTAGCGCCAGTCGTCAACACTCTGCCGCACCAGCATAATCCCTAACCCGCCGATGTCGCGCTCCTCCAGCGGGGTATCCAGATTAGTCGGGTCGGCGCGCTCGGTTGGGTCGTAAGCCAGCCCGGCGTCGACCAGCGAAATGATCAGATGATCGTCGTCAATCGTGGCAAACGCCACGACATCGCCTTCATAACCCGCGTCGCGGTAGCCGTAGGTGATGATATTGGTGGCGTATTCGTCAACCGCCAGCCGCAAGCCCTCGACCCTCGCTTTGGGCAGACCAGCCTGCTGCGCCGCCTCGACGGCATAATCGCGCAGCGCCTTCAGGGATTCGCCCATTCGGTCGAAACTCCCGGAAACAGTAATTGGGGGTAGCTTAGCCTGTGACATAAAAGTGACCTATTTAAGCCGCGCAGCATTCATGGACGGTAAGGCAGCAGCGCCACCCTAGAGAAAATGAGGGGCGTCGTGTATGCCATGCAAGACAGGACGCCCTCCATACTCGCTCGCTGTGCGGAGCGGCATTATGCTTCGATTACCGCTGCATCATAGCTGTCCATCATGGTCACGCTGTGATGGAAACCCGTCTGACGGATCGGCTCGACGACCTGAGGCTGTGCGCCGACGACGTAAATCGTCACGCCGCCGCCCATCTTCTGCTTGGCGAACACCAGCGTGCGCAAGCCCGCCGACGACATATATTCCAGCGCCGCCAGTTGCAGCACCAGCTTGCGCGCCTTGTTGGTCGCCGCCTGTTCGATACTCTCACGGAATGTCTGTGCGACGCTCGCGTCGAGTTCGCCCACCAGGGTGATCAGGGCGATGTCGTTCTTCATTTCGAGAGTTGATTCAAAAGCCATCTGTGATTGCTCCTCGCATTCAACGTCCGACAAGAATGATGACCGAGCGGCTGCCCACCAGGAAGCTCGACTGATCGCTCAGGAGCGGCTCGCTCCCCGGCTCCCAGCTGTCTTCCGGCGAGACGACGCCCGTATTGGCAGCGACGTGCCACTGTAACCCATCCGGCAGTCTCGGCAGCGAAAACCAGACCGAGTCCCAGAACATGTTCATGGCTACATAGATATGGTCGTCATGCCCGTCTTTAGCATAATCGCCGCAGAGCATAAACGCCAACGTGTGATTGTTGCTGCTCGACCAGTCCGGCTGCCAGGGCTGCGTGCCGTGAAAGCTCATGTCCGGCAACCCTTTGCCGAGGTAGTCGGCGTGGCGGAAGAAATCCCGGTTGCGCAGGATCGAGTGGGCATGTCGGAATGCGATCACGTTGCTCGCGAAGCGCAGCAGGTCGGCGTTTTTGTCCACCAGCGACCAGTCGAGCCAGTTCAACTCGTTGTCGTGGCAGTAGGTGTTGTTGTTGCCGTTCTGCGTCCGCCCGACTTCATCGCCGATCAGGATCATCGGGATGCCCTGGCTGGTCATCATGATCGCCAGAAAGTTCTTGATCTGCTGGTGGCGCAGCGCGTTGATGCCGGGATCGTCGGTGGG
>JAXLWE010000086.1:0-10697 GCA_046328655.1 Anaerolineae bacterium | reverse complement strand
TCGACCAGCCGCGCATGGACGCCGAGGCAGCGCGCCTGCTGAAGATGCTGGAAGCCGAATACGTTTCTCCCAATGAACTCGTCATGAACCTGTCCAACGAGCAGCGCCAGCTTGTCGCCATTGCCCGCGTGCTGGTGCGCCCGGCGAACACGATCTTCGTGGACGAGCCGATCCTGCTTAGCTTCGCCTACCAGCAGAAAGTGCTCCGGCTGATCGAAGACTGGCGGCAGCAGGGCAAAACCGTGATCTTCAGCAGCACCAACCTCGACCACCTGTTTGCCGTGACTGACCGTATCCTGGTGCTGCGCAACGGCGAGCGGATCGACTCGTTCCGCACCGACATGACCAGCCGCGAGGAAATCGTCGCAGCGATGGTCGGCTATACGGCGCAGGAGCAGCCGACCCCGGCGTTCTGGGCGCTGGACTCGTACTACCGCGCACGTGAAAAGGCGGAATCGCTCAACCGCCAGATGCTCCTGCTTGAAAAAGACCTCGAAGTGCAGGGCACGCTCAATCGTCAGCTTCTCTCGCAGCTTGCCGAGCAGGTCAAGGCGCTGGATCAGGCGAACATGGCGCTTCAGGACGCGCACCGCCGTCTGCTGACCGAGCGCGAGGAGGAGCGCAAGCATCTGGCGCGTGAGCTGCACGATCAGGTGATTCAGGATTTGCTGACGACCAACTACCAGCTTGAGGAAGTCGAGGCGCAGGACGAGGTGATGGCGTCGGTGCGCGGGCGGCTGGAGGAAGTGCGCGGCACGATCCGCCAGTTGGTTGACGACATCCGCCAGATATGCGGCGCGCTGCGCCCGCCGACGATTGACAGCCTCGGTCTGCCCGCCGCCCTGCAATCCTACGCCCGCGAGTGGGCGAAGCGCACCGGCATCGAGGTGCAGGTGCATCTCAAGCTGAACCCCGGTCGCTTCCCGGAGCCGATTGAGCTGTCGATCTTCCGCATCATTCAGGAAGGCTTGAGCAACGTGCAGCGCCACTCCCACGCCAGCCACGTCGAAATCACGCTGGAACACACCTCGGCGCGCACGCTGATGGTGTCGATTGCCGACGACGGCGACGGCTTAGCCGAGGATTTCGACCTGTCGAAGCTCTCCGGGCAGGGGCATTTCGGGCTGCTCGGCATCAGCGAGCGGGCGGCACTCCTGAGCGGTCACCTGCGCATCCACAACCGCAGCGGCGGCGGTTTGCTGATTCAGGTCGAAGTCTCGCACCCGCGTATGGAGACCAGCAAGCCCCCAGCCCGCCAGCCCAAGCGCGCCGAAATCACCTACCGCTACTAGCAGACCATTCCGGTGTGGCATCGACACGATGCCGCCGCACCGCGCTACAATCGCGCCTGATGGTGGGGTGTGAGGGCGAGCGGTTATGCGGCGCAGGATACTGATCAGGATTGTGATCGTCGGCTTGATCGGGCTGGTCGGACTCGTGCTGGTGCTGGTCGAGCGGGGCGCGCCGCCGTTTCGCAGGTTGCGGTCGACCCACCCGTGCATCACCGACGAAAGCTGCCTGCGCTTCCCGGTCGTGACCGGCGAGATCTGCCCGGTCAGCCGTTCACGCTTGCCCGCCGATTTCAGCGGCGAGGCGGTGCTGGTGGTCGTGCCGTTCGACGAGCGCCAGCAGGTCGACTTGCCTGGAGAGCTGGCTGCCGCTGGCGCACGAACTCACCGCGAGCGACCCCGGCTTCACCTACTACGACGTGCCGGTCTTTCCGAGCATGTCCGCGCCGATGCGGGCGCTGATTCGCGGCGGCATGGTGCTGACCATCGCCGATGAAGCCCTGCGTGCCGTCACCATCACCGTGTTTCTTGAGGACGTTGCCCCGTTCCTCAGCGATCTGGACATCGCGGATACCGACGCGATGCGGGTGTTCCTGCTGAACGGCGACGGCGAAGTAATCTGGCGCGCGGCGGGTGCGTACAGCGCCGAACAGGGCGAGTCGCTGCGTGGGGCACTTTCCGGCTAGGAATTCAAGAGATATTCACCACAGAGACCGCAAAGGGCACAGAGAAGGGAGATGTCGCTTTTCTCTGTGTTCTCTGCGGTCTCTGTGGTTGATTAGTTCAACTGGATATCGATCCACGTCGTCTGGTCGGGGTAGACGTAGATCATCTTGCGGAAACGGACGCGCTGCCCGTCGTTCACGCTGATCTCGTAGTAGTTGGCGGGCAGGTCGCCGTAGGTGAAATTCTCGTGGAAGGTGTCGTCGCCGTTGACCGAGGTGTCGGCGTAGGTGAAGGCGTAGCGCGTGCGCGTCACCGAGCGTATCTGCACCGTCGCCTGATACAGCACGTTGCCGCTGGCGTCAGTCACGCGCCCGGCGAGCGTCCCATAGCGGCGGTATGGGTAAATCCACAGGTCGGGGTTGCGGGTTGCGCCGAAGCTCTGCGGGTCGCCGACGCGCACCTCGAAATGCAGGTGCGGTCCAAAGGCGACGCCAGTCGCGCCCACCTTGCCGATCTCGTCGCCCGCGTGGACGGTCTGCCCGGTCTGCACCTCGACCTGCGACATGTGCCCGTAGAGTGTGTAGACGGGCTGCCCCTCCGGCGAATTGAAATTGTGCTGGATGACGACCAGATTGCCGTAATAGTCGGTCGATAAGCCGAACACGGTCGAGAGATCGTCCCCGGCGTAATAGACCACGCCGTCGCCCGCCGCCAGGATCGCCGTGTTGGACGGGTTGGCGAAGTCGACGCCGTGATGGACTTGCAGCGCGCCGCCGGACGTGCCGCCGTAGGGATACGTCCGGTCGAGATAATTGACGTTGTTCTCGCTGATCGGGCGGTAAAGGCGATAATGATCGCCGATCTGCACCGCCGGATCGGGTGGCGGCGGCGTCCAGGTCGGGATCGGCGTGCCGTTGGGGTCAAGCGTTCCGTCGGGCGGCGTGGGCGAGTTGATCGCCGGCAGCGTCGGGATGCCGTTGGTGGCGGTCGGGACGATGCCGCCTATCGGCGTGTTCGTCCGAAAGACCAGCAGGAACAGCGTCGACGATGGCGTGATGGATGGGACGAGCGTTTCGGTCTGCACGAGCGTGCTGGTCGGCGGGATAGTCGGGGTTCGGCTCGGCAGCGGGTTGGCGGTGGGGACGGTCGTCGCGGCTTGCGCGACCGGCTTCTTGGCGCTAACTCCGGCGCGAAGGGCAGTCGGGGCGGGCGGTGTCGCGGGCTGGCAGGCAGCCAGCAGCGCGACCAACAGAACAAGGGTCAGAATTCGCACAATCTATCCTCGGACGGCAAAACGCGCCGCTAGTCTATCACAGACTGCGGCATGGATATAGCACCGATTCGATCACTCAGTACGTTTCAGGTGGTAGACGTACAAGCCGCGATTGCGCGTGAAATCGGTCGCCCGGTAGCCGTTCTCGAACGCCGGAAGCAGCACCTCGCGCAGCGCCATGCGCCACGCCAGCACCGCCGCGCGGTCGTTCTTGCGCAGCGTTTCGAGGTCGGCGGGGACGGCGGCGGTGTAGGCGTCGGCGTCCCAGCCGGACTCGCTGACGAGGGGGTAGCCGCGCTCGTCGGCGCGCACCAGCAGGATTTCCCTGCCGCCGGTGTCGTGCAGGCTGGACTGATCGAGCCACCAGCGCACCTCGATGCGATCCGACGGCATTCCCCGGTTGATGTCGTCGTCCATGTCGCCGTAGAAGTTGACGTGATACTCGGTGGTGGTCAGCGCCGCCTCCGCGCCGAGCAGGTGCAGGTTGAACCAGGCGTTGCCGCGCTGGAGCGGGTCGAACGTCCAGCCAATGGACGTGTAGCCGTTGTCGAGCGCCCAGCGCCGCTGGAAGCGCTTGAGTTCCAGCCCGATGCCCTGTCGCTGGTACTGCGGACGGACGCCGGTCATGTGCGACCACAGGAATACGCCGTCGCCGCGCTTGACCGTCATGCAGATCGCCATGCCGATCAGCCGCGCGCCGTCGTAAGCGCCGAGCACCAGCCCGCCATTGAGCGCGACCACGTGCAGAATGGCGGCGGGCACGGCGTTGCGCGGGTTCAAGCCCCACACTTTTAGCTCCAGGCTGACGATCTTTTCCAGGTCGGCAATATCCTGGAGAATCCGATAGGTGATCGCGAAGCGCCACCTTCACCGCACCGGAATCCAGTGATGCGCGCCATCAGCGCGGCGGTTCGATTAGCTTGTCAGGAATTAGGCGAGGAGTATATCGCGTTTCGCCGTGTCGAGGCGAACGTAATATTTCCTCACACAATGGACGGACTCGGCGAATGGGCTTCGGCTTCCGCCAGCCGGTCGCGCTGCATGACGACCCCCACGCCCGTGCCATCGGGCACGGCGAGCGTGCTGCCTTCCTGAAGCACGAACGGCGGCTCGGTCAGGTCGGGGTTGAAGTAGCGGTCGGTCGCCGAAATGTCGCACGGCATGGTCACGCCCGGCAGCGAGGCGAAGGCGACGTTCGCCGCCCGTCCGACGCCGACTTCCAGCATCCCGCCGATCCACAGCGGGAAGCTGTTGGCGACGCACGTTTTGTAGATTTCCAGGCTTTCGACGTAGCCGCCGACGCGCACGGGCTTCAGGTTGAGGATGCGCGCCGCGCCCAGCTCAATCGCCAGCCTGAGGTCGTTGTTCGACTTGACGCACTCGTCGAGGCAGATCGGCGTTTTCAGGCTCGGCTGCAATTTGCTGTGTTCGTAAATGTCGTCGTCGCCGAGCGGCTGCTCGATCATCAGCAGGTTGAAGGCATCCAGCTCCGCCAGATGGTCGGTGTCCGCCAGCGTGTAGGCGCTGTTGGCGTCGAGCATCAGCGTGATGTCGGGCAGGGCTGCCCGGCATCGCCGCGCGCCAGCTCCACGTCCCAGCCGGGCTGAATCTTCAGCTTGACGCGCCGGTAGCCCTGGTTGTAGCGCTTCGATGATGGCGACGGTTGCCTCGACGCTCGGCTGATACCGATGCTGACGCCGACGATGGCTTTCCCGCGCGATCTGTTGCCTTCCGGCAGGTAGCTGGCGAACAGGTCGGCGAGGCGCATGTCGTTCGCCTGCGCCAGCGCGTCCCAGATAGCCGCTTTCCAGCCCAGGTTGGTGTGGTTGTTGCCGCGCGTGTGCTGCATCAGCCTGGGACGACGCGCATGTCGTCGATGATCTGCCCGACCAGCTTCTGATCAGGAAATTGTTGGCGATGTGCTGCGCCGTGCCGACCGTCTCCGCGCGCCGTGCCTGCTCGATCTCGACCGAGATTTCGCCCCAGCCGGTAATACCGTTTGTAGCGACGACTTCGACTAGCACCGCCGCCTTGAACGGGTCTTGCCCAAAGCTGGTGCGCAGCATCTCGACGAAGGGCAGGGCGATAGGATGCAGATGGATCGCTTGGATGGTGATCGGTTTCAAGATGACTGCCTCCGGGCAGGTGATACACGCAAATCGGCAAACACCACGACGCAAGGGCAGATACTACCGCGCCTCCTGTCCTTTTTGCCAGTTGACCGCCGGGCGAAGCAGGACTATGTTTACGGACGAATTCGCTTCAGTGTCCAGTCACGTGCAGAATCATGAGCCAGACATCTCGCGCCGAGACGGTGCGGGGTGTTTGCGTTTATTAGGCGGACGGTTGGCATGGGAGAGTGTCTTGATGGCGTTTGAAGTGGAAGTCCCGAAGTCACCCGAAGAACAGCGCACGTATCAGCGGCGCTGGATTGCGCTGCTGATTCTGAGCATGAGCCTGATGATCATCGTGCTCGACGGCTCCATCGTCAATATCGCCTTCCCCGCGATTCGCCGCACGTTCGGCGCGTCGTATGCCGACGCCGAATGGGTCAACACGATTTATTCGCTGGTGTTCGCCGCGCTGCTGATCACCTGGGGCAAGCTCGGTGACCAGTTCGGGCGGCGCAACATCTTCATCGCTGGCGTGCTGGTGTTCGCGGCAGGGTCGCTGGGCGTCGGCACGGGCGGGACGATTGGCGCGGTCGTGGCGTCGCGCGCGCTGCAGGGCTTGGGCGCGGCGATGATGTCGCCTTCCACCCTGTCGATTATCTCCGCGACCTTCAAGGGCAGAGAGCGCGGCGTCGCCTTCGGCATCTGGGGCGCGACCGCAGGCGTCTCGGCGGCAATCGGACCGATTCTGGGCGGCTGGTTCATCGAATACGGCACGAGCATTATGGCAGAGTCGTGGCGGCTCGCCTTCCTGATCAACATCCCGGTCGCCGTCGTTGCGATCATCGGCAGCATCTGGGCGATCCGCGAAAGCCGAGACCCCAACGCCCGACCGCGCATCGACGTGGTCGGCATCATTCTGATCACGCTGTCGCTCGGCTTGATCGTTTTCGGCGCGATTGAGGGGCAGAACTTCGGCTGGTTGGAAGCCAAGAAGGTCTTTACGCTCGGCTCGCTCAGCTATCCCGTGCTCGACGCGGGCGCGGCGATCCCGGCGGGGACGCCGTCATTCATCCCGCTGGTGTTCGCGGTCGGCATCATCATGTTCATTGTTTTTGTCTTTATCGAGCGCTGGCAGGAGCGCCGCAGTCTGGAGCCGCTGTTCGAGTTTGGGATGCTGCGCTACCGCAGCTTCCGCTACGGGCTGCTGACGATTGCAATTGCCACGCTGGGCGAGTTCGGCACATTCCTCGTGCTGTCGCTCTACATGCAGATCGCCAAAGGCATGGGCGCGTTCGAGACCGGGGTGCAGCTTCTGGCTGCCGCCGCCTCGATGGTGATCGCCGCGCCGCTGGCGGGGGTTTTGTCCGGTCGTATCGGCGCGAAGTGGGTGATCACCACCGGGATGATCCTCGAAGCGACCGCGCTGTTCTGGCTGAGCAGCATCGTCTACCGCGATACGCCGCTCACGTCGCTCACGCCGCCGCTGATCGTCTACGGCATCGGCTTCGGGCTGTCCATCGCGCAGGTCGCCAATCTGGTGCTGTCGGACATCCCGTTCAATAAGGCGGGGGTGGCGTCCGGCGCGACCAACACCGTCCGGCAGATCGGCGCAGCGCTCGGCATTGCCATCCTCGGCGCGATCATGTTCGGCACGTTCGCCACCGCCGCGACGCCGCTGGTCGAGCAGAGCACGGCATTTGCCGATTTTGGGACGCGCGTTTCCGCCCGCACCGACATCGCCGATTCGTCGCGCACGCTCGGCACGCTGATCGGCACGTTCGGCGACACCGCCAAAGGCGCGATCATCGAAGCCATCGACAACAACGAGGGCTTCGACACCGGGACGGACCCGCTCGACATGGTGCTGGCGAACGTCCCGCCCATCGCCAAAGGCGCGCTGCGCTTGCAGGGTGTCGACCTGGACAACGCCGATACCATCGCGCAAATCCGCAGCGACCTGCAACCTGACCTGGTCATCCTCTCGGCGGACATCCAGAATGCGCTCGGCACGGGCTTCGCCGAGGCAGCGCGCGCCGCGACCGGGGCGGCGGCGATCTTCATCGTCTGCGGCGCGCTCTCGTCGATGCTGCTGCCGCGCACCAGGCAGATGCAAATCAGCGATGGCGAACGCTCGGCGGCGATGGCGCACTAGCCTGCACCTTCGGGCGCGACCACGCAAGCCGCGAGAACAGGACATATGTGTAGGGGCGCACACCCGTGCGCCCTTTTTTTGTCTTTAACTATCCATCAGTCTACACGCCTCGCTCATTTCTCCCTCACGCTTACGCTGCTCAGTTGCTTTCTTTACGAATTTGGTGTGTAATGAGGAATAGACACTGAAGCCAGCCCCTTCTCCGAAGAACTGCCGACTAAAAACGTAAGTCAGCGCCGCCTGATCGATCCGATAGGGGATGCGGGATGATCGACGAAGTTGATGCACGGCTGAAAACATGGGTCGAGAACGTGCTGGGGACGGTTGACATCGCCCTGACGCCCCCGCGCGAAACGCAGACCGATCCCGTCATTCACCTGTATCTGCTGCAGGTTGTCCCTTCGCTTACCTCCCCGGATGGCAAGCGCACGCCCGTGCAGATCATGCTCCATTATCTGGTGGCGGTTCGTGCCGCCGAGCCGGAGCAGGCGCACAAGCTCCTGGGCGAGTTGATCCTCGCCGCCGTCGACAACCCCGACTTCACGCTCGAATTCGATCCGCTCCCGATGGAGACGTGGATCGCGCTCGGTGTCGAGCCGCAGCCCGCCTTTATCCTCAAACTCCCGCTCGTCCGCGAGCGACCGGAGCCGGACACGTCGCTCGTGCGCGTGCCGATGGTGCTGCGCGCCAGTTCCATCGCCTCGCTGCAAGGCGTGGTGCTGGGTCCGCAGGATACGCCGCTGTACGGCGCGCTGGTCGAGCTGCCCGATTCGCGCCTGTACCAGCGCACCGATTCGCACGGGCGCTTTCGCTTCCCGACCGTCCCGGCTGACCCGCCGGTCAAGCGCGTGCGCGTCAGCGCCAAGGGGCACGAGCTGGAGACGGAGATCGATTCAACCGGCGAGCCGGTCGTCATCCGTCTGTTCGAGGAGAATCCGCCATAAATGCACCAGCGAGTTCTGTTCCCCTTTCCACAACGTGGAGCGGGGCAGGGGTGAGGTTGTTTTTGACTCGGTATTCAACACTCAGCACTCGGTACTATCGTTTATTCGAGGAGTGAAGCAATGGCATTTAATTACCTTGCACCGGATATCTACATACGTGAAGTACCTCTGGGCACGCGACCGATTCAGGCGGTTGGGACGAGCACGGCGGGCTTCGTCGGGGCAGCGCCGGACAAGGGCGTGCGCGTCAACGAAGCCGTCGCCATCCCCAACTGGTCGGAGTTCGTCCGTCAGTTCGTCCCCGAAGGCAGCACCAGCACCGCGCTTTCGCACGCCGTGCGCGGCTTCTTCGACAACGGCGGGACGCTGTGCTACGTCTGCAACACTGGCGACGGTCCGATTGTCGGCGGCGGGCGCAACCGCCTACGTCGGTCTCGACGTGCTGGCGACCATCGACGAGATCGCCATCGTCGCCGCGCCGGGATGTTCGGCGCGGACGTGTACGATGCCTTGCTGACCCACTGCGAAACCTTGACCGACCGCGTGGCGATCTCGACACGCCGGAAGAAGTGGACGACCTGAACCGGCTCACCGAAGTCGCTACCGCAGCCACGCCGTCGCGGCGGCGCAGCAGCAGCGGCGATTCCGCAGCGACAGCGACGACGACCACGACCCCGGCGACCGGGCTGCGCCGCGCCAGTCGGACTATGGCTTCGGCGCAGTCTACTATCCCTGGATCACGTCCGTGACGCGCTTTCACCGGGGACGTTGGTCAACGTCGCCCCGTCGGGGCACATCGCCGGAATCTGGGCGCGCAGCGACGCGACGCGCGGCGTCCACAAAGCGCCCGCCAACGAGATCGTGCGCGGCGCGCTCAACGTCACCCGCCGCCTGACCCGCGACGAGCAGGGGATTCTGAACCCGGTCGGCGTCAACGTGATCCGGCTGTTTTCAGGCGAGGGCGTCCGCGTGATGGGCGCGCGTACCGTCGCCGCCGCTTCGAGCGAGTACCGCTACCTCAACGTCCGCCGCCTGTTCTCGATGGTCGAGGAATCGATTGCCGAGAGTATGCGCTGGGTCATCTTCGAGCCGAACAACATCCCGCTGTGGAAGTCGATTGAGCGCGACGTGACCGCCTTCCTGCTGCGGCTGTGGCGCGACGGCGCGCTGATGGGCGCGACCCCGCAGGAAGCCTTCTTCGTCAAGTGCGACGCCGAGACCAACCCGCAGGAGAACATCGACGCGGGCATCGTCACCACCATGATCGGCATGGCTCCGGTCAAACCGGCGGAGTTCGTCGTCTTTTTGATCAGCCAGTACGCTGGCGGCACGGAAGTTCAGCCAGCAGGGGGTAATCAATAATGCCTGAGACAGCGAGACCTGTAGACCCGTTTCGCGCCTATAACTGGCGTCTGGAAATCGGCGGCGCGGCGCAAGCCTACTTCACGGCGTGCAGCGGCTTGGGCATCACCGTCGACGTGATCAAGTACCGCGAGGCGGGCAACCGCCAGATCGTTCGGACGATCCCCGGTCAGGTGAACTACGAGCCGATCACGCTGTACTACGGGCTGACGCCATCGCGCGAAATCTTCGACTGGATGATGGCGGGCGTCGAAGGTCGCCCCGACCGCCGCAATGCGTCGATCATCGTCCTCAACAGCGAAGGCAACGAGGATGCAACCGCCCCCCGCTGGAATCTGGAAGATGCCTGGGTAGCGGCGTGGCGCGGCGCGCAGTTGAACGCCATGAGCCTTGAGCTGGCGATTGAAAGCGTGACGCTGGTCTTTAACCGTCTGACGCGGGCGTAAGCCACCATGCGCCGGTTATCCCTGCGGCGGACTGTGTACGCGCTGATCGCGCGGGTGCTGTCGCGCTGGCTCCACGCCGTGACCGCGCGGCTGGACGCCCCTGACCAGCGCCCGCCTGCCGATCCGCGCCAGCCGCCGCCTCCCGATCACTGGGTCGAGCTGGTGCGCCAGCACGCGCCGCAGCTGCTCGATTCCGATGCTGCCGACAATGACGATTCGGGGCTGGTCATCGACTGGAGCGCCGACGACGCGCCGCCGATTACTCGGCAGCGTCCGCTGCGCCTCCATCCAGCTCAGGTCGCGGCGAAAGCGACTGGGTCGAAGCCAAAGCCGCGTCCGCTGCGGCTGGAACGGGTCGCGGTCGACGCGCTGGCAGCCGACGACGTGAACGCTCATACGGCAGCGGCGGACGACGTTCGCGTGACCGAGCGCTCGGTGACGACCACCATCC
>JAXLWE010000085.1:0-11155 GCA_046328655.1 Anaerolineae bacterium | reverse complement strand
TCGACGGCGGTGATCGCGCTGACGGTGTTCGCCGCGCTCAACAGCGTCTTTTCGCTGGCATATTACCTGCCGGTCGCCAACGCGCTGTTCAAGCCGCCCAATAGCGAGGGCGCGCGCGAACGGCTGCCGCTGACGATCCAGCTTCCGCTGGTGGTGCTGTCCGCCGCGCTGATCGTGGTCGGGCTGCTGCCGGATGCCTTCACCTGGCTGACGCAGCCCGCCAGCGTCGCGCTGATCAATGCGTTTAGCTGACCGGAGGGGTTGATGGACATTCTGCTCACACCACCGCTCGCCTTCATCGTCTACCTGCTGGCAGTCGGCGTGCTGGTGCTGATCGGCAAGCGGATGGCGGGGTCGTCGCCGACATCGGCGCTGAAAACCAGCCTGTACGCCGCAGGCAACCCGCCCGAAAACCGCGCGGCGCCGGGTTACCGCACCTTCTTCGTGATCGCGCTGTTCTTCGCGGCGTTCCATCTGGGCGCGCTGGTGATCGGCAGCAGCGATCTGTCGCCTGCGGCTGGAATTTACCTCGTCGGGCTGGTGGTGACGCTGATCGCGCTGCTGCTCGGCTGAGAAAAGGACGTTTGGTCGCATGAACTGGTCGGATGTAATGAACGAGGTCGCCACGTGGGCGCGGATCAACTCGCCCTGGGTGATCCATTTCAACAGTGGGTCGTGCAACGGCTGCGACATCGAAATTCTGGCGACGCTGACGCCGCGCTATGACCTCGAACGCTTCGGCGTCCGTCTGGAAGGCAGCCCGCGCCACGCCGACGTGCTGATCTGCACCGGCGCGGTCACGCGACAGGCGCGCGACAGCCTGCTGCGCATCTACGAGCAGATGCCCGCGCCGAAATTCGTGGTCGCGGTCGGCGCGTGCGCGCTCTCCGGCGGGGTGTTTCAGGGCTGCTACAACACCATCGGCGCGATTGACAAAGTGATCCCGGTGGACGTGTACATTCCCGGCTGCCCGCCGCGCCCGCAGGCGATCATCGACGGGATTGTCGGCTTGCTGGAACGGGTGCAGGAAGGCGCGCGCGCATCATGACACTCGAACAGGCACAGGAACGGCTGGCAGCCTGGACGGAATCAGCCAGCACGCCGGAAGCCAACCGTCTCGACGTGGTCGTGACGGCGGGCAACCTGCTCGCCGCCACCGAAGCGCTCAGGTCGTGGGGCTATCTCTCCGCCATCACCGGGCTGGACTACGGGCAGGACGCGGGACGCATGGAAGTCCTCTACCATTTCTGCTCCGACGCCAGCGTCGTAACGCTGCGGGTGAGCATCGCCCGCGAAGAAGCGTCGATCCCCAGTATCTGCCGCCTGATCCCGTCGGCGGTGGTGTTCGAGCGCGAGCTGCGCGAGATGTTCGGCGTCACCGTGATCGGCATCCCCAACGACGACCCGCTGTTCCTGCCGGACGACTGGGCGGCGGACATCTACCGCTGCCGCGACGCCGCGCTGGAGTGAGGTGATCATGGGCGAAAATTCACCATTCCGATTGGTCCGCAGCACCCGGCGCTCAAGGAGCCGGGGCATTTCGAGATTACGGTGGACGGCGAAACCGTCACCGGCGCGACCGTGCGGCTGGGCTACGCGCACCGGGGCATCGAAAAGGCGACCGAGGCGCGCAACTGGACGCAGGATATTTACCTGCTCGAACGCATCTGCGGGACGCTCGCACATCCACGCGCTTGCCTACTGTCTGGGCGTCGAGCAGCTTGCGGGTGCGCATCGCGCGCCGCGCGCGCAGGCGATCCGCGTGCTGGTCGCCGAGATGGAGCGGATTCACAGCCATTTCCTGTGGCTGGGCGTGGCGGCGCACGAAGCGGGTTTCGACACGCTGTTCATGTATTCGTGGCGCGACCGCGAAGCCATCATGGAGGCGCTGGAAACGCTGACCGGCAACCGAGTCAACTATTCGGCGAACGTGCTCGGCGGCGTGAAATGCGACGTGACCCCCGAAATCGCCGACGCCATTCGCCGCGCCGTCGACCAGCTAGAGCCGCGCACGCAGCACTATCTGGAGGTGATCACCACCGACGAGATGTGGATGCAGCGCTCGCGCGGCGTCGGTGTGGTGACGGCGGAGCAGGCGCGCCAGTTCGGGCTGATGGGTCCGACGGCGCGCGGGTCGGGCGTCGTGCAGGATATCCGCGTCGTCGCCCCCTACGCCGCTTACCGCGAATTCCCGATTCAGCCCGCCGTCGAAACCGCTGGCGATCTTCAGGCGCGCTTCGTCGTCCGCCTCAAGGAATTGTTCGAGAGCTATCGGGTGATCCGCGCGATCCTCGATCACCTGCCGGAAGGCGACCTTCAGGCGCGCGTTCCCCGCCGCATCAAGGCGGGCGAGACCATCAGCCGGGTGGAAGCGCCGCGCGGCGAACTGTTCTACTTCATCCGCAGCGGCGGCACGGACACGCCGGATCGCGTCAAGGTGCGCACGCCGACCCTGAGCAACCTCGCCTCGGTGCTGGCGCTGGTCATCGGGCATCCACTGGCGGACGTGCCGATGATCCTGGTCGGCATCGACCCGTGCTTCTCGTGCAACGACCGCGCCATAACGCTGATCGACCACGACGGCGAACGCCGCTGGTCGTGGGCGACGCTGCGCCAGTACGGGATCGACTACTACCGGAGGGGGCGATGAGCCTGCTGCAAGCGTTCTTCATGCTGCTGATCTTCCCCGGCGGGCTGTTCCTGATCGCCAACGGGATGGCTTACCAGTGGGTCAAGCGCAAGCTGGTCGCCCAACTGCAAAACCGGATCGGTCCACGCTGGTTCCAGCCGCTGGCGGATACCATCAAGCTGCTGGCGAAAGAAGAAATCATCCCCGACGGCGTGTCGTCGGCGCTGTTCATCGGGCTGCCGGTGCTGGCGCTGGCGGGCGCGCTGACAGCGACGCTGTACGTGCCGCTGGCGGGTCTCGCCCCGGTCTACAGCTTTCCCGGCGACCTGGTCGTGACGGTGTATCTCCTCAGCCTGCTGACGATCTGCACCAGCATCGCCGGGGCAAACAGCAACGACAGCTTCTCGGTGATGGGCGCGGTGCGCACGCTCACGCAGCTTTTCGCCTACGAAGCGCCGTTCATGCTGGCGCTGCTCGGTCCGGCGGTCGCGGCGGGTAGCTGGCAGATCGGCACGATTGCCGCCAACCCCAACTGGCTGATCCTCACGCAGCCGGTCGGCTTCATCGTGGCGATCATCGGCTTGATGGGCAAGCTGGAAATGCCGCCGTTCGACGCGCCCGAAGCCGAAACCGAGATCGTCGCCGGGGCGCTGACCGAATACAGCGGGCGCGGGCTGGCGCTGTTCCACCTGAGCCGGGCGGTCGAATTAGTCACCGGGCTGACGCTGATCGCGGCATTTTATCTGGGCGGCGTGACTAACCCGCTCGATTATCTGGTCAAGACGCTGGTGCTGCTGGTCGGGCTTTCCGGTCTGCAAGCGTTGCTCACCCGTCTGCGCATCATCCAGACGGTGGGCTTGTGGTGGCGCTACGGAGCGCTGCTGCTGCTGGCGCAGTGGATCGTCATGATTGTGGGGAGGGCGCTGTGAAACTCGCGGGGATGTTTCAGGATATAACGCGCTCGCTGGTGAAGCACCCGGTCACCGAGCAGACACCGAGCATCGCGCCGCTGCGTCTGCGCGGCAAGCTTGAATTTACGGCGGAGGGTTGTACCGGGTGCGCCCTGTGCGCCAAAGACTGCCCGGCGAACGCCATCGAACTGATCCGGCTGGACGAGCGCGGCAAGCGCTTCGTCATTCGCTACTCGATAGACCGCTGCACCTTCTGCGGGCAGTGTGTCTCAAGCTGCCGCAACGAATGCCTGAAGATGAGCGGCGGTATATGGTCGCTGGCGGAGCCGACGCGCGACAACTACACGATTTACTTCGGAGACGAGGACAATGTCCGCGAATACCTGGCAGAACATCGTCCAGACGGCGATCCGGCAGCCGGAGCAAGCCGCGAAGATCGCGGTAGTGGGGATCGGTCATGAGCTGCGCGGCGACGATGCCGCCGGAATCGAGATCGTCCGCGCGCTGACCGGACACGCGAATCGGCTGGTGATCGAGGCGGGAACCGCGCCGGAGAACCACAGCGGGGCGCTGCGCCGCTTCCTGCCCGACCTCGTCGTGATGATCGACGCCGCGTTGATGAACCTGGAGCCGGGCGCAATCCGCGCGCTGGATTCGAGCGCGGCAGACGGCTTCGGAGCCAGCACCCACACGCTGCCGCTGGGGCTGCTCTCGCAGTACCTCGCGGCGGAACTCGGCTGCGCCGTACTGCTGATCGGCATTCAGCCCGCCGATACCACGTTCGGCGCGCCGCTGTCGCCGCCAGTTGAGCGCGCGTGCGGTGAAGTCAGCCGGGCGCTGCGATCCATGCTGGACGGCTCACTCGAAGCCTAACGAATCCACGCCATCGTCCCGGATGCGCCGTCGTTCAACAGCGACGTCATATTCGAGCCGTCGGGATTCATGAGATAGATGCGCGACAGGCTGAGCAGCGCGATGTGCGTGCCATCCGGCGAAAATTCGGGCCACAGGTTGATGCCGTACAGATGCGTGATCTGGGTAGCGCGACCGCCTTCCACCGGGACTCGCCAGATGTCCGACGGCACGGTATGGGCTTTCACGATCTGCGCGCCGGTCAGCCACGCCAGCACGTTGATCGGGGGCGGCGGCGCGTAGCCGTTCATCCCCGCGTCCGACGTGACCGCACTGAACAGGACGTATTCGCCGTCGGGCGTGAACAGCGGCGCGTCGATAGCGCTGAACAGGTTGTTGCTCAGCAGCGAGCGCGGCTCGGTTCCGTCGGGGTTGGCGACCATGAGCTCGTCGTGCAGCCGGTCAGGATCATACTTGACGTAAACCATCCTGCTACCGTCGACGGACAGGCGCGGCGAAAACCCGCCGACCATCAGGACTTCGCGCTCGCCACCGGGGTATGCCATGCGCTCCATCTGATGCACGGATTTGCCCTCGTTATCCGGGTCGGGGACGATGTGCGAATAGTACGTTGCGCGCCGTCGGGCGACCGATGGCAGGAAGAATATCTCCTGATCGCTGTCCCTACCGCGCTTGGCAGGAACCGGCTCGGACGAGCATCGGTCGGCATCACGTAGGATCGGTGAACCCGAACTGGAGGGCATTTCCTGGCTTCGGGGGCGGCGGCGCATGGGCGACCACGATCTGCGCGCTCCGTCCGGCGAGACGGCGAGCGTGCGCGTCACGGCGCGGGCAGGCGGCTGAAACAGCGTCGTGACGCGCCGGTGGCGAAATCGTACTGCTGCACGCCCGTGATGTCGTCTGGCGAAGATCGAGCGTCCGGTGAGGATTCAGCGCTTCGACGGTGGACGCCGCCTGTCCCCGGCGGAACTGGTCGGCACGGCGCCTATTCGCCGGAGGCGCGGCAAGGCGTGCCGCCGGTGGCGCGGTGGTCGCTCGCAGTGAACGAAACGCACCGCCGGCGCCGAGGCATCGGGATTGCCACCCCAACCGTCTGCGCAGCGTCCACCCGTCATAATCGATCCAGTAACGTTTCTCGCAGCAGTCGGGATGTTGAAGAACCCCAGACCCGGGCTGCTGCCAGCCCGCTCCCATTCCCTGAACTCGCTTTTAAGCCACCCCGACTTACGTCATCCGGGAGCAGGCTGACGTTATCGATGCCGGATAGTTGAATCCCATCCCGCAGTCGCCAGCGGCAGACGATGTTGCCGCCGACAATGGTCAGGTCGGACGTGAGGGATCGGATGTCGTCCACCGGAATGGTAGTAGTCCGCGCTCAAGGACGATCAGGTCGGCGTAATTGCGCACAACTGCCCCAGTCGACGTAAAATCCATCAACTGGTTACACTTGACGGTCATCGAGCGCAGCGCTTCTTCGCGTCAGCACCTGATCCGCCGCGACGCCCTGAACGTTTAAGCGGATCCATCGCGTGACCACTGGTCGAGAGTACCACAGGTTCACGAACGGGGGCCACGGCCGCGACGTTCATGGCGTCAGGCGCCAGGCATACTGCCGCTCCGCTGTCGTACATGCGCTTCAGCAGCAGTCCGCCTTCGTCCCTCCACTGGTGCTCGGTCCGGGATCACCAGCGACGCCAGCGCTTCATTGCGCCTGCTTCTTCGTCGTCGGCTAATGCCGGAAGATGATCGATGCGCTCAATTCGTTCGACGATCAGACGCCTGGCGATGATCGCTTACCGTCGGTGGCCTCGAACACTTCATTTGGCTGTTCAGTGATGGCGAACGGAAGCGGGCCATCCCCAGCAGGTAGTCGATCAGCTCGCGCGCGCGGTTGAGCTCGTCCGTCGAAATTCTTTTGCGGCTGTTCGACTGCTTTCGCGCAGAGCCCGCTAAGAAAACTCTTCGCCGGCGCCTTACTGAACCGCCTCATCACGTTCTTTCCGACGCCATCAACAGGCTTTTTCGCTGTTCGCGGTCTTCTTCTCGGTGCGCTCGCATATAGGTCTGCATGTGCAGGTTGATGCGCGCCGTCAGCCGACCTTCGTTCCACAACTGGTTCACTGCCTGGAACGAGTGATTGTCCCGCGTCATCGTGATCGCCCGCAGTTCAGGTCTGCAGGTCATTGCCGTTGGAGTCGTCCCACGAGGTCAGCCCGCGCGCATGTTCGTCACGCAGGGGAAGGCGCTCAGGCATTCCTTCTGCGCTCGATGCTGTACTGCAGGAAGTTGATCGCCGGGTTGATCCAGCGCCGACGATGCCGACGCCCCTTGCAGCGCGCCGAGTAGTGCAGCCGCGTCATCACGGGAACTGCCCGCCTTCGAGATCCCGTCGAGTCCTCGGTGATGCCCATCACTTCGAGCGCTTGCTGTTCACCAGACGCGGCGCGCCCGTCCCGGCAATAGAGACCGGGTTGTCGGGCATGACCGCATCCATCTCCGCCAGCGTGAACATGCCCGGCTCGTCCAACTGGTTCACGTTCCAGCCGCCTGCCGTGAAAATCCACACACCGGGTCCCCATTCCTCAGCCCTCGCCCGGTACATTTCCAGCGCTTCCGCACGGCTGTACGTGTCGTCCAGCCGTACTGCTTGCAGGTAGCACTGATAGCCGTTGCGGATGCCGTGCAGGTGTGCGTCGATCAGCCCCGGCAGCACCGTCTTGCCGCCCAGGTCGATCACCTGCGTGCTGTCCATCGCCAGCGCCTGGATTTCCTCGTTCGTCCCAACCGCCAGGATGGTATCGCCCCGGATCGCAATCGCCTGCGCGAACGAGAAGTCATCGTCCACCGTAGCGATATTCCCATTGATCAGCACAAGATCCGGCGGCACGATCAACAGCGGGCTGACCTCGCCCTGTGCCTGCGTCGCCACCGATGCCGACCCCAGCATCCCCACCAGCACCAGCAGCACAATCATTAGCTCTCGCCGTTTCATAATTGCATGCCCTCTCTTTTACCTAAAGCTCTGTTCGGCATAGTCTTTCGGAAGTTCGGACTGCCATCGCTGCAATAGCGTCTCCCTTCTCTGAGCGTCCATTCATCCTCGGTAGTGCGGCTCATCCGGCGTTACGCGGGGCAGGATGTCGTGCGCCGCTTCGATAACAACCTGATGCGAAAACCGGACTGCGCAGCCTGCCTACTGCACGGTGACGGTGATCGTGTCACCCTCGGCAAGCTCTTCGTGCATCCCATTCGACAGACGCACGTCGACCTGATGCACCCCCGGCTCGATACCGTTGAGAGCGAAGCTGGTATCGACGCCCATGATCATCCCCCACTCGACTCCGTCGATGTAGACGTGCCAGTGATTGCCGTCCGCGCCGAGCGTGAAGTTTTCGGTCTCGATCTCGACGACGAAATCACTGGCGGAGACGGTCGCGCCGTCGGCGGGCGAGACAATGCGAACCACCGCCCCGTTATTCGGCACAGACACGCCTTCCGCGTCGTCGGCATGATCGTGATCAGCATCGTCGTGCTCGTGATCCGTTCCAGCCGCATCGTCATGCTCGTGGTCAGCGTTGTGATCGTCCTCGTGCATGTGCGCCATCTGATCGTCGTGCTCCATCCCGTAGATGCCCATCAGCACGCCGCACGCCGACCCCACCAGCGCCATCACCAGCGCCAGAGCAAGCACCACATTGCGATATTTCATAACGTCTCTCCTTCAATAAGCGTCTCTAACGCGGCTTACTGCGCCGCCCCCAGCGTCCTCAGGTAGTTCACGAGATTCCAGCGGTCGCCATCGGCGATGATGGTGCGGAAGGCGGGCATCGCCGACGCGCCGGGGAATCCGTCGCTGATCCACAGGTAAAGCTGCCCGTCGGGATGGACGCCGGGAATCGTATGGATGGTCAGGTTCGCAGGCGGCGGGTTTAGCGTCAGGCTGACGGGACTCATCGCCGCGCCTGCTGGCGCCATGACACGGACGCAGTTCCGGCTGGTAGAGCGCCCGCTCCCGCCGCGACCGAGTCCTCGTTGGGCGGATCGGATTGATCAGCGTGATGTTGGGACCGGGTTCGGGATGCGCGAAAGCGACCACCCCGGCGACCAGAAAGCCGAGACAGGTGGTGCTGGTCAGGGCGACGAGCTGCCGCCGCGAGCGCGCCATGCCCTGCCAGATGACGTAATAGCCCGCCGCCATCAGCGTGAGGACGACGCCGGAAGCCTTCGCCCAGGGGAAGCCGCCGGACTGCGCCACCGACGAGCCGAGATTGAACGTCAGGTTGGCGAAGGCGTCGAAAGCGTCCGGGCGGCGGACGACGGCTTGCACCTGCCAGCTATCCGGCAGGCTGAAGTACGAGCCTTCGACCTTGTACTGCCCGCCGCCGATGTTCTGGAGATCGACTTCCGCCGGGGGGATGTTGAGCGTCGACGGCGTGAACCGCAGCGCGACCGTCTGCGCGTCGTCGAGCGGCTGCCCGGCTTTGCTGACCGTCGCTACGAAGGTGTTGATGCCGACGCGTCCCGGCGTCACCCGCAGGCTGATTTCGAGATCGTCCGCCTGAGAAGCGGATTGCAGCGCGGGCGGTTCTGCCGAGAGATTGCTCGGCGGCAGCGTCGTCAACACGCCGACCGCCAGCAGGATGAGCGCGCCGAGGACGATCTCCGCCGTGACCGTGCCGCGAAACTGCCGGAGGATCGGCGGGATAGTCGACGCGGCGAGTTCGGCGGCGCGGCGCATTCGCCCGGTGATGATCAACAGGTTCGCCGCGCCCAGCCCGATCATCGGCAGCACGAACAGCGTCTTGACGATCAGCGTCTCGCCATACAGCGTGCCGGTGAGCTTGTCCACCGACGCGACGTTGACCACTGCCGAATACAGCCCGGTCAGCCCCAGCAGCGCCACCGTCGGCAGCGCCACTGCGCTGAAGCGCGGGATCAGGCGGGCGACCAGCGCCGTCCGTCCGGCGAATTCGCCGCGCACCAGCGTCCACATGGCGGCGGCGAAATACGTCAAGCCGCCGATCCAGATGCCCGCGCCGACGAGGTGCACCCAGTCGACCAGGATCGGGAACAGGGCGGCGTCGAGCGCGGCGCTGTGGCTGCTCAGACTGACGGTCACGAGGATCGCCAGCGACAGCGCGACGACCAGCCACCGGCGCAGCCCGACCGGGCGCAGCAGCACCGCCGCCAGCGCCACGCCCAGCAGCAGGCGCACCAGAATCAGCACGCCGCCGCGCGTCGTGATCAGCAGGTTGGCGAACTCCGGCGTCCAGGGAAGCGCCAACTCAGCCCCGACCGCCTTGCCCGCCTGCACCATCACCGCCAGCAGGTTGCCGACGAAAAAGCCGATCAAGCCGAGGATGCGGATTGATCGCCAGACGCATGTCAGGCTGCGGTCGACCTCGTCGCCGGGCTGGGCGGGTGTCCAGACGAACACCAGAAACACCGCGCCGCCGAGGAAGCTCGCGCCGGACAGGAAAACCAGCCAGCGCGCGAGGATGTCCAGCGGCGAGATGGTGTAGGTCTGCGACGCTTGCCCGGCGGCAGCCAGCGCCTGCGGGTCGACATCGCCGACGGCGAACGGGAACGCCCCCGACGTGATATGCCCGTCGACCGTCGACAGCACGTTCCAGGCGACGGTGAACACACCGCCGGGCACGCTGCGGATGCTGACGGTCAGGTGGCGCGGGTCAGCCGCGTCGAGGCGTGTGTCATTATTGTCGACGCGCTCGCCTTGCGAGTCGTACACCTTGATCGAACTGAAAGATGGCTCGATGGCTTCGCTGAAGAAAATTTCGATCTGTGCGGGAGCGATGTTCAGACGAGCGTCCGCCGCCGGAATCGACTGGACGGGGATGGCATGGGCGTAGGCAGGACGAATGGAGAACGCCATCAGCCCAAGTATAAGTAGCGTCAAAAAATACTTGCGGAATGACATAACATTCCTTCGGGTCGCCCCCGCAGTGGGACAAGCGCCGGTTGCAGCGCGAGAATCAAAACGGCTGCGGCGGGCGGGGCGACGACTGCAAGACTCTTTGCCAGAAGTATCGCCGACCACGCGAAGTCCGCCCCCAGGAGCAGACTCCGCAGAAAAGGTATTATTTCGGGTACGGTGGCATGGTGGTTATACCACCATACCAAAATAACGTGTTCTATAACCGCTTGTCAAGTTTGGGAAATCTGATACAAATACCTCGCCTGACAGGCGTGCGATCAACCGATTTTGGGGACATACACTGGCTGATTCTGTTTTACGAATTCTGGCGACGCCCGCGCACCAGCCCCACCAGCGCGACGGCGACCGCCAGCGCCGCCAGCACGACCGCCGCTGCCGCGAGGATCGTCATAGTCTGAAGCTGGCTCTGCACCGACTCCAGCGAGTCGCGCAGGGCGAAGGCGTCGGGCTGGGCTTCGGGGAAATTCAGCACGCTGGCGGGCAAAATTTCTTCTGGCTCGATCAACTCGTCAACGTCGAGGTCGCCAATCGCCCCGACCAGCCGCAGCGTATACTGCCCGCGAATCGTCGGGATCAGCTCAATCGAGTACCAGCCGTCGGCGTCGACCGGGTTCAGGTTGGCGCGGAAGATGCGCCCACCGTACAGAATTTCGGCGTCGAGCGTCGATTCCAGCCCGGTGACGAGCGCGCCGTCCTCGGTGACGTTGATGATCAGGTCGTTGCGCTCGCCAACGACGGCGGGTTCGCCGCGCCAGCCGACCACGACCACGTAGGGACCCAGCTCGA
>JAXLWE010000084.1:0-12626 GCA_046328655.1 Anaerolineae bacterium | reverse complement strand
AGGCTTCCTATGCGGAGGTGCTCAAGTTCGAATTATGGATAGTACGACACGTCATCGGGCGGTGCGGGTGCTTTCCAGAAATTCGGATGTTTCGGATTCGTGAAGCGGGTAATGTCTGTGCCCTTTACCCACTTTGTTGCGTCGGGCAAGATTGTATCCTCGCTAAAAATCGCCTTATCGAAGTTATATGCACCCTGCAAATCTGCGTTCGTCAGGTTTGCGCCCCTCAAATTGACGCTGAACGTACCCGACTTTGCTTCGCTTGTGTCCATTGAAAATACTGCATAGTAGATCTCGGAAAAGTCCGCCTGTTGAAAGTTGACCCAAACAAGATACGCATTTTCAAAATTCGCGCCGCCCACGTAGGTTTGTGCCAGATTGGCAAAGTGCAGGTTTGCGTTCTTCAGGTTGGCGCGTGCGAGATTGGCACGTTTCAGCATTGCTCCGGTAAAGCGACAGGCTTCAAAGTCGGCAACACTCAAGTCCGCGTGCTCAAAAATGGTGCTTTGAAACCAGAACTGCTTTAGCACTGCGTGCTGAAGATTGGCTCCTTTCAAATTAGCCCTTGTGAACGACCGAATGGAGTCGACATCGTATAGCCATCCATTTGCAATCAACTCATTGAGCGCCCTTAAGGCTATGCCATTATCTGAGCTGCTGACTTCTCTTTCCAATTGAGCCTTCAAGCGTGCATTGTCCCGTCGCTCGTCGCGGCGACGGCTGAGCAGGTCGATCACAAAGACTGTGAGCGCCACGCTGAGAAGACTTGTGTATAGATTTACAAGATAGCCACTTCTTTCCCCCGGCTCAGAGAAGAAGATCGCGCCGATCAGCACTCCGAGTCCGACCAGCAGTACCCCGCCGAACACCTGATAGAAGAACTTGTACGCTTTCCAAATAGCCCTGACTTCCTCGTTCCGGCTAGGCTCTCGCGCCATACATCATCCTGATCGGCTGCACAGGCAAAGATTCAAGTGACTTGAGGACTACTTCAAACGGCAACTCACTGAGACTATCGGATGCATTTTACCCCGTCTGGCGCAGATGGGTCTAGGCTGATACACTTGGGCGAAAAGTTTCAGCGTATTGACGGCATGATGGCGTTAGCGAAACACTGGCTCGTCGCCCCGGCTGCCGAGCCGGGTCATTTGCAGCGCTACCGGGCGATGAGTCCGGTGCTGGCGCAAATCCTCTACAACCGAGGGCTGACCGATCCCGGCGAAGCCTACAACTTCCTCCTGGCGGACGATCTGGCGGCGGGCAGCCTGCTGGCGATCAAGCGACCGCGCAACAGCTCAATCGACCGGGCGCTGACCCGCATCCGAGCGGCGATCAAAGCGCGCGAGCGGATCGTCGTCTTTGGCGACTTCGACGCTGACGGCGTGACCTCGACGGCGCTGCTGGTGCAGGCGCTCGAACGGCTGGGCGCGGACGTGCACCCGTACATCCCGCACCGGGTGGACGAAGGTTACGGCTTAAACAGCGACGCGCTGCTGCAACTGGCGCGCGCCGGGACGAAGCTGGTGATCACGGTCGACTGCGGCATCCGCTCGGTGCAGGAAGTCGAGGACGGCAACGCCGCCGGGCTGGATATGATCATCACCGACCATCACTCGGTGGGCGCGGACATCCCCAATGCGCTGGCGGTGATCAACCCCAAGCTGGACGACTGCGCATACAGCGAGGATATGCTGGCGGGCGTCGGCGTGGCGTACCGGCTGGCGGAAGCGCTGTACACGGTCGCGGCGGGCAGCGTCCGCAACGGCTCGACCCCCAACCCCGACGAGCTGCTCGATCTGGTCGCTATCGGCACGGTTGCCGACCTCGTGCCGCTCAACCGGCTGGAAAACCGGATGCTGGTCAGGCGCGGGCTGGCGCTGGTCAACCGGGCGCAGCGCCCCGGCTTGCGCGCGCTGATGAACGTCAGCGGGCTGAAGCCCGGCGGCGTCGGCGCGGAGCAGATTGGCTACGGCATCGCGCCGCGCATCAACGCCGCCGGGCGGCTGGAGACGGCGATGATCGCCTACGAGCTGCTGGCGACCGGCGACTGGACGCAAGCCGAGCTGCTGGCGAGCCAGCTGCAGGGCTTGAACATGCAGCGGCAGGAGATGACGCGGGCGGCGCAGGAACTGGTGCGCGGGCAGCTTAGCGATACCACGTCGCTGCCGCTCATTTTCGCGTCCGACCGGCATTTCAAGCCGGGGATCGTCGGCTTGGTGGCGGGGCGGCTGGTACCGAAGAAATTCCTTCCGCCCGGCAATCGTCATGGAGGAAGGCGATACCGAAAGCTGCGCCTCGTGCCGCAGCATCCCCACAGTTCGACATCACTGGCGCGCTCGACCAGGCGCGCGGCGTTGCTGGTGCGGCACGGCGGGCACGCCCAGGCGGCGGGCTTCACCGTCCTCAACGAGAATATCCCCCAGCGCCTGCGCGAGCGGCTGACCAGCCTCGCCCGCACCGCGCTCGATGGGCAAGACCTCGCCCCACGCTCAACGTTGATCTGGAACTGGACGCCAGGCAGACTCAACCTCGATCTGGCGACTGAATTGCTGCGGCTGGAGCCGACTGGGCACGGCAACCCGACGCCCGTGTTCGTCACCCGCAACCTGCGTGCAGGATTACCGCACCGTCGGCGCTGACGAGGGGCATCTCAAGCTGAAGCTGGGGCGCTACGGCTTACGCGCCGCTCGACGCCATCGGCTTCAACCTGGCGACTGGACGCGCCGGATGCCGCCGAGCGTCGATCTCGCCTACTGGCCTGAGATCAATGAGTGGAACGGCAGCCGCACGGCGCAGATGAACATCCTCGACATGCGCCCGGCGGAGCGTGCGTGATGGTGAATCGTCATCCCAACCTCACCCCCGCCTTCCACGTTGTGGAGAGGGGAGTCGAGCACCGCGAGACGGGGGTGAGGTAAGGCGAAACCCATCCACCCGCTGCTTATGACCCTTGTGTTCGCGCTTCTGTTGCTTCCCGGCTTCTCGCTGGCGGCGCAGGACGCGCCCGCTGAGAACGTGTTCGGCGTGGTCGAAGGGTTCTGGTTGCCGGACGACGTGTGCGAGATGGGCGCCGGCTGGGAGCGCATCATCTTCGACTGGTCGCAGCACCAGCCGGACGGACCCGACGACTGGTATACGCTCAACGTCGATGACCGCTGGCTGGCGGCGGCGCGCGACTGCAACCGCGAAGTGGTGGCGGTGGTCAAGCACACGCCCGCCTGGGCGACCGACGGCACACCCGGTCCCGGCGTCCCGCGCGGGCTGTACCTGCCGGTTGACGACCCCGGTAATGTGTGGGCGGGCTTCATGCGCCGCGCCGCCGCATACTACGCCGAGCGCGGTGTCCGGCGCTTCATCATCTGGAACGAGCCGGACATCGAGCGCGACGTGTACGGCTTCGAGTTCGAGGGCACGCTCGAAGATTACGCCCGGCTGCTCAAGGTGGCGTATCTGGCGGCGAAAGAGGGCAACCCGGACGCGATCATCCACCTCGCCGGGACGACCTACTGGCACGACGTGAACGAGCACCGGCGGCTGTACCTGGATCGCCTGCTGGAACTGCTGACGGCAGACGCCGACGCGCCCGCCAACGGCTACTTCTTCGACGTGCTGACGCTGCATATCTATTTCCGCACCGACACGGTTTACACCATCACCCGCGAGATGCGTGACCTGCTGACCCGCTACGGGCTGGCGGATAAGCACATCTGGATCGACGAGACCAACGCCTCGCCCAACCTCGATCCGCAGTGGCTCGTCCAGCGCCCGGCGTACCAGATCACGCTCGACCAGCAGGGCGCTTTTCTGGCGCAGGCGGCGGCGCTCGCTCTGGCGGCGGGCGCGGATCACGTCGGCGTGTACAAGTTCTACGACTGGTCGCTGCCGCCCGGCGGCGAATCCTTCGGCTTGATCCGCGCCGACGGTACGCGCCGCCCGGCGTTCGACACCTGGGCGATGGTGATCCGGCAGATGAACGGCGTCGAAGCGGCGGCGCTAGCGCAGACGCCGACGACCGACGTGGTGCGGCTGCGCCGGAGTGACGGGCAGGAAATCGTCGCCGCCTGGGCGCGCACGGCGGAAGCGGCGCAGATTCAGATCGCCGCGACCGAAATGCAGGCGCAGTTTATCGACCAGTATGGTAAGATCATGACGGTGCGCCCATTCGACGGAATGTATACGCTGGCGCTGCCTGGCGCGGTCTGCAATGCGGCGGATGGCTGTCCGGTCGGCGGGATGCCCGCGCTGCTCGTCCAGCCGACGGGCGCGGAGTCGGTGAGTGAAATCACAGCGGCGGGAATGACGCCGCTCGCGTTTGGTTGAGGAGACTTCAATGGCGAAACAGTTTTCGTATGGTGGTCAGGCAGTAATTGAGGGTGTGATGATGCGCGGCGCGCACAAGGTCGCCGTCGCGGTGCGCAACCCGAAAGGCGAAATTGTCATCCACGAGCAGCCGCTCAACGCCGCGCTGTATCGCGGCTGGATCAGCAGGACGCCGCTGGTGCGCGGGCTGGTCGGCTTGTGGGATGCGCTCGGCTTGGGTACGCGCGCGCTGATGTGGTCGGCGGACGTGGCGCTCAACGAAGATGAAAATGCGGAAGAGAAAGTCAGCTTCAATGGACCACTCGGTTACGGCACGCTGGCGGTCTCGCTGCTGTTCGCGGTCGGGCTGTTCTTCATCCTGCCGACGGCGGCTGCCAGCGGTCTGGAGCGGCTGCTCGGGCTTGAGGAGCAGTCGTTCCTGGTCAACCTGCTGGAAGGCGCCGTGCGGCTGGTGCTGCTCGTCGGCTATATCGGGCTGATCGGCTTGATGCCGGACGTGAAGCGGCTGTTCGGCTATCACGGCGCAGAGCACAAGACCATCAACGCCTACGAAGCGGGCGCGGAACTGATCCCCGAAGTCGTTGCCAAGTACCCGATTGAGCATCCGCGCTGCGGCACCGCATTCCTGCTGGTGGTCGTCGTGATCAGCGTGCTGGTGTTCTCGCTGCTCGGTCGCCCCAGCTTCATCTGGCTGGTGATTTCGCGCGTCCTGCTCATCCCGGTGATCGCCGGGATCGCCTACGAGTACATCCGTTTCACCGCCAAGCACCTGAGCAACCCGATCATTCGCGCCATTATCATCCCCAACCTGGCATTGCAGCGCGGATGACCACCCGCGAACCCGACCTGACCATGATCGAAGTCAGGATCGCCTCGTTCAACGCGTGCTGGTCTCGGAAGAACTGCTCGCCGACGAGCAACCCGTTCCCGTGCCGCAAACCATGTCGGAGCAACCGCTGACCACCGGAGACTAGACATCGGAAACCGGGTTCTGTCCGACCCGGTTTCTTTCAGCTCAGGCGGACTAGGTAAGTCGAATGTATCGCTGGCGTTATCTCGTCCTCGCTCTCCTGCTGGCATTCTCGGCGGCGTGCGCGCCTGCCGCCAAGCAGATCGTCGTGCCGCCGACGCTCGCCAGCCTGCCGACCAGCACGCCCGCGCCGACCGCTACGTCTGTCCCGACCAGCACCCCAACGCCGACGATCATCCCGCCGACGGCGACATCAATCTGATCGAGAACACCGGGTCGCGCAGCTTTCCAGGCGACCAACGGCGCTGCCCAGAATACGCTGGCAGCGCTCCTGACTGGCAGCGCACCCACCGCCACGCCGAACGCTTAGCCTGACGCCCAGCCCGACCATCACCCAGACGCTGACGCCGACCAACGCTCCGCCGCCGGTTGTGGCGGTGCAACCGCAGGTGATCTACATCCGCAGCACGGCAGATCTGCGCGGCGTGCGTCGCGCGAGTGTGAATACCGCTCAGCTACCTGAAGGCGCGACCGGCGACCGGCACGACTCTGGGCGAGGTGATCGACGGCGTGAACGCGCTCTGGTATCGCGTCGACTACGCCGGGCGCGAACTGTACGTCTACAGTCAGTTGATTTCGCTCAGTCCGCCCACGTCCGTCCGGTTTTTCGTCTCGCCGTCGACCAGCGCGCCGATCATTGCCCCGCCGCCCGTTATCGCTGGGAAGCTGTCCCAGCCTGAGCGCGACGATGCAGCGAACTAACCTGCGAGCAAGCCTACGCCTGCCTTGCGGCAGGCAACACCCGGCTGGATCAGGATCACGACGATTCCTGCGAGAGCATCTGCACCTGAGCAGATCAAGCTGTGCTGAGGTTGCAACTCGTACACTGAAACGTCGCCGAGCGTGATTATGTGGCGCAGGCGCGGCTGCGCTTCCACGTCCGCCATCGTGAAATTCTCGTATTCCAGCGTGCTGGTCGTGACCAGGACGTAATGCACGCCCCACGTCGCAAGCTGGTCGAGCGCCTCGTCCGATAGGAACGTCAGCAGGGCGGGGTGGCGCTGCGGGTACAGGAGAAGGGGAGGTACGTCCGTAGCCATAGGTGACCGGCTTGCCGTGAAAGCGCGTGTAATACATGCCCCGGGACCGCTCAGCGCCGCGCTCAGCGGGAATTCCATGATCGGCGCGTCGTCCGGCTGCTGCGCCAGCCACGGGTCGACCGGGCGCGGCTCGACCGGGACGGTGCGGGCAGGACCGCTCCACGCCTCGAACAGCATCAACCCGATGGCGACGGCGGCGATCGCATGCCGCCAGCGGCGCAACGCCGAGCGCTCGGTCTTGAGTAGAGGCGACCAGCAACGCGCCCGCCAGCAGGCGACAGACGCCGAGCGTGACGATCAGCGAGAAGCGTCCCCAGCTTCGGATGCTGTCCGCCCCCGGCAGAATCTGGCGCAGCAGCAGGTCGGGCAGGGGGATATTCAGCGACAGCCGCGACAGGTACAGGTACGGACCCAGACTCAGCACAAACGCGACGACGATCATCCACTTGAGCGCTCGCCAATGCCTGCCTTTCGTCACCCGTGCGCCGTACATCCCGAGCAGCAGCACCACCAAGCCTATCGAGATCACGAACTCGGTGATCATCGGCGACGGGAAGGGCCAGATCACCCGGCTGACCACCGATCCCCACAGCGGGTGGAGCGGGTTGGGCATGACGTAGTCGGTCGGGCTGGCTGCCCAGAACGCCGCCGAGTCGACCGGGACGAAGGTTTCGCCCTCGGTGTTCAGCCGCAGATAGGGGATCAGGAACGGCACGTTGGTGATGCCGACTACAATCGCAACCACGCCGAGCGCCGCCCAGCTCCGCCGATCCGTGAAGAACTGCCGCCAGTTCACGTCGTAAGCCAGCAGGTAGACCGGCAGCAGCAGCGCCAGCATGAAGGCGAAGTACCACGACGACAGCGCTGCCAGGCTGAGGGCAATCGCCGTCACGAACGCCGCGCGCAGGCTGCGCCGCTCCAGCCACAGGTCGAAGCCCAGCAGCGCCAGCGCCAGCCACTGCGTATCGAACAGCGGTAGATGCCCGGTCAGCTTCAACTGGCGCGACACGCAGAAGGTGAACGCCGCGCCCGTGAAGAACGCCGCCAGCGTGACCAGCCGCTCGTCCGGCGCGTCGGTCAGGCGCGAGAGCCAGCGCCGCGCCAGCGCGAACGTGACCCAGCCCGTCAGCACCGTCGAGCCGATCACGGCGAGGTTGTAGGCGACAACTTCGCCGAGCGCCAGCGTGATCGGCAGCATCAGGAAGGTGTGCGCTGGCGTGATTTCGCCGTAGGCGAGCGAATAGCCGTAGGGATAGTAAATTGTCGGGATGAAGAATGGGTCGATGCCGCTGGTGAGCGCGTGCGGAATCCACCACATCTTCCACACGTACTCGTAATTGTCGAGCTTGCCGCCGCCGATGACGTGCGTGCTGAACTGCGTGATCAGCGGGTAGGTGAACACCAGCGTGAGAACGAGATAGGCGGCGATGACGAGCAGGTGGCGGCGCAGGCGCATCTGTTTACGGTAGAAGTTCCAGAAAATCGCAGTGGACGGGCTTGAAAATCGCAAAATCCCGGCGGTCGAAGGTGCATACCTGGGTGATGTTCAGGCGCTCCGCCAGCGCCATGATGCAGCAGTCCACGAAGTCGAAACGAGAGGCGGCGTATGTTGCCATGATTTCGTAGGCGCGCTGGATGTCGGGCATGGACATAGGCTCCAACTGCGCGTCTGAAGCTGGAAATGCTTTCAGAAAACGGATAATGGCGTGATGACCAACAAATTTATTGAGTAAATGAGTAACCTCAGTCAGTACGACATCGGGCACAATCTGGACGATTTCGGGATGGCTGATCGCAAATTGTACAGCTTCGCCACGATACTTATCGGCTGGGTCTGCCAACGCATAAAGTACGCTGCTGTCGAACAGCACCCTATTTTTCGACGTCTGAGTAGTCACCGCGCATCCGCCGCATCAGGTATTCAGGGATGTCATTGTTGAGGATTTCCCGGCTGCGCTCAGCAATATCTCCCTCTTTGGAGCCTTCGCCAAGCTCATCGGCTGCCTGAGCAATCAGGAGAAGCAAATTCCGTGTTTGTGGTTGTTCTGATGCGGATGGAGGAAGATGTTCTTCTGCATATTGTTTCAGCGCCTCTTCCACGATTTCATCAACCGGACGATTTTCGCGGCGTGCAACATCATTCAGCAGTTCAGCTAGGTCGTCTGGAATTGTGAAGTCGGTCATGGCGTCGTTCCTCATATCACCACGGACACGTCTATCCTACCACGTCTTTACTTATCCTCTGCCATGCGCTTGAGTTCGTACAGCTTGGTCAGCGCTTCCAGCGGGCTGAGGTGATCGACCTGCATGTCCTTGAGCGCCGTCACCGCCGGGTTGGGCGAGTCGTCGAACATGGTCAACTGCGCCGGGTTGTGCTTCCTGCGCTTGACGGATGCCGGCTCGAAGTCGCTGCTCTGCTCCTCAAGCTGGTGCAGCAGTTCGCGCGCGCGGTCGACTACCGGGCGCGGCAGCCCGGCAAGCTGGGCGACGTGGACGCCGTAGCTCCGATCTGCGCCGCCGGGCACGACCCTGTGCAGAAACACGATTTCCTCGCCTTCTTCGGCGACGGCGACGTTGTAGTTGCGGGCGCGCGGCAGGATGTTCGGCAGCTCGGTCAGCTCGTGGTAGTGGGTGGCGAACAGCGTCCGGCAGTTCAGGCGCGGGTTGTTGTGGATGTACTCGACCACCGCCCGCGCGATTGCCAAGCCGTCGTAGGTCGACGTGCCGCGCCCGACCTCGTCCAGAATCAGCAGGCTGCGGCGCGTGCTGCCGCTCAGCAGGCGCGCCGTCTCGACCATCTCAACCATGAACGTGCTGTGCCCGGCGTGAATCTCGTCCTGCGCGCCGATACGCGCGAAGATGCGATCCACCAGCCCAATCGTCGCCTCGTCCGCCGGGACGAATGAGCCGATCTGCGCCATCAGCGTGATGATCGCCACCTGCCGGATGTAGGTCGACTTGCCCGACATGTTCGGTCCGGTGATGATGTGGATGCGCGACATGCTGTCGAAGTGCGTGTCGTTGGGGATGTAGCGCGTCCCGCTGTCGAGCATCCGCTCGACCACCGGATGCCGCCCGTCCTTGATCAGCAGCAGATCATCCTGCGTCAGCGTTGGGCGAATGTATCCCTCACGCACGGCGACATCCGCCAGCGACAGGAAGCAGTCGAGGTGCGCCAGCGCCCGCGCCGTGTTCAGCAGCCGGTCGGCGCTCTGGCAGAATTCCTGGCACATGGCTTCGAACAGGCGGCGCTCCACGTCGAGAATCTGTTCCTCGGCGTTCAGCACCAGCGTCTCGTATTCCTTCAGTTCGGGCGTGATGAAGCGCTCGCCGTTGACCAGCGTCTGCTTGCGGATATAGTCGCTCGGCACTTTCTCCGCCTGCGCCCGCGACACCTCGATGTAGTAGCCGAATACCTTGTTGAAGCCGACCTTCAGCGTGGCGATACCGCTGCGGCGGCGCTCCTGCGGCTCCAGATTGGCGATCCAGTCGCGGGCGTCGTGGGTGGCGTGCAGGATGTCGTCCAACTCCTGCGAGTAGCCCGGCTGGATCACGCCGGTCGTGTTGAGCGTGGCGGGCGTTTCCTCGCTGATGGCGCGGGCGATGTGCTCGCTGATTTCGGCGCACGGGTCGAGACGCTCGGTCAGCGCGCCCAGCGTGGGGATCGGCTCGATCAGCCGCTGGACCACCGGCACGGCGTCGAGCGTCTGGCGCAGCGCCAGCAGGTCGCGCGGACCCGCCCGGTTGATCAGCAGGCGGTTGGTCAGGCGTTCGAGGTCGCTCACCTGGCGCAGACATTCGCGCAGTTCGGCGCGCATCGCCTCGTCGCCGGTGAGCGCTTCGACGGCATCCAGCCGCGCGCTCAGCCGCTTGATGTCGAGCAGCGGTTGGTTGATCCAGCCGCGCAGCAGCCGCGCGCCCATTGCCGTCACGGTGCGATCCAGCACACCGAGGAGACTCCCGTCGGCTTTGCGGCTGCGGATCGTCTCGGTCAGTTCCAGATTTCGCCGCGTGAATTGATCCAGCACCATAAAGCTGGCGGTCGAATAGGCTCGGATCGCCGTGATCTGTGCCAGCTTGCCGCGCTGCGTCTCCGCCAGATAATGCAGCGCCGCGCCCGCCGCGCAGATCGCGCTTGGCTGGTCGCCGATGCCGAAGCCGTCGAGCGAGCGCACGCGGAAATGCTGCATCAGCCCGCTTTGGGCGTTCGAGCGCTCGAAGCGCCAGTCGGCAACCGGGGTCAAGTGGATGCCACCGGGCAGCGTCACGCCGCGCTCGACCCACGCGGCGGGCATGATCACCTCGCGCGGGGTCAGCCGGGCGATTTCTTCCAGCACCAGCACGGCGGCGTTGTCGCCCTCTAGCTGGGTGGCGGCGAACTCGCCCGTCGAAATGTCGGCGTAGGCGAGTCCAGCAGTCGTCCACGTGCCGGATTCAAGGTCACCGACCGGGTAGATCGCCATCAGATAATTCGGCTTGTTCTCGCTGAGCAGCTCCGGCTCGGTCACCGTGCCGGGCGTGATCACGCGGGTGACTTCGCGCTCGACTAGCCCCTTGCCGTTCGGCTCGGTGATCTGCTCGCAGACGGCGACGTGATAGCCTTTTTCGATCAGCCGGGCGATGTAGCTTTCGACAGCGTGATGCGGCACGCCCGCCATCGGGATGCGCTCGTTTTTGCTGACCGGGCGGCTGGTCAGCACCAGATCAAGCTCGCGGGCGGCGACTTCGGCATCGGCGTCGAACGTCTCGTAAAAATCGCCCAGGCGAAATAGGACGATACAGTCCTGATACTGACGTTTGACATCCAAATATTGCTGACGTAACGGTGTTACCTGCTGGGTCATCGTCTGGTATACTCACCGTAATAGAGGCTTCGGCTGAACATCTATTCTAACAAACAGCGGGGCGGCATACCACCGCCCGCGAGAAAGTGAATAAGCAATGTCGGATTTTGTCGTCGGGATCGATCTGGGCGGCACGCGGATGCGAGCGGCGCTGTTCGACCCTGAACTGAACCTGATCGAGCGCCAGGAAGTGCCTACCAATGCCCGGCGCGGGCGCGATACGACCCTCGACCGGATGCGCGAGCTGGTGCAGCAAATCCTGCCGGACGACCCGCAGGCGCAGCTCGGCGGCATCGGTATTTCCGCGCCGGGTCCCGTGAATCCGCAAGCTGGGCTGCTGGTCGCGCCGCCGAATCTACCCGGCTGGCACAATGTTCCACTGGTGCAGATTTTGCAGAAGGAATTCGGCTATTCGACTTTTCTGGGCAACGACGCCAACGTCGCGTCGCTCGCCGAGACGGCGCGCGGCGCGGCGCGCGGCTACCGGCACGTCATCTTCATCACGCTCAGCACCGGGATCGGCGGCGGCATCATCAGCGATGGTCGGCTGCTGCTCGGCAAGGACGGCTTGGCGGCGGAAGTCGGGCACATGCCGCTGGTCGTCGGCGATACCGTGACCACGCTTGAAAAAGAGGCGGCAGGTCCGGCGCTGGCGCGCAAGGCGCGCGCCCGCATCGAAGCTGGCGAGAAGTCGATCATCAGCGAGATGGTGAAGGGCAAGCTGGAGGACTGCACCGGCGGAACGGTCGGCAAGGCGGCGGTGCAGGGCGATGCGCTGGCGCTGTCGGTTGTGCAGCGCGCGGGCTTCATCGTCGGCTTGGGGCTGACCAGCCTGCTGCACGTGTTCAACCCGGAGATCATCGTGCTAGGCGGCGGCGTCAGCAATCTGGGCGAGCTACTGTTCGCGCCCATGCGCGAGACCATCCAAAAATACTGCATCGACCCGGCGTACTGGCAGGATTTGCTGATCAAGCCCGCCGAACTGGGCGAAAATGTCAGCCTCGTCGGGGCGGCGGCGCTGGTGATCACGCGCGGCGGCATGGAAGATGTCGCGGCGCTGACGCACAAGCTGGACGAAGCGTAATCACGCCGCTTCTGGCTGGAAAATCTTATGAACTTCAAATTGATGCGCGTTGCGGGGCGTGTTACAATGACCCCATGCTAATGCTGCTCGATTTTCGCGTCCGCCAGCGCGATTTTCTGCTGGAAATCTCGCGGGCGATCACCGCTCAACTGGAGTTGAGCGAGGTGCTGCGCCGCGTCCTGAATGCCTCGGTGGTCATGCTGGGCGGGCAGGTCGGGCTGGTGACGCTGCGCGATCCGCAGGGCGGCTACCGCGTGCGCGCGACGATGGGTGTCGACAGCGCCCGCGTCCAGACGATCAACGAGCAG
>JAXLWE010000083.1:0-12919 GCA_046328655.1 Anaerolineae bacterium | reverse complement strand
TTGAAGCGGAAGGCGTGATCCGCCGCCGAAATCCCGGCTGCCGGGGCGAAATTGATTTCCATCTGACCGGGACCGTACTCCGAATTGGACGTGATGATGTCGACGCCGACCTGCGGCATGTCGAGCAGAATCTCGTCGACCAGCAGCGGATCGAAGTTGTTGCGGAGCGTCGTGAAAATCTGGATGCCGGGGAACGGCGGCTGGCGCGTCTCGCGGTCGACCAGGTAAAACTCGTATTCGAAGCCGGAGAAAAAGCCGAAGCCCATGCCCTCAAGCTCGCGCAGCAAGCCCCGCGCCACCGCGCGGGGAGCCGCCATCGCCGGTCTGCCGTCCTGAAAGCGCGGCTCGCACAGGACGCTGGCGGTTCCGTCCGCCCAGGGGATGGTCACGAGCGTGTCCAGGTCGGGGAAGATGCGCGAATCCGGGAAGCCCAAATCTTCCAGATAGCCCGACCCCGGCGCGACGCCCGACTGTACGTCGAAGCCGAGATGACCGAGCAGGAAATTCAGCCCGCTGGTGGCGAAGCGCACGAAATGGCGCGTCGGCACGGTCTTGGAGCGCGCCGTCCCGTGCGTATCGCTCTGCTCGAAACGGACGAACTCGATCCCGGCGGCGTCCAGCTCCTGCCTGATACTTTCGAGGCGCTCAGGTGTGATCGAAAACAGTTCCGGCTGCGGCATGATTTCCCCCGGTCGTCAATAGCTGCACAACTGTCTCAGAAACATGGCTGGTTCGCGTAGGGGCGAGGCATGCCTCGCCCCTACAATAACACCTGCAAATCGACTGCTTATTCGGGATTGGCGGGCGGAACCACCTCAGGAACGACTTCCGCCGCCAGCGTGAACTTCTGGTCGACGATCTCGATGATCGTCACGCCCTTCTGCGGGATTTGGACACCCTCGCCGAAGGTGATCGAGCCGGTGATGCCGGGGAAGTCGGTCGTCTCCTGCAGCGCCGTCTGGATGGCGGTCGCGTCGGTCGAACCTGCCCGCTCGATGGCATCCGCCAGCAGCTTGACGGCGTCGTAGCCGAGCGCGGCGAAGGCATTTTCCGGCGCGTGACCGTATTTCTCGGTGTACGCCGCGATGAACGCCTTGATGCCGTCCGTGCCGATTTCCGAGTCCATCAGCGCGTGGGTGGTGAAGAACACGTTGCTGGAGCTGTCCCCGGCGACGCTGACGATGTCGGGCGTGTCGTAGCCGTCACCGCCGACAATCGGACCCTCCAGCCCCGCCTGCCGCATTTGCAGCACGACCGGACCGACGTTGTAGGGCATGGCGGAGATGAAATAGAAATCCGGCTGCTCGGCGAGCGCGCGCACTTTGGTGATCTGCGTGGTGAAGTCGGTCGCGTCGTCGGCGTAGGTGTCCTCAAGCACAATCGTGCCACCCAGCTCGGTGAAGCGCGCCTTGAAGTATTCGGCGAGCAGCGTGGTGTATTCGACGCCGGTGTCCGTCAGCAGATAAGCGGTCGGTCCGAAGTTCGCGTAAGCGTACTCGGCTGCCGCAGCCGCCTGCACGTTATCGCCGAAGCACGCCATGAAGAACAGATCGCCGACCTGTTCCGGCAGCAGCGGCGAAGTCGCGCCCGCCGTGATGAACGGGATGCCCGCATCCTGAATGATAGGACCGGACGCCAGCACCGAGTCCGAGTCGGTGAAGCCGACGACCGCCGACACGCCATCCTGCTCGACAAACTGCTGGGCGACCTGCGCCGTCAGCGCCATGTCGTAGCGGGTATCGTGCGAGACGCCTTCGAGCTGCTTTCCGAGCACGCCGCCAGCCGCATTGATCTCGTCAATCGCCAGCAGCGCGCCGTTGGACGCGGGCAGGTCGAGCGACGATTCGGCGCCGGTCAGGTCGAAGCCCAGACCGATCTTGATCGTCTCGTCCTGCGCGTAGATGACGCTCATGCCGGACAGCGCCAGCAGCGCCACCAGCATAACCACAACAAGTACTGATCGGTGTTTCATCTTCACTCCTCCTCGACTAAGCGTTTAATCCCGTGTGGATGGCTGCTGCTCGATGCGCGGTGGCTCCCCTCCGCCGGAGGCGCTCGCCCCGCGCGGGCGCAGCCGCTGCCAGATAGCCGCGAAATTGATCTCCCGGTCGCCCAGTAAGCCGCCGGGACGGAAGATGATAATCACGATAAACAGCACCGCCAGCGCGATCTGGCTGACGCCGTACAGCAGCGTGGCATCCTCCAGCCGGCGCAGGCTCTCGGCGATAGCGGTGATGAAGATCGGTCCGACGACCGACCCGGTGACCGACCCCATCCCGCCGATCACCAGCATGGTGATGATACGGAAGGTGATGTCGAAGTAGAAGGCTTTCGGCGAGAACGACGTGAGGTAGTGCGCGTACAGCGCCCCGGCGACCGCCGTGAAGAACGCGCTCACCACGAACGCCAGCAGGCGCGGGCGCATCACCACGATGCCGACCGACTGCGCGGCGGCGGTGTCCTCGCGCTGGGCGAACATGGCGCGCCCGTAAGCCGAAAACTTGAGCCGCCAGACAATATACAGCGTGATCACGACCCAGGCGAATACCCACCACAGATCGGTGTACTGGGTGACGTTGGAAAACGTGCGCGAGCCGCGCGTGAACTCGTCGGCGTTGACCAGCACCACGCGCACGATCACCAGAAAGCCGAGCGTGGCGACGGCGACGAAATGCCCGGACAGCCGCATCAGCACCAGCCCGACCAGCAGCGCCACCACCGACACGACCACCCCCGCGATCAGCGTCGCCGCCAGAAAGCCGACCGGGAACTGCCCGATGGTCGCGTCCAGATGCACGACCGCCAGCCAGTCGGGTAGATCGCGCAGATACAGCGATTTCGTCCGCAGCGGCAGCGTCAGCAGCGCCGACACGTAAGCGCCCAGCGCCATAAAGCCGATGTGCCCCAGCGAGAACACGCCGGTGAAGCCGTTGGACAGGTTCAGGCTGACCACCAGAATGATCGAAATACCCAGGTTGATGACCAGACTCTGCCAGAAGCTGCTGCCGGACGCTTGCAGCACGACCATCAGCAGCGCCGACAGCGCCAGCACGATCAGGAATCCGTTGCGTTGAGTCCGGGCGGTCATCTGACCGCTTTCAGCGTGAGCTGTCATTGTCCGACGTTCCCAGAATCCCGCCGGGACGCACCAGCAGGAGCAGAATCAGGATGATAAACACGAAGGCATCGCGGTAGCTGGTCAGTGACGAAGGCAGATACGTCTTGAAGAACTGGATCACGCCCGGCGAAGTCGTGGCGGCGGGCAGGATGTCGCCCATGCCGGGGATCGCCGTCAGCAGCACCTCCAGCAAGCCGAGCGTGAAGCCGCCGACCACCGCCCCGCTGATGCTGCCGAACCCGCCGATCACGGCGGCGATGAACGCTTTCAGCACGGGCGAGAAGCCCATATCCGGGTTGATCGTCCCGGTCTGGACGGCGTAGAGCAGCCCGGCGACGCTCGCCAGCAGCGCGCCGATCACGAAGGCAGTCACGATCACCCGGTTAGTGTTGATGCCCATCAACTGCGCCGCCTGAATATCCTCTGCCGCCGCGCGCATCGACAAGCCCAGCGTCGTGCGCGTCACGAACAGGCTCAGCAGGAACAGCAGCACCACGCCCAGCACCAGGCTGGCGATATTGACGCGCGGGATGGTCAGCGCGCCGACGGTGACGACGCCGCGCAGGAAGTCGATTGCCGGAAACGCGATCTGCACCGGCTGCCCGGCGAAGCGCGAGGTCAGCAGCGCGCTGTTTTGCAGGATTTGCCCGACCGCGAACGAGGTGAGCAGCGCGGCGACCGGCGGCGCGGCGCGGATCGGGCGGTAGGCGACGCGCTCCATGAGGATGGCAACCAGCACCGTGCCGACCACCATCAGCAGCAGCGCGACCGGCAGCGGCAGCCCGGCGATCAGCGCGAAAGCGGCGATGTAGGCGGCGACCATCATCATGTCGCCGTGCGCGAAGTTGATCAGCCGCAGGATGCCGAATACCATCGCCAGCCCGACCGCCATCAGCGCGTACAGGCTGCCGATGCTCAGCGCGTTGATCAACTGCTGCAAAGCATACGAAGGCAGGCTCATGCCCCGACCTCTCCCCCCAGATAAGCGTGCTCCACCTGCGGATTCGTCAGCAGCGACTGCGCCGTGTCCGCCAGAATAATCTTGCCGGTCTCCATCACGTAGCCCCGGTCGGCGACTTCCAGCGCTTTCCAGGCGTTCTGCTCGACCAGCAGGATAGTCACACCCTGCGCCTGGATGCGCTCGATCACGGCGAACACCGATCTGACCAGCAGCGGCGCTAAGTCAACGATTTGCTCGTCCAGCAGCAGCAGCCGGGGCTGCGCCATCAGCGCCCGCCCAATGGCGAGCATCTGCTGTTCGCCGCCGGAAAGCGTGCTGGCGGACTGGCGGCTGCGTTCTTCGAGACGCGGAAACAGCTCGTACACGACGCGGCGGGTCTGTTTCAGTTCGGCGCGGCTGCGCGCCGTGACCGCCCCCAGCCGCAGGTTCTCGCTCACGCTCAAATGCCCGAACAGGCGGCGACCTTCGGGACAGTGAACGATGCCCAGGTTGACGATCTCGTGCGGCGGCAGGTGGTCTATCGGCTTGCCGTCGTACAGGATGCTCCCCTGACGCGGGCGCAGCAGCCCGGAGATCGTGCGCAGCGTGGTCGACTTGCCCGCGCCAGTTGAGCCGATCAGCGTCACCAGCTCGCCGTCGTTGACCGTCAGCGAAACGCCTTTCAACGTCTGGATTTTGCCGTAATAGACATCGATGTTATCGAGCCGCAGCACAGGTCAATTCCTCGGTTGTTACGAAACAGTTGCTTGATGAGTCTTGCCCAGGTACGACTCAACTACGTCGGGGTTGCGCCGTATCGCTTCCGGCACGTCGGTCGCCAGCACGCGCCCGTAATTGAGCACGGCGATGCGATGACACATGTTCATGACCAGGCGCATGTCGTGTTCGACCAGGATGATGGTCAGCTCAAAGCGGTCTTTGATCTCGACGATCATCTGGTGCAGGGCGTCGGTCTCGCTGACGTTCATCCCGGCGGCGGGTTCGTCGAGCAGCAGCAGACGAGGCGAGGTCGCCAGCGCCCGCGCGATCTCCAGCCGCCGCTGCATCCCGTAGGCGAGGCTCGACGCCTGACGGTCGGCGTAGTCCGCCAGCCCGAAGAATTCCAGATGCGCCAGCGCCTGCTCGGTCAGCGCCTGTTCCTTGCGCTGGAATGACGCCGAGCCGAGCATCAGCTCGACCGCGCCGAAGCGGGTATGAAGCTGCTGCGCCACGCGGACGTTATCCAGCGCCGAAAGCGCGCCGAACAGACGAATATTCTGGAAGGTTCGGGCGATCCCCAGCCGCGTCACCGTTGGCATCCGCAGCCGGGTGATGTCGCGCCCCTGAAACACGATCCTGCCGCTGGTCGGCATGATGTAACCCGTCAGGCAGTTGAACAGGGTCGTTTTGCCCGCGCCGTTGGGTCCGATCACGCCCAGAATTTCGCCGGGGTAAACGTTCAGATTAACGTCCTCGAGGGCGCGCAGCCCTCGAAAGGATTTGGTCAGGTTGGAAACCGCCAAAAGCTCGGTTCCGTTCCCGTCTGTCATCATGATGTGCCTCGCACTTTGGGCGATGATATTAGCCATAGACGACGAGCCACGCAAGCACCAGAAACCGATTTCAATAAGAGGCGGGCTAAGCAAACGTTTGAGAGGTCTGAAGCCACCTGCGCCGCCAGGGATTCCGATTGGCATACACCTCTGTCGGCGTTATGATTTGCTCACAGTCTCACAACCGTACAGGATACTGCTCATGGAAGCACTATTCGTCTATGGGACGCTCCAGGACCCAAAGGTTCAAAGCGCCGTCTTCGGTCGTGTCGTTCAAGGCACGCAGGATACGCTGGTCGGCTATCGGAAATCGCAGATCACCATTGATGGCGTCGTCCACGCGATTGCCATCACGGATGCTGCTCAGGCGCTCCCCGGTCAGGTGATCGAAGTATCATCCGAAGAGCTGGTCGAGATCGACCGTTACGAAGGCGAGGACTACCAGCGCATCCAGGTGCGCCTGCGCAGCGGGCGTCAGGCATGGGTGTACTGCGAATAGCCGGATAATCCCCCTGCGCCGGGCGCGCTGTATCAGCCGCCGCCGGAACACTCTGTAACGCCCCTCTGCGGACGTAAGTCACGTCACGCCAATTGCGTCCTGACGCTCAATGCCGTCTGAAAATCCGGGCGAGGCTGTGCCTCGCCCTTTAATTTCCCCCGCACCACTCTACGAATTTTTAAATTACTTTGCCAGGCTAAATAAATTGTGATAAATTCTACAATGGCTGCAAATATTGGAAATGGGAAGTCTTCGACACCCGGTTGAGCCGTTCAGAACCCCGCTGCGCAGGCGGTTGTTCCTCCTCAATATCCCCTGCCGAAACTCCCCGCCAGGAATATAGGAAAGGAAAATCCACATGCAGTTGTCGAAACGCGACCTCTATCGGTTTCCCTGGTCAGGGAATGACAATCCTATCGGCTGGCTGGAAGTCACCGACAAGTGCAACACTTACTGCCGCGGCTGCTACCGTATCAACGGGATGCAGGGTCACAAGTCGGTCGAGCAGATCAAAGAGGAAATTGCCCTGCTGAAGAAGTGGCGCAACTGCGACAACATCTCCATCGCCGGGGGCGAGCCGCTGATTCACCCGCAGATTATCGACATCGTGGCTTACATTCGCAGCCTGAAGATGAAGCCGCTGCTGCTGACCAACGGCATCAAGATGTACGAGAATCGCCCGTTCATGGAAGAACTGAAGCGGGCGGGCGCGGTCGGCTTCACCTTCCACATCGACAGCGAGCAGCAGCGCCCTCACTGGAAGGGCAAGTCGGAAGAAGAACTGTTCGAGCTGCGCCAGCACTTCGCTGACATGGCTTACGATGTCGGTGGGCTGTTCGTCAGCTTCGGCATGACCGTCTACCCTGGCAATATCGACTTCGTGCCCAAGCTGGTCACGTGGGCGAACAAGAACATCGACCGCGTGCATGGGCTGGTGCTGATCGGCTTCCGCAACGCGGCGATGGAAGGCGACTATGATTACTACGTCGACGGCAAGCAGGTCAAGCCTCTGACCAGCTACTTCGGCGAATCGACCGAAGAGTCGTACCTGACTTCGACCGACGTGTACAACAAGATCAAGGAAGATTTCCCGCATTACGAGGCATCGGCGTACATGGGCGGCAGCAACGACATTGAAAAAATGACCTGGCTGGTTTCGGCGCAGCTTGGCACGAAGAACAGGATGTACGGCTCGTCCGGCTCGAAGGTGATGGAGCTGTTCCAGATGTTCCATCATTTGCAGCACGGCACCTACGTCATCTATTCGCCCAGCAACAAAATCCCCAAGATCGCCTTCCTGCTAGGACTGTTCGACAAAGGCGTGCGGGCGACGGCGAAGTCTTTCTGGCGCGGCGTCCTGCGCGACCCGGCGGAGCTGTTCCGCCCGATATATGTCCAGAGCATCGGCATCATTCAGGGACCCGACCTGCTGCCTGACGGACGTGTCGACATGTGCGAAAGCTGCCCGGATATGACGGTGTGGGACGGCAAGCTCGTCCACTCGTGCCGCATGGACGAATGGCGTCTGTACGGCAACTACATGATGGCGCAGCCGCACCACGAAGGCAGTGGCAACGGCGAAATCTACCAGGCGGACGTTCGGATCGAGGAGATTACGGTCGAGCCGGAAATCATCGGCAAGTAATTCTTCTCATCAAAATATAGGGGGCGCATGAGGGTGTTAAAAACCCTGATGCGCCCCTATGAGCGTTAACAAAAGTGAGCAACTTATTTCCCAAATATATCCCTATTTCCCAAGCCGATTTCCCAAAACTGCGACATTTTGCGATAAAAATCCACATATCCCAAACGGCAGCGCAGCCCTGAGCGCCGGGATTCGCCCGGCACTCAGGACGCCGCGTTCGGAGCTTATTTCACCTGGATGGTGCCGCGCACGACCGACGACTTGCGATATTCCTTGAGCCAGCCGTAGTGCAGCGGCTCGCGCACGATCAGGTCGTCGAGCGCCCGCGCGTCGTAGGAGATGCGCGCGCTGTCCGGCACGAGCCGGGCATAGCCCTCGTCGTCCGACCAGTTTTCGCCGCGCATTTCCAGCAGGCGGCGCAGCTCGTCGCGGGCGGCGTCGTTCTTTGCTTCCAGAGCGGCGATCCGCTCGCGGTGCGCGCGCACGCTGTCGACCAGCTCGGCGATGCGGCTGTCAATCGGATCGACCGTTTCCAGTTCCTGAGTGATCGGGACAATCTGCATGATTCACCATATCCATCTAGCTGTCCGGATTGCCTGTTCTTCAGACCCGGCAGCAAGGGCGGAATCGGGGGTTTCTTCGCTGAATTTGTCGCACCGATGTTCTAAATTATAGATCAAAAAGTGTTAGATTTCCATAGGTAATTGCGAAGAAAACGGGATCAAAAAGCCGCCCAGATTGGGCGGCTTTTCAGCGCGAAAAGTGAGTAGACAGGTCGGTGGCACAGCGGTGCTGTGCCACCGGGTTCTCCATCTCCATCATGGCAAACCACAGAAGCCGATTGACGTTCAAAAAGAGAAGCGTATGAGCGTGACTGCGCGTAATCGGCGCGTAATGCTCGCGTCATGCCTGTGTAACGATTCGCCCCTATGAATAGATGGCATCCGGATAGCGCTAGTTGCCCTCGGCCAGGGCGATCCGAAAATCTATCGGTGACCATAAGGAGATATTCACCAATGCGATTCACGAACCGTTGGAGCGTGGCACTAGTCGGGCTGCTGCTCCTCATGATTCTGTCCGTTGTGCCCGCTCTCGCGCAAGGTGACGATGGACAGCCTGCGCCCCCGTCGATAGGTGCAGACATCCCGCTGACCTATTTCGGTCCTGCACCCTCCAATGTACAGCGCGAACTGATCGGTCCGTACCAACTGCTCAAATCCGGCACCATTGATCTGGACAATGCCACGATCACACTGCCGCTGTATCGTGGTCAGCTCACCAGCGGCGAACCTGTCTGGTACATCCTGACCGACACCGACGACGCGGGTAATGCGGCGGCTCTCGGTCTCAACTATTCGGCTAAGCTAACCTATGGTGATGTGGGCAATGCCGCTCGCCCCGCCCATCTGGAAGCCGATGGCAGCGTTACGTTCGAGCGCGGCAGGGTGGACTTCTCGCCTGAACACAGCATCACGCCCGGCGCTCAGCCGGATGCGTTCCCCCCGACCGTCTTCCAGCCCGGTTCTGTCGGCGACGAATTCTACACGCCGCTGGCGAAGATTGGGAATTACATCTACAACGCGCCCGTCGTCGCTTTTGGCGTGGATGCGAATCAAATCGCTTTCTGCGACGGCAACGTTGACCACAATCTGGTGCATGACAAGGTCGTCGCCATTTGCCCGGACGAGGGCACAGTGACGCTGGCGCTCACATCGGGCTTTAGCTTTGCCCGACCAGGGCGTCTACCTGAGCAGCGGAAGCCGATGCGCACGGTGATGCGCTGGCGTCGCCACCATGGGAAGGGGCGACGCTGGTCGCCCGCGCCTGGCTGATGTCACCGTCAGCGGTCGTGATGACAGCGCCTTCAGTCGCCGTGCGAGCGCCCATATCTTCGCAGCGATTTCGCCAAGTGGTCCAACCGTGCACGGGCGAACGACAGCCGGTCGCCCGGCGCGGCTTTGATGGTGAACTCGTAGGCGTTGCCCGGCGTGATCGCGCCGCGTTGGGTCGCGCCGACCGGCACGCCAACCACGCCGACATCGGCGTAAGTCGACGTATTCTGCCCGGACACGTTCTCGATGCGTACTGTAAATGTCGTCTCCGAAGCATCTTGCGCGGCAAGGCTTCCCGTAAAGATCAGCATGGCAAACAGGCATAGCACGGCTATCAGGTGTCTCATCGAAGACTCCTCATTCCTACTTGGACTGAACGGTAAGGGTGGTATATACCTAGCCTAATTTCGCCCAGAGTCCTTTCCGAGTAATAACGTCGAGATGAGCGCCAGATAAGCAAGCCGGGCGAATTTGGCGGCGCGGCGTATTCGCTTTACACTTGCGTTGAAAGATTGATCGTCACGGGCGGTGGTGAAATCCCGGCTGATGGTCACGCTGGCGACCGACCAGCCCGCATTTTCGTACTTAAACAGACGATATTTTGTGGAAAGAGGCAGCGATGTTCAGGAAACTGGTATGGGGTATGCTGGCGGCGGCATTCGCCTGCCTGACCAGCATCGCGGCGGCGCAGGATGCAGGCGGAAATGCCTACCTGCGCGTGCTTCAGCTCGCCAACGACGGCGCGCTTCTCTCGCTTACGCTCCCCGACGGCACGACGCCGCTGGCGAATTTCGCGCCCGGCTCGGTGAGCGACTACATGCCGTTTGCGACGGATCGCTCGACGCTCGTCACGCTGCGGATCACGCCTGCCGGAGGGCTGGCTTTCAACCGTGAGTGGGCTGTCCCGCCGCTCACGCCCGGCTATCACACGGCGGCGGTCGTCGGCAGCGCCCGCGACGGCACGCTCGAGCTGATCTTCATCGACGAGGATGCCGTCTGCGCGGGCAAGCTGGCAGGGTCGTCATGCGTGATCCTGGTCAACAATATTCAGGGGTCTCCCTCGCTGTCGCTGATCGCCAACAGCACGCCAATAGTCGAGGACGCTCATGACCGTCAGGCGGTCGTCGGCGAGATCGGCGCGGGGACGTACCTCAGCCTGCGGGCGGTCTCTCAGGTAGACCCGCAGACGGTGATCTTCCGGCTGCCGCGCCGCTTCTTCGAGCCGAACGTGATCTACATCTACACGCTGCGCGGGCGCTATCCCGGCGCGAACCCGAACGATTACGTCGTCGGCACGCTGCGCCGCAGCCCGGTCGATTCGATGACCTTCCTGCGCGGGCTGACCGCCAACCCGCAGCTCAGCGACGGCACAACCCTGTTCGCCACCGAGAATATTGTCGCCATCCTCGAACAAGCCGGGCTGGATACGCTGCTGTCCAACCCGCGCCTGCCGCTGACCGTGTTCGCGCCCACCGACGGCGCGGTGCTGGAACTCCTGCCCGATCTGTACGACTGCGTGATCAGCAACCCCAGCGCCATGCGCGCGCTGATCCTCAATCACATCATCGTCGGCGACTACACGCCGTCCGAGCTTGCCATCGCCCAGCGCCTGCCGACGATGGCGGGGACGCTGCACACCTTCCGGGCGGCGAACGGCGAAATCGTCGTGGATAACACAGCGTCGGTCTCGGACGCGGTGCGCTACCCGACGCTGAACGGCAGCGTCTATGTCACGGATACGGTGCTGGTGCCGCCGGGCTTCGACGACCAGTTCTGCACGTCGGGGTGAGATCAAGCCGTGACGTAGGGGCGCAGCATGCTGCGCCCCTACAACGATGCGCTTCTGATGTTCACCGCGCAGCGCTACCGAGTGGGCAATTCGGCGCGGCTTGGGTAAAATTTCACAAGATTCACCTGAGCCTCTGAGCCGGAATCCGGCTCGTCCTGTTCGGCAGCCCCATGCAGATTTCATCCTTCCCGGCTTCAAAATTCGTGGCGATCCGCCTGTCCGGTGGCTGGGACGTGCAGCCCATCCCGCTGGACGCGGCGATCACGCCCGGTGCGACGCGGGCGCACATGCCCGACTGCGCTCATTTGCAGCCGACCCTCTACCCCGACAATCCCTACTGGGGCGACCATCTGCGCGACCTCAATAAGCGGGCGTGGCTGTACCGGCGCGCCTTCACGCTGCCAGCGGGCGATTATCGCCGGGCGCGGCTGCGCTTCGAGGGCGTCGACTATTTTGCCGAAATGTGGGTGAACGACGCCTGCGTCGGGCGGCACGAGGGGCATTTTCTCCCGTTCGACGTGGACATCACGCCGCTGGCGCGCCCCGGCTCGCGGGTGGCGCTGACGGTGCGCGTCACGTCGCCCTGGGATGCGCCCAATCCGTCGGGCACGTATCCGAGCGATCACGTCGTGCGCGGACTGGTCAAGGGGTTGTACGAGCACGGCGAAGGCGTCATCCCGCCCGCCGTCAACCCCATCGGCATCTGGCGTCCGGTCTGGCTGCTGCTCGATCAGGGCGTGAGCATCGATCAGGTGCGGATTCGCACCGAACTCGACGGGCGCGTCGATCTGAGCATCCGGGCGACCAACGCCACCGGCGAAACGTGGCGCGGCTGGCTCGATCTGGCGATTGAAGCCGACAATCACGACGGCGCGGGCGTTTGCGACCGCCTGCCCGTGACGCTCGCGCCGGGGACGCAGACGCTCGATCACGCGCTGCGCATCCCCGATCCGCGCTGGTGGTGGTGCTGGGATCACGGCGCGCCCAACCTCTACCGCCTCGACGCGCGCCTGCTGGACGAGGCGGGGCAGTCCGTCTCCGAACATGCCGAGTGTTTCGGCGTGCGGACCGTCCGCCTGGAGCGCGCGCCGGAGCGCTTCACCTACTGGCTGAACGAGCGCCCGGTTTACGTGCGCGGCACGTCGTACATGCCTGCGCTGTATCTGTCGCAGGTGGACGCGCCCGCCCTTGCTCACGATCTGGCGCTGGCGCGCGGCGCCAACCTGAATCTGCTGCGGCTGCACGTCCATGTGTCGCCGCCCGAAGTCTACGACCTGTGCGACCGCGCCGGGATGCTCGTCTGGCAGGATTTCGAGCTGAACTGGGTGCAGGACTCCTCGCCCGAATTCGAGGCGCGGGCGCTTCAGATGCAGCGCGGCATGATCGACCTGCTCGGCAATCATCCGTCGGTCATCACCTGGGCGTGCCACAACGAGCCGACGATGGTGTTCGCCCGCCGCGCCAACATGGAGCGCCGCCCCGACCCGGCGCTCTACGCCGACGCCTGCGCTTACGACCCGACGCGCCCGGTGTTTCTGTGTTC
>JAXLWE010000082.1:0-13047 GCA_046328655.1 Anaerolineae bacterium | reverse complement strand
CGCTCGGCGAGCCGCGCAACCGCACCATCGGCTTGAACTTCAACGCCGACGCACCCCCGCTCGTCGCCGCCGATTCGTCCGGGCAGGTGTGGGTGATCGAGTGGCTTAGCTCGCTCATCGACGGCAGCACCAGCGGCGCGGTCTCGCTCGTCAGCGGCGACAAGCCCACCGCCGACCTGCGCTTCTGGCTCGAAACGCTCTCACCGGATGTCGTCACCGCCATGACCACCACCCCCGACGGCGATCTCGCCTTCGCCACCACCGATCAGGGCGTGCTGCTGGTCGATTCCGGCGGCAGCATCGTCGACCGCATCGCCCCCGACGACGGTCTGCGCGCGCTGGCGTTCGGCGAAGATGGCGTGCTCTACGCCGCCCGCGCCGACGGCGGAATCGTTGCCCTCACCACCAGCGGGCTGCCGGATCGCTTCGGCGGGCGCGCGCTGGCGCTCGGCGTGCCCGTGCTCGGCACGCTGACCGCAGCCGCCCCGGTGCAGTCGTGGACGTATGACGGCACGGCAGGCGACCACATCACCATTTCGGCGGTCGACCAGACCCGCACTAACGTCTATCAGCTTGGGTTGGATATGTCGCTCCGGCTGCTCGCCCCCGATGGTGTGGAAGTCGCATTCAACGACGACCAGCTAAGTGACGATCTGTTCGGCGTCTACGATTCCGAGATCGCCGATGCTGTCCTGCCGCAGACCGGCACGTACACCGTCCGCGTCGAATGGCAGCAGGGGCAGGGCATGTACACGCTCGGCGTCAGCAGCCCGCGCCCCGCCGAATTGAGCGCTGACGGTGTTACCCGCCTGTCCGGGCGCTTGCAGGATGTCTTTCCGGTCGAGCGCTGGACAATCGCAGGCAAAGCGGGTGATGTCCTCACCATGACCATGAGCGCCCAGACTGGCACGGTCGATCCGTCGCTGGTGCTGCGCCAGCCCGACGGCAGCCTGCTCGCCTTCAACGCCGACGCCGCCGACCCGGAGCTAAAGACCGCCGCCCAGCTCACGCAGGTGACGCTGCCCGTCGACGGGACGTACACCATCGAAGCCTGGCGCTACGTCGGCGCGGGCACGTACAGCCTCGTCATCGTCAATACGGGGTAGCGCTCTTTAGTGGAATAACGGGGCTTGTCGTTTGCTTCACCTCGCTGGCGGTTTAAACCGCCAGCTACGCGGGACGTGGCGACCCACTGAAGGGGTCGCCCGAAATCGCAGAGTTTTGGTCGCCCCTTTAGTGGGCGATGTAGTCATCTAGCCGAGGGTTTAAACCCTCGGCGGTCGTCAATCCGCCCGAATCATCGGCGTGCTACATTTCCTCCGGCGGCGGGTACTGCGCCTGCGGCATCTCGCGCCGCGCTTCGTTATTCTGGAAATACGCCGCCATCGCCACCGTCCCGCCGCTGAACAGCCCGCCGACCAGCAGCCCGGCGAAGATCGCCTGATAGATGGTGTTGTTCTGCGCCAGCCCGGTCAGCGTCATCACGAGGATGCTGCCCAGCACGCCCAGCGCCGACACCGCCACCGGCGACGCCCAGCGCCGCCGCAGCGACACGTACATCACGAACAGGATCAAGCCGAACAGCGCGAACAGCAGCCAGGCGGTCGGGCTTTGCATCATGGCAGTCCTCTCTACAACGGTCGCAAGACCGCGCGCACGGGCGACCCGCACACCGCGTCGGCTTGAGCGGCAGCGCGGCCAGCTCATGTCCGTCTGGCACGCCGCGCAACATCAGATTTTCCAGATTGACCATTCCCAGCCGCGCCAGCAATGACCGGGCAGCGTTGCGCTGTCCATGCTGTCCACCGACGACACGTCCAGCCCCAGCAGCTTCACGCCCTGCGCCTTGGCGCCTCGATCAGCCCCACGCTGGGGTAGGGGAAATCGTCCACCCATTGATCGTCCGGCACGTCGCTCACCCACGTGTGGATCAGCAGCCGCTCCACGCCGCTAAGCTGGCTCGCGGGCAGGTCGTCGCGTCATTGAAGCCCCGTGCGCCGCCCATTTGCTGACCACGCGCTCGCCCGATGCGCAGCTCAAGCGGCATCGCCGCCGGGTGTGCTCCGTCGCGCTCGTAGTGAAAGTAGGCGTCGGCGTGCGTGCCGACGTGCGGCGTGGTCGTGATCGCCGTCAGGTTCACCGGCGCGCCTTCGCTGATCCGCCACTGTAATTCCGGCGTGATACGGCGTATCGCCGGGAACACCGCCGTTCGCTCCTCGAAACCGTCCGCGTGATGTCATGCAACGCTGGTTATGCTCCCGCCAGCCGCCGATCGCGCCGATCCTGCCGTGCGGATTTCAATCGACAGGCTCGGCGTGTCGCCTGCCGTTCCGCTGCCCAGCGTGTACGTGATCGGGTTCACCTGTGCGTATGCCGGGTCGGTTTCCAGCACCGTTCCGCTGCTCGACCGGTAGATCACCTGCGTCGACACGCTCGGCGGGATTTTCAGCAGTACGTCGCCCGCCTGCGTATCAATGCGCACATTCATCGTCTGCGCCAGCGCGCCGCCGTCGAACGTCATCTGGATGTTTCCGCCGTTGGTCGTCACCGTCAGGCTGCTCAGGTGGCTGTTGATCAGCCCCGCTGCGTCCAGGTTGCCGTTCCCGATTTGCAGACTCGCCGTCCCGCCGTCGCTCTGCGGATTCGGCGTCGCATAGCGCAGGCTGTAATTCCCACTCGTCGCCATCACGCTGAGCTGTGTCATCGGCAGCCCGCCCAGGTTGAGCGTCGTATTGGCGGCGGTGTTCGTATGCGTCAGCATCAGCGGCGTGTCTTTGCTCAGGTGCAGGTCCCACGAATTCTGCGCATCCGGGATCACGTCTGCCGATGCTGTTCCCTGCGTGATCGAGATAGTGCCGCCGCTGCTGCTGGTCTGCGCCTGCCACGCCTCGACATTGGTTGTCAGCGTACCGTGTAAGCCGGGCGCATCCCCCGAATCGACCGTGACCTGCCCGGCGCTGGTGGTCAGATTGACCGCCACCACCTCCACCTGCGGGTACGCGATGTCGATGGTTTCGGTCTGCGAGCCTCCCGCCGAACGGCATCCGGCGATGAGCAGGATGGGGACTATGTACAGGATCGACCGTTTCATCAATGACCTCGCTTTGACTCTAGTCTAGCAGAGAAAGCCCGCAGCGATTGTTGCGAATTGGTCGGCGTCGCCGTCAACTATCCGCGCCGTCCTTTGTTCCCCGCCGCCGCCTCAGTATAATCACGCCAGTCCCGCCGACCGGGACACAGGGAGGATCACCGCTTCATGTCTGTGGATGCCAAGACCGTTTTCGATAACGCGGCAGCGGATTACGACCGCCTGCGCCGTCAGCTTGTCCCGCACTTCGACGATTTCTACGGCGCGGTCGCTGGAACGTATTCCGTACCCGCGCGACGCTGCCTTTCGCGTCCCTCCGACTCGGCGCGGGCACGGGCTGCTCTCGGCGCTGGTCGCCGAAGCGTTTCCCAGCGCCCAACTCACGCTTGCCGATATTTCCGACGCCATGCTCGCCCGCGCTCGTGAGCGCTTCGCCGCCCGCCCCAACGTCGCCTATCTCACGCTCGATCTCGAAAGTCAGCCGCTGACCGGGCGCTACGACGTGGCGGTCTCGGCGCTCGCGCTGCATCACGTCGCGCCCGCCAATCTGGTTGGCGTCTTTCGCCGCGTGTTCGACGTGCTGGAAAACGGCGCGGTCTTTATCAATGCTGATCAGACGCTGGGGACGACGCCCGACAACGAGCGGCTCTACGCACAGGCATGGGCGGACACTGCGCGGGCGCAGGGCAGCACCGACGCCCAGCTTGTCGAGGCGCTGGAGCGCATGAAAGCCGACCGCACCGCCACGCTCGAAGATCAGCTTCGCTGGCTGCGCGCGGCTGGCTTCGATCACGTCGACTGCTGGTTCAAGCGCTACCGCTTCGCCGTCTATTCCGGTCGCAAGCCCTAGCCCGCGCCAGCGAGACTTTTGTTTCTGTAGAAGCAGACCTGCGTGTCTGCCCACTGACCGCTGACGACATGAACCGTCGGCGCATCGCTAGGAGTTATTTCGTGCGTTTCGTGCTCTACACCGACAAATCGGTCGCTCAATGTATGACCGCCGTCCACGAGCGAATGCAGGTCAAGGCGACCGCCGCTCGCCCGGCGTTCGATGGCTGGGTCGAGAAGGGCGGGGCGTTTGCCCTCAGCCTGACGACCCCGGTCATCGGCAAGTTCACGCGCCGCACCACGCTTCAGGCGCAGGTCGAGCGCGAGAGCGGCATCACCGTCGTTCGCGGCAGCGTCTCCAGCGGCGCGTCGCGCGAGGGGCAGGCGGTCGTGTTCGTCGCGCTGGTGCTGGTCGCGCTGACCATCATCGGCAGCGGCAACGTGCTGCTGGGGCTGCTGCTGCTCCCCGTCGCCGCGTACCTGTACATCCCGCTGCACGGCGATTACCAGAACAGCGGCGTGCTGCTCGACGAAATCCAGAAGGTGCTCAAGGCGAAGCCGACGCCGCCCAAATCCCTGTCCGAGCCGAAAGCGGCGAAATCGGCTGCCGCGCCCGCCAGATCGACGACCGCGGGGACGCGCCCAGCTGCGAATGGGACGCGGACAACGACCAAGCCGAAGGCGGCGGCTTCCGCGTCCGCGAAATCTGCTTCGGCAGCGTCGAAGCCCGCCGCGAAAACGACTAAGCCCAAAACGACCGCGCCCAAGCCCCGCCCTGCAGGGCGCGCCCATCGACGGATGGGATACGTTCTGCGCCCGCCGAGAGCCGCCCGCGCCGCCGCCAGCGAATTCTCGTCGACCGCCGATGAGTCACCCGTGCCCAAAGCGCCGCCTGCCGGTGTTTCGCCATCCGCGCCCGTGAAGTCGCCCGCCGAGAAGCCGCCTGCGCCGCCGCCCGCCAGCGAGTTCCGGAGCTGCCCGGCGAAGCCGCCCGCGCCGTAGCGGGGGACGCTAAAAACAAGAATGACCTGACCGTCTCGCTGGATGATTTGCTCGAACGGCGCGCCCAAGATCGTCAGAACCACTAGCAGACCCACCCGGCAGCCGTATTGAGAAAGGCGCACGCCATGCTCCCGATGTTTGATGACACCCAGTCCGGTCGAACGCCGCAGACGCTCGCGCTGAAGGTGTTCGCCGCCTCGCTCGCGGCGATCTTCGCGGGCGCGCTTGCCATGATGCTCGACACGGGCATCGCGGAGACGCCGGTCGTGATGCTGTTTTTCGTGATCGCGGCGCTCGGCATCGCCGGTTCCGTTCTGGCGCTGATGTATTTTCGCATGTCCAAGCCCAAGACCAAGCGCGGGTTGGAAGGTCTCGATCTGTATTCCGTCATCGACCGCCTTGTCGACGATCTGGATGACGACGAAGCTGCTTACCTGCAGCGCCGCCTGGACGAGCGCGACGCCAAAACCAAGAATGACCTGACCGTCTCGCTGGACGAGCTGCTCGACCAGCGCGCGCGGAATCGGGCAAGCGAGGATTGACCATGTCTGACACTGTTCTCGTCGAGCGCCGCGATGCTGTGACCGTCGTTACGCTCAACCGTCCCGAAGTCCGCAACGCCGTCGATGCCGCCACGATGGACGCCGTTCGCGCCGCGCTGCTCGCCTGCGCCGACGATGGGACGCGCTGTGTTGTCCTCACCGGGGCAGGGGGAGCGTTCTGCTCCGGAGCGGATCTGAAATGGGCGGTCGCGTCCGGCTACACCCCCGACGATAGCTACGCCATCCTCACCGAGCATTACGCGCCCACCCTCAAGGCGATCCGCGCCTGCCCGCTGCCCGTGATCGCGGCGGTCGACGGCTACGCGGCGGGCATCGGCTGCGATATGGCGCTGGCGTGCGATCTCCGCCTCGTCAGCGAGCGCGGCAAATTCTCCGAGCTGTTCATCCGTATCGGCTTGATCCCCGACGGCGGCGGCACCTATCTGCTGCCGCGCCTCGTCGGGCTGGGGCGCGCGCTGGAGATGATCTTCACCGGCGCGGATGTTGACGCGCACGAAGCCTATCGCATCGGCTTGGCGAACCGGGTTCTGCCCAATGATGGCTTTATCGATCAGGTGCTGGATTTCGCCGCCGGGATCAGCCGCCAGTCGCCCAACGCGCTGCGCCGCGCGAAACAAGCATTGCTGGCGTCGCTTGACAGCAGCTACGACGAGGCGCTCGCCCGCGAAGCCGAGCACCAGCGCGCCATCTTCCAGTCCGAGGACGGCATGGAAGGCTTCCTCGCCTTCGTCCAGAAGCGCCCGCCCGTCTGGAAAGGTCGCTGATCTGCCAGCTTGACATTTCACATTGCGATATTTGGGGGATCAAAAATGCCGTCCCTTTAGTGGACGGCTGGGTTTTCTAGCCGGGGGTTTGAACCCCCGGCGGCATCTCCGGGATTGCTTACACGCTCTCCGCCTGCCGGATGGCATCCAGCAGCGCCCGGCAACCCACTGTCACCAGATCGTAGGTGCGCTCGAAGTTGTCGTCGTAGTACGGGTCTGGCACTTCGTCCTCGGCGATCAGACCCGCCTCCTGCGCGTAGGACAGGAACAGCCGGATTTCCGCGCGTGCCCCTACCGAGTAGCGCAGGATGAAGCTCAGGTTCTCCCGATCCATCGCCAGAATGTAGTCGAAATCGTCCAGGTCGCTCCGCTGAATCTGGCGGGCGTGCCCCTCATGGGTGATGTTGTGCTGGCGCAGAAATAGTGACGGGCGATGGGTGCTGAATACTGAGTCAAAAACAGGACTGAGGTTTGAGAGCGTGTTTGTGAAACAATTTATTACGAGTACCACCAACGTCGCCGAGGGTTTAAACCCTCGGCTAGCGCAAAGCGTCGCCCACTGAAGGGGCGACTCAACCCAATCACATTTCGGGCGACCCTTTCAATGGGTCGCCACGTCAGGCTAGCTGGCGGTTTAAACCGCCATCGACGTGCCAATACTCGTAATGCTAGCTTTTGCAGACATGCTCTCAGTCCTCAGCACTTGTTACGTCGACTGCCTCGGCTCGTCGTCGGGCGTGTCCTCGTAATCGGCGTTGGTCTGTCCTTCTGTCCAGTCGCCGCCGACCGGAAGCTCGTCCTCCTCGCCTTCCGAGATATTCTCGGTCAGCTCGTCGATGCTCTCGGCGGGCTTTTCGGGAACCTGATCCTCGACCGCTCCGGCTCCTTCCGCCACGTCCTCGATATCGCTTTCGACCTGCGGTGGCTCTTCCTGTGGACTGATCATGTTGATCTTCCCATCGATAAATGCGCCTTCTTCAGTCGTCAGCGCGGCGGCACGGATGTCGCCCCAGATGCGCCCGGTGCGCAGAAGCTGCACCTTCTTGCCGCTGACGTTCCCGCGTACCGCCCCGGCGATGGAGATGTTCTTGGCGTTGATGTCGGCGTTGATCTGGGCGGTCTCCCCAACCAGTACGTTCCCGCCGATTTCCAGCGTCCCGCTGAACGTGCCGTCCAGCCGGACGTTCGCGTTGCTGCGCAGATGACCTTCCAGCGTGCTGTTCGTGCCCAGCACCGTCTCAAACCCGACGGGCTGCTGCGGCGCCACCAGCTGTGGCTGCGGCGGGGCAGGTGTCGGCGCAGGTTCAGCCTGGCGACGATTGCCAAAAAACGACATCGCGTCCTCCCTCACGGAATTCGTTACGCTTACAGTATACTCGATCAGCGCCCTCGTTTGAACGGCGCATCCGTTGAGAATCCGCTGCGCCGCTCCGGGCATTACTGCAGGGGCATGGCGTCACCACGCCCCTCATCTTTTGCTGACCGCTGACGGCTGATAGCTCTCAGCTATCTCCTAGAACAGCCCGACGATGTTGCCGTCCTCATCTATATCAACACCTTCCGACGCCGGATGTTCCGGTAAACCCGGCATTGTCATCATTTCCCCGCAGATCGGGTAGATGAATCCCGCGCCGACGCTCGCCCGCACTTCGCGCACCGGCAGCGTAAATCCGGTCGGCGCTCCTCGCAGCGTTGGGTCGTGGCTCAGGCTCAGGTGCGTTTTCGCCATGCAGATCGGCAGGCTGCCGAAGCCGCTCGCCTCGTAGCTCTTGATCTGCTTCTCCGCCAGCGGCTCGTAGGACACGCCGTCCGCGCCGTAAATCGTCCTGGCGATGGTCTCGATCTTCGTCTTAATCGGCTGCTCCAGGTCGTACAGGAAATGGAAAGTATTCGGCTTTTCCGCCGCTTCCATCACCATTTCCGCCAGTTCGACCGCGCCTTCGCCGCCTTCCGCGAAATGCCGCGCTTCCGCCGCGCCCAGCGCGCCCGCCTCGACCGCGATCCGCTTGATCGCGTCGATTTCCGCCTGATGATCCCCGGCGAACACGTTGATCGCCACGACCGGCGTCACGCCGTGCGCCCGGATGTTGTCGATCTGCTTGATCAGGTTCGCCGCGCCCGCTTCCACGTCGGCGACGTTGCATTCCAGCATTTCCGGCGGCAGCGCTTTCCCGGCGACCACGCGGTAGCGCCCGCTGTGCGCCTTGAGCGCCCGCACCGTCGCCACCAGCACGGCGGCGTCCGGCTTCAGCCCGCTGTAGCGGCACTTGATGTTGAAGAACTTCTCCGCGCCGATGTCCGCACCGAACCCGGCTTCCGTGAACACGTAATCGCCGCACTTGACGGCGAACTGATCGGCAAGGATGCTGCTGTTCCCGTGCGCGATGTTGGCGAACGGTCCCGCGTGAACGAACGCGGGCGTGTTTTCCAGCGTTTGCAGGAGGTTCGGTCGCAGCGCGTCCAGCATCAGCACCGTCATCGCCCCCGCCGCCCCGATCTGCTCCGCCGTCACCGGCTGCTTGTCGTAGGTCATGCCGATCACGATCTGCGCGAAGCGCTTGCGCATATCCTGAAGCGAGGTCGTCAGCGCCAGAATCGCCATCACCTCGCTGGCGACCGAGATGTCGAAGCCCGTCTCGCGCAGCACGCCGCCCTGCGCCTTGCCGCCCAGCCCGACGATGATGTTGCGCAGCGCCCGGTCGTTCACGTCCAGCACCCGCCGCCACGTAATCGTCTCCGGGTCGATGTTCAGGGGGTTCCCGCGCATCAGCCGGTTGTCGATCATCGCCGCGAGCTGGTTGTTCGCAGCAGTGACGGCGTGGATGTCGCCCGTCAGGTGCAGGTTGAACGTCTCCATCGGCACGACCTGAGCGTAACCGCCGCCCGCCGCGCCGCCCTTGATGCCGAACGTCGGACCCTGCGACGGCTGCCGCAGCGTCACGATGCCCTGTTTGCCCAGCAGCCGCATCGCCTGACCCAGCCCGACCGTCGTCGTCGACTTGCCTTCGCCCAGCGGCGTCGGCGTGATCGCCGTGACGACCACGTATTTGGCGGTGGGGCGGTCTTTCAGGTGTTCCAGCGCGCTCAGCCGCAGCTTGGCGATGTACGGGCTGCCATAAGTATCGAAATCATCCGGTGTAAGTCCCAGTTGCGCCGCAATCTCGCGGATCGGCTTGAGGACGGCGTGCTGGGCGATAGCGAGGTTCGAAAGCATGATACACAATCCTTTTTTTCAATCTACTGCTTCTGCGAATGAATATCTTGGTGCAAAACGGTGGTTTCCACCTTTATTAATTCGTCAACTCTCGGCGTACTTTTCGCTCCCGCGCCGCTTCTTCAGGTCTGTACGGCGTTCTTGTCACGCTGCATCCCCGGCGAATTTCCGCTCGCTGTAGGGGCACAGCGCCGCTGTGCCCGCTTTTCCGGTCTGCGCCTCGCGCTTTCTCCCACATCATAGCTTACTCCGACCCGCGAATCCCCCGCAGTGTTATGCGTCCCATTTCGGCACGAAATCTGTTACAAACGTTGAGAAACCGTAGGGCAAAACCCCTCTGGACAACGTTCGCATCTGTGCTATCCTTCACAGGTAGAGCGACCGTTTTCACGCCTAAATCCGCCATCCAGTCCATTGAATCCATCGTTGCCCAGGCGGACATATTGCGCGCGGATCGGCAACGCTATAGCGTTGTTGTGACATGTGAGCATCACTGCTGAAAGCGAGTCGTTTCACCCCATTATGAGCGCACAATCCCTGCATGCCACCGGCATTGTACGGGCGAATTTTCGTCACCTTGTCGGCGATATTGCCTGGTTTGGCTTGGCGCTCGCTGCGACCTCACGCTTCCTGTCGGTTTACGCCATCCGTCTCGGCGCGACTCCCGTCGATCTCGGCTGGATTTCCTCGCTCCCGGCGCTGTTTCTGCTGATCTCGGCGTCCTTCGCCGCGTGGTGGACTCGTCGCTATGGTGACCCGGTGCGCTCGCTGTTTTTGCCCGGTCTGGGGATGCGCTTCCTGTTCCTGCTGCCCGCCTTCGCGCCGCTGCTGCCGATCCAGTGGCAGCCGCTCTGGTTGATCGTCTCGGTCACGCTGCCTGCGGTTCCGCAGGGCATCGCCTCGGTCACGTTTCTCAGCATCATGCGCGATTCAGTCGAGCCGTCGCTCATGACGCGGCTGCTCAGTCTCCGCCAGCTTGCGCTCAACGTCGCCATCGGTATCGCTGCGCTGGCGTTCGGCATCTGGCTGGAGCAGGCTCCCTTCCCGGTCAATTATCAGATCATGTTTCTGCTGGCGTTCGCCTTTTCGCTCGTCAGCCTGTGGCATTGTATCCGCATTCGCATCGTCCCCAAGCCTGCCGCGCCGGTCGCGCCTGTGCGAACCGCCAACGTATGGCGCTCGAAGCCGTTTCAGCGCGTCGCCGTCGCCGCTGCCGTCATCCACATCGCCTTTTTCACCATCGTCCCGGTGACCCCGCTTTTTCTGGTGGATCGGCTGGGCGCGGACGAAGGCTACATGGCGGTATTCGCCCTGCTGGAGCTGAGCGCAGGCGCTACGGCATCCATCCTTGCGCCGCGCCTGAAGCAGCGCGTCGGCACGCGCCCGATGATCGCCTTCTCGATGATCGGCACGGCGGTGGCGGCGGTGGTCATCGCCTTCGCACCCAATCTCTACGTGGCGCTGCTGGCGGCGGTCATCTCTGGCGGTTGCTGGACGGCGGGCGCGGGCGTTGGGCTGTTCAGCCTGTTCGTCGAAAACGCGCCCGAAGGCGAGATGACCGGCTATTCGACTGCCTACAATCAGGTGATCGGGCTTGCCATCTTCGTCGGACCGATGGTCGGCAGCCTGCTGGCGAACAGCGGCGTCGACCTCATCCTGGTGATGGCGGTCGGCGCGGTGCTGCGCTTCATCGCCGCCCCACTGGTCGAATCGTCGCTGCTGTCGCGCTGGCGCTCATCCCGCGCGCCGCTGCCGCACCCGCTGTAGCCAGTACACGATACCTGTCGGGGTGGGTCACTGACCTGCCCATAGGCATCAAGTTAAGAAAATTCTCTCTCAAGTCACGGGTGTTTAGTTGACTTCACCAGACCCTCAAAGGGTCTGGCTAGCCATTCAAGCCGACTGAAGTCGGCTGAAATCACCAAGCCCCTCGGATTTCAGCCCGCTTCGAGCGGGCTTGATTGCATAGCCGGAGGATTTGATCCTCCGGCGGTGCAAGCGCAACAGGTTGCTCAAATGGCTTATCTTGATGCGCATGGGCGGGTCACTGACCCGATCTTTTCTTGGCGTTCTTGGCGGTTCGACCTGTTTACGCGCTCTGGAACTGCACCGGCGTCTCGCTGGGCGTCGGCGACGGCGTCAGCGTCGGGATCGGCGTGTTGGTGAAGCGCGGGTCGCGCGTATACGAGGGCAGGGGAGTGGGCGTGCGCGTCGGCGGCTCGCTGGGGACGGGCGTCACCGTCGGCGGCGGCGACACGGTATTCGACGGCGTATACGTGTTCGACGGCGTGAGCGTCGGGTTGACCGCCTCGATGATCGTCTCGTGCATGTACGCCAGCTCAATCCGCCGCGTGGTCGGGTTCAGGTCGATGCTGTACCACTCGGAACCCGGTTCCTGCCCCAGCACGCACACCGTGTCGCCCTCGCGGAACTGCGTCTTGATCGCCGATTCGGTGCTGGGACCTTCGCGCACGATCCCCGCCGGGACGCTCACCCGGAATTCCTGGCAGGGCGGGACTTCGGTCGATGTCGGCAGCAGCGTCGAAGCCTGCGGCACGAAGCGCGTGGCTTCGACCGCCGTCGCCGAGCGGATCGTCTCCGCCCGCTCGGTCGCCTCGACCACGCCCATGCCGCCGGTGCGCAGAAACGTCTGCACCCCTTGCCACAGGTAGTAGACTCCGAAAATCAGCGCGACCGCCAGCAGAAATACCAGTATCCCCGGCGGACCGCTGCGCGTCCTGCGTCCCATACCCACGCCTCCATCACGGCATTTTTACCAGAGACGCCAACTCCGCGCCAGCGCTGCGCCCGGCGTTCGGGCTACGCTTCGTCGCCGCTTCGCCCGAATTTTGTCGGCTGGCAGGGTGGTGTGTATTCTGGTGGGGCGAACTCACGCTGTGTCCTTGCATACACCCCAAATGGGTCTTGGCATTGTAGGGGCGCAGCGCGCTGCGCCCCTGAGCATCAAGACTAAGAATCGTCATCCTGTTCGCCAGACGCTCGAAGCATCTGGCTAGCATCAAAAAAGCCCGCTGAAGCAGGCTCAAGAGCCACCTGAAGGTGGCTTGCGTTCGATAGCCGGATAGCTTTCAGCTTCCGGCGGCGGAGTGCATCTTAAGTTGATGCCTATTGGGGCGTAGTGCGCTGCATCGGTTGTTGTTCATCTCGAAATACAGGTAGCTTTACCCGCTGCCCAGCAGCTCTTTCACCTGGGCGATCAGCGGCTGCCAGCCGCGCATCTTGGGGAAGAATCCGTTCGCCCCGACGCTCATCGCGTTCAGCCGATCTTCTTCATTGTCGGCGGCGGTCAGCAGCAGGATCGGGATCGCGCGCGTCGCCGGGTCGCTCTTGAGCTGGGCGCATACGTCGTAGCCGCTCAGCTCGCCCAGCCGCACGTCCAGCAGGATCAGGTCGGGGCGCTGCGTCTCGACCAGCCTCAGCGCCTGCTCGCCGCTGTTCGCGTGGGTCACGCCGAATCCGGCGCGCTTCACGACGGTTTCCATCAACTCACGGTTCATTTGGTCATCATCGACGATCATGACGATCTGCGGCATTGGATTACCCGTTGCGTGGAAAAAAGGAACTGCG
>JAXLWE010000081.1:0-13159 GCA_046328655.1 Anaerolineae bacterium | reverse complement strand
GGCGGCGGGCTATACCAAGCAGCTCGCGCTGGCGACGGCGGTCGCCGTGTTCGCGTTCCTGTTCATCCGCCAGCCACGCCGCGCCGTCGTGTGGGGGATCGGCTTCGCCCTGGTGGGCGGGGCGATCTTCCTGTGGATGAACGTCGCTACCAGCGGGCAGTGGTGGCTCCAGACCATCACCGCCAACGTCAACACCTATTACCCCGACCAGACCGAGGGCTTGTTCCGGCTGTGGTTCAGCCTGCACGGATTCCTGCTCGTCCCGGCGGCGCTGTACGCCGTTTATGAGCTGTACTTCGACCGCCTGTCGATCTACACGCTGTGGTTCGTCGCCGCCGTCGGCATCGCCTTCCTGAGCGGTAAGTGGGGTGCAGGCGACAGCTATTTCGCCACGTCCATCGCCGCGCTGTGCATCCTCAGCGGCTTGTTCGCGTCACGCACGCTGCGGCGAAGCTGGACGTTCCGGCGCAATTATCTGAGCCGCGCGGTGGTCTTTCCGTTTCGACGGCTCGCCCCGGCGCTCGGCGCGCTGGGCATGATCGCCATCCCCCTGCTCTACCTCGGCTACGGGCGCGCCACGCTGCACATGCCAACGACCGGAGCAGTGTTCGAGCCGCTGGCGCAGGCGCTCGACATCCAGCCGAACGTGATGGATCGCCTGTACGACTCCGCCGGGCGCATCGCCGGGGGTTTTGCCGACATCGGGCATCTGACGACGCAGGCGGACATCGACGCCGGGTGGCACATCGTCGATCTGGTCAGGCAGACAGACAAGCCGGTGTTAAGCGAGGACGCCAGCTTCAACCTGCTGGCGGGCAAGGAAGTCATCGCCAACCCGACGCAGCTTTACAATCTGGCGAACAGCGGCATGTTCGACCCAACGGCGTTGATCAAAATGGTCGAGGATCACGAATTCGGGCTGATCATCTACCGGGCGCAGTTCTACCCCTGGGATGTGCTGCTCGCCATCGCCGACGCCTACCAGCCGAGCGAGACCGTCGAAATGAACGGCTTCGAGTACGTCATCCTGCGCCCGAAGGAGGGAGCGGGACAATGAGCAAGCCTGTTCCCGCACAGATTTCCGAACACGTTTACTGGCTGCCGCCTCATACGCCGGTACGCCCTTCGCTGGGGATGGTCGTCGGCAAACGGTATACGCTGATGCTGGATGCGGGCGCGTCGGCAGCTCACGCCCGCTATTTTCTCGACCAGCTTGCCGGGCAAGGCGTCTCCGCGCCGGATTTCGTCGTCCTGACGCACTGGCACTGGGATCATGTGCTGGGCGCAGCCGAACCTGGCGTTCCGGTGATTGCCAACGCTCGCACGGCAAAGAAGCTCGCAACATTTGCGAGCGCGGACTGGAGCGACGAAGGGCTGGACCGCTGGGTACGCGAAGGCGCGATGTCCGCCGCGGGCATCGAACAGCTTAAGCTGGAGCTACCCTCTCCACGCGACGTTCGGATTGCTGTGCCTACATTTGTCCTGACCGACGGCTTGGAGATCGACCTCGGCGGCGTGCGCTGCGTCATCCGACACGTCGGCGGCGACCATGCCGACGATTCGACCGTGATCCACGTTCAGCCTGACGGCGTGCTGTTTCTGGGCGATTGCCTGTACGGGTCAATCTACAAGCCCGGAACTTATACATCCGAGCGGCTGCTGCCGCTGATCGAGAAGCTGCTGGCGCTCGATGTCGAGCACAGCATCGGCGGTCACAACAACACCATCATCAGGCGGGCTGAATTCGAGACCTACGTCGGCAAGATGCGGCTCGCGGCGCAACTGGTCGCGGAGATCGGCGCCGACGAAGCGGCGGTGCTGGAAGCAGCACAAAGCCAGACCCGGCAGCCGCCGGATAACGACCTGATCCGCGTCGTGCGCAGCCTGATCGCCGGGCGTATGGATTAGCGAATCATCCGAACGGCGTGCGGTTGTTCTTCTTGTTGTTGACCAGCGAGATCGGGCGGCGCTGGGTGAGGAAGTCGCGCTCGGCACGCATCTGAACCAGCAGGCTCTCGACCGAGCTTTCCAGCATGTCGAGCGTCACGTCCAGCCGGTGCTCATGGGCGGCGAGCATCCGCGAGTGCAGCGCCACTTCGCGCACGAACGCGCCCGGCTGGTGGATCAGGTCGGGCACGACGCTCCGGTGATCGTCCTGCCACTGCTCGCGCATGTAGTGGCGCAGCATCGACTCCGCCTGCGCCGCGTCCTGAATCGTCGGGATGACGAAGATGCGGTCGAGCCGACCGGGGCGCTTGGAGATGCGCTCGTCAATCGCCTCCGGGTAATTGGTGGTCGCCAGCAGCAGCGCGCCGCGCGGGTTGCTGGGCGATTTGACGCCATCCAGCACGTTGAGCACGCGCGCCTTGTCGTCGCCCTGCAGGTAGGCGTCCAGCTCCTCGACGATCAGCAGCACCGGGTAGCGGGCGGTCGTGACCGCTTGCAGCGCCCGCTGGATTTTGTCGAACGACGCGCCATCGCGGTCTGCGCCGGAGACGTAGACGACCACCAGCCCGTGCGCGATAGCGATCTTCGCCATCGCCGCGCACAGCATGGTCTTGCCCGTGCCGGGCACGCCCGCCAGCAGCAGCTTGCGGAACGGCAGCTTCAACTGGCGGTAGATGTCAATACCTTTGGTGAAAAACGCCTCCATGTCGTCGAGCAGCCTGGCTTTCAGGTCGTCCTCGATCACGTCCGCCCAATCGACGGTTGGATCGAAAAGGCGTCCGTCCCGCCGATGATATACACGTCGCGGCGGCGGCGGATGTGCGGGCGCACGGCGCGCGTGCAGGCGAACTCGAACGCCGCCCACGTATCCAGCCGGTCTTCCGGCACGATGGCAATCGCCGTCAGGTTCTGCACGTCCTCGTTGAGGTGCGCGCTGGCGTAAATCACTTCGAACGTCTCGCCCTCGCACGAGAATTGAAGGCGAACGCCCCGGCGGTCGAGGTCAGCACCATGTTTCTGCCGCGCGCGCCGTAATCGCTGATCGGGGCGATCAGCGGGCAGTCGAGCCGCTCCATGCCTTCGTAGCGCGCCTTGCCGCGCAGCTTGCGCCCCGCCTTGACCTGGCTGTGGGCGATCATGTTGCTGCATTCGGTCGACGCCCAGATGGTCACGCTGGCGCTGCCGGGCGAGCGCGCTTCCCACGTCTCCCGCGCCCACTCGACCAGAGGTTCATACTGCATGAATTCCGCCTTCAGACTGCCCTTACGATTGCCCCGGCGTCGGGTTGAAAGCAGCGACTTCGGTGATTGCTTCATGAAATCGGTCGTCCGCTCCGTCATACGACGGGTATGCCACGCATTATATCACTTGCCAGAAGCGGCTTATGCGATCACAATTCGGTGGGGACAGGAGAACACCCATGACGACGGTTTACACGACCCACCCACGCTACGTCGACCACGACCCGCCGGGACATTCGGAACATGCCGGGCGCATCCGCGCTGTGTGGCAGCGGCTCGACGAGACCGGGTTGGCTGCGCGGATGCAGGCGGTCGAGGCGCCGGAGGTGGACGACGACCTGATCCTGACGGTGCATACGCCTGACTACCTCGACCTGCTGCGCCGCGTCAGCGTCATGGAGCGAACGATGCTGCTCGACGCCGACACCTACGCCGGACCGGACGCGCTGGAAATCGCCCGGCTGTCGGCGGGCGCGGTCGCGGCGGTCGATGCCGTGCTCGCCGGGCGCGCCGCTAACGGGCCAGCAGTAGTTCGCCCACCGGGGCATCACGCCATGCCCGATCACGGCATGGGCTTCGCCTGCTCGGCAACATCGCCGTCGCCGCGCGCTTCGCCCAGCGCCAGCACGGGATCGAGCGCGTGCTGATCGTCGACTACGATGTGCATCACGGCAACGGAACCGAAGCCATGTTCTACGACGATCCGTCCGTCCTGTTCATCTCGACGCACCAGTACCCGCTCTACCCCGGAACAGGCGCGGTCACCGACACCGGCAGCGGGCGCGCGGCGCGGGCTATACCATCAACATTCCGATGCCCGGCGGCTGCGGCGACCACAATTACGCCGCCGTGTTCGAACAGGTCGTGTGGCTCGCCGCCGAGCGTTTCGCGCCGGAGTTAATCCTCGTCTCCGCCGGGTTCGACGCCCACTGGACCGACCTGCTGGCGGGCATGAGCCTGACGCTGACGGGCTACGCCCATCTGACGCGCGAACTCATGCGCATGGCGGATCAATTCTGGTGGGTGGAAAGATCGTCTTTGTGATGGAGGGGGCTACAACCTCGACGCGCTCAGCTTCGGGGTATGCAACATCGCCCGCCTGCTGCTCGGCGACCATCCCACCGATCCGATGGGTGAGCCGACGCGCTTCCGCGCCGAGCCGGACATCACGCCGCTGCTGGCGATGGTCACAAAGCTGCATAGGCTGTAGCTGATTGGATTAGGTCTGCTGTTCGGGCTGGTCGTCGCCGTGCTGCGCGGCGTCCTGTCTGAGCTTGTCGTCCTCAAAGCGGCGCAGGATCGCCAGCACGAACCAGATCAGCAGCGTACCGCAGATGGCGAGGAACCACGCGCCCGCGCCGACCGCCATGCCAACCGCCGCTGTAATCCAGACGCTGGCGGTGGTCGTCAAGCCATGAATGTTGCGCCCGTACTTGAGCACCGTCCCCGCACCGAGGAAGCCGATCCCCGGCAGGATTTGCGACGCCACCCGACCGGGATCGCCACCGGGGAATGCCAGCATCGACAGCACCGTGAACAGACAGGCGCCCGTGCCCACGAGGATGTGCGTCCGCAAGCCCGCGTCGCGCTGCTTCCGCTCCCGATCCAAGCCGATGATGCCGCCAAGCAGCGCGGCGAGCAGAAGCTGGGAAACGGCGACGAACTGGGCTTCGAGACCACGCGGCTCGCTTCGATCTCTTCTCGCAGCGTGCGTATCTGGTCAAGGTAGCCGCTCATCTGCTTCTGCTGAGCGGTGTAACGTTCGGACAGCACTTGCAGGCGGTTGAAAATCGGCGTGAGCACCTGCGTGCCGTACTGCGTCAGGCGGCTGCGCTCTTTCTGCGTCAGATTGTCGAGCGCGCGTCGTGATACGTGCGCTCGATCTCGTCGATGCGTAGGTTCAATTCGCGGCGCGTGTCCTCGCTGACGCGGCGGTAATAACGCATCGCCGCCACGCTGCCCAGCGCCGCTACCGGCGCGGCGATGATCAGCGCCGGGAATGCCAGCGCCGCCGCGCCGATGCCCAACACCGGACCCGGCGTGCCGACCGTCGCCACCAGCGCCACGATCAGACCGATCAGCGCGGCGCTGGCGCTCCAGGTGAAGCCGTCGGCGTTCGCCTGGAACAGTTCCTGCATCTCGCCGATCACGCGCCCGCTCGAATACGACTTGAGTTCGCCTTCGGCGATGTTGATCGCCCTGAAGCGCTTCGCGCTGCTCGGTGTAGGTGCTGGCGTCCAGCCCGGCAACTTCCTGTTCGAGCAGGTCGCGGAGTTGGTTCAGCCGCTCGATCACGCCGCGCCAGTACTGGCGGCTGTTATCGACCAGAGCGTTAATGTAATCGCGCGTCGCCTCGTCGATGTCACGCAGCGACCGCCCGACGACATCGTCCTGAAACTGCTGCTGGAGCAGCTCGCGGTCGAGCGAGCGCCCGATCCGGCGGATCGACAGGTTCTGGTTGACGAAATGCAAGCCGCGCACGCGCATCCCCTCGAATACGCTGTCGATCTGGGCGCGCGACAGGGCAAGCTGTCCGCTCAAGCCGGTCGACTGGGTTTCCAGCTCGCGCTGCACATCGCGGACTTTGCCGGTATCGGCGTTCACCACGTCGGCGCGCGCCTTGACCGTCTCGAAATGCTTGCGGGCGACGCGATCCGCCATATCCAACTGCGCCAGCAGCTTCTGCTGCGCCGGGGGCGTCTCGCTGAACACGCCGCGCAGATGCGCTGACCGCCTCGACGCCGCTCTCGCTCTGGCTCGCGCCGTCACGGACAGCTTTGAGCGCGTCCTTCGCCGAAACCATGAACAGCAGCGGCTTGAGGTCGAGCAGTTCTTCTACCTGCCGCTCGACAAAGCGCCGGACTTCCTGACGCTCCGGCACGCCAAGCAGGTCGATCTGGTTGACGACGAGGATGATCTTCTTGCCGTAGTCGCGCGCCAGCTCCAGATACAGCCGCTCGGTTTCCGCCAGCGCGCGCTTCGCCGACAGCACGAAGATCACCAGATCGCTGCGGTGCAGGAAGGCTTTCGCCGTCTTTTCATGCTTCTGGAAAACCGACCCTGTGCCGGGCGTATCGACCAGCGTAACGCCGGGCGCGCCGGTGTTGGGGTGCGTCCACTCGTAAATGCCATCCTCGCGCAGATTCGGCTTGCGGCTGCCGACTTCGCCGTAGCGGATCAGGTGGATCGCTTCGGTGGTCGGCGTGATGCCCATTTGCAGCAACTCGTCGCCCAGCAGCGCGTTGATGAAGGTCGACTTCCCGGCGTTGAACTCGCCGATGATGACGACCAGAAAGAACATGTCGCGCAAATCCTGCGCCACGTCGAGCAAGCGCCGCCGATCCTGCTCGGCAGGCTCGCCCAGGTCGGCGAGCGCCCCGGCGATGTCCAGCAGCAGGCGAATTTCGCGCTCGCGGTATGCCGCCAGCGGACCTTCGAGCGTGGTTGGAATGAATGTCGTCAAGCGTCTAATCCTTCGTCGCCTGGTTCAGATGGTTCGCGTTTTCGCCGCCGAGGGTTTAAACCTCGGTCATCAGGCCGCCGCCCACTAAAGGGCGGCAAGATCATTTTCGGATCTTTGCGACCCCTTCAGTGGGTCGCCAAATAACTACATAGCTGGAGATTTAAACCTCCAGCGCTGCTTCACCCCGGCAGCTTCACACCCATGATACTGGGCTTGCCCATCGCCGCCAGTTCGGACTCGATTTTCGTGATCTCCTGCCCCGCTGCCTGCAAGCGCTTCAACTGGTCGGTATGGATTTCGGTCTGCGCCTCGATCAGCCGGGTGAGCGGCGCAATCGCCTCGCGCCGAAGCTGCATCCCATACGCGATCTGCTTGTCCGCCGCCGCGTTCAGCGCCTCGATGTAGCGCGCCTGAAGCTGAAGCATCCGCTCGGTGTAGGCATTTTCTAGCATCCGCCCGCGCAGCGGCAGGAACACCAGCCCGCCCACCCCAGCGGCGAACAGGATCACCAGAATCAGCCAGAACGGGGAGTTTTCGGCGGCGGGCGGGAACGCCACCAGCGCGAAGATGGCGAATACCAGCAGGATCAATTCATACGCCGCCATGTACAGCAGCGAGTTGCGCAGCGCCTGTTCCAGCCGGGCGGTCTCGATCTGCTGCGCCTCGTCCTGCACCGTTTCCAGATCGCTACGGACGACTTGCAGCGCCGTGCGGTCGTACTTGAGCGGAGCCTGCACCGAGCCGATCACCTTGCTACGGATCGTCTCTGGCAGCGCGTCGATTTCGCGGCGAGCGTACTTCACCAGATCGTCGATATCCTGCACGTCGCGCCCTTCGATGCGCGGCGCGAGCTTGTCGGAGATCGCCGTCATCTCGCGGAGCGGCTCGAATACCTTGCTGCGCTCGAACGCGCCGCGCGTGTACGACCGCCGCTTGATCAGCCGCGCCAGCCCGATCAGTTCGAGCAGACCGCGAAACACCGAGCCGAGGGCGTGCGACAGCCCGAACATGTCGCGGATCGCCTCGCTGCCGTGCTGCGCCGCTTCGCCGAACTTGTCGCTGATCTGCGCGTCGGTCTCGCGGACGATCTTGTCCTGCTCGCGCTTGAATACCGTAAGCTGCTGCTCGATGTTCTGGGCGATGCTCTGGTAATGGTCGAGCGCCGACTGGTCGCCGCGCACGGTATCCAGCGCCGACTGATGCACGTTCTGGACGATTTGCAGCGGCGTCTGCAATTTCTGGCGCAGGCGGGCGAGGTCACTCAACTGGCGGTCGACGTATTCCTCGATCTGGTGCAGTCCGCTGGCTTGCCACAGTTCTTCGTCGAGCGTGCCGTCGGGCAGCCGCGCCGAGTTCGCCAGCTTCGCCGATGTCAGCCAGATTTCGGGCTTGAAGCCAAGCTGAAGGCGGCTCTGGTCGAGCACGTATTCCTGCACCGTCCGGGCTTCTTCGGGCGTCAGCAGGTCGACCTGATTCAGCACGATGATAACGTTGGTTCCGTAATCCTTGAGCATCCGCAGGTATTCGACGTTGCGGGCGGTCATCGCCTGAGTCGCCAGCATGACCAGCAGCACCGTGTCGCTGCGGTGCAGGAAGCGCCGGGTGATGTCCTCGTGCTTCTGGAACACCGATTCCAGACCGGGTGTATCGACAAAGCTGACTTTTTGCAGCAGCGGCGACGGGTAAAACACGGTGTCGACCTCGCCGGAGCGGTTGCGCGACGGCTCCTCGCCCCAGCGCAGGATGCTGATGCGGTCGGTGGTCGGGGTTGGTCCGATAGGCAGCAGCGAGTGCTCACCCAGCAGCGCGTTGATCAGGCTCGACTTGCCGGAGCTGAACGGTCCGATAAAGACCATCATATAGGGGTGGTCGGCGTGGAACAGCGCGTCGCGCATCTGCGCGACCTGATCCTCGCCCAGCCCATCGATGCGCGGGACGACTTCCAGTAAGCTCGTGATCAGTTCATATTCGCGGCGGCGGATCGCTTCGTAGTCGGTCGCTAGTTTCGAATTCGTCTTTTCCAATTCCAACGGGGATGTCCTTGTGCAGCGTGCCTTTGCAGCGTGCCAACCTGCTCTTGTGCCGCAATCTCGATTGTTTGCTATACTATACTACCATACCGTAGCCTGTCCCGTCAGCGTCCGTCGGAGAGTGCTCAATGAAGCGACGATTTCTCGCACTGCGCATTATCAGCATGATCTACAAAATCCTGGCTGTTTTCGCCTTCATAGCGATGATCGGCGCTATCGTCGTCGTCCTCATTGATGCCAACAACTTTCCCACGATTGAGTCCAAACTCCCGGTCATCGGCGCGGCGTTCGGTTCAGGGATCGTTGGCACGCTGGTGCTGCTGGCAGTATCACAGTTGATCGATCTGCTGATCGCCCTGGAAATGAACACGCGCAGCACGACCGCCATGCTCCAGCAGCTCGGCAGGATTATGAAGGAAAGACTGTAGCGCCCGGTATGCTGAACAGCTCGATCTGGTATCACGAGTCGCAGCTCTACTGCGACTCTGTGCCGGTGCGCGAGATCGTCGCCCAGACCGGGACTCCGGTCTACATCTACAGCCTGCCGCGCGCGCTGGCGAACTTTCGCCGCATCCGTGACGCCTTTCCACAAGCGCACATTCACTACAGCGCCAAAGCGAACGCCAACCTCGCCGTCCTGGCGGCGCTGGTGCGGGCGGGCGCGGGCATCGACGCGGTCAGCGGCGGCGAAGTCTACCGCGCGCGCCTGGCGGATGCGCCGCCGGAGCGAATTGTGTTCGCGGGCGTCGGCAAGACCGGGCAGGAACTGTACTACGCCGTCGAGGAAGGCATCGGCTGGTTCAACGTCGAGAACGTCCACGAGGCGCACAAGCTCAATACCATCGCCTGCGAATGCAGCAAGACGGTGCGGGTGGCGCTGCGCCTGAACCCGGACGTTTCGGCTAAGACGCACCCGCACATCGCCACCGGGCACGGCGGCGCGAAGTTCGGCTTGACGGCGGACACGATCCGCGAGCTGCTGGCGCGCCGGTCGGAGACGCCGAATATCGCTTACGCCGGGATACACATCCACATCGGCAGCCAGCTTCACGACACCGCCGCCACGCTTCAGGCGGTGCGCGCCGCGCTCGACCTGATCGCGCCGTATCCGGAGATTCGCACGGTCAACATCGGCGGCGGGCTGCCGGTCGCCTACGAAGGCGACGAGGCGCTGCCGTCGGTCGAGGAGTTCGCCGCCGCGCTGCTGCCGCTGCTCGACGGCTACGAGCTGATTCTGGAGCCGGGGCGCTCGATCATCGCCGACGCCGGGCTGCTGGTCACGCGCGTGAATTATCTCAAGGAACAGGGCGGGCAGCATTTCCTGATCGTCGACGCGGGCATGACCGACCTGATCCGCCCCGCCCTGTACGATGCCCATCACGCCGTCGTCCCGCTGGAACAGCACGACGGCGAGCGCCAGCCCATGCAGATCGTCGGTCCCGTCTGCGAGACGACCGACGTGCTGGCGCGCGACGCCCTGCTGCCGCCGGTCACACGCGGCGACTGCCTCGCCGTGCTGACGGCGGGGGCATACGGCATGGTCATGGCGAGCAACTACAATGCCCGTCCGCGCCCGCCGGAAGTGGTGGTCGCCGAAGGAGGCGACCGCTGGTATCTGGCGCGGCGGCGCGAGACGTGGCATGACCTGGTGATACACGAACTGGATATTCCATGAGCGCAAAACGCAGGACAACGGTCGGCGTGATTTTCGGCGGGCGCAGCGTCGAGCACGACGTTTCGGTCGTGACCGGGCATCAGATCATGAACGCCTTCGACGCCGAGCGCTACGAAGTCGTGCCGATCTACATCGACCGCGAAGGCGCGTGGTTCACGGGCGAGCCGCTGCGCGAGATCAAGAATTTCGAGAAGGAAGTCGGCAAGCTGGACGACGTACTGCCGACGCTGCTCTCGCCCAATATCCGACATCACGGGCTGGTCATCAACCCGACGCCGAGCGGTCTGTTCGGCAAAAGCCAGATCAAGCGGCTGGATGTCGCTTTCCCGGCGATTCACGGCTCGCACGGCGAGGACGGCACGCTGCAAGGGCTGTTCGAGCTGGCGGATATCCCTTACGTCGGCTGCGGTGTGCTGGCATCGGCGGTCGCTAACGACAAGCTGCTGGCGAAAGACGTGCTGCGGCAGGCAGGCATCCCGGTGATCGACGCCATCGGCTTCACCCGCGCCGAATGGCAGGATCATCCCGATGCGCTGATCGCCCAGATTACGGAGAAATTCGCCTACCCCGTGTTCGTCAAGCCGGTGACGCTCGGCTCCAGCATCGGCATCGGGCGCGCCGAGGATGAAAAGCTCCTGCGCGCCTTCATCGACGTGGCGGCGAACCTCGACCGCCGCCTGCTGGTCGAAGGCGCGGTCATGGACTGCGTCGAGATCAACTGCTCGGTGCTGGGCGACGCGCGCGGCATCCAGGCGTCGGTGCTGGAACAGCCGGTCTCGTGGCAGGAATTCCTCACCTACGAGGAAAAATACCTGCGCGGCGGCGAAGGCATGAAAAGCGCCGACCGCATCATCCCCGCGCCGCTCAGCGACGACCTGACGAGACAGATTCAGGACATCGCCATCCGCGCTTTCCGCGCCATCGACGGTCGCGGGATCGCCCGCATCGATTTTCTGGTGCGCCCGGAGAGCAGCGAAATCTTCCTCAACGAATTGAATACGCTGCCCGGCTCGCTGTCGTTCTATCTGTGGGAGCCAAGCGGAATCAAGCCGCGCGAGCTGGTCGACCGGCTGGTGACGCTGGCGCAGGACGCCTATGCCGAAAAGCGGCGCAACACCTATAATTACCAGACCAACCTGATCGCGCTGACGGCTTCGCGCGGGCTGAAAGGGATCAAAAAATAGTGACGGGCGATGGGTGCTGAATACTGAGTCAAAAACAGGACTGAGGTTTGAGGACTGAGTAAATGATGCGCCGCACTTTCTCGCAGCCCTGAAATTCTCAGTCCTCAGTCCTTTTCACTCGGCACTCATCGCGTGCTTGCCTTTGGCAAGCCCAGCACTCAAAAAGCTTTTCGCTTGATTCGACAGACCCCATTACAATACTGACTAGGGTCTGCGTCATGGGAGTATGCGTCGTGCGTTTCCGGGTTCTGTGCCTCGTCCTGATCTTTGCCGCCTGCACGTCGACGAACAACGCCGTCCAGCCGACGCTGCGTGGTCCCATCGTGCCGACGCGCGTCATCCCCACGCATACCCCGACCATGACGCCGACCGAGACATCTATTCCTACTGACACGAATACCCCGACGACTACGCCAACCGATACGCCTGTCCCGACCGACACGAACACACCCACCAATACGCCGGAGCCGCCCACCAGCACACCGCAGCCGACCGATACGCTTGTGCCGACCAGCACCGATACACCCGAACCGACAGCGACGAATTCCCTGATCCCGCCGACCGACACTCCTGCTCCGACAGACACCCCGGAGCCGACGAATACGCCTGAGCTGACCGACACTCCTGAGCCGACGATCGCGCCGACGCCGTCGGAGGCGGTGGTCTACACCGGCTCGACTTCGCTGGACGAGGTGTTGATCTACGACACGCTCACGCTCGACAACGTGATCTCCGGCACGATTGACGACGAACACCCCGCCGCGCTCTACGCCTTCAACAGCACGGCGGGCATGGTTGTCCACATCGCCATGCTGGCGTCCGGCGGCGATCTCGACCCGTTCCTGCTGGTGCTCGACCCGAAGGGACGCGAAATCGCCCGTAACGACGACATCGACAGCGAGTCCAAGGACGCGACGATTGTCCCGCTCACGCTGGCGGAGGCAGGCACGTACATCATCGTCGCCACGCGCTACTATCAGGACTACGGCGCGAGTACGGGCACGTTCGACATCGGCATCTCGCTGACCGACCCGCAGACCGACCAGATCGGCACCTTCTCGCAGCCGATCAGCTACAACTCGCTGATCACCGGCACGCTGGACGACACCACCAGCGGGCACGTCTACACCTTCCGCGCCACCGAAGGCGACGTGATCACGATCCAGATGACGCGCACGTCGGGTGACCTCGACTCGCGTCTATCGCTGACCAACAACCTCGGCAGCGAAATCGCCGGGAACGACGACAGCGTGCTGGCGTCGAACTTCGACGCGGCGATCCAGAGCTTCATCATCCCCAGGAGCGGCTACTATTCGATTGTCGCCGGGCGCTACACCGGCGGCTCGAATTCCGGCGATTACCGGCTCAAGCTGGCGCTCGAATCGCAGGGGGCAGCCGGGCGCTACGCCGCGCTTGACCCGAACAACTCGACGACCATCAACGACGGCGGCGACTATTACCCCAATTTCAGCGCGGGCGACGAAGTGGATAACAACAATCAGGAGCGCGCGATCCAGACGCTGCTCACCTTCCGGCTGCCGCCGGACGACGGGCGCACGCTTGACAGCGCGACCTTCTCGATGCAGCCGTGCTACGAGACGGGCGGCGGCTTCAACGCG
>JAXLWE010000080.1:0-13230 GCA_046328655.1 Anaerolineae bacterium | reverse complement strand
CGCCCTGAATCGCCGCTTCGAGCGCCGCCGTGACTGTGCCGCTGTAGGTGATATCCTGTCCGAGATTCGCGCCCCGGTTGATGCCGGAGACGACCAGCGCGGGGGGCCACTCGACCATGCCCAGCGCCGCCAGCGCGATGCAGTCCGCCGGAGAGCCGCCGACCGACATGGCGCGCGTGTTATCCGCCAGTGCCACTTCGCTGACCGGAATATCCTGAAACAGCGTCTTTTTGTGACCGCTGGCGCTCTGGTTGAGCGCAGGTCCGATCACCTGCACGTCGGCGAGGCGGCGCAGGGCAGTCGCCAGCGCGAGAATCCCCGGCGCTTGCACGCCGTCGTCATTGGTTACGATGATTTTGGTCAAGATGCCGACCTCGTTGGGTTTGGGTACAGCTCGCTGGTTAATCTTCTTTGAACAGACCATTACGGGCGGATAATGCCCGGTCAATTATGAATATTGGTTGAATATTTTCGCGCATGTGAAGGCTTTTAGGCGAAATGCCTGAGAAAGCTTGGTAGAATATTAACGTTCGGCTGACGATTCATACGAGATGTTGTGTAGAATTGTTGTGTAAAGCGCGTATTGTATGGCATTTTGCCTTCGTGTACAGTACCGACTTAACGGCAGCTATTCGGTGGAGGTTAATCACACCCAATGCCGGACGAAATGGAAACTGTGAATTTTATGGAGGGCGTGAGCGCTTTTCAAAGCGCTCGGATGCGCGCCTTCTGGGATGAAGTGCTGGCGCTGGTGCGCGGCAAACCGGCTGAGCTGCTCAGCTTCGAGGATATTCGGGCGCGCCTGCGCCTGCGCGAGGAAAACTACCGGGGGCTGCAGGAAGTCCCGCTCGATCAGATCGCCGGGAGCGTGGGGCGCTACCGGGAATTCACCAGCAAGTTTCTGCCCAAGAAGAACAAGATGCAGGAGCGCTGGAGCCGCGTCTACGCTCAGGCGAGCGGCATGATGGGCTTGCCGCCGATTGAGCTGTACAAGGTCGGCGACGTGTACTTCGTGCGCGACGGCAATCACCGCGTCTCGGTGGCGCGCCAGCTTGGAGCCAAGACCATTCAGGCGCACGTGACCGAACTGCCCACGTCCATCGCGCTGCGACCGGGCATGTCCGAAGAAGAATTGGACAATCTGACGGCGTATGCCCAGTTTTTGGACATCACGCGGCTGCCGTACATGCGCCCGCATCACCAGCCGATCACGCTGAGCGAGGTCTCGCGCTACGACGACCTGCTCGGTCACATCAACCTGCACCGCGCGGTCATGGAATCGACGCAGGGGCGCGAGGTATCGATTGAGGAAGCCGCCGCCGACTGGTACGACAACGTCTACCGCCCGGCGGTCACGCTCATCCGCAAGTACGACCTGCTCAAGTACATGCCGAAGCGCACCGAGGGCGACCTGTACCTGTGGATGATCGACCACCTGCGCGAAGTCAAAGAGGCGTATGGCGACGAGGCGGAATCGCGGACGTTCAGCGACGCACTGGTCGACTACCTGACCGGTCACCGGATTCCCGTGCCGAAAGACCTGCTGGCGGAGACCGACGACTCGGTCACGCTGGCGCGCGCCGACATCGAGCGTGGGCTGCGCGAGTACCACGCCCGGATGCAGCGCGAGCAGAACGGGAATGCGACTTAAACTGGCGGCTGCGCGGGTTCAGCCCGGAAATCTGCCGACCTTGTCAACGTATAAACCCGCGTCCGCTTCGCGCCGGGGCGATCATCGAGCCAATCCGCGTCTTGAACGCGACGAGATGCTCGGCGGCTTCGTGTCGCTCGAAGCTGGCGCGGTCTTCCCATTCACCAGCGCGATGAAGGCGTTCGGGGGTGGCGATGTCCTCGTAGCAGGTGAAGCCGAGGCATCCCGGCTCGGCGCGCGATGCCTGCGAATATGCCCATCGCCTGTAAGAAGCGTTCGCGCGCGTGTACCGCGACCGTCATCTGAGCTTTGATCAGGATCATCATAGCCCCCTTCCTGAAAGCCGCCAGCACCAGTCTATGATGATTCGCTGGCGGCGCTAGGGTCACTTGCACATTTGGTCTGTATGGTCTGCCCGCTCTGTGATAGCATGAGACTGCACATATCAGGCAGAACGAAGGAATCACATCGTGAGCAGAAAACCGCTGATCGTCATCCCTGTATCCGCGCCGGTTCAGCAGCGCGCCTTCGACCTTGCCGCGACCATTAGCGCCGCTGTCCGCGCCGAAGGCGAGACCCTGCAGGACGGCGACGTGCTGGCGGTTTCCAGCAAGTACACCGCCATCAGCGAGGGGCGCATTGTCCGGCTGGACGACGTGCAGGTGAGCGACGAAGCCGCCGAAATCGCCGAGCGCTACGCCATGAACCCGCGCATCGCCCAACTGGTGATTCAGGAGGCGGATCACGTCTTTGGCGGGATTCCCGGCTTTCTGCTGACGTTCAAGGACGGCATCCTGTCGCCCAACGCCGGGCTGGATCGCTCGAATATCCCCAGCGGCTACGCGGTGCTGTTCCCCGAATATCCGTACCGTTCGGCGGAAAACCTGCGCCGGGCGCTGCGCGCCGAGTTCGGCGTCAACGTCGGCTTGATCCTGACCGATAGCTGGCTGATGCCGGGACGATGCCAGCACGACCGGCGTGGCGCTGGCGACGGCGGGCTTCCGACCGATTCAAGACGAGCGCGGCAAGATCGACCTGTTCGAGATCCGATGCTGGTCACGCAGCGCGGCGTCGCCGACCTGCATCTGCCGGCTGCCGAGCTGGTCATGGGCGAGCGCGACGGGCGACGCCCGTCGCTATCGTCCGCAATACTGGCGTGGAATTGGGCGACTTCGAGATTTCGGAAGCCGACGTGTCGATCCCCTGGCACATGTGCATCTACGTGCAGTCGCTGACCGAAGGGCGGCTCGAACGGATAGCCACCGCCGAGGACTGATTCAGTTTGCTGGACGACCAGGGCGCGAAATTCGGGGCGGGTGTCTCGTAGGGGCAGACCGGTATGTCTGCCCGGCTCTTGTTGGGGCAGAGCACGCTGCGCCCACCAGCTGGCCAGATGGTCATCGTAAGTGAATTGTGCCCGCGCCGCACATGGCGGAATGTGAGGGCACGATGTCGTGCCCTCGTCGTATTTTGAAACCAAAAGCCGGGACCCGTCCGTAATTAGGAGTAATATGAGCAGCGGTTGACGTGGTGTACCACTCATGCAGAAGGCTGTTCCAACGATTGATTACGCCGAACGACAGGCTTTGATCCCGTATCCGCGTGGTTTCGCGGGCTGCTGCGTCTGCCGCTGGTGTTGTACCGGATGGGCTTGGGCGACGTGATGAACGCCGCACATCATGATTCTGGGGACGCGCGGGCGCAGGAGCGGATTGTCCCGCCACGCCGTTGAATGTCGCCAACACGGCGGCAAAATCTACGTGGTTCCGGCTGGGGCGAGCGCCCTCACTGGCTGCGAAACCTGAAGGCTACGCCCGCCGTGCTCGTTCCAGCAGGCAGCCGCCAGTTCGCGGCGCGCGCCGAGGTCGTCACCAACGGTGGCGAAGCGCTGCGCGTGCTGCACCTGTTCCGCCGCCGCGCGCCCTTCGTCTACGATCCGCTGATCGCCCGGCTGAGCGAGCGCGAATCCATCGACGAGCGCTCGCTGCCGGAAGTCACCGAGAAGATCACGATTGTCCGCCTCGACCCGACGGCGGGCAAGTCCGAGCTTGAGCCGCTCCCCGCCAGCTATGGCTGGGTGCTGCCCGCGCTGATCGCTATCATCATGGCGGCGCTGCTGGTCGTCGGTGCGTCGCGCAGCCGACCGTCAAAGAGCAAATAGTACGCCCCGACCGACAATCGCCTATAATTAGGGCGGGTTCACTCACGGATCGGTCAAAACCAGGTCTATGTCGGATTCTATCCCTCCCTCTCGACCGCAGCGGCTGCGCTGGCAAGCGCTCTGGCAGCTTCACCCTCCCGTCGCGCTGGTCGTGCGGGCGTCGCAGACCCGCTGTCTGGAAACGCTGCTGGTCGCCGCCAAGCCGAGCGCCAACCGCCTGCACCTGCGCAATCTGTTCGCCGAAGGGCGGCGCTATTACATCCAGCCGCAGGGTGACGGCTTCCGGCTGACCAGCGACAATCGTCTGCTGTGGGGCGGGCGGCGCAACCGCAGCCGCGTCGCGGCGATGGTCTACGGGAAATTCTCCAGCCCGGCGGACGACATCACCTTCATTCGTCTGCACGCCCGCATCAACGTCGTTTATCTGGCGAGCGCGCTGATCCTGCCGGTCTTTTTCACGTCGATTGTGGTCTACATGCCCTGGTCGCGGGCGGTCGTCAGCCTGATCATCGTGCTGCTGTTCACGCTGTCGCTGCTGGGGCATCGCTTCAACGCGGCGCTTCAGGTCAACGAGATGGTCTACTTCGTCGAGAAGGCGCTGGAGGACCTGCCGCCCGCCGAGCTAGCCGGGCTGCCCGCCAGCGGTCCCGACGTGGTGATGTCCGATTTCCGCGAGCAGTGGTACAAATTCTACCGTGAACAAACTCAGAATGAAGGCGACGCCTAACCGGTGGTAGGCTCTCCGTTTTTCGCTAGCGGCTGAAGCGGCGGCAGATCGGGGTCGATGGCGTTCAGGAAATCGAGCGCGTCCGCCTGTGTGTTGACGATGCGGTAGCGCACGCGGAACAGCCGCAGGATCATGTCGGCGGCGAAAGCGAGGATCGGCACATGGGCGTTGTAGATGGCGATCCAGCCCATTTTGGGATGCGCGTAGGGACGGCTGGCGGCGTGGGCGATGCTTTGCAGGTTGATCGGCAGGCTCGTGAGCGCGGCAGCGTCGTAGAGCGAGTGCATGACCGGATACGAACACGTTTCCAGACTGTCGATGCCCGTCTGGGCGAGGTCACGCAGTTCTTCGATGGTCACGTTGCCCTGAAACCGGCACATCAGGACACGCTTATCCAGAAACCAGGATACGTCGACAGGCATATGCGCCCCTATTTTGAACCATGCCGGGCTTCTTATTATCAGTGTATAGCAATTTCCGGGATTCGTCTCTGCGAATTTAAGCCGCGCAGAATTCCGCCGCTGCCGTGGATGTGTTATGCTTGGTCATCCCTGAATAATTAGGGGCTTCTGCGCTCCGTAAAGCCGCTACAATGGCATCTATACAACGGGATACATTATGCGACGCGGCACTATCATCGTCTTGATCTTCATCGTGCTGGCGGCTGCCGTTATTGGGGCGAGCCAGTTTTTGCGTTCCCAGCCTGCGCTGGAAATCACGGTCGCCGTCAGTCCGCTGGCGGAGACATGGCTGCGCAGCGCGGTCGACAGCTTCAACGCCAGCGATCCGGTTGTTAACGCGACTCACCGCGTCCACGTGACGGTCAACCCGATTGACGACCTCAGCGCCTGGTCGGACGAGGGGCAGCGCGCCTGGGCGACGACCCATCCGGCGGCGTGGATTCCGGCGTCGAGCGCCTCGCTCGGCTATGCCAACCGCCTGCCGCTGGATACGGTCGAGGCGTCGCTGGCGCAGACCGTGCTGGTGTGGGGTGGCTTCAGCGACCGCGTCGACGCGCTGACCGACGACGGTACGCACCCGCTCGACTGGGCGGAGATCGCGCAGGCTGCCGACGCCGGGACGTGGGCGAACGTCGCCGCCGATCACGCATCGTGGGGCAACATCAAGCTGGCGTTCACGCGACCGAACGGCTCGACCGGCGGCTTAGCCGTGCTGTTTTCCGGCGCGGCGGCGTTCGGCAGCGATCCGGTGGTAAGCGGGTCGCTGGTTGTCTCGAACGATTTCCATAGCTGGATGGAATCTATCCTGCTGAGCGTGCCCAATTACAACACGCTCGGCGCGTCGGTGGCGAAAACGCTGGCGTCGCGCGGCATTTCGGTCGGCGAGATCGCGCTGCTGCCGGAAAGCGAATGGCTGACCAACCTGACCGGCAATCTGACCAGCGCCAGCAACCCGATTCGCCTGAGCTACCCGGCGTATCAATTCGTGTTCGACTTCCCGATGGCGCGCTGGCAGGGCATGACCGACGACGAGAACGCGGCGGTCGAGGCGCTGCGCCAGTGGCTGCTGAAGCAGAATCCTGAAGCTTACGGGCTGCGCCCGGCGAGCGGCGTGCCCGGCGCGACCGCGCGGCTATGGGCGGATGCCGAGACCTATGGCGCGCAGCTTGCCCCCGACCTGACGCTGACGGTGCAGGCTCCGCCCCGCGCCGAGACTCAGCGGCTGCTGGCGTGGGTCGGCGGCGTGGTGCGCTAGCGCGGAAATTGGATCGCCGTAGGGGCACGACATAGGCAACCGAAGGTTGTACGTGCCCCTACAGAGTATCGAAATGGCTGTCAGGGGGATACATGGACGTTTCGGCGCTTCACATCTATCCGATCAAATCGTGCGGCGGCACGGCGCTCGACGCGGCGGCGATTCAGGCGCGCGGCTTCGCCAACGACCGGCGCTGGCTGATCGTCGATGCCGACGGACGCTTCCTGACTCAGCGCGAGATCGCCCGCATGGCGCTGATTCGACCGGACGTGGACGATCACTGTCTGCGGCTGCGCGCGCCCGACACAGCCGATTTCGAGCTGGCGGTCGATCAATCCGGTCGGCGCGTCGAAGTCACGATCTGGAAGGACAGCGGCGTCGGCGCGGTCGATCAGGGCGATGCGGCAGCCGGATGGCTGAGCGATTTTCTCGGACGCGACGTGCGGCTGGTGCGCTTCGCCGACGATTACACCCGGCAGGTCGACCAGAAGTACGCGCCGCGCGAAACCGATCAGGTCGGCTTTGCCGACGCCTACCCCTTCCTGATCATCTCCGAGGAGTCGCTGGCTGATCTCAACTCCAGGCTGGACGAGCCGCTGCCGATGAACCGCTTCCGCCCGAATATCGTCGTGCGCGGCGCGGACGAGCCTTACGCCGAGGACGGCTGGAAGGCGATCCGCATCGGCGGCATCGTGTTCGACGTGGTCAAGGCGTGCGCCCGCTGCGCCATCACCACCACCGATCAGGCGACGGCGGCGCGCGGCAAGGAGCCGCTCCGCACGCTGGCGACCTACCGTCAGGGACCGAAAGGATCGCCGCTGTTCGGACAGAACGCCGTCCACCGCAGCGCCGGGACGATCCGCGTGGGCGATGCGGTCGAGGTGGTGGAGTACCGGTACAGTTAATTTCGACAATCACGTTGTAGGGGTGCAGAGCGCTGCGCCTCTGCTGAATGTCCACAAACATCGAGCAGGAGAGGACTATGTACCGTCGTCTAGGGAAAATTCTGCTGGTGGTGATGCTCGCGGCGCTGGCGGCGTGCGACATCGGCGGCAGCAGCCAGACCGCCACCCAGACCGCATCGAACTGCGCCGGAGGCGCGACCGAGATCAGCATTATCTACGCGCCCGAATCCGACCAGTACATGCCGCAGGTGATGGAGGACTTCAACCGCGCCTTCGCCCAGGGCAAGAACCCGGTCACGAGCGCGAATCTGGCGAGCGGCGAGAAGCCGATCTGCATCACGGGCGTGCCAGGCTCGTCCGGCACGATCATGCAGGGCATCATCAACGCCGTGATCGCGCCCAACAACCAGAATGTCGCCCGCCCGACCATCTTCGAGCCGTCGGTGAGTCACTGGCTGGCGCTGGCGAACTACCAGACCGGGCGGCAGTTATTCGATCTGGCGGATACGCAGGCGACGGCGCTCGCCCCGGTTGTCATGGCGATCTGGGAAAGCCGCCTGCAGGCGATCCAGAATACCATCGGTCGGCAGGAAGTCGGCTGGCAGGATTTGCTCGACGTGCTGCACAGCCCCAACGGTTGGGAAGATTACGGCATTTCCGGGCGGCGCACCGTCTTTTACGGGCACACCGACCCGCTGGTGAGTTCGACCGCGCTCTCCACGCTGATCAGCGAGTTCTACGCCAGCGCCCGCGCTAACGGCTTCACCGAGCGGCGGCTGACGCTCGACGAGGTGCGTAACGCCGACGTGCAGCAGGGCGTGCGCGACATCGAAGACCTGATCCGCCACTACTCGTCGCGGACGACCGAGTTCAAGGAATACATCGCTCAGGGACCGCAGTACCTTGACTTCGTGGCGCTGGAAGAAAACGACCTGATCTACATCAATCGCGGGCTGACCGAGTACAAGCCGCCGGAGAAGCTGGTCGCGCTCTATCCGAGCGACGGCACGTTCTGGCATGAGCATCCGATGGGCATCGTCAGCGCCGACTGGACGACGCAGGAGCAGCGCGACGCCGCCCGCGTGTTCGTCAACTACGTGCTGACGCCGGACGTGCAGCGCGCGATCATGGCGCAGGGCTTCCGCCCGGCGAACCCCGACGTGCCGCTCGACTTCCCGTTCGTCGCCGAAAACGGCATTGACCCGAACCAGCCGAGCGCCGTGCTCGACGTGCCCGCGCCGGAAGTGATCGCGGCGATCCAGCAAAGCTGGTCGTTCGTCAAGAAGCAGGCGGACGTGATGCTGCTGATCGACGTGTCCGGCTCGATGGGCAACGACGGCAAGATCGATCAGGCGCGCGAGGCGGCGCTGGCGTTCCTCGACCGGATGGAGCCGACCAACCGCGTCGGGTTAATGATCTTCAGCGACCAGATCGAGCTGCGCGTGCCGCTGGCAATTTCAGATCGACGCAGGATCAACTGGCAGTCGCACATCAAGTCGCTGCGGGCGGGCGGCGGCACAGAATTGTTCCAGGCGGTTGCGCAGGCAGCAAGCGCCTTCGGCGATAGCAGCGGCGAGAACTGCATCCGGGCGATTGTCCTGCTCAGCGACGGCGCGGATACCGGCGATCAGGGCTACTCGCTCAACGATGCCATCAGCGCGGTCGAGGCGAGCAGCGGCGACCTCAACCCGGTTATCCTGATCCCTGTGGCGTATGGCGCGGACGCCGACATCAACGCGCTCAATTCGCTGGCGCGCGCCAGCAACGCAAAAGTGCAGTCCGGCGACCCGCAGAGCATCCTCGGCGTGCTGCAAATCATCAGCAGCTACTTCTAAGTGCCGACCTCACCCCGTCTCACTTCGTTCGACCCCCTCCACAACGTGGAGAGGGTTGAGGGGTTATCAGGCAACCTCATAAGCCCAACCGCTCGCGGATGAACGGCAGCAGTTGTTCGGCGATGAAGCGATGCCCCTCCGCGCTCGGGTGCGAGTCGCTCACGCTGTTGCGCTCCGTGTACGGGGCGATCCGCACCGCGCCGGGCGTGATCGGCGTCAGCGTGCTGTCGTACCCGACGATCAGCGTATTCGGCTGCGCCGCCATCTGCGTAACATCGCGCAGGTAGCGGTCGGTATCGTGCGTCGGGCGAAGCTGCTCCGGGAACAGCAGCGGCGGCAGATTGATGGCGTAAACGGCGATCCAGCTCAGGCTGGGCGGCGCAGCGTAGAAATTGGGGATGTATTCGCCGTCATCGTCGTTATAGGTGATCAGGTAAACGATTCCATCGGCGTCCGGGTACTGCTGCACTTCGCGCAGCACGTTGGTCGAGTTGTACCCCGTGATGCCGGTGTTGTAAACGTGGACATCCGGCAGCGCAAGGGCGATCCGGTTGGCGAAGGTTTCGTCGTCGTCTACACCGTAGCCGAAGGTGATGCTGTCGCCGACAAAGACCAGCGTTTTCGCGGCGCTCGCGTTCGTATCCGGCACGAGGCGGGTGCCGTCATCCAGCATCGTCACCGTATTGCGGACAAGCGTGTAGACGCCGGGGGCATACGTCCATCCGGCGGCGCTCGGAATCGAGCGACTGCTTAGCACAACCTGATCGCGGAAATGGACAAAGCCGAGCGGGTCGAACGAGAGCAAGCCTTCCAGCAGGAACAGCGCTAAAATGATGCCGAACAGCGAGGCGATGATGGCGTGACGCAGCCGCCGCGCGCGGCTGGGCTTCGCCGCGGGCGCGCTCACTTGGACTTGGGCTTCAACGGTCACAGGGGCACTCCATGATGCTGCGCTTGCCTTTTTCATTATAAAGAGCGCATGGTCGCAGCAGCGTTGTGTTTTTATCCTTTTCTTATGCGGCTATGATAAAAATAGTCCCGTAAACGTGAAACACGAGGATAGTGCTATGGCAGTCAACGAACATAACGAACAACACGCATTTAAAGCCGAAATTCAGCAGTTGCTTAATATTCTGATCCACTCGCTCTACACCGACCGCGAAATCTTCCTGCGCGAGTTGATCTCCAACGCTTCCGACGCGCTCAACCGCGTCCAGTTCGAGCAGTTGACCAACCAGAACGTCCGCGACCCCGACGCCGAGCTTTACGTCGAGATCAAGCCGGACGAGGAAGCGGGCACACTGACCATCAGCGATACCGGCATCGGCATGACCCACGACGATCTGGTCGAGAACCTGGGCACGATTGCCCACAGCGGCGCGAAAGCCTTCGTCGAGGCGCTCCGGCAGCGTCAGGCGGAAGGTGCGTCGGCGCAGGAATTGATCGGGCAGTTCGGCGTCGGCTTCTATTCGGTGTTCATGGTCGCGGACAAAGTGCGCGTGGTGACGCGCTCCGCCAATCCCGATGAGCCAGCCTGGGCGTGGGAATCGACCGGCACGGACAGCTACAGCATCGAGCCTGCCGACAAAGAGACGCGCGGCACCGACGTGATCATTACCCTGAAGGACGACGCCAAAGACTACCTGCAAACGTGGACGCTTCAGGAGATCGTGCGCCGCCACTCGGATTACATCGCCTTCCCGATCTACGTCGGCGACAGCGAGGAAGCCGTCAACAAGCAGACGGCGATCTGGCGGCAGGATCCCAAAGAAGTCACCGACGAGCAGTACAACGACTTCTACAAGATGCTCACGTTTGATTTTGAAGACCCGCTGTTCCGCATCCACATGCGCGCCGACGTGCCGCTTCAGTTCTACGCGCTGCTGTACATCCCCGCCACCGCCGAGCGCAGCGTTCTGAGTATGCGCCGCGACCCCGGCTTGAAGCTCTACGCCCGCAAGGTGCTGATTCAGGAGTACACGACCGACCTGCTGCCCGACTATCTCAGCTTCGTGCAGGGCGTGGTCGACAGTGAAGACCTGCCGCTCAACGTCAGCCGCGAGAGCGTGCAGGCGAACCGCATCATGGCGAACCTGAAGAAGACGCTGACCACCAAAGTCCTGAGCGAACTCAAGCGCCTCGCCAAAAACAAGCCGGAGGATTATCACAAAATCTTCGAGCAGTTCGGGCGCGCCATCAAGCAGGGGGTGGTCGTCGCTCCGGCAGATCACGCACCGAGATCGAGCCGCTGCTGCTGTTCCCACAACACCCGCTCTGCGGACGAGAACGACTGGACGACGCTGGCGGATTACGTCAGCCGGATGGTCGCCAACCAGCAGGACATCTATTACGTTCTGGGCGAAGATTTCGCCAGCGCCAGCCGCGGCCTCACCTCGACAGCTTCCGCCAGCGCGGGATCGAGGTGCTGTATTTCGATCCGGTCGACCCTGTCATGCTGATGGGGCTGAGCGAGTTCGACGGGCACAAACTGCGCAGCGCCGACGAAGCCGACATCGACCTGCGCGACGTGGGCGAGGCGAAAGCCGAGGATGAAGCGCAGGAGGAGCCGCTGCCGGAGGGCGATTTCGGGCGGTGCGCCAGCGCTTCGCCGACGTGCTGGGTGAGCGCGTGCTGGAAGTGCGCGAGAGCAGGAATCTCGTCGGCAGCCCGGCGCGGCTGGTCAGCAAGGACAGTAACCCGCAGCGCAACATGTTCCGCATCAACCGCTTAATGGATCGGGATTACGAGCTTCCGGTGAAGATTCTGGAGCTGAACCCGCGCCACCCGCTGCTGCACAACCTGAGCGGCATGATCGCCCACGAGCCGCAAAATGCGCTGATCGATACGGTGGTCGAGCAGGTTTTCGAGACGGCGCTGCTTCAGGACGGCATTCATCCCGACCCGGCGGCGATGGCGGAGCGGCTGTATGCGTTGATGCAGGCGGCGACAGGAAAGCAGGACTGAGCAAAGCAGGGCGCAGCACGCTGCGCCCCTACAACGTCCAATTTGCGGTGGTTATTCGGTGGCGTGTTCGAGGACGTGGGCAACCATGTCCTCAAGCGTCATGCGCTGCGCCTGATCCCAGGCATCGTGGATCACGCGCGGGCAGAGTTCGACTTCCAGGCTGGAAAACAGATTCTCGGCTTCTTCCAGCGTTTCCGGTCGCATGGGGTATTGCAGAGCGAGGACGAGGACTTCGACGGCGAAATCCTTGTCGTCGCGGTAGAGCGCTTCCTTGGCGATCTCGACCAGAATGTCGAGCACCTTGGGCGTAATTTCGGCTTCCATCGCCGATTCGAGTTCGATCAGTCGTGTTGCCATCGCTACCTGCTATCCGTACCTCGTCGATACTTTATTTCTATCACTAAATCTACTCTAATATGGTAACGCTCGCGTGAAATTTTTCCAAAAATCGCGCCGCGTGTTGTGGGGTGTTGTGCCGGGGTCAGAATCAAAATCCGGCGCGTCTGAGAGAGACACGCCGGACTCTGTTGTTCTAAAGACGGTCGGGACTAGAGAGTGTTGACGATGTTCGAGAAGATGTTACCAATCGCCGGTCCGAGCAGCGCCAGAATGACGATGACGACGACGGCGACCAATACGAGGATAAGGGCGTACTCGACGAGACCCTGACCCTCTTCACGCGGCTGATACATCATGATGATTTCTCCTGAATGAACAATGATACCCCGATTGAATAGTACCCTAGAACCATGCTACCATAAATTAGTTGTGACTCAACATTGAGATGTGAATTTTTTGTGAGAATTTTTTGACAGTTACTACGAACTACTATTATTCGGCATATTTCCGAGATGTCCCACCAGCGCCTCGACCGATGGCTGCAGCGCAGCATCGATGTTTTGCGCGAGCTGCTGGACGAGATGGCGATCATTGAAGTTGGTCGCCTGCAGCGTGAGCGCGCCGTAGGGGTCGTCATTCGCCATCAGGTGCGGATATTCGCGCTCGGCATGATAGCGGATCGTCTGGAGGATGGTCGCCATGCTGATGTCGCGCCGGTCGATGTGCAGGATCAACGCCGCCGGGTCGACGTGGCTGGCGCTGGCTTGGCGCTCGACCGCCTCGACCAGCCGCACCGTCTGGTTCCACCACGCCGCCAGATCGGGATACTGGTCGCGCACCTTGAGCAGCGGCGGTTTGTCGCCGCGCAGCGTGTAGCGCAGCGCCAGCGCGAACGCGCGCAGGTAGCGTGTGAGCCGGGTCAGGAGCGAGGG
>JAXLWE010000008.1:0-123363 GCA_046328655.1 Anaerolineae bacterium | reverse complement strand
CCGCGACGCTGACACCATCCAGCGCATTTTCGACGCGGTCGACAGCCCGCACAACGGCTTGACCTTCTGCACCGGCTCGCTGGGGACAGCGCCGCAAAACGACCTCCCGGCGATGGCGCGCCGCTTCGCCGACCGCATCCACTTCGTGCATCTGCGCAACGTCGAACTCACGGGCGACCGGAGCTTCGTCGAAGTGGCGCACTCCGACCCCGCCGGGCACGTCGACATGGCGGCGGTCATGGAAGCGCTGGTCGATACCGGCTATTCGGGACCCATTCGCCCCGATCACGGACGGATGATCTGGGGCGAGACCGGGCGCGTCGGCTATGGGCTGCACGACCGCGCGCTGGCGGTCATGTACCTGTACGGGCTGTGGCAGGGCATCCGCCAGCAGAAGGGGCTGGATTACCGGGCGCTCTAGCGATCACGGCGCCGCGGCAGCCAGCAGCTCGCTCATCAGGGCGTCGCGGTCGACGCTGTGGCACTCGTGGCACGAAGCGCTGTCCTGCCGGGTCACGTCCTGCGTGCAGGTCGACCCCTGCACCAGCGGGATGGTGTACTGCTCGCCGGTCGCCTTGCCGGTCAGCACCCACTCGCCATCGACGCGGCGCACGTTGTACAGCGGCTCGCCGCGCTCCGTGACCATGATCGTGTCGCCCACCGACAGATCGACCAGCGGATTCAGATTGGCGCGCGTCATGGCAAGCTCGTCATTCGAGCGCACGATCTGTTCGGCGGGCGGCGCGTCGAGCGTGCCGTGACAGGTCTTACACTGGGTGTACTGGGCTTCCGAGCGGTTGTTGTGCAGCACACCGTCGCCCATGATCTCCTGCTGCGTGTGGCAGTCGACGCAGTCCAGCTCGTATTCGCAGCGCGTGAACTGCCCGATGGGCTGGTAGTAGTCGTGCAGGCGCAGCGCCTCGCCCGTCAGCGGCAGATCGGCGGGCATGTCGGCGCGCGGCAGGAACGTCATCGTGCGCAAGTCGTAATTGCCCCGGTTGTGACAGTGGTTACACTGCGTGTAGGGGATGGCGACGGTGAACGTGTGAGTCTGCGAATGTCCCGGCTCGCTTTTCGAAATGGTCGGATCGCCGCCCTCGTACAAGCCGTCGGCGTCGTACAGCACGTGGCAGGTCGAGCAGCCCGTGCTGCGGTAGTGATACTCGGCTTGCAGCGGCTCGGCGGTCGTGTGGCAGGTCAGGCAGTTGGCGGCGAAGTCGTGAACGGGCTGCGGGTCGTCCGGCGCGGGTGCGAACCCCTGCAAATCCCCGATGGCGTGAGCCGAATATTCCGCTTGATCGCTCGGCTGCAAGCCATACGCCCGGCGGATCAGGGTGATCGCCCCGGCGTAGGTGGTCATGATGCTGCGCTCGACCAGCAGCACCTGCGCGGCGTGGCAGTCGCCGCAGTACTGCTGCGCGTAATCCAGGCTGCCGGGGTTGGCGACCATCCCGGTGTGGGCGGCTTGCTGGTCAATCGCCAGCGCGTCGCCGGAATGACACGAGACACAGCCGAATTCGGCGATGGAATGCGACGGGCTGATCGGCTCGATGCCGTTGTGACAGGTCAGGCAGCGCTCGGTCTGCCCGCTGAGCGCCGGGGTCAGGTTGATCACGGTCGGGTGCTGCAATTGTACCAGCGTGACGATCAGGATCAGCGCGGCGCCCAACCCGGCGACGGATAGGACAGCGAAGGCTGCCCGCCCCCGTTCCGTGCGAAAGCGAAAAAGCATCAGGACATCGCTTGGGCGGACTTTTCCGTGATGCGCGCCTGCTTGCGCAGACGGTCGCGCAGCACGGTGCGCATCAGTTCGAGCGCCTGGATCACGCGCTCGTCCGCCAGCTCGTAGTACACCGCCGGACCATCGCGCCGGGTGTTGACCAAGCCGCGCTCGCGCAGGACTTTGAGATGACGGGACACGGTCGGCTGGGGAAGATCAAGCTCCGCCGCCAGATCGCTGACGTAGCGCGACTTGCCGCTAAGCGCGTAGAAAATCATCAGGCGGATGGGGCTGCCGAGCGCGTCGCAGACCTGTTCGTGAACCAGATGAAGTTCCTTGACCAGTTCCTCGTCCATCATCCCTGCTCCCATTGTCAATCTATTCACATCATCGAATAAGCAGCATACACCCAAACAGGGTTGAACGGCATATTCTGTTTCCGCCTTTCATCATATCCAACCATGCCGACGCCGCCAGAGTCAATTGTGACAAAATGCACTAGTTAAAGGTGACGCCGCGTACTACCTGTCGCCGGGCGACGATTCTAATCTATGGATGTTGGCATATGCGTTTATGCGCATACAGGGAATGATACGCCCTGCTCCTGCGAAAATGCTGCCCCAACATGCCCGAACAGACAAAGGTGAAGCGCATGGTCTCATCCACGCTCGCTCAGGAAATCTCCGTGATGGAAGCCGACCTGTGCTCGGCATTTTCCGATCCCACCCGCATTCTGATGCTGTACGCCCTGAACGAACAGCCCCGCAACGTCGGCGAGCTGGCGAGCGAGGTGCAGGTTTCGCAGTCGGCAGCCTCGCGCCACCTGAAGGTGCTGCGGGATCGCGGCTTGGTCGTCGCCGAGCGCCAGGGCACGAATATCGAATACCGCCTCGCCGACCAGCGGCTGATTCAGGCGCTCGACCTGCTGCGGGCGATCATGCGCGACCGCATCGCCTACAGCGCCAGCTTGATGGAAGTCGCCGCGCCGTGACGGGCGGCTTTGTTTTTGGCAACACTGCTTTTTAGGAGGGCTTCATGCGAAGTACAAGAACCCCGCTGATCGTGTTACTGGGCGGACTGCTGCTGATGATCAGCATCGTCCTGTGGGCGCCAGCGGTCGATGCTCAATGCGGCTCGGAGACATCATCCTGTAAAAACTGCCACGAGGTGCAGGGGCAGGACCCGGTCAACGCCGACGGGACTGGCTGGCACGAATCGCACGCTTTCGGCGACTTCTGCTATATCTGCCACGCGGGCAACCTTCAGGCGACCAGCGCCGACGCCGCCCACGAAGGCATGGTTCCGCCCATGTCCGACATCAAGGCGTCCTGCCAGGCGTGCCACCCCAACGATCTGGACGCGCGCGCCGCCGTCTATACCGCGATCCTCGGCGTCGATCCCGGCACGGGCAACGAGGCGCTGGCGACGCTGGCGACCACCCCGATCACCGCCGACGCTGCGCCCCCGACCGAGCAGGCAGCCGAAGCCGCCCCGGTCGCCGAGCAGCCCGCAGCCGAATCCTCGGCAGCGGTGGACTGCGCGCCCATCGACACGCAGATCGCCGCCGACGACCCGAACATGGTCGATTACGTGCAGCACTACAACCAGGTCGTGCTGGGCGAGCAGCCAGTCAACTGGGGCGATGTCGCCCTGATCGGCTTGATCGTGCTGGTGGCGCTGGGCGGCGGCGGGTTCGTCGCGTTCAACGAGCTGCGCCTGCACCGGACGCACACCGCTACTATCGAGGGCGAGTACCCGGCGGACGTGGTCGAAATGCTGCCCGCGCTGACCAACCTGAAGGCGCAGACGCGCCAGTCACTGAAGAAAATCCTGAGCAACCCCGAAAAATCCGACAAGGTGCTGGGTCTGATCGATGCCGTCGTCTCGAAAGACGACTCGGAGGAGTGAGCAAGATGAAAAGCATCGTGAATTACATCCGCCGGGATGAGTGGTCGCCTTACGTGGCGGGCATCCTGCTGGGGATCGTCGGCATCCTCGCTGTGTGGCTGAGCAGCAACACGCTCGGCGCATCGGGCGCGTTCGAAAATCTGGCGGGGATCGTCGGCACGGCGGTCGCGCCGTCGCTGTTCGACAACGTCTACTTCAACTTCATCATGCCGCCGGAAATCACCTGGAGCGTCGTGCTGCTGGTCGGCATATTCTTCGGCGGGATGCTGGGCGCGGCGACCAGCGGCACGCTCAAATGGGGCAAAAAAGACGCCGCCAACAGCGATACGCAGTGGAAAAGCATCTTCGGCAGGCAGACCTGGAAGCGCTGGGCGGTGGCGTTCGTCGGCGCCATCGTGCTGGAATACGCCGCCGGGATCGCCGGGGGCTGCACCAGCGGCTTAGCCATCTCCGGCGGGATGCTGCTCGCGCCGTCGGCGTTCCTGTTCATCGCCGGGATGTTCGCCTCCGGCATCATCACCGCCCTGATCATCTACCGCAAGAGGTACTAACATGACGACCGTCGTAATCCCCCTGATCCTGGGCGTGGGCTTCGGCTTCGCGCTCAACAAAGCCGGGCTGACCAAGTACCACAAGATCGTCAACGTGTTCCGGCTGATCGACCTGGCGGTGCTCAAGTTCATGATGACGGCGCTGGTGGTGTCGATGGCGGGCTTGTTCTTCCTGCGCAATCTGGGGCTGGTGACTTTCCCCAGCGTCCCGGCGACTTACGTGGTCGGCAACATCCTCGGCGGGCTGATTTTCGGCGTCGGCATGGCGCTGAGCGGCTTCTGCCCCGGCACATGCGCGGCGGGCGCGGGCGAAGGCAAGCTCGACTATCTGATCCCCGGCGTACTCGGCTTTCTGGTCGGCGCGGGAATTTTCGGGCTGACCTATCAGCAGGTGTTCCCGCCGATTGCCGCCATCGCCAATTCGGGCAACGTCGTCATCCCTGACCTGTGGCATCTCAGCCCATTCCTGACCGTAGTGTTCTTTGGGATGGTGTCGATCCTGCTGTTCTATCTCATCGACCGGGCTGGCTTGCACCGCAAGAGCAGGTAACAGAACTCACCTTAACATCGCCCGACGTAGGGGCGTTCAATTGAACGCCCCTACAGACTGGAGCACGTAATGATCAACGATTTATCGAGACGAGGCTTTTTACAACTGGGCGCGGTTGCAGCCGGGACGCTGGCGGTCGGGCAGTTCATCCCGCCGCAGGTCGCCCAGGCGGCGATGGACGCCGGGATGCTCAATGCCCAGGGCGACGGCTACGTCCGCAGCATGTGCGAGATGTGCGTCTGGCGCTGCGGCTTGATCGCCAAAGTGCGCGGCGGGCGCGTCGTCAAGCTGGACGGCAACCCCGAACACCCGCACTCGCGCGGGCATCTGTGCGTGCGCGGGCAGTCCGGCTTGATGAACACCTATGACCCCGACCGGGTGCTGTCGCCGCTGATCCGCGTGGGCAAGCGCGGCGAAGGCAAATTCCGCAAAGCATCGTGGGACGAGGCGCTCGACCTGACCGCCAGCAATATGCTCGCCATTAAAGACAAATACAGTCCGGAGGCGATGGTCTTTTCCTCGACCCACAACCTCAGCCAGACCCAGTTTGAAAATCTGCTTTATGCTTTCAGCTCGCCCAATTACGGCACGCAGCGCAGCCTGTGCTTCAACGCCATGATCGTCGCCAACCTGATGACCTACGGCATGGAGGAGCCGGAGCGCATTTACGACGACCAGCTTCCGTACATCCTCCTGACCGGGCGCAATCTGTTCAGGGCGATTTCCACCTCCGAGACCGGCGACCTGAGCGCGGCGATCACGCGCGGCGCGCACGTCGTCTACCTCGACCCGCGCTTCACCAAGACCGCCGCCAAAGCGACCGAGTGGCTGGCGATCAAGCCGGGCACGGATTTAGCCTTCCATCTGGCGCTGCTGAACGAGATCATCGGCGAAAACCTGTACAACGCCGATTTCGTCGAGCGCTACACCACCGGTTTCGACCAGCTTGCCGAGGAAGTCCGGCAGTACACGCCCGAATGGGCAGCGCCGCTCACCGAAATCCCCGCCGAGACCATCCGGCGCATCGCCCACGAATTCGCCGCCGCCTCGCCGCACGCGCTGGCGCACAACGGCTGGCGCACGTCCAATTTCGTCAACTCGTTCCAGACGCAGCGCGCCATCGCCATCCTGAACGCGCTCGTCGGCAACTGGAATGTCCACCTGCGCGCCGGGGGCGGCGAATCGAGCGGGGCGCTGGGCAAGCCGCCGCAGCCGCCCTACCCGCGCGTTTCGGCGCAGCGGCTGGACGGCGTGCCGTCGAAATACCCGGTCGTGCCGCTGAAGATCGGCGTGTTTCAGGAACTGCGCGACAACATCGTCAGCGGGCAGCCGTATCAGGCGCATGGCTGGTTCATCAGCCGCCAGAACCCGGTCATGTCGCTGCCGGATCGCGGTAAGACGCTGCAAGCCTTCGAGAAGATGGATTTCGTCATCACCGTCGACATCCTCGTCAACGATACGGCGTGGTTCTCGGATGTCGTGCTGCCGGAAGCGTCGTATCTGGAGCGCTACGACCCGCTGGCGGTCGTCGGCAACCGCGTCTATCTGCGCCAGCCCGTGATCGAGCCGCAGGGCGAGGCGAAATCCGCCCTGTGGATTTACAAACAGTTGGGCGAGCGCCTCGGCTTGAGCGATTTCTTCCAGTACGCCGACGAGCAGGATTACATCAACCAGCAGCTTGCGCCGCTCGGCGTGACGCTTGACGACATCCGCGAGCGCGGCTACGTCGACCTGCCCACAGGCGAAGCAGAAGCCGAGCCGACCTTCAACTGGAATACCACCAGCGGGAAGATCGAGTTGTATTCCGAGACGCTGGCGCGCGTCGGTTTCCCCGGCGTCCCCGAATGGCAGGAGCCGCCGGAGCCGCCGCACGGGCAGTTCTACCTGCTGACCGGAAAAGTCGCGCAGGCGACGCAGTTCGCCTCGCAGAACAATCAGCTTTTGCACAAATACGCCGATGAGCCGCGCCTGTGGATGAACGTCGACGTAGCGGCGGATCGCGGGCTGGCGGACGGCGATTGGGTGGAAGTTGCCAGCACGGTCGGGACGGTACACATCCGGCTGCACGCGACCTCCGCCATCCGCCCCGACTGCGTGTATCTGACGCCGGGCTACGGGCATCTGTCGCAGGGGCTGACGACCGCCTTTGGCATCGGTGCAAGCGACTCGGTGCTGCACGTGACCTATACCGACCCGGCGAGCGGCAGCCAGGCGCTCAGTCAGACGTTCGTAACCGTGAGAAAGGCGTGACATCGTGTCCGAACATGCAAAAACCCCGCGCTACGGTTTTCTGATTGACGCCTCGTACTGTATCGACTGCCGCACCTGCATGGTGGCGTGCAGCGTCGAAAACAACGTGTCGATGGACAGCACGCGCATCTGGATCAAGGAGACGGGCGTCACCGGAAAATTCCCAGACCTGAAGCGCTTCACCGTTCCGTATCACTGTATGCACTGCTTCGACCCGTCGTGCGTCTCGGCGTGTACGGTCGGCGCGCTCAAGCGCAATGACGACGGCATCGTCACCTACGACCGCGACATCTGCATCGGCTGTCGCTACTGCATCTACGCCTGTCCGTTCGGCGTGCCCAATTACGAATGGAACGAGCAGTTCCCGCTGGTGGTCAAGTGCGATATGTGCGTCGAGCGTCTGGGCGAAGGCGAACAGCCCGCCTGCGCCGCCACCTGTCCCACCGGAGCGATCCAGTTCGGCAAGTACGAGGATATGGTCGAGCTGGCGCACAGGCGTATCAACGACAATCCCGGCAAGTACGTCAACCACGTCTACGGCGAAACCGAGAACGGCGGCACGGCGACGCTCTACATCTCGCCCGTCCCGTTCGAGGAGCTTGGCTTCCTCAGCCCCGAATCGACCTCGACCGCCTACTTCAACCGGCTCGTGACCGAAGGCACGCCGATGGTCGCCGGGGCGATGCTGGTCGGGCTGTCGGGCGTCTACCTGACGATCAGGCATCTCAAAGAGGAAGCCGAGCGCGACCGCCTGGAAGCGGAGCAGGAGCGGGCGGCTGAGGCTGCCGGAGAAGAGAAACAACCATGATGCAAAAACTCCTTCATGAACTGCGCACCATGCCCAAAGCGATGTATCTGCTGGCGCTGCTCACGGTGCTGGGGCTGGGCGTGGGTGTCTACCGTATGTACGCCGGGCTGGGCACGACCACCAACCTGAGCAAGGATTTCCCTGGGGCATCTGGATCAGCTTCGACCTGGCGACCGTCGCGCTGTCGGGCGGGGCGTTCACGCTGGCGGCGCTGGTCTACGTGTTCCAGTTCCACGATCTGCACGTCGCCACGCGCCCGACGGTGCTGGCGGGGCTGCTCGGCTACAGCGCGGTCATGGTCGTCCTGCTGTTCGACCTGGGGCATGGGATCGCTTCTACAACGTGTTCCTGCACCCGAATGTGAGTTCGGCGCTGCTCGAAGTGAGCTGGTGCATCACCGCCTATTCGCTGATCCTGCTGTACGAACTCAGCCCGGTGCTGCTGGAGAAGTCGCGCTTCCAGTGGCTGCTGCCGACGATCAAGCGCTTCACCGTGCCCATCGTGATCGTGGGCGTTACGCTCTCGACCATGCAGCAGTCGTCGCTGGGCACGATGTTCGTGATCATCGCCACGCCTGCACCCGCTGTGGTCGTCGATGCTGCTCCCGTGTTCTTCCTGGTCAGTTCGTTCGCCGCCGGAATCTCGCTGGTAATCGCCGGGGCGACCATCAGCTACCGCCTGTTCGGGCGCAGCCTGAAGGTCAAGACGCTCGCCCGGCTGAGCTGGTTTCTGCCCTGGATACTCGGCTTCTACGTGGTGCTCAAGTTCGGCGAGCTGATCATCGCCAACGAGACCGATCTGCTGTTCAGCAGCGGCGGCTACAGCGTCCTGTTCTGGGCGGAGCTGATCGTCGGCGCGTTCCTGCCCATCCTGCTGTTCGCCTTCAGGCAGGTGCGCTACCAGCCGCCTGTTCTCGCTGATCGGCGCGTTCCTGATCATGGGCGGGGTGATCCTCAACCGCTTCGACGTGACCTGGTTTGCGATGGCTCCGGTGTCGGGCGAGACCTACAGCCCTCACTGGATGGAAGTCGCCATTCTGGTCGGCGTGGCGGCGGGGCTGGTGCTGGTCTACAGCCTGATCGCCCGCTACTTCCCGGTATACGACGAGGTGACCGGGCACGAAGCCGACGCCCGGCAGCCGCGACGCCTGACGCAGGAACCGGCGGTCGGCGACTGATCCCCCCGGCTGATTATCCCGCGATGGTAGGGGCACGACATGTCGTGCCCCTACGATTCCCCCTGATGTCATCGACCAAAACGGTGCGCTGGCAAGCGACCCCGCCCCACAGATCGACGTGCGGCTGGACGAAGCCTCGGCATAAAAAAGCCCGATACCCCACGATGAGGGTATCGGGCGACAGTCAGCGAGGAGTATCGCTTACTGAACCAGCGGCAGACTCGCCTTTTCCCACGCGCCCGTGCCACCCGCCAGCGTGCGGACGTTCTCGTAACCGAGCAGGCGCAGGAAGGTCATCGCCATCGAGCTGCGGTGGGTGACGCTGTCGTACACCACAATCGCCGCCGCCTTGTCCTGCGGAAGCTGTGATTCCAGCGAGAAGAAGCTCGCCAGCGGCATGTCGGTCGCGTTCTCGATGTGCCCAGCCGCGAATTCGCTCTCGGTACGCACGTCGATCAGCGTGACCGGGTTGCGCAGCATTTCCGAGCTGAGGTCGAGCGCGCGCACGGTGTAATACCCGGCGGGGATGCCCGCGATATAGGCGTTAACCTTGTCGAACAGCGCCGGGTCGATAGCCGGAGCCGTACCGCCTGCGTAGTCGACCGACGTCGTGCTGACCGGATTTCCGGCGGCAGACCACGCGCCGAAGCCCCCCAGCAGGCTGCGGACGTTGGTGTAGCCAAGCAGGTTGAGCGCCGTCATGGCAATCGCCGAGCGATGCCCGCTGCCGCAGTACACCAGAATTTCCTGATTCAGATCGGGCAGCAGGGCAAGATGCTGCGTCAGTTCGTTCAGGGGGATGTTGACCGCGCCCTCGATGAAGCCTTCGGCGTATTCATCCGGCGTGCGAACGTCGACCAGCAGCACGTTGGCATCGTTCGTCAGCGCGGCGGCGAAGTCGGCAACCGCAATGCCGTTGAACGATTCGGGCAGCGTGCCGACGTAGCTCGACATCACCGCGTCGATATTGAACGGCACGCCTTCCAGCGGCAGCCCCGCTGCCACCCAGCTATTGACGCCGCCGGAGAGGTTGCGGACGTTGGTGTAGCCGAGCAGGTTCAGCATGACCGCCGCGATGCCACCACGATAACCCGACTGGCAGTAGACCACAATCGGGGCGGCTTTGTCAGCGGGCAGCGTGTCGAGGTGATTGACGAAATCGTTGATCCACAGGTGCTGCGCGCCCGCCAGATAGCCGGTCGCCCATTCTTCGTCGCTGCGCACGTCGATCAGCGTCGGGGGAGCCTGCACGACTTCCGCCATCAGGTTCTGGGCGGAAACCATCGCATAGCCTTCGGGCAGGTTGGTCAGATAGCTGTCGACTGCCGCGAACACGGCGGGGTCGAATTCGGGCGCGACGCCCGCTTCCGGCACGAAAGCGTCGGTCGTCGACGGCAGTTCTTCAGCGACCCACCCGTCAAAGCCGCCCTTGAGCACCTTGACGTTCTCGTAGCCGAGGATTTCCAGCGATGTCGCTGCCAGCATGGCGCGACCGCCGCCCTTGCAGATCACGACGATGCTCGCGCTCTTGTCCGGCAGCAGGTTCAGGTTCTTCCCCAGCTCGCGGATGGGGACGTTGAACGAGCCTTCCAGATGCCCGGCGGCGTATTCTTCCGGCTGGCGCACGTCGAGCAGGACATTCTCCTGCACCGAGAGCAGCCCCGACAGGTCGGCGGCGGCGATCAAGCCGTAGCCGCGCGGGAGGTTGCTGCCGAATTCCGCTACGCGGGCGGCGACCACCTCATCCTGCGCCGCGATCATCACCGTTGGGAAGGCGAGCAGCAGGACAAACAACAAATAGAATAACTTTTTCATTGGTTCAGCTCCTGTAGTGAACGTTTTTCTGAAAGCATCCTTCGCTTTCGTCGGAAGGCGTGGGTGGGAAAATACGTCGGGCGCGCGTCACGGCTGGCGTCACGCCTCGTCGGAGTGGGCGCGCTGGGCGTCCAGGGCGGCGAAATCCGCCAGGTGCGCCTCGGCGTGAATCTGATCGCGCACCAGCGCGCGCAGCAGGTCGAGCGCGTCGATCACGCGCTGATCGGCGAGCGAGTAGTAGACCGACGTGCCCTCGCGCTGCGCCTTGACCAGCGAGCGCTCGCGCAGAATGGAGAGGTGGCGCGAGAGCGTGGGCTGCGGCACGTCGAGTTCGGCGGCGAGGTCGGTGACGTTGCGCGGCTTTCCGGCGAGGATGTAGAGCAGCATGACCCGTTTCGGGTCGCCCAGTGCCGTGCATACGCGGTTGTGGAGCATGTCAATTTCGTCTGCGAGGTGAGTATCCAAGCGTCCGCCCCTTCGTTTATGCAGATTCTCACATAAACGAATGAAACTCGTTGGTGAATAAGTTCACAAATAAATACTGACCAATGACATGTTCGAGGGAAATGTCCATGATCGTGAGTCCCCATGTAGGGGCGCACGGCATGCGCTCGGCTCGCTTTGTAGGGGCAGACCTGTGTGTCTGCCCCGCTTTTGCAGGGACACACGGCTTGGCTTGCCCAGCAAGCGGATTTCCACTCGACGAATCGCGCGTAGGGGCACGACATGTCGTGCCCGTTCTCCGTTATCAATGGCTAGATTGCATAAACCTGTAGCGGCGCTTCCGCTCAAAGCTCGCGTATCACCCATCTCCCCATTTTCGGGATACATTTTTGATTCGGCGCAGGGTCGGTATAATAGGCGCAAATATTATTGGAGGTCCCCGTGCAGGCATTTGATTACGTCGTCGCCCACAGCATCCGTGAGGCGAGTGAATACCTGATTCACAACGGGCAGCGGGCGCGCGTGCTCGCTGGCGGAACCGACCTGATCGTCCAACTGCGCGAGAACCGCCGCGCGCTCGATCTGGTCGTCGACATCAAGCAGATTCCCGAACTCAACCAGCTTGCCTACACCCCCGACGACGGCTTGAGCATCGGCGCTGCCGTGCCCTGCTTCCGCATCTGGAACGACGCGGCGGTCATCCGGTTGTATCCCGGCTTGGTCGATGCCGTGTCGCTGATCGGTGGGATTCAGATTCAGGGGCGGGCGACCGTCGGCGGCAATCTGGCGAACGCCTCCCCCGCCGCCGATTCGATCCCGGCGCTGATCGTCCACGAGGCGATCTGCGACATCGCCGGGCGCGACGGCATACGCCAGCTTCCGGTCGAGGCGTTCTGCACCGCGCCCGGTCAGACGGCGCTGCAGCCCGGCGAATTCCTCGTCCGGCTGCGCGTCAAGCCGCCCGTGATGGGCTTCGGCGCGCACTATCTGCGCTTCATCCCGCGTAACGAGATGGACATCGCCGTCGTCGGCGCAGGCGCATCCGTGCTTCTGGACGCCGACGACACGACCATCCGCTCGGCGCGGGTGGCGCTGGGGGCAGTCGCGCCGACGCCGCTGCTGGTGGCGGAAGCGGGCGCGTATCTTGCCGGGCGCACGATCTCCTACGAGGCAATTCAGCAAGCCGCCCAGATCGCGTCGGACGCCGCCCGCCCGATCAGCGACGTGCGCGGGACGGCAGCGCAGCGCAGGCACCTCGCTGGGGTGCTGACGCGCCGCGCGCTCCAGGGCGCCATCGACCGAGCCAGAGCCAGCCTGCAAAGGAGCTAACATTATGGTCAGCAAAGTCCATGTCGAGACCCGGATCAATGGCGAAAATGTCGAGTTCCTGTGCGAGCCGCGCCAGAGCCTGCTCGAAGCCCTCCGCGACGTGCTGTGGCTCACCGGCACGAAAGAGGGCTGCAACAACGGCAACTGCGGCGCGTGCAGCGTGATCATGGACGGCGCGCTGGTCGATTCGTGTCTGGTGCTGGCGGTCGAGGCGCAGGGCAAGGCGATCACGACCATCGAAGGCATATCCAGCGCCGACGGTCTGCACCCGATCCAGCAGAAATTTCTCGAACACGCCGCCCTTCAATGCGGCATCTGCACGCCCGGCTTGATCGTTGCCACCAAAGCGCTGCTCGACCACAACCCCAACCCGACCGAACACGAAATCCGGCTGTGGCTGGCGGGCAACCTGTGCCGCTGCACCGGCTACGACAAAATCGTTCGCGCTGTGCTGGATGCGGCACAGGTGATGTGAGGACACCCCCATGACTGACGTGATCGATTCCCCCGAAGCCGTCATCGATCCGCCCTACCGGGTGATCGGCGCGCGCGTCGACCGCTACGACGCGGCCGTAGAAGTGACCGGGCGCGCCCAGTACGGCGCGGATATTTCGCCTGCCCAACATGCTCTACGGCAAAATCCGCCGCAGCCCGCACGCCTACGCCCGCATCCGCTCGATTGACACGCGCGGCGGAAGCTCTGCCCGGCGTCAAGGCGGTCGTCACCGCCGCCGACTTCCCCGACGTGGAGGATAAGCTGGTCGAAGTGGGCGAAGGCGGCGCGGCGCCGATCTGCGCTACCAGAGCAACAACGTGCTGGCAAAGGACAAGGTGCTGTATTTCGGGCACGCCGTCGCCGCCGTGTGCGCCACCAGCGCGTATATCGCCGAGGAAGCGCTGGCGCTGATCGCGGTCGATTACGGTGCTGCCGCCCGTGCTGGACGTGCGCGACGCCATGCGGCCCGATGCCCCGATCCTGCTGGACGACCTGCGCACCGACGAAATCGGGCAGAAGGGCAGCGCCCACATCACCAACGACGCCTCGCATCACAGCACGTGCTGGGCGACGTGGACGCGGGCTTCCGGCAGGCGTCGGTGATCGTCGAGCGCGAGGTCTACACCACCACCGTACATCAGGGCTACATCGAGCCGCACAACGCCACCGCCGTCTACAATCCGTCCGGGCAGATCACGATCTGGTGCAGCACGCAGGGTCTTTCGGGATACGCACGCAGGTCGCCGACGTGCTGGATGTCCCGGTGTCGGACGTGCGCGTGATCCCGACCGAGATCGGCGGCGGCTTCGGCGGCAAGATCAGCGCCTATCTGGAGCCGATTGCCGCGATCCTCTCGAAAAAGAGCGGGCATCGCCCGGTGCAGCTTCTGATGAGCCGCGCCGAAATTCTGGCGGCGACCGGTCCCACCTCCGGGTCGTACATCCGCCTGAAGATCGGCGCGAACGCGCAAGGAGATTACGCCTGCAGAAGCCTACATCGCCTTCGAAGCGGGCGCATATCCCGGCTCGTACGTGGGCGCGGCAGCCAGCATCATCCTCATCCTACAACATCCCCAACGTGCGCATCGACGGTTTCGACGTGCTGGTCAACAAGCCGCGCGTCACCGCCTACCGCGCGCCGGGAGGATCAAACGCGGCGTTCGCCTCGAAGTCGCCATCGACGAGCTGTGCGAGAAGCTGGGGATGGATGCTATCGAGTTCCGGCTTCTGAACGCGGCGAAGGAAGGCGACCGCCGCGCCGACGTCGGCAGCCGCGCATGGGCAGCGTGGAGATGCTGGAGATCGCCAGGACGCACCCGCACTACACCGCCCCGCTCGAAGGGCGCTATCGCGGGCGCGGCGTCGCCTGCGGCTACTGGGGCAACTACGGCGGGCGGTCGAGCGCCTCCGCCAGCCTGAACGCCGACGGCACGATCAGCCTGCTGATCGGCTCCATCGACCTAGGCGGCGCGCGCACCTCGACCGCCATGCAGCTTGCCGAGACGCTCGGCATCGGCGTCGAAATCGCCATGTCCCGCAGGTGGGTGACACCAACTCGGTCGCCGAGACCGAAGGCTCTTACGGCAGCCGCACCACCTTTGCGACCGGCTGGGCGGCTTACGAGCTGGGCAGGAAGCTGATCGCCGAGATGACCAGCCGCGTCGCCGAGCTTTGGGAGATCGACGCGAGCGAGATCGCCTACAAAGATGGTGTGTTCCGCGCCGGAGACCGCGAGACCGGCTTCTCGGAGGTGGCGGACAGGCTGGGCGAGACTGGCGGGTCGCTGATGGTCAGCGCGTCGGTGACGCCCAGAAGGCTACGCGCCCGCGATGGCGTTCCACATCGTCGATGTCGAAGTCGACCCGGACACGGGCAAGTCGACATCACCCGCTGCACCGCCCTTCAGGACGTGGGCAAGGCGATCACCCCGATTTTGTCGAAGGACGGATTCAGGGCGGCGTCGTCCAGGGCATCGGCTGGGGGCTGAACGAGACCTACATGTACAGCGACGACGGTCGTCTGCTGAACGCCAACCTGCTTGATTACCGGATGCCGACCGCGCTCGGCATGCCGCCGATCGAGACGGTGATCGTGGAAGTGCCGAACTTGAACCATCCATTCGGCGTGCGCGGCGTGGGCGAAGTGCCGATTATGCCGCCGCCGCCGCCATCGCCAACGCCCTGTACGCGGCGCTCGGCGTGCGCATGAATGTGCTGCCCATGTCCCCGGCGAACGTGCTGGAAGCGCTGTGGGCGCAGCCCGCCAGCACCTAGCCGGAAGGAACGCCTGTGGCCTGCGTCTGGATTCCGCCGCTGCTGCGTTCGGCAATGGTCGAGCCGTACAGCCGCCCGGCGGCAATGCCGATCATCGCCGGGCTGGACGAACTGGCTCCGGCATCCGCGAGCAGTTGTGCGAGGACGGGCGCGTCCCGCCCCGGCATGGCAGTGGTGGTCGACAGCATCGTCTGTCGGGCGAAGTTGCGCCGGCTCACGGAATCGAGCGAAGTGCATTTCGTCCAGCGCTCAGCGGGGGATAAACCAGCCTGCGTTGCTCAAATGAGGCGCAGCCGAGTAGTGAATATCGAGGATACGTCTGTAGGGGCTTGGCGCTGCCAGCCGCTCTCCCCTCTCCCGAACTTGTTCGAACACCGCCGCGTGGGAGAGGGTTGTCGGGGCACGACATGTCGTGCCCGTTCTCTTTAACCGTTAACTTGCATAAACCGCGAGCGGCACTTTGTCGAGGGCGAGACGTGCCTCACCCCTACATGCGTACAGCCATTCCCAACCAATCCCTTGATTTCTCCCTTCAAAACAATTTTTATGATGATCATCCGGCAAATTCACGCCGGGTGTTCTTCCTGCGCGCGGGCGGGGTCGGATAGCATAAGGGGGAAAGATGCTGTACCTGCAAATATTCGCTCAGATGAGGAATTTACTGTATGTCCGCCCGCTCCAGAATTCTGCTGCTCGCCCTACTTGCGACCGTAATCGTCATCACCGGCTGCGCAACTCAGCAACTCCCCTACGCGATGGCTTCCGAGTCGTCAATGCCGGACTTCGTGCATTCCGCCCCGGCGCACGTCCGTGACGCCTACCGCTTCGCCGCCGCCAACCCGCGCGAGATGGAAAAATATCCGTGTTACTGCGGCTGCGTCCACCTCGGTCATACCAGCGCCCGCGCCTGCTTCGTCAAGAAGATCGACGCGGCGGGACTCATCACGTTCGACAATCACGCCTCCGGCTGCGGCATCTGCGTGGACATCACGCTCGACGTGATGCGTCTGCTGCGCGAAGGAAAGTCGTCGCCGGAGATACGCACCTATATCGACGCGACCTATAGCCAATCCGGTCCGTCGACCAACACGCCGCTCCCGGCTGCCTAACCCGTCCGATTCGTTTATCTGGAAATTGCCAACATGAAAAAGCAGAACAGGACAACCCCGGCAAAAACGAAGGCGGCAGCCGGACGCCCGAAATGGCTGCTCCCGGCGGCGCTGGTGGTGGTCGCGGTGGTCGTGGTCGGCGGAATTGCGGCGGTCATCGCGGCCAGCAGCCGCCCTACGGTACCGGAAGTGACCGACAAAACCGCCGTGCAGCTCAGCGGGGATCACTTCGACTGCAGGGCAATCAGCTACAGCCAGGTGGTCAACACCAGTTTTCAGGTGAAGAACGTCGGCGACGAAACGCTAACTCTACGTGCTCGGTGAGCCGCAAATCGAAGTGGTCGAGGGCTGCTGCCCACCTAAGACCCAGATCAGCTCCAAGACACTGCACCCCGGCGAGGAAGCGACCGTGAGCTTCTCGTTCCAGATGCATGAGGGGATGGACGGACCGCACGATTTCCGCGTCCACGTCCTGACGACCGACCCGGTCAACCCCGACAAGACCGTGCAGGTGTTATCGAACTGGGTTCCGTGACACTCGGCGAAAGAGAATTCAGCGGGGCGCTCTCGGCTGTCTGAGCGCCCCGTTTTGATTCCGCGAGGCTCAGCCGGGGAACAGCTTATACGTCTCGATGGCGTGATGCCCGACCGTCACCGCCAGCGCCCCGTCGTCCAGAGCCAGCGGTTCGGCGTCTTCCTCGATCAGATTGGTATGCGCCGCCGCCACCGGGAAATTCAGGCGCAGGCTCGCCAGGCATCCGTCCCCTCCATTTCGACCACCCGCACGACCCACGCTGTCGTCGTCCTCGCCCTTCTTGATGGCTGTGATGACGACGTTCTCCGCGGAACACGCTGGCGAAGCTGTGTCGGCGGCAGGTGCGCGTCGGCGCGCGGCTCGGCGGCGACCACCGCGCGCAGGTCGTGGTTGGCGACGATGGCGGGCTGCACCTGCCCGCGCGCCAGTCGAGGCGTGCGCGAAGATCGAGAAGCGGTAGTGATGGTCGCCGCCCTGCAATGCCAGTTGCCCTTGGAGTGGCAGCTACGCCGCGACGCCAGCAGGATCAGCTGGAGGATCGGATGCAGCGCGACCGACGCCGACGGGTCGATGTAATCGCACACGGCGACCGACGAACTCATCGTCACGGCGAAGTCGTCGCCGACCGCGCTGATGAGTTCTGCACCTCGCGCGGGTGGACTTCCGAGCAGATATCGAGGTAAGCGGGACCCCACGTACAGCCCGGTTTCCTCGTAGTAGCCCTCATAAACGGGTCCCGACGTGACCGCGCCGCTGACCTCGCTCCTGCCGACTTCGACCACGCCCATCAGCGCTTCGTGAGCGATCTGCGCCGTCTCTTTGGCGTTGACCGGCAGCATCATGCGGTACTCGCGGCACTGTCGAGATCCAGTTGTACAGCGCGATCTCCACGTCGATGCGCTTGATGTGGTGGTAGAAGATCAGCCGCTGCACCAGCAGCGCGTATTTCAGCGGCTGCGTGAAGCTGTAGGCGGTGTAGACCACCCCCACGATTCGGCGATCTCCCAGACCGGGTCGTATCCGCTGGCGCGCTCGTAATCGCCGACGGTCGTCGGCTGCTGCACTGATCCGAATTCGCCCGCGCCGTTCCCGACCAGATCGAGCATGACGACTTCCGCGCCGAGCAGCTTTTCGGTGCGCAGCACTTCTTTACCCAGCGCCTTGTCGTACAGGCTGCGGATGCCGCCGGGCGCGAGCGTCACGCGATAGAACTCGTTCTCATACGACTCCGCGCCCACCCGCACCCCCGCCGGGACGCCCGACGACGCGGGCGACGGATCGGGCACGAGGTAGTACGTCCGGTAGCCGATGGGCGGCGTCCCGCGCCACGAACGTCACTTCGGCGTCGATGCCAATCGTCGGAGAGACGCTCTGGTGCGGCACGGCGTTTCCGTCCTGATCGACGATCTTGAACGGCATGTCCGGCATCGGCACGACGGCGCGCACCGGGTCGCTGCGCTGCCACGACAGCGCGTTGAACACCGTGATCGGCGTGCCCGCGCCCGGCTGGACGCGGCTGGCGATGGCGGTCGTGGCGCGGGTCAGCAGGTCGTCGCTCAGGTCGCGGGCGCGTTCCAGCTTGCGGCGGAATACCTCGTCGGTGATGTGCCCGTTGTTGCCGCCCCAGCCGTGATCGTCGTAGATGGCGTTCGCCCACGCCCGGTTGAACGGATGCACGGGATACCCGGCGAAGCTGCCTTCGAGCAGCGCCTCGACGGTGCTGAACATCTCGGCGGCGGGCAGCAGAATCCCGGCTTCGCGCTTGGCGCTGATGGCGTAGTGATGCGTCGGTCCGTGAATGTACAGCCAGATATTCGGGCGCTCGCCGCAGATTTCTTCCAGCGCCGGGTCGCCCTCGCTGATGGCGTCGAGGAACTGCTCCGGCGTCGAATACTGGATCGTCGGGGCGGTCTCGCTCTGGCGCATCGCGCCCCAGTTGCCGATCAATTCGTCGAAGTCCTTCGGCGGGATGTAATCGTGGCTCCACAGGTAGGCGAAGTGCGGCGGGATGCTCCGCTGCGCGTACTCGTCGCCCCACCCCAGAAGGTCGTCGTGGATGAAGCTGCGCGTCTCCTGAAACTCGCGCACGAACGCATAGCCGAAGTTGTGGATCACGCCGTACTGCCCCATCGACCAGCTCAGCACCCGGCTGCCGTCCGGGCTGTACCAGTATTGCAGGCTCGGCTTGTGGCGGCTGATCAGCATGTAGGGCACGCCGGATTTCGCCAGAATCTGCGGAAACTGCATCGCCCGACCGGGCACGTCCGGGCTGTAGTACACGCGGGCGTCCGCGCCCGGCAGCAGCTTCCTGACCAGCCTGCGCCCCAGGTACGTCTGGCGCACAAGCTGCTCGCCCGAAAGCAGCGACTCGTAGGGCTGGTTGTAGGTCGCGCCCCAGTCGAAGCGCTTTTCGCGCGCGAGCTGGTGGATTTCCGCCTTGCGTTCCGGGTGGCGCTCCAGATATTCCAGCAGGTAAAGCACGTTTTCCATCGAGAAGCGGATACCCCGGTTTTTCGCCATCCGTTCCAGCGCGGGCGTGATCGACTTCTCGTCGCGCCACGTGATCGTCGCGGCGGGCGTGTCGAACCAGGCGATGTCGTTGTGGCTGGAGCAGATGAGATGGATCGTGCCGTCGGCGAAATAACCCCACGCGCTGTTATCGGACATGCTCTTTTCCTCAATAAACCCAAAGTAGTCTGAATGAGTGCCTGTTACGACCTCACCTCGCTGCCCTCTAGCAACCGCGGGTTACCCTTCCCCTCTCTACAAAGTGGAGAGGGGAGCGAGGGGTGAGGTCATCAATTACATAATCCCGAACGACCGAAACGCTTCGACGGTGGACATGCCCGCTTCGATGGCTGCCCGCACGCGGTTCTCGCCGCGCACCTTGTCGAGCGCCGCCTGAATGATGTTGCGCTCGTGCTGGCGCGGGATGATCACCACGCCGTCCTCATCCCCGAACACGATGTCGCCCGGCTCCACCACCACGCCGTTGCCGAACCGGATCGGGCAGCGGAAGTCGATCACCCGCCCGCGCACGCGCTGATCCTGGGCATACGTCCCGTGCGAAAACGTCGGGAAGCCCAGCCGCAGGATGCCGCGCGTATCCCGCGAATACCCGTCCAGCACCGCCCCCGCCGCCCTCAACTTCATCGCCCGCGTGGACATCAGTTCGCCCCAGAGCGCGTAGGCGGGCGACGATCCGGTGCAGATGTACACGTCGTTCGGCTGCAAAGCATCCAGCGCCTCGAACATCAAGCCGAACGGCTGGCGCTCGCCGCTGGCGGCGACCGTCTCGCCGTGACAGTCGGCTTCCAGCACCGGCATCGCCCGTCCGGCGACCATCATCCCCGCGTCGAGCGGCTTGATTTGCGGCGGCAGGAACTGGCGCGTGCAGCCCGCCGCGTCCAGCACGTCGCCGACGACGGCGGTGAACAACTCGGCTTTCATCAACCGGAATAGCTGCTGGTCGTCCTCGTAAGGCGTCATGCGGAACCCTCTCCCGTTCGCGCGGCGAGACTGCGGCGGTAGGCGTCGTCCAGCGCGTCGAGCGCGCGGTCGGCGTCGCCGTCCTCGGTCAGGAAGTGATGCAAAATCCGGCACGCCGTGTCCTGCACGCCGATCCAGCCGTCGTAGCGCGGGCGCAGCGCCGCGCCGTCCAGCGTCGCCAGCGTGTCGGCGAAGAAATCGCTCGCTTCGGCATTGGCGCGGGCGTCCAGCCACGCGCCGCGATAGCCCGGCTGCCCGCCGCAGTCGAAGTACATGCCGCGCTGCACCTCGGCGCTGGCGACGAACGCGGCGTAATCGGCGGCGGCGTCCGGGTGCTGGCACGCGCTCGAAATCGCCAGCCCCGCCCCACCGAGGATCGCGCCGTTGGGCTGACCGCTCGCGTCCGCCGGGATGTTGGCGAACCGCACGAGGTGATCCCGGTAGTCGGGGCGGGCGTAGTTGGTGTAGCCGAACAGCAGCGGCGAATAAGCCACCTCGTCGGTCGTGCTCATCCGGTCGAGGATTTGCGGCGGATTCCACTTCAGCGCGTCGGGATGCCCGACTTCAGCAAGCCGCCGCATCGTGTCGAGCGCATGGCGACCGACCGCGCGGCTGACGGCGGCGTCTCCGTTCGTGAACGCCTGCTCCCCGGCGTTGGCGCACAGCGAGAAGAAGCACAGGAAACAGTCGACGTGCATCAGCGGCGTCGAGACGGTTACACCCGCCCGCTTCAGCCGCTCCGCCAGCGCGAAAACCTCGTCCCACGTTCGCGGAATCTCGGCATCGTACCGTTCCAGCAGATCGGGGCGATAGGCGCTCACCTGCGCGGCGGCATCGACCGCCAGCGCCCACTGATGCCCGTCGTAGCGGTAGCTGGCGTGGCTCTTGCCGACGCTGTTCCGCGCCTGATCGTCCAGATAGTCGCCGCTCAGATAACCGTCGAGCGGCAGCAGCGCTCCGGCAGCCACGCACCCGCCGATCCAGGGGTGATCCAGCACGATCAGGTCGTATTTCAGCGCAAGCTGCGGCAGCGACATCTCGGCGAAGTCGCGCAGCGTGCGCTTCTCCCACACGATCCGCACGTCGGGGTGCGCCGCCGAATACGCTTCAGCGCTGGCGGGCAGCGGCGCGTAGCCGCGTGTGTGATCCCAGGTGCTCCCACGCAGTTCGATCACGAATTGGTTCCTCTCACGTCCCGGTGAAGCGCGGCGGGCGCTTTTCCACGAATGCCTGAATGCCCTCGCGCTTGTCGTCGCTGACGAACAGGTGCGCGGTCGCATCCATTTCCAGGCTGAGCGCCGTCGGCAGCGACGCTTCCAGCCCCTCGTCGATCACCCGCTTCGCCATCCGAACGGCAAGCTGCCCGTTGGCGAGGATTTTCTCGGCGAGCGCCAGCGCCGCATTGACCGCTTCGCCCTTCGGAGCGATTTCGCTGGCGATGTTGAGTTCGTAAGCGCGCGCGGCGTCGATGGTCTCGCCGGAGAAGATCAGCCGCTTGGCGATGCCCGCCCCGACCAGCCGCGCCAGCCGCTGCGCCGCCGCCGCCCGGCAGCAGCCCCAGTTTGGCTTCCGGCAGCCCGAACTTGGCGTTCTCCGCCGCGACGATCACGTCGCACGCCAGCGCGATCTCGAAGCCGCCGCCCAGCGCGTAGCCGTTGACCGCCGCGAGGATCGGGCGCGGAAGCTGCTCCATCTGCGCCATCACCGAGCGCCCCAGCCGCTGAAACGCCGAAAACTGCGCCAGCGTCATCGTCAGGTAGTCGTCGATGTCCGCCCCGGCGACGAACGCGCGCCCCTCGCCCGTCAGGATCAGCACGCTGGCGGGCTGCTGCCGCGCTCGACCGCGCGCAGGTAGTCGCTCAGTTCCGCGTACACCGTCCGGTTGATCGCGTTCAGCTTGTCCGGGCGGTTGAAATACAGGACGGCGATCTCGCCGTGCTGCTCGATCCAGATCGTCTCGTACATGTCACGTCACCCGCGCATAATGCTTCAGGTTATCGACCATCACGGCGCGCGCCGCCCGCATGATTTCCTGTTCACTCTGATTAGCTATCGTCGGGTAACTCACGCCTGGCATACCGCGCCCTGATCGTGGAGCGCGGCGAGGTCGTCGCCGGTGTAGCCGCCGTACTCCGTCAGGATCGCGTCAGTATGCTCGCCCAGCAGCGGCGCGGGCAGGCGGATGTCGCCCGGCGTGCCGCTGAACTGGATCGGGATGCCGAGCGTGCGCACCTCGCCCGCCGTCGGGTGGTCGTAGCCGACGATCATGGCGTTGTGGGCGACCTGCGGGTCGCGCTCAAGCTCGGCGAAGGTGTAGACCGGCGCGCACCAGATGTCCTCCGCGAGCAGCAGGTCGAGCCACGCCGCCGTCGTGCGCCCCCGGAACGCCGCCGTGAATGCGCGGTTGATGGCGTCGCGGTTCTCCATCACGTTGTTGGACGACAGGTGCTCGTAGCCGCTCAAGCCGATCAGCCCGGCGAGCTTGTTGACCGGGTTCATGGCGATGGCGATGTAGCCGTCCGCCGTCGCGTACATGCCGTAGGGCGCGCCGTTGTAGGGCGCGGGGTTGTTGCCGGAATTGCTCCGCTTTGGCAGCCCGCCGCCGTTCAGGTAGGTCGACATCTCCTGATTGACGAACGTCAGCAGCGAATTGAACAGGCACACTTCCACCCGCTGCCCTCGCCCGGTGCGCTCGCGGCTGTAGAGCGCCGCCAGCACGCCGTAGACGATGTGCAGCGCCGCCGCGATGTCGGCGATCCCCAAGCCGATGCCGACCGGCGGGTCGTCCTCGCGCCCGTTCAGGAACGGCAAGCCGCTCATCGCCTGCACCAGCAAATCCTGCCCCGGTCGCGTCACGTAAGGACCCGACGACCCCCAGCCGCTGCTCGAGCAGAACACGAGGCGCGGGTTGATCGCCGCCAGCGTTTCGTAGCCGATCCCCAGCCGATCCATCACGCCGGGGCGGAAATTCTCGATCACCACGTCGGCGCGCGCCGCCAGCCGCCTCACCGCTTCGACGCCAGCGGGCTGCTTCAGGTTGAGGCACACGCTGCGCTTGTTGCGGTTGAAGGCGAGGAACGACACGCTCTCGCCCGCCAGGTACAGGTTGCCGAGCGCGAACTTGCGCATCCAGTCGCCGCCCGGCGGCTCGATCTTCAGAATCTCCGCACCCATGTCGCCCAGCATCTGCGTGGCGTAGGGACCTTGCAGTAGCTGCGTGAAGTCGAGCACGACCACGCCGCTCAGGGGACCGCTCATGTCAGCCCTTCCCTCATGACCATGCCCCGTCGAGTCGCGGCAGATCGTGGGCTTCCGCGAACTCGTTGATCGCTTTCAGCCCCGCCAGCACCCCGAATTCGACCTCGTACTCGACCGCCTCCCACGCTTCGAGGAAGCGTAGCCGTCCCGCTTCGCGTTCTTCCGCGCGCCCCTGCACCCAGGCGTTGGCAGGCTCGATACCCGTCACGTAATCCCCCGCTGTCATGCACTTCCAGTTGATGAACCAGGGCAGCGTGCTGTGCGTGTACGACAGGTACGCCGCGACTGCGCCTTCGGCGGAACCGGGCATCCCCGCCAGCAGGACGTGCGCTTTGCCGTCGGCGTCCGGGCGCAGCCTGTGATAGAAAAGCTGGTGCGGTCTGCCCGCCAGCGGCGGCTCGAACCGATCCCAGCGATCCAGCCCGGCGACTGAGTCGGCGTCGCGCGGCTCGACCTGCTCGCTGTTGACCAGCAGGCGGGCGTCCGCCGAGAGCAGCGGAAAGCCGATGTTGAAGTGGTACAGCATCATGTGTTCGGCGCGGGCGAAGGTGCGGTTCTCGACGCGGTCGCGGATGATCAGGTGCGACGCGCCCAGCTCGGTCGAAATCTCGCGCGTCAGCACCAGATTTCCCCCCAGCGCCATCGATTCCGCCACTTTGCCGCGCACCCACAGACGGTAGCGCTCGCCTTCCCACGCCGCGTCCGCCCAGACGTTGCTCGCCGGGAGATTGCTCGCCCGACCGTGAATCCCCAGTTCCTCACCATGATCGACCGACGGCGCGCCCATCGTGGACAGCCCGCCGGTGCTCATCAACCCGCCGAAGGCGCTGCGCTGCCAGCCCAAGCCCTGCGCCTCGTAGTACGGCGCGGCAACTTCGCCGGGGAACGCGCGCCAGCACAGCGGGATGCCGCGATAGCTGGCGTGCGCAATGTCCAGCCCGCGCCCCGGCAGCACCGTGAACTGGAAGCCGCTCCCGGTCGCTATGTCCACCGTGTCGATGCCTTCCGCGCGCCCTTCGCGCAGCACCGAGCGCCGGATCGGAGCCAACTGGCTCATGTCGGGGACGTACTGCTGTATCTCCTCCCGACTCCACTGCCGTCCATACAAAGTTGTCATCGTGATGATGCTTTCCTCACCGCCTGCGCCAGGATTGGATCAAACCATTTTTGAGGCTAAAATTCGGTATCAGGTAGAGTGGCTATCCCTCGTATGTCCCTGCGGACGATGCCGAGGGATAGCCCATTTTCCCTGCCGGGCTGAGGCGGTAGTTCCGCTGCCGTCTCAGCTTCTCGCAACTGCCACTTACGGCTGGAACAGCGTCCCCTCGATTTGCTGGCAGAACGAATCCGCCGCTTCCTGCGCCGTCATCTCGCCGAGAATGGCGGATTGCGTGACGTTGCGCAGCACTTCCGCCTGCTCCGGCAGACCGGGGTTGAGCGGGATCGGGTGGCGCGTGTTCGGGCTTTCCAGCAGCTCCTTGAACGGCGTGTAGAAGTCGTCCTGAAGCACGAGCGCGGACGCGCCCGCCGTCGCTGGCATCAGCCCGGTGAACTTCGACAGCCGCTCGGCGTCGCCCAGAATCCAGGCGATGAAGTCGAGCGCTTCCTGCGGGTGCTGCGAGTCGCGGGTGACGGTGAAAATCCAGCCGCCGGTCGAGCTGCCGATGCCGTCCGAGCCTTGCAGCACGACGATCCCGTAATCGTCGGGGTAGGTCATGCCGTAGTCGCTTTCGAGCGTCCCCGCCGACCAGAAGCCGCCGAGATACATCGCCGCCAGATTGTTGCCGAACGACTGCTCGCGCTCTCCGCCCGTGCCGGTCAGCAGAACGTCCTGCGACAGCACGCCAGCGTTGAACATGTCGACCCAGTACTGGATCGCCTGAATGTTATCGCCCTGATTTAGCACGCATTCCGTGCCCGCGTCGTTGACGAAGCGGTAGCCGTTCGCCATCGCGTACATGCCGGCGTGCTCGTACAGCCACAGCCAGCGCTCGCCGGAAGTCGCCACGAAGCCGTAGATGCCCTTCGCCGTGTCGGTGAGCTGTTCCGCCAGCGGGAGGACTTCATCCCAGGTGGTCGGCGGCTCCAGCCCGGCGTCGGCGAACAGCTTCTTGTTGTAGTACAGCAGGCGCGTGCCGGTATCAATCGGCAGACCGTAAATCTGGTCGTTGAACACCGCCGAACCCAACATGCCGGGGAAGAAGATGCTGGTATCCAGCCCGTTGGCTGCGATCAAATCGTTCATGGGGACGAGATAGCCCCGGTCGATGAACGAGCCGACCGTGACCGAGTTGACGATCATGATGTCGGGACCCTGGTGGGCTTCCATCGCCGCAAGCTGGGTGCTGTCCAGGTCGCCGAACGGGACGCCGCGCACGTCGAAGGTGATGTTCGGGTGCTCCGCCATGTATTCCTGCATCATGGTGTAGCCCGCCGAACTGCCGCCGCCGACCTGGTCAACTTCTTCGCTGAACCATCCGTCCGTCCCAATGATGCTGATGGTGATGCTGTCCTGGGCGAAAACCGCCGTCGGCAGCACCGCTGCCAGCGCCAGGACGACCACTAAAAACAGGTACAGCTTTCTCATTATCATTCTCCTGCGCATCATTTCTATTGCGAAACAAGCTCTTTGTGACTTCGCATACACGTGCTTCCCCATCACCTCCCTTCTATTTCAGCGCGCCGGACATCACCCCATCGACGATGTAGCGCTGGACTAATCCGAAAATGATGATCGTGGGGATGGAAACCGCGACGGACGCGGCGATCAGCAAATTCCAGGCGATGCGATGCTCGCCGATGAAGCGGTACAGCCCGACCATGACCGTGCGCAAGTTCGGGTCACTGATGAGCGTGACCGCCAGCAGCAGCTCCTGCCAAACGCCAATGAACACGAACGCCCCGCTCGCCATCACGCCGGGCAGCGCCAGCGGCAGGACGATGCGCCACAGCAGCCCGACTTTGCCGCAGCCGTCGATGGTCGCCGCGTCCAGCACTTCGTCGGGGATCGCCTTGTAGAAGCCGACCAGCAGCCAGGTACAGAGCGACAGCGAGACCGCCGTGTAGGTGGCAATCAGCGAGATGTAAGTGTTGAACAGACCAAGTTCCGCCCACATGCGGAACAGCGGCAGCAGCAGGATCGCCGCCGGGAAGAACTGCGTGCCGACGATCACAAGCAGCATCACGCGCCGCCCGACGAACCTGAAGAACGTGAGCGCGTAGGCGGCTAACGCGCTGAACAGCAGGCACACCACCGTCGAAATGCCGGTGACGAAGATGCTGTTGAGCAGGTAGCGCGAGAAATCGCCGCCGCTCAGCGCCTGGGTGTAATTCTCGAACGTGAACGGGTTCGGGATGAGCTGCGGCGGGAAGCGGAAGATGTTGTCGTTGGTCTTGAACGACGTGATGACCAGCCACAGCGCAGGCGTGATGATGATAAAAATCGAGACGAACGCCAGCGCCGCGAGCGCTTTCTCGCGGTTGCGATAGACCCACTCCTGGAAGGGGCGCGGACGCTGGAGTGCAATCGAGGTCATGTTATGCCACCTCCTGAGCCAGGCGCGCGTTATTAGCGTTGATCCGCCGCAGCACGAGGAAGTAGACGACGAGCAGCAGCAGCACGATCACCATGAGGATATTCGACCCCGCCATCGCTTCTTCGGTGCGGTAGAAGCTGAAGCCGGTGTTGTAGATGAACATCGGCAGCGTCTCGGTCGAGCGCGCCGGACCGCCGCCTGTCATGACGAAGATCGCATCGAAGTAATTGCTCGTCCAGATCAAGCCGAGCACCGTCGACGTGATCATGACCGGGCGCAGCAGCGGCAGCGTGATGCGCAAAAGCTGCTGGCGCTCGTTCGCGCCGTCGATGCGCGCCGACTCGTACAATTCGGTGGGGATGGTCTGCATCCCGGCGAGGAACATCAGCGTGTAGAAGCCGAACCCCTTCCACACGCCGACCAGAATCACCGAGATCATCGCCGTCTGCACGTCACCGAGCCAGGCGTGGGCGAACTGCTCCAAGCCGACGCCGCGCAGGACGAGGTTGATCAGCCCGAAATCCTGGCTGTACATGAAGCGCCAGGTGACGGCGACGACGATCCCCGGCAGAATCCAGGGCACGATCACCAGCGCCCGCGCCAGCCAGCGCCCCGGAAAGCGCCGGTGCAGGATCAGCGCGAAGTACATGCCGACAATCACCTGCCCGACGGTGACGCCGAACGTCCAGATGAATGTGTTGCGGATCGCCGTCGGGAAGATCGGGTCTTGCAGCACCGACAGGTAATTTTCGAAGCCGATGAAATGCGACGGACGGGTGAGCGTCGGGCGGCTGTAGAAGCTGGTCACGAACAGGTTGGCGATGGGGTAGAACAGCACCAGCGCAATCGCCAGAATCGCCGGGAGCAGGAACAGGTAGGCGAGCAGGTTCTCGCGCAGCGCCTGACGGTGTGCGGGCTGCATCCGGGAAAAGAGAGCGAAGCGGTTAGGAATACTTTGTTCAGCCAAAAAAAATGCACTTTCTACTCGAAATTATTGCAGAGCGGCAGCCTCAACCGGCGAGCTGTCCTCCGTCGACCACCAGACACGTCCCGGTCACCCAGTCCGACTCGTCGGATGCCAGATAGAGCGCTGCGCGGGCGATGTCCTCGCCCACGCCCAGCCGTCCCAGCGGCGTGAGCGCCGCCCACTTCGCCCGCTCGGCTGCCGGGTCGGGCGCGGCGGCGAACACCCCGGCGTTCATCGGCGTATCGACCGCGCCGGGCGCGATGGCGTTGCAGCGGATTTTGTGGGCGCTGTATTCGGCGGCGACCTGCCGTGTCAGCGCGATGATCGCGCCCTTCGAGGCGGCGTAGCCCGACCAGCCGGGATAGCCGCGCAGCGCCTGCGTCGAGGTCAGGTTGACGATTGCGCCGCCGCCGCGCCGCATCAGGTGCGGGATACCGAAGTGACTCATGCGAAACACGCCGCCGAGGTTGACGTTCAGCACCCGATGCCAGTCTTCTTCGGAAATGTCCACCACCGAGCCGCCGATGGCGACGCCCGCGTTCGCCACGAGGATGTCGATGCCGCCCCATTCACGCGCGCTGCGGTCGAGCGCCGCGCTGACGCTGGACGAATCGGACACGTCGCCCAGAATCGGCAGGCAGCGCCCGCCGCTGGCTTGAATCGCGGCGGTGGTCTCGTCCAGATAGGCAGCGTTAATCTCAAGCAGCGTCACCGCCGCGCCTTCGCTGGCGAACAGGGTCGCTATCGCCCTGCCGATCCCCGCGCCCGCGCCCGTAACGACGGCAACCCGATCCTTCAGCCGCATCATGATCTCCTCGTGGACTGGCGAACAGTCACCCCGGCGCGCGGCGAATGGGCGTCATCGTGCCTGCCGACGACCCTCCGCCGCCATGCAAGATGGCAGTTCATACCGGATGCAAAAATCATTTCTGTCCCCGCAACAAATCTAAGTGACGTGCGTTCTGGCTAATCTGTTTTTGCCGTCTTACAACTCCCCCCTGTCATACGCCTGATTTTCCCCTCTCCCCGAACTTGTTCGGGCACACGCCTTGCGTGAAGGCAAACCGAGGTTTGCACGAGGGGCAAGCTTACCGAAGGTAAGCCGGGGTGAGGGGATTTCGCCGCTATTCCTGATTGGTCACGCGACCCGCGACCACCACCCTGATGCCCAACTGCGATAACTTGAGGCTCTGCGAGGCGCGAATCCCGGCATCCGTGATCACGGTATCGACGTTCTCCAGAGCGGTGACCCGATAATTCGACTCGCCTTCCAGCACGGTGTGATCCGCCAGCACGATGATTTCGCGGGCGGCGTCGAGCATCACCCGCCGGACTTCCGCCTCCTGAAGCGTGACCGACGAAATGCCGAACTCCGCCGACACGCCCCCGGCGACGATGAAGGCTTTGTCGGCGCGCATGTCGCGCAGCATCAGGTGCGCGCCGCGCCCCACGAACGAGCGCGTCCTGGGGTCGTACTGACCGCCCGTGAGCAGCAGCGTGATGCCCGGCGCGTCGTACAGCCGGTTGAAAATGTCGTGCGAGTTGGTGATTACCGTCAGGTCGGTGCGCTGGCGCAAAAACTGCGCCATGTAATTGGTGGTCGACCCGGTATCGAGGATGATCGTCTCGCCATCCTTCACCTGCGAGGCGGCGAGCTTGCCGATCAAGCGGCGCAGCTCCTTGGTCTCGTCCTGCAGGTCGTCTTTCAGGTTCTTCACCCGCAGCGTGATGCCGAACTCGGCGGCGCGGCGCTGCATCGCCCGCGCCATGTTCTGATACCACTCGTGCGTCTGGTGCAGGATGACGAAAGCGATCTGCCGCTCGCCCAGATCGGCGGGCAGCGTCGCCCAGCCGGGCACGTTGACGCTCGGCGCTTCGACCAGTTCCCAGCCGCTTTCGGTCTCGCGGTAGTAGCGGCTCAGGTTCGCTTTCGTCAGCAGGACATAGGGCGTGATCAGCGCGCCGCCGATCTCGCCGCCGCCCCACAGGTGGATCACCGCGTCAATCGCCAGCTTGCCGACGACTTCGGGGAACAGCGCCGCGCTGGCGACCAGCGGCGTGTCCTCCGACAGCGCTTTCAGCGAGGTCGCCCCTTCGCCGCCGATGTTCACGGCGATCAGGTCGTCTGGCGGCAGGCTCAGGTCGAGATACGCCTGCATCCCGGCGAGCACCGAGTCGTCGTTGATGCCGAAGATCACGTTGGTTTTCGGCTCCAGCCGCAGCGCGTCCATCGCAATCTGGTACGCGCCGACGTACAGCCCGCCGCCGTCGACCGAATGGATGACGACCTCGCCGGGCAGCGCCGAGCGAATCCCTTCGGCGAAACCGGCGCTGCGCTCTCTGGTGTTGGGCAGGTCATATTCGGAGATGTCCAGCACGGAAGCGGTCTTGCCGTCGCCCCAGCGCTCGCGGAAGTACTCGCCTGTCCAGCGCCCCAGCGCGTAGCCCGCCTCGTAGTTGTTCGGTCCGAGGTAGATCGCGCCTTCCTGCGGGCAGGATTCGGCGAGGAACGGTATCCGGTTGCGCAGCGTGCGCTCGCGCAGGGTGTGCGAAGCCGTGTTTTCGACCGGCGCGAGGATCAGGGCGTCCTCGCCGGTCGCTTCGAGATCTTCCAGCGGCAGCGCCAGCAGCGCCTCTTTGCCGCCGCTGTCCTCGACCGGGATCGCGCCGCCGTGCAGCCGCTGGAGCAGGTTGTATTCTTCCAGCTTGCGCAGGTCCCGGCGGATGGTGGCTTCGGTCACGTCAAAATGCAGCGCCAGCTCCCGGACGCCGTAGCCGCCGTGCCTGTTGACGATTTCAACGATCTGCTTTTCGCGCCTGGAAAAGATCATGTTCGTTTTGTTCGTATTATTTTTGATTTATGTTCATTTTCTCCGAATTGTATGCGCAGAATGTCCGTTTGTCAATCAGTTGAGGTGGAATGCGCCTGCTCGACGCGCAGAAAATCCCCGCACCTACCTCTGCCTGATGGCGGGTGCGGGGATCAGAGCGTGCCGATTATCGGCTGTATTTCGAGCGTTTCCTGAGGGCAGAAGCGGTCAGGGATTGGGCGGGAGCGGGGTCTTGTAAACGGGTACGGCGCTGATCGACCGGATGACGGCGAGCGGCTGGCTGTCGGGGCTGGGGCTGAACGACATGCCGGTCGGGATGAAGCGCTGCCCGGCTCCGTCCTGAATCATCGGGCTGACGTGGATCAGCCACTCTTTTTGGAGCAGCGGCTCGTAATGGCGCAGCCCGATCTCCCAGACCGTCCCGTTGCCGAAGTTGTCGTGAATCAGCCTGCCGTCGACGAACGCGCTGCCGACGTTGCCGACGTAATCGATGCGCAGCAGGATATTGTCCACGCCGTCGAGGATGTCCGGCGGGAAGCGCAGCACCGCGCGATCCGCGCCGAGCATTTCCACCTCGACCCGCGCATCCTTCGGCGCAACGCCGAGCGTATAGCGGGCGAAATAACCGTCGGTGCTGCGTGCGCCAGCGGGCGGCGGGTAGACCAGCAGGCTGGCGTCGCCGTTCCCGACGGTGTAGAGCGAGCAGGCGTCGCCGTCGCCGACCAGCGTTCCGTCGGCGATCACCAGCCGTCCCGCGCCCCACAGCTCTTGCTTGCTGGCGCGCTCCGCCTGCTCGCGCGTGAGCGTCAGGATGCGCACCCGTTCGCCGCTCGTGGTGGTGATCGTGATCCGGCAGTCCGTCCCCGGCGCGACCGTCACGTAGGCGCGACCGTCCGCCTCGACAACCATGCCGCCCTGCACGTCGAGCGAGCGATAGCTGCCGGACGCGAAGGCGTATTCGCTGACCATGCCGCGCGGGGCGAAGAAGCAGTAGCAGGTGGCGTCGCCGTCGTGGAGCTTCGCCATCAACTGGGTCGTGGCGTAGACCAGCGCCACGCCGTCCAGCGACAAGCCGAACGGCAGGATAGCGGTCACGTCCGGTTCGAGCGTCAGGGGCTGGCTGCGCGGGATGGTGACGGTCTCGCCCGCCAGCCGAAGCTGAAGCCGGATGTCGGCGATGTCCCGCGTCTCGATGTGATCCTGATAATTGTTCATGAACAGGAAGCCCGCCCCGTCGCGGGCGCGCGCCGCCCAGCGCAGGCTGGTGGTGTTCTCCGGCGTGATAGCGTCAGCGTCATCCGGCAGGACGACCGTCATCGGCGCGAGCAGGTCGCCGAAATCCGCGACGAAGCGATGCACCAGCCGCAGGCAGCGGAACGAATCGCCAAACTGCCCGAATTCGCGGATCGGCGCCTGAAAATCGTAGGAGATGCGCGGTACGGTGTACTCGTTCATGAAGCTGTGCGCGCCCACCGCGTGCGACCCGCCGTGATACATGTAGTAGCCGATCAGGTTCGAGCCGCCAGCGAGGTTGACCACCGCCAGTGCCTCGACCGAAGCGGGTGGGACGACCGGGCGGTGATAATACGTGATCTGGATGCCGCCGCCGATCTCGCAGCAGACGAGCGGATATTTTTCGGCGTCATAGGTGGGGACGCCATTGGTAACCGGGTCTCGATGCCGGTTGCGGAACAGGTATTCGCGGGTGGGCGACTGGCGGAAGTCCGGGTCGGGATTCCAGGGTGTGAAGGCGTAGCCGCCCTGCATCGGCAGCACTTCGCCTTCGGGGATCGGCGAGTTACGCCAGGCGGTGCAGGTGTAGATCGGCACGTCCAGCCCAACGTCGCGCGCCAGCGCCTTGAGCGTCAGGATGTAGGAATCGCCTTCCGAACCCGCCGGAACCCATTCCATGCCCTGCCGGAACGTGACTTCCCAGGGCGCGCCGCAGTGCATGTACTCGTTATCCAACTGGATGCCGATGACCGGTCCGCCATCCCTGAACAGCAGCCCGTCAAGCTGAGCGGCGATTTGCTCGTACAGGCGGCTCACGTAGGCAAGGAAGCGCGGGTCGTTCGAGCGCACTTCGAACGGACGCCCGTAGAGCCAGTCGGGAAGCCCACCGTTGCGGCACTCGCCGTGCGCGAACGGTCCGACGCGCACGATGATCGGCATGTCGTGAGCGGCGCATAATTCGACGAAGCGGCGCAGATCGCGGTTGCCCGACCAGTCGAAAGCGCCCTCGTCCTCCTCGACGTAGTTCCAGAACACGTAGCTGGCGATAATGTCGACGCCGCCCGCCCACATCTTCAGCAGCGCATCCTCCCACAATGCCGCCGGATAGCGCGCGAAGTGGAATTCGCCCATCACCGGGATGCACGGCACGCCGTCCCGAAGCATGTAGTAATTGGTGAAGGCGATGGTATGCCCCTGCGGATTCGCGCCGCCCAGACGGAGATGCCCGCTGGTGATCGGCAGCGAAGCCCCGGTGAGGTCGAGCGTTCGGGTGGTCTGTGTGGGCGACTGAAATGACTGAGTTGACATCCAACGAGCCTTTGGTGAAAACCCTGCACAAAGAGAGGGGTTCCGCACATCCGCAGCCCCTCTCCAGCCGATACGATGCGCGCCGCTACTGCTTGACGCTTGCCGCCGTGAGACCGGCGATGTACTGCTTCTGGACGGCGACGAAGATCACGATCACCGGGATGGTGACCAGCGTCGCCGCCGCCATCGACGGACCGATGGGCGGCTCGCGCCCCGCCGTCACGCCGCCGACCATCGCCGCCATGCCGACCGGCAGCGTCATCGCGGTCTGGCTGTGCAGCACCGACAGGGGCCACAGGAAGCTGTTCCACGACCCCAGGAACGTCAGCACGCCCTGAGCCGCCAGCGCCGGACGCGCCAGCGGCAGGATCACGCGCCAGTAGATGCCGAACTCCGACGCGCCGTCGATACGCGCCGCCTCGATCAGCTCGGAGGGGATGGACAGCAGGAACTGGCGCATCAGAAAGATGCCGACGGCGGGAGCCATGAACGGCACGATCAGACACCAGTACGAGTTCGTCCACCCCAGACGGCTCATGAAGATGAACAGCGGGACGAGAATGAGCTGGAACGGGATCATGGTCGAGCCGAGCAGCAGCACGAACAGCACCCGGCTGCCCCTGAACCGATACTTGGCGAAGCCGAAGCCCGCCAGCGACGTGAAGAACAGCACGGCTACCGTGCTGAGCACCGCCACCAGCAGGCTGTTGCCGTACCAGGTCCAGAAGGGCCAGTCCGTCCCCAAGCGGGTGTAATTGACGGTCGTTAAGGTTTCCGGGATGATGGTGGGCGGATAGGTGTAAATCTCGTGGAGCGGCTTGAACGAGGCGGACACCATCCATACCAGCGGCGTGACCATGATAATGCCGCCCAGCGCGACGATCACGTTCAGCACGATGGCATTGATGCTGCGTCTTGACGCGGACATGACCATGATCAATCGCTCTCAAATCCCCGGAAGAACCGGAACTGTGCCAGCGACAGGACGAAGATCGCCACGAACAAGACCAGCCCGACCGCCGACGCATAGCCGTACAGCAACTGACCGATCCCGCGCCCGTACAGGTACTGCACGATGCTCAACCCGGCATTGGCGGGACCGCCGGGGTTGGCGTTGCCGAACATAATCTGCGGATCGTCGAAGATTTGCAGCGAGCCGATCAGCACGATGACCGAGACGAACAAAATCACCGGGCGCAGCGACGGCAGCGTCACGCTGCGGAAGCGCTGGATGCCGTTCGCGCCGTCGATGGCAGCCGCCTCGTACAATTCTTCGGGGATCGACTGCAAGCCCGCCAGGAAATAGACCGCCAGCAGCCCCGTCCAGCGCCAGACCACCACGCCCATGACGGCGATCTTGGCGACGCCCTGATTGCCGAGCCAGTCGACCGGCAAGCCGCCGAACGCCAGGATGATCTGGTTGAGCAGCCCGTATTCGCTGTTGTAGAACATGCGGAACACCAGCGAGATCGCCACCGTCGAGGTCACAATCGGCGCGAAATAGATCGCCCGCCACAGCGTGCGGAAGCGCAGCATCTTGGAGTTGAGCGCCATCGCTTCGAGCAGCGCCAGCGGGACAATGATGAACAGGCTGAACCCGGAGTAAAAAACGGTATTGCCGACCGACTGCCAGAACACTTCGTCGCCGAACAGCCGCTCGTAGTTGCGCAGAGCGAACCATTCCGGCGTGCCCATCGAATTCCACTTCAGGAAGCCGAGTACCAGCGCAAATACGGTCGGGAGTAGAAAAAAGACCGTAAATAAGATGTAAAAGGGCGAAATAAAGAAATAGGGCGCATATTTGTCTTGCCTGGGCGATCTGCGCTTGGGAATCGGCAGCGAAATAGCGCCAGCCGCATCCTGAGTGGACATGTCCGCCTCCAAAAAGCTGTTCGGGACGAAGGTAGGGAGAGCGATTCGATCACTCCCCCTACCATTGATCATGGGCGCTTAGAAGCCGAAGTCAATTGCTTCCTGGACTGTGCTGACCGAGTTGTCAACGAAGGCTTCCGGCGTAAGTGAGCCGTCGAACAACGCGGGCAGGTTGTCACCCAGGGCTGTCTTGGCGTTCGGGAGGAACGGGCTTGGATACCAGGCAGGCACGTCGGCGGCTACCTGACCAAACAGCTCGCCGGTATGCTGACCGCCGAAGTACGGGTCTTCATAGCCCGCCACGCGCGGGTCGCTGAACGCGGGAATGTACCAGGGGAAGTTGTTGATCGCCGTGAACTTCTGCACCTGGCTCTCCAGACCCAGATACGCGAAAGCGAGGAATTCCTTCGCCAGCTCAGCATTGGGGGACGCGCTGGAAACCATCCAGCCGGTGCCGCCCCACGTCAGGGTCGTATGCCCGCCGCCTTCCCACACGGGCGGGAGCGCGACGCGCCATTTGCCCGCAGCGTCCGGTCCAGCGTAAGGCTTCAGGCAGCAGCCTTCCCACCAGTCGGGCATAACCGTGCTTGCCAGGCTTCCGTCATTGTAAGCCGTCGGAAGGGTTGCGCCACCCCACACGTCATTGCCGAGCACGACCATGAATGTGCCGTTCTGGATGCCCTGCTGCACGAGCGTCGCCACTTCGATTGCCAGCGCGCGATTATCCTCGTTGCCCATGACGAAATTGCCGTCCGCATCAAAGACCGCGCCGCCGCGCTGGTAGTACAGCATCAGGAACCAGTCGCCGTCATTGGTCGCAAACGTGAAGGCGCTGCCAGCATCGACCAGCTTGGGACCGACATCGTTGACGACCTGTTCCCACGTCGTCGGAACATCGACACCGGCTGCCTCGTAGACGGCAGGCTGGTAGTACAGCAGGCTGCCCGCGAGCTGGCTTTCCAGCCCGTACAGCTTGCCTTCGTAGCTGTAGATCGCCATACGCCCGGCAGCGTAGTCAGCCTTATCAGCCGCGACGAGGTCGCTCAGGTCGAGGAAGTACTGGGCGATGATGCCGTTGCGCATGAAGTTGCCGAAGGCACTTCGTTCCATACCGAGCATATCGGGGAGCGTCTCGCCTGCCGCAATCGCGTTGAGGGCGTTGGTCGGCGCTTGCGAATCGAATACCGGGTTGAAGGTGATCTTGACTTCAGGATGGAGCGCCTGGAAATCGGGGAGGCGCTGGCTGAAATAGTCGAGGTAAAGCTGGTCGGCTGTCCACGCCGTGAGCGTGACTTCAGGCACATCCTGCGCCTGCGCGACGATGCCTAGCCCCAACGACAGCAGAAAAACCAGAGTAAGTAATGCAAGCCGTGTTCTCATTATCAAAAGTCTCCTGCCTGATTGACCACTATTGCCTGTTCAGGATGTAGAGCGAGCGTTTCCTGTGCCGGGTGTGCGACTCCTTTCCCTTTGCCTTGATTCGGAGTTCATCGCGCGAGCAAGGAACAGCGCGAACAAAAAGAGGTTCTTGTGAAATAAGCCCCGACGAACGGCAGGCGGCACGGGCATCCGTGTCCGCTTGCCGCCCCAAAGCCGGGGTTCAGCCACTATCTGTAAAACACCGGCAACGCGAATACAACGCGCGTTGACGACGCGCGTTGATACTAGCGTGAAAATCTACCGGTTGTCAAGAAAATTGAGGTGCGGGATGATGAAATTGGTGGGGATAGCGAGGCACGGCACTGTCGTGCCGCTACAGAAACACATTCTCGTCGGCATGAACAGAACAATCAAGCGCCCGTGAGCGAGCGCCCGCGCAGGGGCGCTCAGCCCAGGATTTCGCTCAGAAACACACGCACTTCCCGGATGATCTCCGACGCGGGCAGCAGCGCGCCGCGCTCCCACGCCGCCTCGGTCGCTTCGACGCCCAGCGCCGCCTCAGCCTGATCGCGCAGGCGGCTGATCACGCCCCAGCGGTGCGCCCACGCCATCGGGAACGGCTGACCGGCATAAGTCATGTGCGAATTCAGGAAGGGGACGAGCAGCTCGATGAGCCGCGCGTATTCGCCGCGCTCGAACAACTGCACGAGGCGGTTGGGCAGCAGGATCGGCAGGAAGAAGTCGTCGCGGAAAAACGGCATCGCCTCGAAAAAGACGGTGTAGTAAGGGCGAAACGTCTCGAAATTGCGCAGCCCACAGGCGACGATGGTCATGGCGAACGACGCGAACGAGATTCGGAAGTCCGGCGGCGCGTCGGGCGGAAAGCCTTCGTCGATCAGACGACGGGCGCGGGTGTAATCCTCATCCCGAAGCCCGGCGATACAAGCCCGCTCCAGAATGATGAAGCCCTTCACGACCGGATCGTTGATGTCGGCGGCGTGGGGATACGCCTCGTCCAGCAGGGCATCGGCGCGGTCGTATTCCGCCTTGTAGATCAGGTTCGACGCTTGCAGGCTGGCATTCCAGGCGACCCCCAGGCGGTCTTTCATTTCGTAGGCGATGCCCTTCGCTTCTTCCCAGTAGCCGATTGCCCGATCCGACGAGTCGAAAAAGCCGCCGCTCGACCCGCCCAAATTGCGCAGCGAATTGGCGGTGCCGATCTTGTCGCCGATCTCGCGGCGCAGCGACAGACTCTCCCGGACGAGCGGCTGCTGGTTGAGCACGTCGAACATCAGCATGTGACTCCAGCCGAGATCGTCCAGCACCTGCGCGGCGTAGAACTTGTCGCCCAGCGCCCGATACCCGCTCAGGCTGGCTTCGAGCAGCGGCACGCCATCCTCCTGATTGTATTCGGTATGCGATATCCAGTGACCGACCAGCCGCTGGCAGAAGGCGCTCTCGCGGGAGTCGCCGCAGCGCTCGGCGATTGCCAGCCCGGCGCGGTACTGCGCCAGCGGCTGCCCCTGCGGAAAGCGCACCAGCAGCTTGCCCGCCAGCAGCGAGGGCGCGTCGCCTTCGGCTTTCCACGCCTGCCGCGCCAGCCCGAACACCTGCTGACCATCCATCATGCGGTTGCGGAAGGTGAGATACAGGTAAACCCCCTCAATCGCCTGCTCGACCAGCGCCGCGTCATGCCGTTCGACCGCCCGGGTCCAGGCGACGCGGATATTCTCGAAATCGGTGTCGATCAGATTGAGCGCTTCAAGCTGCCCGAAGCCCTTGAGCTTCGGCGTTAGCTGGACGACCATCTCCAGATAGTAGCGGCTGTGCGCGTCATAGGCGGCGTCCAGTTCGGCGGACTGCGCCAGCTTTTCTTCGGCGTACTGGCGCAGCAGCTCGTGAATCTCGTAGCGCCCGGACTCGTTATCGCGCCGCAGCAGCGACTTGTTCACCAGCAGCGTGAGCGCCCGCAGATTCGTGCTGGTGATACGCAGGGCGGCGTCGCGGGTGAAGCCGCCACGAAAGATCGAGAACTGGGCGAACAGTGTTCGCTCCTGCTCGCTAAGCAAATTCCACGAGTATTCGAATACCGCGCGCAGACTGCGCTGGCGTTCGGGCACGTCGTGCATCTCGGTTTCGAGGAAGTCGAAGCTGCGGCTGATCTCGTCGACGATTTCGCGCGGCGTCAGCACTTCCAGCCACGCTGCCGCGAGCAGGATGCCGAGCGGCGTGCCCTGCACCAGACGGCAGATGCGCGCCACGAACGGCAGATCGCCCGCCTCAAGCTGAAAATCGCGGCGGACGCGCAGCGCGCTCTGCATGAACAGCTTCACCGCGCCGTATTCAAGGGCGTCGGCGGGAGTTTCCCACGTCGGGAAGGACATGCCGCTCAATACGTAGACAGTCTCGGCGTTCAGGTTCAGCCGCTCGCGGGACGTGACGAGAATCTTCACCGTCGGCGCGGCTTGCAGCATGTCCTGCACAATGGTGCGCCCGGCGATGACATGCTCGAAGTTGTCCATGATCAGCAGCATGTTTTTCCCATGCAGGTAGTCGAGCAACTGCTGCTGCGGGTCGCGCCCGTCCTGCTGGAAAGCGTACCCGACCGCCTCGGCAGCGGCACCGACGATGTGCTCGGCGGATGCGACCGGGGCGAGGTCGATGAAGTAGATGCCATGCTCGAATAGGCGCCCGTGTGGTTCGGGGTGCAGGAATTTGCCTGCCACTTCCAGCGACAGGCGGGTCTTGCCCATCCCGCCGGGACCGACGACCGTCAGCAGGTGCACGGTGCTGTCCCGCAGGATTTTCTCCAGCTCGTCCAGCTCCGCCTCGCGCCCCACGAACGGCGTGGTTTGCAGCGGCAGGTTGTGGCGCAGCGCGTCCGATGACGGCGTATTCGGGGTTTCAAAGCGGCTCGCACCTTCCAGCTTGACGACGAGCTGCGTCGCCTGCGTGGGCGCATCGGCGACCGCCGTATTCGCGCTGAGGATGGCTTCCAGTTCAGACCCCACCAGCCGCATCCGGGGAATCCGCTCGTCACGGTCTTTCGTCACCATACGGTTGATCACGTCCACCAGCGCGGGCGGGGCATCGGAACGCATGGTTTCCAGGTCGGGCAGCGCGCCGTCGAGGATGGCGGTGATCAGCCCGCCAGACTGCTGGTAGCGCTTGAACGGATGCTCACCGATCAGCATCTCGAACAGCATTAGCCCCATCGACCAGATGTCGGAGCGGGCGTCGGCAGGACTGCCGTGCAGGATTTCCGGCGCAATGTACGCGACCGTGCCCAGCACGCTGCCCACTTCGGTGATCTCCGAGCCGATGACGCGGGCGATGCCGAAATCGGTCAGGCGCAGCATCCCATCCTTCGCCAGCAGGACGTTCGCTGGCTTGATGTCACGATGGATGATGTTGAGGCGGTGAGCACGGGTCAGAGCATCCGCCAGATCGAGGGCGACGTTGAGGACATCGTTGATCGGCAGGACAGGTGTCCGCCGCAGCACGGCATCGAGCGCGCCACCCTCGACCAGCTCCATGATCAGGTAGTAGCGGTCGTTGTCGTGGACGGCGTCCAGCAGCTTGACGATGTTGGGATGATTTAGCTGGCGCAGCGCTTCGCCTTCGCGCAGGAAGCGCTGCACCATATCCTGAGTCGCCAGCTCCGGACGCAGCACTTTGATGGCGACGGGGGTATTCGTGTGGTGGTCAAGCCCCCGGTACACGTCGCCCATACCGCCAGTGCCAATTCGTTCGCCAAGCGAATAGCGATCAGACACAGTCTCAATCATCGTGAACGCCCAGTCGTGTTGTCCGAAGTTGTCGGTCTCTCTATTCTATTGCAGTTCCCGGTTGTTGGCTGATATGATTTCGAGTCCGGTCAAAGATCGGCTACGGCTGCGCCTGAACCAGACAGTAGAACCGGCGCTGCGCGGGGATGATCTCCGGCTGGTTGTCGGGGTCGGGACCGTCAATACCCGTCACAATCGGACGCCCGGTGACCGACTGGCTGTCAAGCGCGATCCGATAGTTCCCCGCTTCCGGCGCTTCGATCAGCCAGTAGAACTCGATTCCGAGCGCCTGCCCAAATTCATCCTCGTTTCCGCGCCAGGGACCGATGCGCGTGTACGGCGCGACCACCTCCCCATTGATGAAAAGCTGGTTGCGCGTCTGCCGCTGGATAATCCGCGCAAGTTCGAGCGACTGCTGGGGAATGGTGAAGCGCAGCACGACCGGCTCGCCAGCGCGCACGCTGACCGGGTTCTGGGCAGCGCGCTGGGTGTTCGGAAAGGCGCATTGGTTGAGCGCGACGATTTGTCCGTCCGGCGGCGGCGGGAAGGTGTTGATCTGGCGCGGCAGCAGCCGCCAGGGGGCGTTGCGCACGCGCTGAGAACGAGTGAGCGCCGCCTGGAGCGGGTGACGACCGCGCGGCACGCGCACACTCAGCCCCTCCCCCACAACTTCGCTCGCGCCGTCCGACGTGACGGCGACGACGCCTTCGACGGTATCGACCGTCAGATCATCTCCGTCGATCTGGAACAGCGCCGAACTGCCAACGTTCACTTCGACGCCGTTGACGAGAAAATTGACCGTCGCGTCTTCGGGAGCCTGCACCAGCAGCCCGCTGTCCGGCACTTCTGCGCAATCGATACCACCGATATGTGTAGCCAGGCTGAATGCCTGCATCGGCGCGTCATAACCCGACTGAGCGTCGTCGGGCGTCAGTTCAGCATCGCCAAAGACGATGAAGGTCGCGTTCTGACCGGGGAGATTGTCCGGCAGGTTGACTTGAAGCGCCAGCACCGCCACGCCCCACAGGTCTTCATCCGGGCGCAGCGCGGCGGTGGTGAGATGGCGAAGGCTGAGGATGCTGGCGCGATCACCCGGATCGGCAAAATCGATAGGCGCAGACGAATCGAACAGTGCATCAACCGCACGATTGCCGTAGCAGACCTGGTTGCGCCCCAGCGCGCCGCAGGTTTCGCCAACCGCATCAAGGGCATGGTCCACGAACGCCGGGCAGCCCACCGTCTGAGCAAACACGACGCTGATCGACAGGAGCAGCGGCAAACCCATGCAGACAAGCTGGCAGAGCGACCGCCCGATTGCCTTCAACATTCGATCCCTCTGTGTAGTGCAAGTTCACAGGTCATTATAGCCGAGTTCCAGGTGACACGATCCTTACGATGCAGCAGGATTGTGCAATTTCCAGACCATAGTAATCCGCCTCTTATCGAAATTTTGGTGCGAGCGGTGGTAGACTGGTGCGGCTTGTACTGGTCAAACACAACTGGAGAAGAACTACATGGCGAAACAGGCAATTCTGAGCGACAAAGCACCGCGTCCGGGTGGGGCGTACTCGCAGGCGATCCGCGCGGGCGATTTCGTGTATATCGCCGGGCAGGGCGGTCTCGACCCGGCAACCCGCAATCTCGTCGGCGACACCATCGAGGCGCAGACGAAGCAGGCGCTCGAAAACGTGCGCTCGATCCTGGAAGCCGCGGGCGCGTCGATGTCCGACGTGGTCAAGTCGACGGTGCATCTGAGCGACCTGAGCCTGTTCCCGCGCTTCAACGCCATCTACGCCGAACATTTCCCCGATCCGAAGCCGGTGCGCACGACTGTTGGCAGCCAACTGATCGGCAATATGCTGGTGGAGATCGATGTCGTCGCCTACACCGGCGCATAAGGCGGGTCTGGATCATGGCTAGTTCGCAGCGCGTATTTCTCGTCACCGGGGCGATGGGCTGCATCGGAGCATGGACGCTGTACCACCTGCGCAGGCGCGGCGAGCAGGTGGTCAGCTTCGACCTGAGCGACAACCGCGCCCGCATCAACCTGCTGCTGACGCCGGATGAGCAAGCCGACATCCTTTTCGTGCAGGGCGACCTGACCGATTTCAAGCAGGTGCACGTAGCGATCACCGGGCACGGCGTCACGCACGTCATCCACCTCGCTGCCCTGCAAGTGCCGTTCTGCCGGGCGAACCCGGTGCTGGGTGCGCAGGTCAACGTGGTCGGGACGGTGAACATGTTCGAGGCGGTGAAGCAGGCGGGGCTGCGGCACGTCACTTACGCATCGTCGATTGCGGTGTACGGCACGCCCGACGAATATCCGCCGGGGCTGCTCGCGGCAGACGCGCCGACCCACCCGCACACACTCTACGGCGTGTACAAGATCGCCGACGAAGGCATCGCCCGCATCTACTGGCAGGATGAACACATCACCAGCACGGCGCTGCGCCCGTACACGGTCTACGGTCTGGGGCGCGATCAGGGATTGACGAGCGAGCCGACCAAAGCGATGCTGGCGGCGGTGGCGGGCGTGCCCTATCACATCAGCTTCAACGGCACGATGCAGTTCCACTGGGCGTCGGATGTCGCCGAGCAGTTCATTGACGCGGCGCTGTATCCGCTCGATGGTGCGTATGCCTTCACGCTGGGCGGGACACCGGTATCGGTCGAGACGGTCGCCGACGCGATCCGGCGCTACCGTCCGCAGGCGGAGGTCACGGTCGCGCACAGGCTGCTGCCCTTCCCGGAAGGCTTCGACGATTCGGAGCTGCGCCGCCACTTCACGACGATCTACGAAACGCCGCTGGACGAGGGGATTCGGCAGACGATGGAACAGATCGGCGTGCGCCTCGCCGATGGGCGGCTTCAGGCGTGAGCGCAGCAATAGTGAGCATTCGAGCCGCGCCGAAACCCTTTTGCTATTCGGCTCGATGTTCCTGCATAATCAGGATAGTTTCAGCCGTAGTCAGACGAAGGCTTACCCGCGATTGAGTATGGATCGAGTTACGCATCCCCCGGCGGAAAGCGCGCCGCAAACGCCAGCGCATCGCATCCGCATCGAACCGGAACACGGTTGGGCGGCGCTGGAAATCGGGACGCTGTGGCATTACCGCGACCTGATCTACATCCTCGCCATGCGCGACGTCAAGCTGCGCTACAAACAGACGGCGCTCGGCATCGTCTGGGTGGTGTTGCAGCCGCTGGTCGCCGCGCTGATCTTCGCCGTGATCTTCGGGCGCTTCGCCAACCTGCCGTCGAGCGGTATCGCCTATCTGCCGTTCGTGTTCGCCGGGATGCTGCCCTGGAATCTGTTCGCGGCAGCGCTTCAGCGAGCGGGCAACAGCCTCATCAGCGACTCGCGCTTGATCTCGAAGGTCTATTTCCCGCGCATGGCGATCCCGGTTGCCAGCTCGGCGGCGGTATTGATCGATTTTCTGGTGGCGCTGGTGGTCATGTTCTGCCTGCTGCCGCTGTACGGCATCCCGCTGACAGCGAACGTGCTCGCCCTGCCGCTGATGCTGGCGCTGACGCTGTTCATCTCGATTGGCGTCAGCCTGTTCCTGTCGGCGCTCAACGTCTACTACCGCGACTTCATGTACGCGCTGCCGTTCGTCGTGCAGGTATGGATGTATGCCACGCCGGTCGTGTACTCGGCTGACCTGATCCCGGCTGCGCTGCGGGGCATCTACGCGATCAACCCGATGGTCGGCATCATCGACGGCTTCCGCTGGGCGCTGCTGGGTCTCGGTGATTTCCCGGCGGTGTCGCTGGCGATTTCGCTGGTGATAGGGATCATCCTGTTCGTCGGCGGGGCGTTCGTGTTCCAGCGCGTCGAGCGCAATTTCGCGGATGTGATCTGATGTCGGATATTGCCGTACACGTCGAGGGAATCGGGAAGTCGTACCAGATCACGCACGCGGGGCGCAGCACGTACAAGACACTGCAAGAGGATTTGCTCGCCCTGCTCAAGCGACCGATCAACCGGGGCGCGAACGGCGTATCGCGCCGCGAGACCTTCTGGGCGCTGCAAGACGTCTCGTTCGAGGTGAAGCAGGGGGAAGTGCTCGGCATCATCGGGCGCAACGGCGCGGGCAAAAGCACGCTGCTGAAGATTCTGTCGCGCATTACCAAACCGACGGTCGGCTATGCAGAAGTGTACGGGCGGGTTGGGTCGCTGCTGGAAGTCGGCACGGGCTTCCACCCGGAACTCACCGGGCGCGAGAACATCTTCCTGAACGGCGCGATCCTTGGCATGACGCGGCGGGAAATCCAGCGCCGGTTCGACGAGATCGTCGATTTCGCCGAGGTGGAGCAGTTTCTGGATACGCCGGTCAAGCGCTACAGCAGCGGCATGTACATGCGGCTGGCGTTCGCGGTCGCGGCGCACCTCGACCCGGAAATCCTGATTGTGGACGAGGTGCTGGCAGTGGGCGACGCCAAGTTTCAGGAGAAATGCCTGGGCAAGATGAGCGAGGTCGCCAAAGGCGGGCGCACCGTGCTGTTCGTGAGCCATAACATGAATGCTGTTGAGGAGCTATGCACATGCGCCATGCTGCTCAATCGCGGGCACATCGTTCAGTATAGCAACGATGTACGCGCCATTATCACGCGCTATCTCAAGAGCAGCGAGAGCGATGTCAGCGAATGGGTGAACGAAGGAGATGAGTTTAAAAATCCGTACTTTCAGCCACAGCGCATCTGCATCGTTGACAGGAACGGCAGCAAGGCGATAATGCCCTTGCGTAATGACGATGAGGTCTACGTTCAGGTTGAAGGTAGGATCGAAACCCTCGACCCGGCGCTGACAATTGGTTGTGCGGTCTTTACGGACGCGGGGCAGCTTCTCTATTGGTCATATCAAACCGATGTTGCAGAATCGGATTGGGTGCAGTTTCAGAAGGGAATTTGCACACTAAAGAGTAAATTGCCTTCACACATGCTCAATGAGGGAAACTATCGAATCGAGTTTATCGGTGGTCTTCACTTTCGAGAGTGGTTGTTTGAACCGGGCGTTAAAGCGCCCTCGATTAATATCGAAATTCAGGGCGGGTTGAGTGAATCACCCTACTGGATGACCAAGCGCCCCGGACTGCTTGCGCCGGTGATTGAGTGGGAAGTTATCCCATCAAATGAGAGCCAATGATGACAAAACTCCTCGATTACGGCTTTAATAAATACTCACAATTCGGCGAGGATGGGATAATACAGAGGATATTTCAGCTTATCGGCACGACCTCACAAATCTGCGTTGAGTTTGGAGCGTGGGATGGATTCCACTTTGCAAATACAGCAAATCTGTGGACAAATGGTTGGCAAGGTGTTCTCATTGAAGCCGACGCTTCAAAATACCTACAGTTAGTTGAAAATGTGTCTGGATACAATTGCCAGTGTATTCAGGCGTTTGTCGTACCGAACGGCACTAATTCCATTGAAAACATTCTGCAACGTGAAGGAATTGCTGGGCAGATCGATTTAATGTCGATAGACATAGACGGGGATGATTACTATATCTTTGAAAGCCTTCACGCATTGCTGCCTCGCGTCGTAGTTTGTGAGTACAATCCTACTATTCCTGCTGAAATAGAACTCATCCCCGCACAGGGCAATTACTTTGGGTGCTCAGCAGCAGCGCTAGTTAATCTCGCTGGAAAGAAGGGCTACATGCTTGTCGCCATGACCGAGTCAAACTGCTTTTTTGTACTCGCCGACGATTTCCCCAAGTTCAAAGACTATCAGACTTCTATTGAAGAGTTGAAATTTGCAAAACATCTTACCTATTTGATTACTGGCTATGATGGTTCATATATCGCCTCACAGGAACCGACATACGGTTGTTCCCGCCCATCGTCGCAGAAATTCCTAGGAGAATACTTCGCGTTTCCTCGTCCAACATTGGCACGCTCATTTCTCAATCTGCTCAGGCGAAACCGTTTCCTTACACCTCCAGGATAATCGTACTTTTGACCTAATAGAAGGAAACGCATGAAGGAACATCCATGAAAGTGTCTTCAGAAAAACTGAGTTTCGTTCTTAGGAAAGCAAGCTATGGTCTCCTACATCTGTCTGTTCTCTTTTCTGGTTCGTACCAACCTGTTCACCATCAAAACTTAAAGCGGTGGAGAAGAGATAACGGAGACAAGACTCTACGCCTTCAATATGATCTGGCAGAAACTTCGGTTGTATTCGACCTCGGTGGTTATGAAGGACAATGGGCAAGCGATATTTCCGCGATGTACCGCTGTCAAGTATTGGTATTTGAACCTATTGCGGAATTCGTGTCGGTCATTTCTCAACGTTTTTCTCGTAACCCATCGATTTCTATATATCAATTTGGGCTTGCATCCGAAACCCGTATCGCAAAGGCAGCAATCGCCAGTGATGGTACTTCTATGTTCAAAACGGGGAAGGATATGCAAGACATCCGATTGGTAAATGCTATGGACTTCTTCCACGAACATCAGATCGACCGAGTCGATTTAATGAAAATCAATATTGAGGGTGGAGAATACGAATTACTGGAGTATCTGATCGAAACAGGTCTGGTATCACAAATAAAGAATATCCAGGTACAGTTCCATCAATTTGTGCCTCACGCAGAGGATAGAATGGTGAAAATTCAGAAAGGGCTGTCAGAAACCCATTTTTTGTCCTATCAGTACACATTTGTATGGGAAAACTGGTGCAAGAAAGAATCGGACTAGACTAGTCTCATCGTTCAACGTGTCCCGCCTCGTGTCCATTGACTACTATAGCAAAGTGTTAATTCATATTGAGCGCCCCTCCTGATAAGATAGGCACATTCTAGACTAGCTTCATTAAGGCTCGTGCTGTGCATCCTCAGTTTCTAGACCTGTTGTGTTCGCCTGATACGAAAGAGCCACTTACGCTCGAAGCGACGGAATATGGCGTCAACGGACTCGTCATTTCCGGCTCGCTGACAACCCCATCAGGCAAACGCTATCCAATCGTTCGCGGCGTGCCGCGCTTCGTCGATGAAAGCGCCTACGCTTCGAGTTTTGGCTATGAGTGGAATCGCTGGCCCCGTGTTCAGTTCGAGTCGGAGAACGTCGGGCGACCGATGGCAGGGCATACCACACGAATGTGGAAAATCCTGACGGGCGTCGCCGACGGTCAGATTGCGGGGCAGACCGTCGTGGAGTTTGGCTGTGGACCGGGACGATTTCTGGACGTTGCACGGCGGTTTGGGGCAAGGGCAGTTGGGCTGGACATCACAACAGCGGTCGATGCAGCGCGGCGAAATTTCCCGGATGATCCCGATGTGCTGATCGTTCAGGGGGATGTCTTTCATCCTCCGTTTCGAGACAACGTCTTCGACGGCGGGTTCTCACTTGGCGTATTGCATCATACGCCTTCACCGCAGACGGGTGTACAACGTCTGACCGCAAGCGTGAAGCCAAATGGTTGGGTAGCCATCTCGGTCTATTCACAGGATAGCCTCTACAATTATCCGTCACTGGCACGGCTGCGCTGGGGCTACAGGCTCATTCGCCCCTTGCTTGGCTACCGACCAGCTCTGGGGTACGCCGCGTTTTCTGCCTTCCTCGCCTCCCCGATCCTGGGCTGGATGCGCACACGGGGAATTCGCGGCACCTGGTTTTTCGAGCGCCACTTACTGTTTGCGGTTGTTCTACCAGACTGGCGCTGGAGCCTGCTTGACACTTTCGACGCGATCACTCCAGAGATCGCCACCGTTCACACCCACGATGAGGTCGAGTCGTGGATGCAGGCAGCGGGCTGCAGCCAGATTAGGACAACTGAATGGGGACCTACTCACCTGGTCGGGTTCAGGTCAGCTCAGTGATGGCGCTTTAAGCGATCTATACGGGCAACGTCATGATCATCATTCAACTGCTTGGCGGTCTTGGAAATCAGATGTTCCAATACGCGGCAGCACGACGCCTCGCCTATGAGAAATCTGTACCTCTCCGACTAGACATTCGAGAATATGCTGGCAATCCGGAACGCGCGTACAAGCTCAATCACTTCAACACAGCCGGGGAAATCGCCAGCGCCGAGGAACTGGCTCATTTCAACGATTTGGGCAACGTAGCAAAGGCAAGCCGAGCGCTGGAGCGACACCTGCTCCCGCGCATTCGCCGCCGCATCTATCAGGAACGCACCCCTTCATCTTTGAACCCGATTTTCTCAACACGCCGAAAGACGTTTATCTGCAAGGATATTTTCAGAATGAGCGGTATTTCAAGTCGATTGAATCGCTCATCCGGCAGGATTTTGTAGTGCCAACGCCTTTCGACAGCAGGAACGGAGAGATGGCTGAGAGGATACGGCGCGTCCAGTCGGTGAGCCTGCATATCCGACGTGGAGACTACGCCACCAACGCCGAAACCCGTTCCATTCACGGGTTGCTGCCGCTCGACTACTATCAGACCGCCGTTCAACACATTGCAAAGTCGGTTGATCAGCCGCACTTTTTCGTCTTTTCCGACGATCCGGTATGGGCGTGTGACCATCTGCGGCTGGATTTTCCGCTCACTGTCGTTGATTACAATGGCGCCGAGCGCGACTTTGAGGACATGCGTCTGCTGTCGCTATGTCAACATCACATTATCGCCAACAGCAGTTTTAGCTGGTGGGGAGCATGGCTGTGCGAAAACCCTGACAAAATCGTCTGCGCGCCGAAGCGGTGGCTGCAGGATACACGCTACGACACTGATGAAGTTGTGCCCGCGACGTGGCGCCGGATTGGAGCGTAAGATGTGCGGAATAGCTGGTATCGTATCGCCCGCGCAGTCTGCTCCGCCTGAGACTGTCGAGCGAATGGTCAATCGACTGCGGCATCGTGGACCGGATGCCTTCGGCATCGAGACGCTTCCCGGCTGCATACTGGGACACGCTCGACTCAGTATTATCGATCTTGTGAGCGGCGGTCAGCCGATGAGCAGCGCTGATAATCGCTACTGGATCACGTTCAACGGCGAAATATTCAATTACCGCGAGCTACGCCCCCAGCTTGAAAAGCGTAAGGTCGTGCTGCAAACCCAGTCGGACACGGAAGTCATCCTCGGGCTTTATGCGGAATACGGCGCTGATTCCCTCCGGTATCTGAATGGACAATTCGCCTTCGCAATCTGGGATACTCAGACACAAACACTGTTCTGTGCGCGGGATCGTCTGGGCGAGAAGCCATTCTATTATGCGACGGGTCAGCAGGGGGAATTCCTTTTCGCATCAGAGATCAAAGCTCTGATTGCCAGCGAATTACTCCGACCGAAAATTGATCCGGTTGCCGTAGATGCCTATCTTTCGCTGCTCTATGTCCCGCCAGATCGCTCTATCTATGCCAACGTATATGTACTTCCGCCAGGGAACATGCTCATTTATCACGAGGGCAGCGTCACCGTTCGGCGTTACTGGAATCCGGTCTACGATCAGAACACAACGCTCGACATTAACGAAGCTGTCGAACAGGTGCGCGTACTGGTCAGGCAAGCGGTCGAACGTCAGATGATCGCCGATGTGACCGTTGGCGCGTTTCTGAGCGGCGGACTCGATTCCAGCACCATCGTCGCCCTGATGACACAGCACACGTCACGCCCTGTGCAGACCTTTTCAGCCGGGTTTGGGTCGCTGATTGATGAATTGCCCTATGCGCGGTCGGCTGCAGCCGCATACCAGACCGATCACCACGAGATTCAGATCGATGTCCCGGTTCGGGCGATGATAGAGCGCATGGCACAGGTCTACGACGAGCCATTCGCCGATTCATCGAATATCCCCACCTATCTCATCTCCGAATTTGCCAGCCGATACGTCAAGGTCGCGCTGTCAGGAGATGGAGGCGACGAGTTATTCGGTGGATACGACTGGTATTCGTGGCTGCTTCAGGATCGAGATTTGACGATCAACGAAGCCAGCTTTGCCGTCGCACAGGCGAGCGCATTCGCCTGGCGCGCGCTGGCGAAGACCGGCGCCCCCGTGATGGAGCAGCGCAACAGCGCCGTCCACCACCGCAATCGAATCCGCTACACTCGAAGTTTCCCCAATATCTGGGATCGACACTTCGCCGCCATGCATTATTTCCCGCGCTCAGAACGAGCCGCACTGTGGGGCACAGCAAATTTCGCCGATGCCGACCCAATGCTGCACGCGGTCTACCGGGAACAGGATCAGCCCGACACTCTTGACAGCGCCACCGATTTCGACATTCGCTGCTATCTTCCAGGGGATATTCTGGTCAAGGTTGACCGCGCAGCGCTGGCGCACGGTTTGGAAAGCCGCGCCCCATTTCTCGATGTCGACCTCGTGGAATTCGTCCTCGGCTTGCCCTGGCAGCTTCGCTTCAGGGACAACGAGCAGAAGCATCTGCTGCGCGCTGCCTTCTCCGACATCTGGCCGCCGGAGATTCGGAAGCGGAAGAAACAGGGCTTTGGTGCCCCCCTCGACGGATGGATGAAAGATCGTGAAGTCCAGGAGCTGGTCTGGCGCACAACCAATCCCGGCAGCCCACTTCAGGAACTCCTGCCCGGCATCGCCAGACAGTCGCGCTTAACCGGTTATCAGCGGTGGATTCTGATGTGTCTGGGGTTATGGCTGGAGATGCATTCCGACGCACTATGAACACGTCTCCCCCCCGAATCAGCGTGGTGATGCCGGTTTACAATGGCGAACGTTTCCTCGATGAAGCTATCGCCAGCATCACGAGCCAGACGTTTGCGAATTTTGAGTTCATTATCGTGGATGACGGCTCGCAGGACAGCACGCCGGCGATCCTCCAACGCTTCCAGAACAGCGACCCCCGGATCGTCATTCACCGCCAGCCTTCCAACGTTGGGATCACCGCCTGTCTCAATCTGGGGTGCTCGCTGGCGCAGGGTGAATTCATCGCGCGCATGGACGCCGACGACATCAGCCTGCCACTGCGGTTTGAGAAGCAGGTTCGATTCCTGGACGAAAATCCGCGCGTTGCATTGGTAGGTACTCAGGCGATCTGGATGGACAGTGACGGCAACCCGCTTGAGCAAAATCTGGTACCGGTATTGCCGAAAGTCATCGGCTGGCGATTGCTGGTTTCTAACCCCATCATCCATCCGTCGGTCATGATGCGCCGCGCCGCAGTCAAAGCGCTCAACTTCTACAGAGTCCAGGATTTGCCCGGTCAGGACTATGACTTATGGGCACGGCTCAATATGGAGTCAGAGTTGGCGAATCTCCCCGATTCGCTGCTCAAGTATCGCGTGCGGAATGACAGCATTACCGGGCAAAAACAGGCTGCGCAGGCACAAAGTGTCGCCGAGGTCATGCGGTCGCTCGCCTCTCATTACTTGCGCGAAGACATCTCGTTCGCTACGGCGGACGCACTCCGCGCCATCGCATGGAATCAGCCTCTGGACAGTCTCGCCCAAATTTGTGATGCGGCATCCCTGTTGGAGCGCCTTTACAGCTTCTATACTCAGACGGTTGATCTTTCTCCGGGCGAAGCGCAAACAGTTGCTGAAGACACAGCAACGCGGTTCTATGCCCTGGCGCGCCGAGCGTTGAAAATCTCGCCTTATGCTGCGCTGAAACTGGGGCTTAAAGGCGCAATAACGTCGCCCCGTTCGATGGAAAAAATCTTTGCTTACTATAGACGGCAATTCTTTCGGAGGAGGGGTCACATGCAATCGGCGATGGCATGAAGTATCTGTGTCGCCGGTTCGATCTCGCTGCCCATGGCAAATAATCGTCTCACCGTTTCGGTGATAATCCCCACCTTTAATCGCTCGACCTTGCTCCGTGAAGCGATTGATTCGCTCCTGGCACAGACGCGTATTCCCGACGAAATCATCGTGGTAGACGATGGCTCAACCGATGACACCATGTCGGTTCTAAGCCAGTACAATGCTCCGGTAGTGGCTGTTCATAAGTCAAATGGGGGACAGCCAGCCGCCCGCAATGCCGGACTAGACAAAGCCACAGGTGATCTGATCACGTTTCTCGACGACGATGACAGCTTGACAACGGACAGCATTGAGACACGAGCAACGTTCCTAGAACAGAACCCGGCTGTTGGCGTGGTATACGGAGATATACGTGTAACTGATTCGCAGGGAAACGACCGGGGACTTTACACACAGATCAGCGGTCTTTCGACTCCTTCGGGCAATGTATTTGGGGCATTTGTCGAGCGAAACCGCAGCCCCATACACGCTTTCATGATCCGGCGTCCTTGCCTCGAACAAGCCGGGCGCTTTAAGTCTGAATACCTGGGTGTCGAAGACTATGACCTGTGGCTAAGCGCGGCACGGCATTGTCGCTTTCAGTATCTCGAACACGTCATGGGGAATTATCGTTATCACGGCAACCGCACGACAGTTGTCAGAGCACACCAAATGCAGCAAAGCGTAATTGCGATAAGGGCTGAAGCGTTCAAGTATCCGGAATTCGCTGCACTCACAGCGCCTCAAAAAGCTCGCATTTACAGCGTTCACGCAACACAGCACTTCCTACTTGCGAATATGGCTGCTGCAAGAAGCTGGTCTCTGCTTGCAATCCGCACCGCCCCGACCATACTCCGTCCGTACCTGCTGCTTGCGCTTGCGCTGGGGGGAAAACGGAGTTTTAACTTCATCAGCCGATTGAGGCAGCGTCTTCGTAATGAAGTCGCCGCTACCGGAACTTGAACAATCAATCATATGAGTCCAGGGCAGATAGTGGTCGAAATTTCGCAGGGCGAAGGGTAATGAGAAATCGGCATGGTCGACGCCATTCTCTTTGTACGTTTAATCCAGGGACGAATTCATGCGAATCCTCACGGTCAGTGTACGCGATGACGTAGGCGGTGCAGCGCGCGCCGCCCATCGTTTACACACAAGTCTCGTCAAAGCCGGCGTCGATGCAAAGATGCTTGTGCGATGGAAGTCGCGTCCTGCGCCTGACGTACTGACAATTGAGGATGTCGGAGGCAAGATCGGTCAGGCACAATCGCAACTCGGTTATCTGATCGACCGTCGCCCTCTCAGCTTCTACCCGCGACGCAATCGAGAGCGTTATTTTTCTATCAACTGGTTTCCGACGAATATTGCCCATCAAATACGCAGTCTTCAGCCTGATATTGTTCATCTTCACGGTGTAGGGCAGGGTTTCGTTCCTGTAGGCGCGATCCGACAATTGGCGTGCCCGGTAGTTTGGACATTGCACGATGTATGGCCGTTTACTGGCGGTTGTTTTCTTTTGTACGGTTGCTCCCGGTATGAGCACAGTTGCGGCTGCTGCCCACACCTTGGCTCAAACCAAGATCACGACATTAGCCATTGGAACTGGCGTCAAAAACATGCCTTGTGGCGCAATGTCGATCTCAGTATTGTTACCCCAAGCGAATGGCTCGGTACGTGTGCAAAATCCAGTAGTCTATTCCATGATAGACCGTTGCACATTATTCCATACGGCATCGACCTTGATGTTTACCATCCAATAGACAAGCAAGCGGCGCGTGCCGCGCTGAACTTACCGCAGGACGTAAACCTCATATTATTTGGTGCGGTATTCTCCACCAGCGATCACAACAAGGGATTTCATTTGCTTGAACCCGCACTCCAGGAAATAGCGGCTCACGACAGCTCCCGTAGGAAGGAAGTGGTTGTCTTCGGGCACGCATCCGAAGATTCGTTTGCCAATTTGGGACTCCCTGTTCATTGTGTGGGCTACATCAGCGACGAATCAAAGATGGCGCTCCTTTACGCCGCAGCGGATGTTCTCGTCATCCCATCTCTGCAGGAAAACTTCCCGCAGGTACTTCAGGAAGCCATGGCGTGCGGAACGCCATGCGTCGGGTTCCGTATTGGCGGTATTCCTGACATGATCGATCATCAGGTCAATGGATATACTGCTAAGCCTTACGAAGTCGATGATTTGGCGCACGGCATCGCGTGGATTCTGGAAGATCACGAACGCTGGCGCTCACTTTCGATGAATGCTAGCAGCAAAGTCCAGCAGCAATACGAAGACTCAAGCGTGACAGGACGTTACATTGCGCTTTACGAAACGTTACTCACAGCTCGCGCAAGTAAATTCAGTTGAGCGGATATGGTTACGCCTCAGCCAGCGGAGACTCACGTGCCCGACCTCTCGATCATCATCGTCACCTACAACCCCGGTGACGACATCGACGACTGCCTGAACAGTATCTTCGAGAACAGCAGCGATCTGACAATCGAAGTCATCGTCGTGGACAACGATTCGCACGACGGTACACCGGAGCGTATCCAGCGGAGCTTCCCAGAGGTTCATTTCATCGGCAACCCGACGAATGACGGTTTTTCGGTCGCCAACAACATCGGCTTGAAGGTGGCAGCAGGACGCTACATCCTGCTGCTGAACCCCGACGTTATTCTGCGACCCACCACGCTGCGACAGATGATCGACTATCTGGATGCCGAGAGCGGCGTCGGGATCGTCGGTCCGCGCGTATACACCGGGACAGGGGCGATCCTGCTGACGGCAAACGACACCTACACTCCCGCCGGGACGCTGTGGCAGTTCTTCGGCATCCCCTACCGCATCCTCCGGCGCACATGCCTGACGGCGATTGCGCCCGTCGACGTAGCGTGGGTGCAGGGTGCGTGCTTAATGTTGCGCCGGGAAATCTACGAGCAAATCGGGGGACTGGACGAGGGGCTGTTCCTGTTCTGCGAAGAACCGGATTTCTGCGAACGAGCGCTGCACGCCGGGTGGCGCACGGTCTATCTACCGCAGGCGGAGATCACGCACTACGTGTCGTCGACGGTGACGCGCTATCCGCTGGTCAAGATGCGCCATCATCACATCAGCCCGCTGTATTACTTCCGCAAGCGCGGTCGCTCCACATCAGTGCGCATCCTGAAGATCGGGTTCATCACCGAATTGGGCATGAAATGGTTCCTGCGCGCCGCCCAGAACGTCGTCAAGCCAAACGAATTCCTTCAGGCAAAAATGCAGGCGTATCCCATCGTCATCAAAGAAATCTGGCGCTACTGAGCTACAGGTTTTCAGTTCAAGCCGTCGAACCAAGGCTGGTTGCGGTCGCTTCCTTGCCCCGGCGCACTTGCCCAGACGAAGTAGTCGCCTTCGTCCGTTCTGGGCGTATACGTCAGCCCCAGCCTGATCATCCATTCGCGCAGGCGCGGCATGTTGTACCAGCCCACGCGCGGGTTCGCCGCTGGTCCGCGAAAGTAATGCTCGCGGGCGTCAGGGCGGTTGACGTCGTTCAGCGGCGTGTAGAACGCCCGGTAGTGGCGTGGCTCTCCGGCTAACAGCGCCACCCCATCCCGATCCGCCCACACGTTGGTGGTCGGGTCGAACAGTTCCCAGTTCCCGTTGATCGGCACTTCGACCCAGGCATGTTCGGCGGTGGCATGATACATGATACGCCAGGATATACCGAATGCGTCAAGGATTTCCGACTGAAATCGGGTGTAAAAGCCGCAGTGAGAATAGGGGCTGTCGAGAAATGCGATCAACGAAGTGGGCGGGTCGGCTTCGCCGTAGACGGTGGAAATGTGGACGACGTACATCGCGTAGAGGACTTTCAGCCGAACCGGATCATCTTCCTCAAATGCCAGCCGGAGCGCATCCTCGTGAGCGTCGAAGTAGCCAACGATGCGGTCAAGGGCAGCAGTGTCGGTCGTCGCGTCTGCGACGATCTCCTGCGATGTTGGAATGTCCAGCGCGGGCGTGGACTCGAAGGGATATTCGGGCGAAAGCGGCGGCAACCCGGTCATCTGGGCGGCGGTCAGCGTAGGAACTGGCGGCGTGAAAGCGCCCTGCACCGCTTCGCCCATCCGTATCTGCGGGAGCGCGAGCAGCACAGCGATTATCCCCGCTGCCATAACGATTACCGTGATTCGTCGCATTGGCTATCCGCTTCGCCTGTTCGCAATCGCTTCGAGATAAGTCGCCTCAAGGCGCTGGTTCTGCTTCGCCCGGTCGAATTCGGCTTCGACGTGTCGGCGTCCCGCCTGGGTCATCGTCTCCCAGTCCACAGGATGCGCGGCGAACCAGCGCAGATGGTCGAGCAGCCCCTGAACATCGCGCTCCGCCGCCAGCAGCCCGGTCTCGCCATGCCGAATGATCTCCGGCACGTCGGAATGGGTCGTGCTGATCAGCGGCATCCCGGTCGCCGCCATGTCGACCAGCACCATCGGCGTCCCTTCCATGTCGCCGTCCTGAGCCGTGATGCTCGGTCCCATGAAGATGTGGTGCTGGTAAGCTTGTTCGAGCAGGAATTTGTATGGCTGCTTGCCCAGCAGGCGCATGACCGGCGCAAGCTGGTGCTTTTCTATCGCCGCCATGATCTTCTGCTTCTCGCGCACGCCGTCGGGGTGATCCGCCGCGTCGCCGATAATCGTGATTTCGACCGGAGTTTCCTGTGCGAATTTCGCCAGCGCCTCCAGCGCGTAAGGGATACCTTTGCGCTCACGAAATTCGGACGCGATCAGGATGCGGAGCGGCTCGCCCGGCTGCCAGCGGCGCGGCTGGTAGCGAATTGCTTCGATATTGACGCCGAGATGATGGATGCGTATCCGTTCAGGCGGGCAGCCCAGCTCCACCAGCCGCTCGCGCATCCGCGCGCCCAGAACGAGCGCGAAGTCGAGGCGGGCGAACAGCTCACGGTAATATTCACGCCAGATCGGAAACTGAGCAGGGTATTCGCTCACATCGTAGCCGTAGAACGAGGTAATCAGCGGGATGTCAAGCTGCCGGACGATGGGCAGCGCGTAGTAGCCAGCGCGCCCAAAGTGCGCGTGCAGCACGTCGATACTATCCCGGCGCATGGCGGCGGTCACCGCGCGCGTCGTCCCGTGAAGCAGGCGCTCCCACACCAGCGCCAACCCCAGCGTGGCGCGCCGACCCATAAACGACATGCCGAGGTGAGGCAGCGGCTGGCGATAGCTGCCGCCACCGGTGATGGCATCCTCGGTCGTGCGCGCCCAACTATACAGGTAAGCGTGAAAGGCTTCGCTGTCGTGAATCTGAGCCGCCAACCATGAACTCCCCTGATAGGTGATAACATAGTGCCCGACATTGTACACGGCGTGACCTTTATGCCTCTGGCGGAAGCGTCAAGGGAATAGGATAGGATGCTTCCTTTATCATAGCATGATGAGACACGTCGATTCCGTGTAATCTTGCTCGCCTGAAAGCGGTTGCCTGGATACCATGAAAATTATCGGTCATGGAATGATTGCTCATAGTCTCGCGCCGTACCGCGATCTCGCGCCGGATGCCGTGATCTTCGCCAGCGGCGTCGCCAACTCGCTCACCGTCGAGCCGGGCGAGTACTCCCGCGAGTGCGTCCTCCTGACCGACGTGCTGCGGGAATGCCGTCAACAGGACAGGCGCATCGTCTATTTTTCGAGCGGCGGGGCGATCTACGGCACGACCAGCGCGCTGCGCAGTGAAACCACGCCGACCACTCCGATGACCATCTACGGGCAGCACAAGCTCGCCTGCGAGACGCTGATCGTCGATTCGGGCGTCCCTTATCTGATCCTACGGCTGGCGAACCTCGTCGGTCACGTCCAGAACGCATCGCAGCTCGTTCCGGCGCTCATCCGGCAGGCGAAGCACGGTCACCTGCGGTTGTTCACTCACGCGACCCGCGACCTGCTCGACGTGGAGGACTTTGCCAATTTGCTTGTCCTTCTGTTGGAAGCACATTCGGGAAGCGATCTGGTCACGGTGGCTTCCGGGCAGTCGATCCCGGTCACGCAGATCGCGCAGACGATCTGCGATCTGCTGGCGCTTCAGCCCGAATTCGAGCGGAACGACGGCGGCGACGAGCAGCGCTTCGATACCAGCAAGCTCCAGCGCATTCTGCCAGGCAGCGCCCACTTCGCAGCCGATTACTATCGTTCGGTGCTGGAAAAATACGTCGCCGACATCCCTGGCGATTGATTCGTGCTGGCGCAAGGAGACGACGCCGATGTCCCACTTCATCCCCTGGCGGCTGTACCGCCGCATCCTCGAAACCATGCCAATCCCATGCGTGGATATTGCCATCGTCGCCAACGGCGCGGTGCTGCTGGTGCGGCGCAACGATGCACCCGCTATCGGGCAGTGGTGGTTGCCCGGCGGGCGTGTCTACAAGGGCGAGATGATGAAGGACGCCGCTATCCGCAAGGCGCGCGAGGAAGTCGGCATCGACTGTCACGTCGGACCGATCATTCACACAGCGGAGACGATCTTCCCCGACGGACCGGAGGGCATACCCGTTCACAGCATCAATAGCTGCTTCTTCATGTACCCCGTCCACGCCCGATTTGAGGTGAAGCTCGACCCCCACCAGACCGAATTCCGCTGGACGGATCACATCCCCGAAGGGCTGCACCCTTACGTCGAGCGCTGCCTGATCGGTGCAGGGCTGACGCCTCGATAATTCGCCGCGATCACGAAGCGTAGACCGCCTGACGCAGCCCTTTCAGGTAGCCGATGGCGTACAGCCGCCCAATCGACGAATAGCCAGCCTGATCGTTGTTCTCCCCGCCCATCGTCGGGACGTGATCCGGGCGCAGCACCCCCTCGAAGCCGATGTCTTTGTAGGCGCGCAGGCACGCCAGCATGTCAGTCTGCCCGTCGTCGTGGAAAGTCTCCTCGAATTTTTCGGGCGTGCCGCGCACATCGCGCATGTGGACGAAGAAGATTTTGCCCTGCTCCCCGAAATGCCGGATGACGGCGGGCAGGTCGTCGGTCATGAGCGCGAAATTGCCCTGACACAGCGTGATGCCGTTCACCGGGCTGGGGATCAGGTCGACCAGCCGCTGGAAATTCTCGACGCTGCGCATGATCCGCCCCAAGCCGCGGATCGGCGAGAGCGGCGGGTCGTCGGGATGCATCGCCAGCTTAACGTTGGCGGCTTCCGCGACCGGGATCACCCGCTCCAGAAAATAATGCAGCGTCTCCCACAACTGCTCCTCGGAAACGACGCCGTACTCAGTCAGCGGGGCGTCGCGCATCAGGTCGTGATCATAACCCGTCACCAGCGCGCCGCCGCGCGTAGGGATGGAGGTCGAGGTGCGCATCCAGTTGAAAACCGGCATCCACTCGTAGCACCACACGGGAATTTTGAGCGCGCCCATGTTCTGGATCAGCTCGCACACGGTATCGATTTCCTCGTCGCGCCCCGGCAAGCCGAGCTTGGCTTTGGTCAGCGGTGGGCGGCTTTCGAGCACGTCGAGCGTGAAGCCGGCATCCTCGTAGGCGGTCTTGACGCGCACCAGCGACATGTAGCTCCAGGGCTGCTCGTCGGGTCGGGTCGATTCGCGGCTGAAGTCCATCCCGCCCACGACGTGATCGACCCCACACTGTTTGACGAGCGTCCACAGCGTCGAGCGCTGCGGCGGCAGAAATTCAGCGATCTGGATCATGCGGCTCTCCGTGAGTTGGCTCGGCTGCTCCTATCGAATGTTCCGGCTCGAAGCCGATCAGCGCCCGTGCCCTGTCAATGCTGATCAGCGACGCCGCACCGGAGAAATCGCCCCTGATCTCCGTGACTTCCGGGAAGAACAGCCGGACGAGCGTTCGGGAATCGTAGGTCATGGTGTTGACGCTGTCGTTGACGAACAGCGGGTGCGCGCCCTCGTAGTCGGCGGTGACGGCTTTTTCGAGCGACTGGGCGGCGTCGCGCACGTCGACAAGCGACCAGAAGTTGAAACGGTCGCCGCCATACGTCCAGAACAGCGGATCGTCGAAGAAGGCGCGCTTAGGTCCGTGCGGCTGCTCCGGCGAACTCGAACGGGCGCTGGCGGCGGAAGTCGCCCACGCGCGCTCTGACAGCATCAATGCGCGCCCGCTGCTCCGGCTCCGGCAGGCTCGCCAGCTCGTCGAACAGCGCCCGCATGGTCTCGCGCTTGCGGCGAAAATCGTCGCTCAGAGGACGAAATCGCCGCGATACACGCCGGGGTAGCGCATAGCGACGCTGGAAATGCCGTCGCGCCGCCAGTAGTAATCGCCGATGTCCTCGATCACGCCATTGGAAAACGAATAGGGGTCGGTGGTATGGGTCGGGTGCGCCTCGTCCACCGGGAAATAGTGAATGTCCAGATCATTGATGCCGTAGAAGCAGCCGAGCGCGTTGATCGAACTCGCCTGCACGACCCGCTTGATCCCGGCGGCGGCGGCGGCTTCGAACACGTTGAACGTGCCGGTCGCATTGACCTGAAACACCTTGTGACCGGGATCGGAAACCGGGCTGCGGATAGCCGCGAGATGAATGACGGCGTCGCAGCCGCGCGTTTGTTCGAGCAGGTCATCGTAGTGCAGGATATTGCATTGAACGTACTCAGCCCCGGCGAGATCGGCTTCCGGCTGGAGGTCGATGACGCGGACATCCCAGCCTTTGGCGACCAGCCGCTCGACGGTCGCCTTACCGATCAGCCCGGTTCCACCCGTAATCAGCACACGCATGGCTCAGCTCCACAGACGGTCGTGGGCATTTTCGCGCGCCCAGTGCTCGGTCGGCTCGAACACAGCCGGGTCGTCGGGGTGCAGGAACGGGTTGCAGGCTTCCAGATTCAGGTCGCTGAAGCCAAGACCCGGCGTCTCCGGCACGATCATGTAGCCATCCTGAACCAGCGGCTTTTCCAGCCCATCGACCAGATCATTCCAGCCGGGGATGTCCGCCGAATGATTTTCCAGCGCGAGGAAATTCTCGGTCGCGGCGGCGATATGCGCGCTGGCGAGCGCCGCAATCGGCGTGCCCGCCATGTGCATCGCCATGGCGATGCCGTGCTCCTGCGCGTAGTCGCCGATCTTCTTGGTCTCCATGATGCCGCCGGTCGTCATCACGTCCGGGTGGATGACCGCCACCGCCCGTTTCTCGATCAGGTCGCGGAAGCCCTCTTTCAGATAAATATCCTCGCCGGTGCAGATCGGGGTCGTCACCGACTGCGACAGCCGCACGTACTGGTCGGCAAACTGCCAGGGGATCATGTCCTCGTACCACGCCAGCGTGAACGGGTCGAGTTCGCGCCCCAGCCGGATGCACGACTCCAGATTCAGATGCCCAAAGTGATCCGCCGCCAGCGGCAGCTCGTAGCCGATCTCGTCGCGGATCGCGCCGACGTACTCCACCAGCGAATCGATGCCTTTGGTCGTTAGCTGGATGCCCGTGAACGGGTGCATGATGTGGCGCGTCGCCAACATTTCCGGCGGGGCGTTGACCGTGCCGGGGATGTCCTCGACCAGACCGAGACCGATGTCCATCTTCAGGAATTTGTAGCCCTGCCCCATGCGCCGCTTCAACTGCGCCGCCATCGCCGCCGGGTCGCGCTCGGAGGGCGTGTCGGCGTAGCACAGAACCCGGTCGCGGAACTTGCCGCCGATCAACTGGTAGGCGGGCACGCCATACGCCTTGCCCGCCAGATCGAACAGCGCCATCTCGATGGCGGAGACGCCGCCGCCCTGCCGGGCGTGGAAGCCGAACTGCTTGATCTTGCGGAAGATTTTGTCGATGTTGCAGGGGTTCTCGCCCACGATCCGGCTCTTGAGCATCAGCGCGTAGGTCTTGCTGGCGCCATCGCGCACTTCGCCGTAGCCGGAAATCCCCTGATTGGTGTCGATGCGGATAACGATGCAGCTCATCGGCAGCCCGCTCAGGCGGATCGACACCATATCGGTGATACGCAGGTCGGACGGGCGTGAAGCGGTATTGACGTTCTGTTCCAAAGACGGTGTTTCGGTCATAAGAGTATCCTCAGACTAAATCGTTGCGAACGTAGGGGCGTTCAATTGAACGCCCCTACACAAAAATCAGCCGTACATTTACCCATTCCGCCGCGCCAGCCAGTCCTGATAATCCTGCTCGATGTCCTCGCGCCAGTTGGCAACGTCGATCTCGCCGGGCGTGTATTTGCCTTCGGCGAGGCGCTGCTTGCCGAAGGTATCGCGTCGCTGCACGTTCTCGCCCACGTCGACGATCTCCCGGACGAGGTGCGGCGGGATGAACGTGACGCCGGTCGGCGTGCCGAGGACGACATCGCCCGGCAGCACCGTCGCGTGCCCGATGCGGATCGGGATGTTGATCCCGGCGAGCGTGGTATTGCGGATCGGCGTCGGGTCGAGACCCCGGCAGAAGAAGGCGACATCGGTCAATTCGCGGATGCCGTGATAGTCGCGCACGCCGCCGTCGATGACCGCGCCCGCGTGCGTCCGCGCCTTGACCGCCGTCGACAGGTTGTCGCCGACGAACGTGCCTTCGCGGATTTTGCCGTACAGGTCGACCACCATCACGTCGTTGGGCAGCAGCGTGTCGATCACCCACGAGTTCTGCCCGCCGATGCGCCCGTCGGCTTCGCCCTGCTGCTGCACGACCGCGTGGAAATCCGGGCGGAACGGGAGCATCTGCGCCGTCACCGCCCGCCCGACCAGGATGCGGTCGGGGTGGGTGCGGAACCAGTTGCCGTCGAACTGGAAGTAGTATTTCTCGCGGTCGAGGATCGACCACGCCTGCTCGCTGGTGATGCGCTTCATGCGCTCCAGCAGGTCGTCGGGGACGCGCGGACGCCCGTCGGCGAAGCGGTCAAACGGGTTCTGCGGCGTCAGGGCGACGATAGTTTCAGTTGGGTTGACGATATTCACGGGTTTTGCGCTCCACAGGCACGCGAACCATCCTGTAACCGGAACGCCCGGTCAGGATGACGGGGATCGGTTGTTCGGATGCGAGACCGATACAATTATGCTCTATATTAGCCCGAATAACGGCGAACGCACGGATCATTCGGACGCTAGTTACGACTAGGCGTTGTTCATTGACCTCACCCCGCTGCGCGGCAAACCTGCGGTTTGCTTCGCTTAGCCTCCCCTCTCCACGCTGTGGAGAGGGGAACGAGGGGTGAGGTTGCGTTAGGTATTACCCGAACCGCCGTTCCGGGATGCCGGGCGCGTAGTAATGCGTCAGGCTCCGATAGTAGTCCAGCGTCTCGGCGGGCGGCTCGTACTGCGGCGGGATCGGGCGCTGCGAGAAGGTCTGGAAGTAGAGCAGGCACGAGTCGCGCCACCAGCGCGCCTCCCTCTCCTGCACCCGCAGCAGCGCCCGGACGTGCTCGGCGCGAGCGGCGTCAACGCAGTCGGAGATCGCTTCCCACGTCTGCTGCATGTGCCGGACGGACTCGACACCCCGGTTGTACCGAAAGCACAGCTCGTCCCACAGCGTCCGCCCCGACCTCATGCGGTAATCCCAGCGGACGTGATGAAACCACAGCAGGTACTCGTCGGGGCAGGTGTCCAGACTGGCGACCCAATCGCGGAAGGGCGGGCAATACTGGCTGATGGCGTTGCTGCCCGTCTCGGTGCGGTCGAAGCCGATGCCCTCGCTGTCGGCGCGGTGGTAGTAGACCGAAGTCCAGTCGGCGCGCCCGCCTTCGACCCAGGGACCCGGTCCATAGTGATGGTCGCGCGCCATCAGGTGATGCAAGCCGAGCGGCGTCATATAGTCCACGACCGCTTCGCGCGAGTCCATCATCATGGCTCTGGCAGGCTCGACGAAGCGTTCATCGCTGCTGAAAGTCATGCGCAGCCAGTCGTCGGCGATGCTTTCGGCGCTCAGCGTATGATCCCACGCCAGCCGCCCGAAGGCGAACCAGTTCGCCGCCGCGAAGGGATGCCCGCACCAGTTGCGATCCGTGCCGGTATTGGCGATCCCCACCATCGCCGAGAGCATATGACCGTCCAGACTGCCGTCGACCACCCGCGCGACGGTCGAACCCGCGCCCCGACAGCCGGTATCGGAATCGAGCGTCTCCTTGTACATCGGCGCGAGATAGGCGAGGTGCATCCCCTGACCGAGATATTCCTGAGTGATCTGCACTTCGAGGCTGAGCGTCGTCCGGGGCATCGCCCCGAACAGCGGGTGATACGGCTCGCGCGGCTGAAAATCAATCGCCCCGTTCTTGACCGGCAGCACCACGTTCTCGGCGAACCTGCCGTCGAGCGGGACAAGCTCGTTGTAGGCTTGCTTGTGGCGGTCGTCGGGGTCGTGATCGTCGTAGATGAACGCGCGCCAGCAGACGATCCCGCCCTTTTCCCGCAGCGGCAGCGCCAGCATGTTCGCCCCGTCCGCCTGCGAGCGCCCGAAGTCGCGCGGACCCGGCTGCCCTTCGGAATTCGCCTTGACGACGAAGCCGCCGAAATCAGGGATCAGGTCGTAAATCTCGTCGATCTTCGCCCGCCACCACTCGGCGACGCGCGCGTCGAGCGGATCGGCGGTCGGCAGCCCGGCGAGTTCCTTCGGCGCGGTGAAGCGTGCCGACAGAAAGACGCGGATGCCGTAGGGACGGAACACGTCCGCCAGCGCAGCCGCCTTGAGCAGATACGGATGCGTCAGGCTGAGAGCAGCAGCGTTGGAATTGGTCAGCACCGAGCTGTTGATGCCGATCGAGGCGTTGGCGCGGGCGTAATCGGTGTAGCGCGGGTCGACGTAATCCGGCAGCTTGTGCCAGTCCCACAGCGAATACCCGGCATAGCCGCGCTCGATTGTGCCGTCGAGGTTGTCCCAGTGATGCAGCATCCGGTATTTGATCTTCGGCGCGCTCACGACGCGCAAATGGTCGAGCGGCTTTTCGGTTTGCAGCAGGCGCAGGAAGTGAAAGACGCCGTACAGCACGCCCGCATCGCGGTTGGCGGCGACGGCGATGCAGGCGTTCCCATTCAGTTCGGCGCTGCGGATCACGAAGCCTTCGTCGCCCACCCGCGCCAGATCGCCGCCGAGACCGAGCGCGGCGATAGCAGGCGAGCTATCCGGCGTGCCAACGACCAGCGCCCCGGCTTGCGCGACCATCTCCGCCGGCGGCACGGGGCTGCCAACGGACTCGCCAGCGCCCGCGTCAATTCCCGGTGAGCAGCTTGCAGCGTGGGCGTGGTCGGGTTGAACACGAGATGGGTGATCTGCGGTAAGCAGACGGATCGGGCAGCGGCGCGTCAGCGCAGCCACAGTTCGTAGCCGTCTTCGGGCTTGAGACCCGAACCTAAAGCGGAATTATTCAATAGAATAACTTTCTTCTCTCGAAACAGCTTCTGCGCCCGGCGGCGCTATCAACACGTCGTGGGCGCAGAAGCCTTTCGGCGCTCGTTGTGGTTGAGCACTCGCCTTACGATACGTCTCAGGATATATGACTGGCGCTGAAGAAAACGCGCTCGCCGCCGAGGTCGACCGTCTCGCCCGCAATCTGGAACGCCCCGGAGCAGTGAATGTCCTCGGACGAACTGCCGACCATCACCTCGACCGTCCCCGGCTCGACTACGAAGCGCTGCTGGAGATCGTAGAAGCCCAACTGGTTGACGGCGACGCGGAAGGTGACGGTGCGCGTCTGCCCCGCTTCGAGCGTGACGCGCTGGAACGCCCGCAGTTCCTTCACCGGGCGCGTCAGCAGCGGAACCTGCTGGTGGGTGTAAAGCTGCACGACTTCGTCGCCGCCGCGCCCGCCCACGTTGGTCACGTCGACCGACACCGTGACCGTATCGCCCGCGCGAGCGCTCGCCGGGTCGATGCGCAGATTGCCGAATTCGAAGCGCGTGTAGCTCAGCCCGTAGCCGAAGGGATACAGCGGCTTGACGCTGGTTTCGACGTAGTTCTCTTTCCAGTGGGAGCGCCCGCCGGACGGCTTGTGCCCGTAGAAGATCGGTATCTGCCCGACCGAGCGCGGGAAGGTGATCGGCAGCTTGCCGCCGGGGTTGGCGTCGCCGAACAGCACGTCGGCAATCGCGTTCGCGCCTTCTTCCGACGGGAACCACGCTTCGACGATGGCGGGAACCGACTCGGCGATCCAGCCCAGGCTGACAGGTCTGCCGTTGACCAGCACCACCACGACCGGCGTCCCGGTGTCGTACACCGCCTTGACCAGCTCCTTCTGCACGCCGGGCAGGTCGAGGTCGGCGCGGTCGCGCGCCTCGCCGCTGGTGCAGTCGTCCGCCAGCCCGCCCTTGTCGCCGACGACGAGGATGGCGACCTGCGCCCCGCGCGCCGCTTCGACCGCTTCAGCGAAGCCGGACGTATCCGCGCCGATCACGTCGCAGCCTTTGGCGTAGCGCACGCGCGTGCCGGGGCTGACCTGCGCCCGGATCGCTTCCAGCACGCTGTCGACCGCGATGAAGCCCTCGACCGATTGAATGTCGTCGGGCAGCGGCTGGCTGAACATGTTGTTCTGGGTCTTGGCTTCGATCAGCGTCTCGATGTGGGCGGGGAAGGCGTAATCGCCGAACAGGTTGCGCACGCTGTCGGCGTTGGGTCCGATCACGGCAATCGAATCGATTTGCTTGCTCAGCGGGAGCAGGTCGCCATCGTTCTTGAGCAGGACGATGGACTTCTGCGCGATCTGCCGCGCCAACTGGCGCTGTTCTGGCGTGTCGAGGACGATACCCGCGTCGTCCACGAACGGGTTCTCGAACAAGCCGAGCGCGAATTTCTGCTCCAGCACGCGGCGCACCGAGCGGTCGATCAGCGCCGCGTCCACCTTGCCCTGCTGAACCGCCTCGCGCAGCGGCGCGCCGTAGCAGTCGGTGAATGGAAGCTCGACATCCAGCCCGGCTTCCAGCGCCAGGCGAGCGGCATCCGCCTTGCTTTCGGCGATGTGATGGTAGGTCATCAGCGTGTTGATGCTGAAGTAATCGGACACGACCAGACCGTCGAAGCCCCACTCGTCGCGCAGAATCTCGGTCAGAAGCTCCTTCGAGATGCCGCAGGGAACGCCGTCCAGCTCATGGTAGGCGTTCATGATCGACGCCAGCCCGGCTTCGTGGATCGCCGCCTGGAACGGGAACAGGTAGACCTCGCGCAGCTCACGCCAGCCGAAATGCGGCGGCGCCCAGTTCAGCCCGCCCTCGGACATGCTGTAGCCGACGAAATGCTTGCCCGTCGCCACGATGCCGTCTTCAAAGCTGTCCCCCTGAATCCCTTTGACGTAGGCGCTGCCCAGCCGCGCCGTCAGATACGGGTCTTCGCCGAACGTCTCCTCGACGCGCCCCCAGCGGGCGTCGCGGGCGATGTCCAGCACCGGCGCGAGCGCGTGATGCGCGCCGACCGAGCGCATCTGGATGCGGATCACGTCCGCCATCGCCTCGATCAATTCGGGATCCCACGTGCTGGCAGCGCCAATCGCCTGCGGGAACACGGTCGCCCCGCGCGCCATGTAGCCGCTGCAGCATTCCTCGTGAATGACCGCCGGGATGCCCAGCCGCGTGTTGTCGATCAGGAATCGCTGGATGGTGTTCGCCAGCCGCGCGCTCTCCGGCGGCTTGACGTTGCTCGCGCCGCCGACCCGCGTGATCTGCCCGATGCCGCTGAGCAAAAGCCGCTGCGCCTTCTCGGACGAGAATGCTGTGCCGTCGAGGATTTCGTAGACCCAATAGCTGCCAAGCTGGGCGATCTTTTCCTCGATGGTCATCTGTTCCAGCAGATGCGCGACGCGATCCTCCACAGACCGGGTCGCGTCCGCCAGGAACGCGCGATTGATTGACATAGGTAATCTACCTTTGCTGTCGGAAGGGCGCGGCGCAGGATCAGCCTTTCAATTCTCCGCCGGTCAAGCCCGTGACAATGTACTTTTCGGCGACCAGATAAAACAGCACGGCGGGAATGATCAGGAGCGTGACGTAAGCCATGATGCGGGCATAATCCGTGCCGTACTGTCCCTGAAACTGCATGATGCCCAGCGGCAGCGGCCACTGAGACGAATCGTTGAGTACCAGCAGCGGCAGGAAGTATTCATTCCAACTGGCGATCACTTGCAGTGTCGCCACCGCCAGCAGCGCCGGGCGTGCCAGCGGCACCAGAATATGGCGGAAGAAGCCGAACGTCGTTGCGCCATCAATATAAGCGGCGTCCTCCAGTTCACCCGGCACGTGGATGAAGAAGCTGCGCAGAATGACCACGCTGCCGGGCAGCCCGAACGCCACCAGCGGAAGGATGACTCCCCACAACGAATTTATCAAGCCGAGGGTGCGCACCTGGATGAAGATCGGCAGGATGGCGACGACCAGCGGGAACAGCAGCCCGATCAGCAGGATGTTGAACAGCAGCCCGCGCCCGCGAAAATTGACCCGGCTAAAGACGAACGCCATCATGCTGCCCAGTGTGATGTTGAGCGCCGTCACGACCAGGGTGATGATCAGGCTGTTTTTGAGCGAAATCCAGAATTCGCCATCGACCAGAATATCGACATAATTCTCCCAGTGGATGCCGCTGGTCGGCAGCGCAAACGGCATACTGGTAAACTCGCCCGTCGTCCGTATGCTGCCCAGCACCGCCGTAACCACAGGTCCGGCGATGACCAGACACAGCGCGATCAGGATCGCGTATTTGAGTGTCGATTGAATGGGATGCTGCCCGCGTACCATCTTGTGCCCTCTCTTAAATGCGCTCGGCGACCTGGAAATCCTGGCGCATGATGATCCGCTGGTAACCAACCGAGAAGATCAGCGTGATGAGGAACAGCACTATCGCTACCGCGCTGCCATATCCCAGATTGAACCGCTGAATACCGTACTTGTACAGATAGGTGGCGATCAACTCGCTGGCGTTGACGGGACCGCCTTCTGTCATCACCCAGACCAGCACGAACTGCTGGAACGAGCCAAGCACCGACAGGAATACGGTCAGCCGGATCGTGCTGCCGAGCAGCGGCAGCGTGATATAGCGCAGCACGTTGCGCTCGGTCGCGCCATCGACGCGGGCGGCATCTTCGAGATCAGCCGGGATGTTTTGCAGCCCCGCCATGTACAAAATCATGTGGAAGCCGAAGTACTTCCACGTCAGCACGGCGAAGTAGGCGTACAGCACGATGTCGCGCTCTCCCAGCCAGCCGACCGGCTGGTAATTCGGGATGATTGCTCCGAGAACGGTATTGAGCAGCGCGCCGGGGTTGGGACTCAGCACAGAGCGCCAGATGAGCGCCGTGATCACTTCTGAAAAAACGTAGGGGACGAATAACACTAGTCGAAAGAAGCGCTTGCCGTGCAGGTGTCCGCGACCGACCACCAGCGCCAGCCCCAGCGCCATTGGAAGCTGGATCGTCAGCGACAGGATCATGATGATGAAGCTGTGCGTCAGCGCCTGCTGAAATACGCCGTGATTCAGCAGCCGCGTATAGTTGCCAAAGCCGACAAAGTCGGTCAGCGCACCGAAACCCTGCCAGTTGAAGGCGCTAAACACTGCCGACTGCGCGATGGGCATCAGCACAAAGGTCACGAAGATGATCATGCCGGGCGCGGTGAATGCCAGGATCAGAAATGTCCGGCTCCACGTGCGGCGCTGTTTATCCCGGTTAGCTTGTTCGTAAGCAGTAGGCAAGACGCGAAAACGTGCGGACATTTATTGATCTCTTCGCTAAGTTACTCAAAAGCTGTCTTTGCAAATGACGGAAGATGTGGAGACGGGATGCCATCTCCACATCTTCGTTCTATCAGGCTTCAACTGCTACAGGTCAAGCCCTGCTTCGTCCTCGATCATCTGCGCGGCAGCCTCCGGCGTCAGCGTCTCGGCGAAGATGCCCTGAACCGCATCGTTGACCGTGCCAGCCAGCGCGGGCGGCAGGAATTGATCGTAATAGAGCTGGAAGTACGGCGCATTGTCGCGCTGGTCGACGATGCTCTGGAAGAGCGGGTCGTTCGCAAACGCGCTCTCGGTGCCCTTGACCACCGGGACGATACCTTCAACGTCCACCGGCGCGCCCGCAAGCTGGTTTTCCGCCGTCAGCGTCCACTTGACGAAATCGACCGCTTCATCCGGCGCGTCCTTGCCGAACGCCCAGCCGTCGCCGCCGCCAAAGGCGTCATTCGGGTTGCCCGCGCCACCTTCGACCATCGGGAAGGGGAACAAGCCGAGATTCTCAAGACCGATGCCTTCGCCGGTCGCGCTGTACTGTGCCTGCGCATTGGGCGCCCACTGCCCCATCAGAATCATGGCAGCCTTGCCGTCGCCGAAATAGCCTTCCGAGTCATTGTGACCCATTGCCAGGAAGCCATTCGGGAAGGGTTCCATATCGACCAGTTCCTTCAGGCGCGCGCCAGCCTCGACAAACGGCGGGTCGGCGAACGAACCGGAGCGGTCGTAGGCAGCGAGGAAGCCAGCCTGCCCGCCGATGCGGGTCGCCAGATATACCCACCAGAAATGCCCCGTCCACGTCTCACCCTCGCCCAGCGAGATCGGGGTGATGCCAGCGTCCTTCAGTGTCTGCACGGTGGCGAGGAATTCCGTCCAGGTCGTCGGCAGCTCGGTGATGCCCGCCTGCTCGAACAGTTGCTTGTTATAGAACAAGCCGACCAAGCCCCACGTGCGCGGCACGCCGTAGTATTCGCCGTTCTGACCGTAGAGTTCGAGCGCTGCCTGAGCCGAGAACGTGTCTTTCCATGCATTGTTGTCGGCGGTGAGTTCCGGCGCGATGTTCCGCACCAGACCATTCTTGGCAAACGTCCACAGCACGGCGCCGCCCCAGCTCTGGAAGATGTCGGGAATATCGGTGCCGGACTGCATGACGGTCGCAAGCTTCGGCTTGAAGTCGGCATTGTCAAGAACAGTGATGTTGAAAGTGACGTTGGGGTGCATCGCCGTATACTGGTCGGCGAGTCCCTGCCAGTAAGCCTGCCCGTGATCGCTGGTGCTGATATGCCACCAGTCGATCACTACCGGGTCCTGCGCCGACGCCGCGCCAATGGACACGCCCAGCACCAGCGTCAATAGGGTGAAAAGGATGGCGAAACGAATATATTTGCGCATCGCTTATAGCTCCTTCAATAACCTAGAGGTAAACGTGGCGAAATTCCTTTTCCGAGAGAGATCGCTGTCGATTGAACTGCTCCTTTCTGTTACCCAACGTTTACGGGCGCTGCGCCTGAGGAACTCGCCCTGTCGATTGGCGGATGATCAGCTCGGTCGGTAACTCGCGCCGGGGATTGAGAACGGTGCGCCCTTGAAGCACGGTGACCAGCATCTCCAGAGCCGCCTCACCCATCGACGCCATCGGCTGGCGAATGGTCGTGAGCGGCGGATAAACCTGAGATGCCATCGCAATATCGTCGAATCCGATGATCGAGAGGTCTCGACCTATCGTCATGCCGGAAGCTTTCGCCGCGTCCATCACGCCGAATGCCATCAGGTCGTTGGAGGCGATGATCGCCGTCGGCGGGTGATCAAGCTGGAGCAGCGCCCAGCCCTGCCGGAAACCGACCGGCTGCGAAAAATCGCCCTCGCGCACCAGCTCCGGGTCGAAGGGCAAGCCGACTTCCGCCAGCGCGTCCCGGTAGCCTTGCAGGCGGTCGTGCGAGCAGGCAATGTCCATACGTCCGGTGATGAACCCGACCCGCTGATGCCCCAGCGCGAGCAGGTGTCGCATGGCGTCGACGATGCCGTGACGATTGGTGGCGGTGATGCTCGGCTCGTTGCCGGTGTTGCTGTGATGGTCGATGATCACGTAGCGGATGCCGCGCTCCTTCAAGTCCTGCACGATCACTTCGTAGTCGCGCGGGACGACCATCAGCACGCCGTCGACCTGAAAGTTGTTGAGCAGCGACAGGTAGTAATTGGTGCGCTGCGCGTGGTCGACCGACCCCTGCGTGTAGAGCATCAGCCCGTAATTGAGGCGCTCGGCAGCGCCGGAGACCCCGCGCAGAATTTCCCCCATGTAGGTGGTCGTGATGTCGGGGATCAGCAGCCCGATCACCTGGGCGGTGCTGGAACGCACCCGCAGCGCAGGGTTGGGCACGTACCCCAGTTCTTCGACCACTTCGAGGATGCGCTGGCGCGTCTTTTCGGAAACACCGGACTGTCCGTTGAGCACCCGCGAGACGCTCATTTTGGACACCTGCGCACGTTCGGCAACGTCAGCGATGGTTATATGTAACTTTTGCATCGTTTCACCCTGATACGTTACCATAACGTTACGTAGTCGGTATGATAACGTGATATTTTTATCGCGTCAAGAAATTCCGACAGCGGTCGGACTCGCCTGCGCGACTTCGGACAAGGACTGGCACGTCATTCACGTATTTCAGTATAGTTGATCGACCAGGCGAGATCACGCACGCGTAGGCACGACCGCACCGCTTCGCTGCGCACACCGGGGCGCGGGCGGCAGCGTCCGGGTAAAGGAGGGGCAAACGTTACGCAACGTCCTTTCAGTTACACAGCTTGAATGACGGATTTTATTCGGCATGGCGCATAACGGAAAAGATTCACCATGAAAATTACCGATGTACAAGCCTGCGTGATCGGGCGGCAGGAAGCGCACAGCGGCGGCAGCGTGTGGACGTTCGTGCGGATTTACACCGACGAAGGCATCGTCGGAACCGGGGAATGCAACTCCGGCGGACCGGGCTATTCGGGCTTCGCCAACAAGGAAGCGATCCTGGCGGTGAAACACCTGCTGATCGGCGAGGACCCGTTCAACGTCAACCTGATTTACGAGAAGCTGCGCCGCATCGGGCGCTACGGCGGCTCGACCAACCCGCCGCTGATCTTCGCCCTGACCGGCATCGACAACGCGCTGTACGACATCATGGGCAAGGCGCTCGGCGTGCCGGTTTACAAGCTGCTGGGCGGCAAGTTCCGCGACAAAATCCGGCTGTACGCCGACTGCCACGCCGGTGAAAGCGACGACGTGAACGCCTACGCCGCCAAAGCGCTGGACGTGGTCGGGCAAGGGTTCAGCGCCGTCAAGTTCGACGTGGATCACACCGGCACGGGCAAGCTCGACCCCTACAACTGGACGGTGGGCGCGAAAGAGATGACCCACATCATCGGCTTGATCGAGGGCATACGGAACGCGCTCGGCTACGAGATCGATCTGGCGATTGACTGTCACGGGCAGTTCGACCTGCCCTCGGCGATCACGCTGGCGAAGGCGGTCGAGCCGCTGCGCCTGCTGTGGCTGGAAGAACCCGTCCCCTCCGAGAACGTCAACGCGCTGGCGCAGGTGCGCGCGTCGAGCAGCACGGTCATTTGCAGCGGGGAAAACCAGTACACGCGCTACGAATTTCTGGAGTTGTTCGCCGCCAAAGCGGTCGACGTGATCATGCCCGATCTGTCGAAGGCAGGCGGCATCGCCGAGGGCAAGCGCATCGCCGACATCGCCGACGCGCACTACATCCCGATTGCCCCGCACAACGTATCGTCGCCGCTGGGGATGATGGCTGCCTGCCAGGTGCTGGCATCCGTGCCGAATTTCCTGCTGCTGGAATTCCACGCGCTCAACATCCCCTGGTGGAACGAGCTGTGCGACGGCGACAAGCCGTTTGTCGAGAACGGCTTCATGACCGTTTCCGAGCGCCCCGGCATCGGCGTCGAATTGAACGACGCGGCGGCGAAGTCGCTGCTGTACCGGGGCGACACGTATTTCGATTGAGCGCGGCGCAAACAGACGACGTGTAGGGGCGAGACGTGTCTCGCCGCTACAGCGCGGTTCGATTCACACGACAAAACGTTATGGTTTTCGTCCTTGACTCAGCACTCAGCACGTAGCACTCGTTACTATATTTTCAGGAGAGCGAATGATGTCTGAACCAACCCCCGCCGAACTGCAAGCGCGATGGGACAAAATCCGCGTCGCCAACCTGTACGACACGCTCGACAAGCTGGGCTACAACGATCAATGCCTCGATCTGGGGATTCGCCCGCTGTTCCCGCACCGGCATCTGGCGGGGCAGGTGATCACCGTGCGCGGGAGCGCTCAGCCGGTCGTCAGCAAGGACGAGAAGGCAAGCTGGGCGGAGAATTACTTCGACAAGCTGCGCCAGACGGTCTACCCCGGCAGCGTGGTGGTGGTCGAGTGCGGCGGCGAGCAGCACGCCGGGAAATTCGGGGAAATGACGAGCTGGGCGCTCCAGCAGGGCGGCGCGCGCGGCATCGTGCTGGACTCGTTCATCCGCGACTCGTGGGGGCTGGAAGTCATCCCGGACTTCACGCCGTGCGCGCGTGGCACTTCGCCCATTGAGTCGAACAAGCGCTGGCAGATCACGGCGATGAACGTGACCATCGGGATGCCCGGCACGCTGACCAGCCGCGTGGCTGTTTCGCCGGGCGACTGGCTCGTCGGTGAAGCGGACGGCGTGATCGTCGTCCCGAAGGCGATTGCGATGGAGACGCTGGTCAAAGCCGAGGAGATCGAGCGCAAGGAACAGGGGATGCGCGAGGATTTCGCGCGCGGCATGTCGTTCGACGAAGCCTACAACAAGTGGGGGCGCGCGTAAGGTGACGCCATCGTAGGGGCACGATATATCGTGCCCCTGCACAACCCACACGAATAGACGAATTTCGCCTTACCCCTTCACGCTCCCCGCCGTCAAGCCCTCGACCAGATAGCGCTGGGCGAATATGTAGACGCACACCACCGGAACCGCCATCAGCAGCGAGGCAGCCATCAACTGCCCCCAGGGATAGATGTCGCCGAACACCAGCAGTTGCAGACCGACCGGCAGCGTCTTAAGGCTGTCGCTGGTGATGAACACAAACGCGAACAGGAATTCATTCCAGGCGTTGGTGAAGGCGAACAGCGTTACCGAAAGCAGCGCCGGGGCTGCCAGCGGCAGCGTGATCCGCCAGAAGGCGCGCAGGCGGCTCGCGCCGTCGATCATCGCCGCTTCTTCCAGCTCCACCGGGATCGAGCGGTAGTAGCCGAGCATCACCCACGTGGCGAACGGCATCAGGAAGGTGGGATAGGTCGCAATCAGCGCGGCGTAGGTATTGATGATCCCCAGGCTGGTCAGGGTCTGATAGAGCGGGATGAACAGCAGCGAGCTAGGCAGCAGATAGGTGACCAGCAGCAGCGTCGTGAGCGTGCCCGCCCCCAGGAAGCGGAGTCGCGCCAGCGCGTAAGCCGCCAGCGATGCGAACACGACCGAGATCGCCGTGCTGGTCGTCGCCACCAGCACGGTATTGCGAAACCAGATCAGGAATGGCGTATCGACCAGCAGGGATCGATACTGCTCGGTCGTCCAGGGATTGGGCCAGAAGATCGACGTATAGCGCTGAATTTGCAGGTCGGTCTTGAACGAGGTGATGATGATCCAGTAGAACGGGAACAGCACGAAGATGAGCATCGGCAGCAGCGCGATCAGGCGCACGCCGGTGCTGACACGCTCGCGCTGCGCCCGGCGCACGCGCGGCTGTCCGTACTGATCCCTCGGCATCAGCACCCAGGTGACCGTGCGCGCGGCGACCGCGATCCACTCGGCGGGCACGAAGATCACGTCCAGCACGCGGCTGAGGATGCGCCCGGCGAAGCCGAAGATGCGGTCAAGCAGCGTCTCTTTTCGGATCACGTCGCTCTGGTGGGCGGGGCGCATCACCCGCGCCAGCAGCACGATAAACGCCCCCAGCACCGGCGCGGTGCTGAGCGCCACCGCCGTGCCCGGACCGAAGCGCAGGCTGATGATCGCCTTCTCGTAGGCGAGGATCGAGAACAGGCGGGTCGCGCCGCCGGGTCCGCCGCCGGTCATCAGGTAGACCAAGCCGAAGGTGTTGAAGGTCGAAATAGCGGAGAGCAGCAGCGTGACGATGATGACGTAGCGCAAACCGGGCAGCGTGATGTGCCGGAAGCGCTGCACGGCGTCCGCCCCGTCCACTTCGGCGGCTTCGTACTGCTCGCGGTCGATTGCCTTGAGTCCGGCGAGCAGCAGGATCGTGTAGAACGGGATGCCCTTCCACACGTTGACGGCGATCACGCTCGGCATCGCCAGCCCCGGCTCGGCAAGCCAGGCGACCTGGCGGTGGATCAAGCCGAGGTTCATCAGGATCGGGTTCAGCCCGCCGAAAATCGGGTCGTAGATGCTGCGCCAGGTCAGCGCCGTCACCACTTCAGGCACGATCCAGGGCAGCAGCATGATCCCGGTCAGCACGTTGCGGAACGGCAGGCGGCTGTTAAGCAGCACCGCGATGACCATGCCGACCACGAACTTGACCGACAGCGAGGCGACCGTGAATAACACAGTGTTGCGGACAGCGCCGATGAAGTCGGCATCCTGCAGCAGGCGGGCATAATTGGCAAAGCCCACGTACTGATCGGTTCGCGTCACGAACGACCGCGTCGTCATGCTGATCATGATGGCGTTGATGAAGGGCCACATGATCAGCCCCGCCATGATGATCACGATGGGGAGAATAAAAGGCAGCGCCACCTTCCAGTCGCGCCCAAGGATGGCGGCGATGCGGCTGGAGCGGCTGACCGCGAACGGCTGAGCGATGTCCGTTGATCGGCTCAACCCGGCTGGTTTGTCCATAGTCGGTCTCTTCCGATTGGGGTACGGTCGTGGGCGATGAGCATCGGCGCTTGCGCGACAATCACCCTGGCAATGCCCGCCAGATCAGAACCGAGAGGGCGACAGACGCCGCCCTCCCTACCTGTCAGGCGAATCAGGCTTGCGGAGCGCCACCCTCTTCGAAGATTTGCACCATCTTGTTGTGCGCATCCGCGACCGCATCGGCGACGCTCATCGAGCCGTTGATGATGTTCGCCATCATCTGGGTGGTAATCGACTGCCCATCGATAGAGTCGATCAGGGCGTTGGGCTGCGCCGGATGGGAGCGACCATAATACACGTCCGGGTTATACATGATGTCCCGGTAGACCGCGAAGTTCGGGTCAGAGGCGATCAGCTCGTCAGTCCAGAGATTTGCGAAGGCGGGGAAGACCTGACCGGCGCTCTGCTGCGCCAGCGGTGTGAATGTCGCCGGTTCAAGCAGGCTCTTGATCAACCCCTTCGCGGCGTCGGGATTCTTGGCGCCCTTGAAGATCGTCATCCAGGTATTGCTGCCCGCTTCGAGCAGCCGTCCATCGAGCGTCTTGGGTCCATGCAGAACTGCCGTCTGCTCGTAAACCGGGTTGCCATCCGCCCGCGCCTTGGCGTAAATGCTGGGCTGGTTCAGCGTCAGCCCAATGATGCCCGCCAGGTACGCCTCGTTGTTGCCGGTATCCGTCCAGCTTAGGACACCCGGCGGCAGCATCGGCGCATATTTGTCACTGGTGTAAATCTCCGCCAGCCACTCAATCGCCGCCAGCGTCTCCGGTGAGTTGAAGGTCACGATCAGACCCGTTTCGTCGGTGAAGCTGCCGCCGAAAGCCTGCATGATTGTCTCAATCAGACCATTCGCGTCGCCGCTCTGGTTGACGGTAAAGCCCCAGCCATAGAAGTTGTTATCCGGGTCGGAGACTGCCAGCGCGGCATCACGCCGCTGATCCCAGGTTTCGAGCGAGTACACGTCGATCCCGGCAGCTTCAAACTTATCCTTGCGGGCAAACCAGGCGCCAGTGAAGCTCGTGAACGGCACCGCCCACCACTTGCCATCGATCCGCGCGTTGTTGGCGGCTGTCACCGGCACGACATCGCCGTACATGCTGACCAGTTCAGCAACCAGGTCGGACAAATCCTCGACCAGGTCGAACGAATACATCTGCGGCATACTGAGCGCGTGATAACCCAGGTCGGGCGGGTTGCCCGCCTGGACAGCAGCGACCATCGCCGCCGTGAAGTTGCCGAATAGCTCGGGATTCGCCGTCGAAAGATCAAGCTCCAGTCCCTGAGCGGCAGCATAATCCCGAATATCCTGGGAGATCAACTCCTGCACCACCGGGAAGTATTCGGTCTTCTGGATGACGGTAAGCTTACCGGCAGCGCCAACAGGCAGCGGGGCGGGGGTCGCCGTCGGGTCTTGCGCAAACGCGAACCGGCTTCCGGCTGCCAGCAGGGCAGCGCCTGTGCCAGCGGTCGCGCGCAGGAACTGCCTGCGGCTGAACTTCTTTGTGCTCATAATCCCTATCTCCTCAATACTACTTTCCAAAACGTGACCGTTTACTTCAGCGAAAGTCCGCTATTTCTTACCGAGAGCGCCAGCGACGCGACTTCTCCGGCAATAACGACCTCCTTCCCTCTCTCTCGACATCAGGTGGGGCGTATCACGGAAGGATTTTCGACCAGATCAGCATGATGTGTTCCTGCACGGCGCGGCTCGCGGCGTCCCCATCGCGGCTGCGCAGTGCTTCGACAATCGGCTGATGCCGAGTCCCAATCTCGACGTAATCCAGGTAATGCTCGACGTGCGACTGGACGATGAAGCGCTGCATCTGGCTGGACAGTGTATTCCACACCCGCAGCAGCCCTGCGCTCCCCGACCATTCGACGATCTCCCGGTGAAATTGCATGTCATACTCCGCCAGCATGATCATGTCCTTCTGGCGCCCAAAATCCGCCATTTTCCCGATCAGCTCGTCGAGGACGGCGCATTGTTCGGGCGTGACCTTGCGGGCGGTGCGCCGGATGGCGAAGCCTTCGACCGAGCTGCGCACGTCGAACAGCTCGTGCATCTCGTCGATGGAGATGCTGGTGACGTAGGTCGCGCTGCGCGCGCGCCGCTCCACCAGCCCGTCGTGCACCAGCCGCTGCAAGGCTTCGCGCACGGGTCCCTGGCTCGTACCCATCTGCGCGGCGATGTCCAGCTCGACCAGCTTTTCGCCGGGGGCGAGTTCCGAACGGATGATGGCGATCCGCAGCGCGTCGTAAACCTGATCCGACAAAGAGGTCAGCTTCGCGCTGCGCAGTTGTCGCGGCGTGGAGAACGAACTCGTCATGATGGGATTGTGTCAGCATTGATTATCGATAATTGATGCTAGACAGAAAAATTCTGCCTGTCAAGAAATTGATTCAAAATTGTCGACCTTTGGGGTGATGGATCGGGCGCGCCGTTTCGCTCACATGAAGCGGCGCGCCCGGCGCGTGCTAGGCGGGGTAATCGAGGTAAACCGTTTTGATCTGGGTGTAAAATTCGCGCGCCGCCTTGCCCTGCTCGCGCGAATGCGAACTCGACTCCTTGAAGCCGCCGAACGGAACCTGCGGCTCGGCGCCCGCCGTCTCGTCGTTGACGTGCACCAGCCCTGCCTGAATGCCGTCGATGAAGCGCATGATCTTGCCGATATCCCGGCTGATGATCGCCGCGCTGAGTCCAAACGGCACGCCGTTGGCGGCTTCGATGGCGTCGTCCAGCGAATCGACTGCCGCCAGCGCCACGACCGGACCAAAAATCTCCTCCTGCATCAGACGGCTGTTCACGGCGGCGTCCAAAAACACCGTCGGCTGGACGTAGAAGCCCTTGTCGTAGATGCCGCCCGTCAGCGCCGAGCCGCCCGCGCCGATCTCCGCGCCTTCCTGCTGCCCGATCTGCAAATAATCCAGCACCGTCTGCTGCTGGTCGCGCGAGACCGCCGGACCGAGATAGGTATTCGCGTCCATGCCGTCGCCGACCCGCAGCGACTGACTTTTTCGATCAGCGCCTGGCTGAACTGGCAGATACCCTTCTGCACGAACACACGGCTGGTGGCGGTGCATTTCTGCCCGGTCGATTTCATCGCCCCGCGCGTGACCATCTCGACGGCGAGGTCGAGGCTGGCATCGTCCAGAACGACCACCGGGTTCTTGCCGCCCATCTCCAACTGCGCCTTGCCGCCGCGCTCCATCATCCGGCGCTGGATGTCGCGCCCGACGCCGTTCGAGCCGGTGAAGCTCATCGCCTTGACCGCCGGGTTCGCCACGATAGCGCTTCCGGCGACCTCGTTCTTGACCCGGTGACCGTGTTGAGCACGCCCTTTGGCAGCCCCGCCTGCGCCAGCACGTCGGCGATGTGCCAGGCGGTCAGCGGCGTCAGCTCGGCGGGCTTGAACACCAGCGTGTTGCCGTACACCAGCGCCGGGGCGATCTTCCACACCGGAATGGCGACCGGGAAATTCCAGGGCGTGATCAAGCCGATGACGCCGACCGGCTCGCGCTTGGTGTAAAGCATCCGGTTGGGCAGCGCCGTCGGGTAGACTTCGCCGTCCGGCTGCGACGCTTCGCCCGCGTAGTAGCGCAGGATGGCGACGCCGCGCGCCGTCTCGCCGCGCGCTTCGGGGAGCGTCTTGCCTTCCTCGCGCGTCATCGCCTGCGCGACTTCCTCCAGCCGTGCTTCGAGCAGGTTCGCCGCTTTCAGTTGCGATGTCGCCGCGCTTGACCATCGGCGTCCCGCGCCAGCCGGGGAACGCCCGCTGCGCCGCGTCGACCGCCGCGCTCACGTCGTCCGCGCCCGCCGACGCGAATTCGCCGATCACGTCGTCGGTGTTGGCGGGGTTGTAATTGGGCGTCCAGTTGCCGGTGGACGAATCGCGCCACTCGCCGTCGATCAGAAGTTGATACCGTTTCATGCCGCAGCCGCCTTTCTAGCGCTTGTCACCACGCTTACTGTGTTCACCAGTTCCCCGATAGGGTCGATGCGAATACGGATCACGTCGCCCTCCGCCAGCGTGAACGTGTCCGGCGGGACGACGCCCGTGCCCGTGAACAGGTACACGCCTCTGGGGTAGCGTTTGCAGCGCCCCAGGTACTCGACCAGTTCCGCCAGCTTCCGCAGGGCAGCGGTTATCCGCCTGCTGAACACGACCTGCCCGCCGCGCTCGATCTTCAGGTCGATGCCGAGTTCGGGGAACGCCGCCGCGCCGGGCTGAAGGCGCGGTCCGACGGCGCACGCCCGCTCGTAGACCTTCGCCTGCGGTAGATACAGCGGGTTCTCGCCCTCGATGTCGCGCGAACTCATGTCGTTGCCGATGGTGAAGCCGACCACTTCCATGCGCGCGTTCAGCACGACGACCAGCTCCGGCTCCGGAACCGACCACGCCGCGTCGTAGCGGATGCCGACCTGATCGCCCACGCCGACCGCCTCGTAGCCGTTGGCTTTGAAGAACAGTTCGGGGCGCACGGCGCTGTACACCCGCGTGTAAATCGTGCTGTTGTGCGATTCGGCTTCGCGGGCTTCCTCGCTGCGCTTGTAGGTGACGCCCGACGCCCAGATTTCCTGCCCGTCAACCGGCGCGAGCACGCTGATCGCCGCAGGCGATGGCGTTTGCGCAGCACGGCGCAGCGTATCGATCAGGTTGGCGGCGGCTGGCGCGTCCGCCGCGTCGGAAAGCAGCCAGTCAAGCTGTGTGCCGCCGAGCGGGCTGACCACGCCGCCCTGTTCCAGACCGAGCGCCGCCGTCCCATCCGGCGTGCGATAGCGTACTAAAAACACATCATCGTTGCTCATGCCAGCGGCCTCCGCGGCGTTTTGGATTGGAGCATTACCTTACATGCGGATGCGAATCGCGTCAAAAATTATGTCGGGAGCGATTGGTCAGGCGGATGAATCCCTGTTCGGCAAAATGCTGAATTTCCCGGTCGGAGAGCGAAAAAAGCAGGCGTTTACAAGAAACTCTTATGATTTGCATAAGTTAATTTGTTGACAGTGACGATCTTTTGTTTTATCTTAAAAATGTTCATGAAACATGTTTCATACACTTAGATTCATTCTAACAGACAAAGTAGTAATGACAAAATCCGCACCATCGTTACGTGATGTCGCTCAAGCCGCCGGGGTATCCCTCGGTACGGCATCGCGTGCGTTGAACAACAAATCCAACGTCCTGCCTGCTACGCGCTCGCTGGTGCTGAAAGCCGCCGCCGACCTGGGGTACAAGCTTCAGATTCGCGTGCCGACGACCGTCTCCGCCAAGATTAACACCATCGGCATCGTAGTCAAGCGCGACCCCGGCAAGCTCCCCCGGCTTGACCCGTTCTATTACGCCGTGCTGTGCGGAGTCGAAGATGAGTGCGAACGGCTCGGTCTTAACCTGATGTACGCCAGCCTGCCGGTTGACGAGTTCAGCCATGCCAAGACCTGGGCGCCGCTGCTGGAAAATGACGACGTGGACGGCATCGTGCTGGTCGGCGCAGTGTTCAACGACCTCAGCATTACCCGTCATATCCCGCGCCACGTTCCGGTCGTGGTCGTCGACGCTTACGTGGACGGGATCGAGTGCGACACGATCATCACCCACAATTTTCGCGGGGCATACAACGCCGTCACCTACCTGATCGAGTATGGGCACACCAAAATCGGCTTGATCGGCAGCAGTACCGACAGCCCGGAGCATCCCGGCATTACCGAACGACGCATGGGATACATGAGAGCGCTCTCGGATCATGGCATCACCGAGACATACATCGAGAACGGGCTGCTCCAGGGCGAATCCGCCTACGCTGCCGCGACCCGCCTGCTCCAGCGCCAGCCGGACATCACGGCGATCTTCGCCTGCAACGACGATGTTGCCCAACATGCGATGCGCGCGGCGCTGGACTGCGGACGGCGAGTGCCGCAGGATATTTCCTTCGTCGGCTTCGACGACACGCCCTACGCGCTCAGCACGCAGCCACCGCTCACCACGATGCGGGTCGACAAGGAGCTGATGGGCGGGCTGGCGGTGCGCCAGCTTTACGAACGCGCCATGAACCTTGACCGTCCGGCGATTACCACGTTGATTGGGACGCAGTTGGTGATACGCGAGTCCGTAGCGAAGTGCGCTGCCGGGCAGATACAGGCTGCCCGATAAGCCAAACAGCAGCAGCGGTTGATCGGAGCACGCCCAACCAGATACGCCTGGGCAAGGGAAGTCTGGTTGCAAGCGTGCCCGATCAACCCGAAGTGAGTGAAAGGAGCCGGAGTTTGAGAGGATAAAACCCAAAATCCTGACCCTTTTCGCGTCTCATTTTAGCACAAATGGATGACGAATACGCGAAAAGTGACGTGTACAACCGCAGCTTATTTTCCAGTAGATGATTACTAGCGGGAGCCATCCAGATGAAGTACAGAACTCTTTTTACTCTGATCGCCGTGGTGCTGATCACCATCCTGGGCGCGACCAGCATCGGTGCGCAGGACTATCACCAGTCGCCGATGCTCGACGCTCAGGTCGATTCCGGCGCGCTGCCGCCAGTCGCGGAACGCCTGCCGGAGAACCCCGCCGTCGTGACGCCGTTCAACGAAGTGGGCACGTATGGCGGCAATATGCGCGTCGGCTTCACGGGGACCAACCCCGGTTGGGGTGGTCTATGGTTTGTCGCCGGGTGGGAAAACCTGGTTTCGTGGGCGCCAGACTTCTCCGGCGTCGTGCCGAACATCGCTGAAAGCTGGGAAGTCAGCGACGACGTGAAGGATTACACCTTCCATCTGCGTAAAGGCATGAAATGGTCGGACGGCGTGGATTTCACGGCGGACGACATCATGTTCTACATCGAGGACGTGCTGTTCAACGAGGAGCTGAGCGTTGGCGGTCCGATTGCCGACTGGCTGCCCCGTGAAGGCAACACGGAATTCAAAGCCGAGAAAATCGACGATTACACCGTCAAGTTCATGTTCGCCAATCCTAACGGCACGTTCCTGTACCAGTTGGCGACGTGGTCGGGTCGGCACATCACCTGGTTCCCCAAGCATTATCTGATGCAGTTCCACAAGAAATACAACCCCGACGGCATCGACGCGCTGGTCGCGGCGGAAGAAGGCGTGGAAAACTGGACGGGCTTGTTCAACCGCAAGGCGGCAGGTCCCACCGACGACACCAACAGCTATTGGTCTCAGTTGGATCGTCCGCTGCTGTTCCCCTGGATTCCGACTTCGGAGCTGGGCGGCAGCACGCAGATGACGATGGCGCGCAACCCCTACTACTGGAAGGTCGATAGCGAAGGTAATCAGCTCCCGTACATCGACGAAATCACGGGTATTTCCTACCAGGACAACGAAGCCCGCACGCTGGCGATGATCAACGGCGACCTGGACTACGTCAAGGACCCCGGTGGCACGGCAGAACGTGTCCTCTACTACGATGCGCTGGACAACGGCGCGCCGATTCATATTTCGTCCCCGCTCTCGGACGGCGGCGTCTCGAACATGATCCACTTCAACCGCACCTATGAAGACCCGGTGCTGGCGGATCTGTTCGCCAACAAGGATTTCCGCATCGGCATGTCCTACGCCATCAACTGCCCGGAGGTCATCGAGATCGTCCAGTTCGGTCAGGTGAAGCAGCGCAGCCTGCCGTTGCCCAGCTCGCCGCTCTACAACGGCGCTTGCCACCCAGTACACCGAGTACGATGTCGACATGGCAAATGAGTATCTGGACAAGGTGATCCCGGATCGCGGCGCGGACGGCTATCGCCTGCGCCGGATGGTCAGCCGCTGTCGATTGTGTTCTCGGTCTCGAACGACCTGTCCTACGGCACGACCTACGTGCAGGTCGCCGAACTGCTGATCGGCTACTGGGATGCGGTCGGCGTCAAGGTGACGCTGAACTCGATGGCGAACGACCAGTTCACCGAGAATAAAGAGAATAACAATCTACAGGCGACCATCTACACTGGCGAAGGTGGCGCAGGTGTGACCGCCATCCTCGACCCGCGCTACTACGTCCCCGGCGAATACTTCGGCATGTACGGCAACGGCTGGTTCGCCTGGCGTACCCACTCAACCGAAGCGGTGGCGGTCGAAATGCCGCAGGATATGCAGGACTTGCGCGCCGCCTACGAAAACGTCCTTGCCCAGCCGACGGTGATCTCCAGATTGCTGAAATGGCAAAGTCTCTGCAAAGCGCCGCCGACAATTTCTTCGTCATCGGCATCACGCGCGACGCGCCGGGCTTCCAGCCCTACAACGTGCGCCTCGGCAACCAGCCCGATCAGTGGATCAAGGGTTGGATCGAAGGCGTCGAGAAGATCAACTACCCGGAGCAGTGGTACATCATCCAATAGCCGGGTGTTACCAGCAGTACAGGGATGCACCCCAGTCCGGGGTGCATCCCCACGACATGCCGGTCTGGGCTGGAAGGAATCGTCGTGAAGAAATATCTGATACGTCGCTTTTTCTACATGATCTTTACCGTCTGGATCATCACCATCGTCTCATTCGCGGTGATCCAGCTTCCGCCCGGCGACTACGTGACCAATATGGTCTCCGAGATGATGGCGCAGGGGGCGGATGAGATCAGTCCTGAAATTATCGCGCAGTTGCGCGAGCAGTACGGCTTAAACGATCTGCTGCCGGAACAATATTTCAAGTGGATACGCAATATCGTCGTTAATGGCGATTTTGGCTATTCGCTGTCGCTCCGGCGCGACGCTTCCGAGCTGATTTTCGAGCGCCTGCCCATGACGTTTGCCGTCACCTCCACGACCGTGCTGTTCATCTTCGTCGTCGGCTTGCCCATCGGCGTGTATTCGGCAACTCACAAATACTCGCTCGGCGATTACATCGTGACTTTCTTCGGTATGCTGGGCTTGGCGGTGCCCAATTTCCTCCTGGGGTTGATAGCCCTCTACTTCGGCTATCGATACTTCGGACAGGTGCTGACCGGGCTGTTTTCGCCCGAATTCGTCACTGCGCCCTGGAGTGGAGCAAAATTCTTCGACCTGCTCAAGCACCTGTGGCTGCCGGTGCTGATCATCGGCTCGGCGGGCATCGCCGGGTTGATCCGCACCATGCGCGCCAACCTGCTCGACGAACTCAACAAGCCTTACGTCGACACCGCCCGCGCCAAAGGCTTATCGGAGCGGCGGCTGCTGTGGAAATACCCGGTGCGTTACGCCCTGAATCCGTTCGTTAGCACCATCGGCTGGGTGCTGCCCGGCTTGGTCGCGGGTGAGGTGATCGTCTCGATTGTCCTTAACCTGCCCACGTCCGGTCCCGTCCTGCTCAATGCCCTGCTGTCGCAGGATATGTACGTCGCGGCGGGCTTCATCCTCGTCCTGAGCGCGCTGACCGTGATCGGCACGTTTGTTTCGGACGCGCTGCTCGTGGTGCTCGACCCGCGTATACGCCTGGAGTGAGAAGAAGCTATGGAATCGACAACTCATCCCCAGCACGTGACGACCGGAGTCCCCACTCCGCCCGCCCTCGGCACGCACGTAGACGACGATCTCGCCATCGAGGTCGCGTCGCAGTGGCAGTTGATGTGGTGGAAATTTCGCAAGCATAAGCTGGCGATGATCGGCGGCACGGTCGTGCTGCTGTTCTACCTGGTCGCCCTCTTTGCCGACTTCGTCGCGCCGGTCTCAGCCGCTACGTATATTGCCGACTACGCCTACGCGCCGCCACAGACGATCAAGCTGTTCCTCGACGACGGCACGTTTCAGCCGCACGTCAATGGTTACGCCTCTACGCGCGACCCGGTTTCCTTCAAAAAAACCTTCACCATCGACCCGGAGACGATCACGCCGATCAGCCTGTTCGTTCACGGCGAGCCGTATAAGCTGCTCGGCATCATTCAGACCGACATCCATCTCATCGGTCCAACCGACCCCGGTCAGGCGTTCTACCTGATGGGCGCGGATAAGAGCGGGCGCGACGTGTTCAGCCGCATCGTGTTCAGCAGTCGCGTTTCGCTGAGCATCGGTCTGGTCGGCGTCGCCATCAGCCTGTTCATCGGCATCATTCTGGGCGGCATCTCCGGCTTGCTGGGCGGCTTGGTCGACAATATCATCCAGCGCGTCATCGAGATTACGCTGTCGATCCCCACCCTGCCGATCATCATGGCGTTCGCCGCGCTCGTCCCGATAGACTGGGACGTGCTGCTGGTCTATTTCATCGTCACGCTGCTGCTGGCGTTCGTGGGCTGGACGGGACTGGCGCGCGTCGTGCGCGGCAAGTTCCTGTCGCTGCGCGAGGAGGATTTCGTGCTGGCGGCACGGCTGGATGGAGCCAGACCGCGACGGCTGATCTTCCGACACATGCTGCCGTCATTCTACAGCCACATCATCGCTCAGATATCGCTGGCGCTGCCGGGCATGATCCTGGGCGAGACGGCGCTGAGTTTCCTGGGTGTTGGGCTGCGTCCGCCCGCCGTGAGCTGGGGTGTGCTGCTTCAGGACGCCCAGAAGATCAACGTGATCGCCAGCTATCCCTGGCTGATGTTCCCGGCGTTCGCCGTGATCGTCATCGTGCTGGCGTTCAATTTCCTCGGCGACGGGCTGCGCGACGCCGCCGATCCATACTGATTGAAGCGAATAGCCTTCAGCCCTTAGCGCTTAGCCAGAAGCGAATGGCTAACTGCCAGTGGCTGGTTACAGCGAGTGAAACGAGCGAGTAATGAGCGAACCGTTACTGGAAGTCAAGGATTTGCGCATTCACTTCTTCACCGACGAAGGCGTCGTCAAAGCTGTCGACGGCGTTGACCTGACGATTGAGCGCGGCAAGACGCTGTGTCTGGTGGGCGAGAGCGGCTGCGGCAAGAGCGTCGCCAGCCGTGCCTTCCTCAAGATTGTTCGCGCTCCGGGGCGTATCGTCAGCGGGCAGATGCTGTATCACCACGAGCAGCCCAACGGCTCGACCGAGGTGATCGACATCGCCCAACTGCCGGAAAAAGGCAAGGAGATTCGCCGGATTCGCGGCAAGGAAATCTCGATGATCTTTCAGGAGCCGATGTCGTCGCTGAGCGTCATGCACACCGTCGGCAATCAGATCATGGAGACGCTGCAGCTGCACGAGGACATTTCCAAGCGGGATGCCCACGACCGGGCGATTGAGCTGCTGCGGCAGGTCGAAATCCCGCGACCGGATCGCATCGTCGACGAATACCCGTTCCGACTCAGCGGCGGGATGCGCCAGCGTGCCATGATTGCAATGGCGCTGGCGTGCAACCCCACCCTGCTGATCGCCGACGAGCCAACCACCGCGCTCGACGTGACCACGCAAGCGCAAATCCTCAAGCTGCTGCGCAGCCTTCAGGCAAAGTACGGCATGGCGATGCTGTTCATCACCCACGACCTGGGCGTCGTCGCCGAAATCGCCGACGACGTTGCCGTCATGTACCTCGGTCGCATCGTCGAACACTGCGATGCCGACACCGTGTTCAATGACCCGAAACACCCGTACACCCAGGCGCTGCTGCGCTCGATCCCGCGAATCGCGGCGCAGCGCCAGAACCTCGATCCGATTTCGGGGATGGTTCCCAGCCCCTTCCGCCGCCCGACGGGCTGCACCTTCCACCCGCGCTGCGCCCAGCGAATGGCGCACTGCTCGGCGGTCGAGCCTACCGTGACCCAGTTGACCGAAAACCATCAGGTGCGATGCTTGCTCTACGAAGCCGCGCCGGAGCCAGCAGCGGAGACCGTCCAACATGGCTAATGCACCTGCGACCGATGCGACCGTGACGACGAACAGTCGTCTGGAAAACGAGGGCGACCTGCTGGAAATCCGCGACCTGAAGATGTATTTCCCGATCCGGCAGGGTTTCTTTTCGCAGGTGAAGGGCTACGTCAAAGCCGTCGACGACGTGTCGTTCGACGTCCGGCGCGGCGAGACGCTCGGCTTGGTGGGCGAAAGCGGCTGCGGCAAGACCACCATCGGGCGCTGCATCCTCCGCGCGTTCGACGTCACAGGCGGGCAGATGCTCTACCAGCATGAAAACGGCTCGGTGAGCGATCTGGCACAGATTCAGGGGAATGAGCTGCGCCAGCTTCGCAAAGACATCCGCATGATCTTTCAGGATCCGTACTCGTCGCTGAACCCACGCATGACCGTGTTCGACAACGTCAGCGAGGCGCTCCAGATCGAGAACACCATCTCGCGCAGCGAAGTCCGCGACCGGGTAGCGTACCTGCTCCAGCGCGTCGGCTTGCGCCCGGAATACATGTCGCGCTATCCGCACGCCTTCAGCGGCGGCGAGCGCCAGCGCATCGTCGTGGCGCGCGCGCTGGTGACCAACCCGCGCCTGATCGTGGCGGACGAAGCCGTCTCGGCGCTCGATGTGTCGATCCGCGCGCAAATTCTGAATCTGCTTGAGGAACTGCAGGAAGAATTCCGGCTGACGTACCTGTTCATCTCGCACGACCTGAGCGTGATCCGCCACATCTGCGACCGCGTGGCAGTCATGTACGTCGGCAAGCTGGTCGAAACCGCCCCCATCGACGAGTTATATCGCCGCCCCCGGCATCCATATACCGAGGCGCTGCTCTCGTCTGTGCCGATTTCCAACCCGCGCGAGCGCGGCAGCCGGGCGCAAATCCAGCTTACGGGCGATGTCGCCGACCCCGCCAACCCGCCGAAAGGCTGCTATTTCCACCCGCGCTGTTCCTACGCGCAGGCGAAATGCTCGGAGCAGGAGCCGACGCTTCAGCCGGTGACCCGCGGCGACGGTGCGCCGCGCTTCGTCGCCTGTCATTTTGCCGAAGAATTGAACCTGAGCGGCGTCATTCACGACGACTGACCGCCGCGCGCTAGGATGGTTCGGGGTTTTCCGTCGGGATGGTGATGATGAATGTCGTCCCTTCGCCGACCTTGCTGGTGAAGGTGACCGTGCCGCCGTGTACTTCGACGGCGCGCTTGGTGATGACCAGCCCCAGCCCCATGCCGGGCACAGTCCCGACGTTGCCAGCGCGGTGAAAGACTTCAAACAGCCGTTTCTGATCTTCCTCAGGAATACCGATGCCCTGATCCGACACCTGAATGCGGAGCGCATCCGGCTCACACGCCACCTGCAGCCGGATCGTGCCGCCAGCAGGAGAATACTTGACGGCGTTCGAGAGCAGATTTGAAATCGCCTGCCGCATCAGCTTCACGTCGAGCGAAAGCGTCGGGCAGCCTTCCGGCGCGACGTATTCCAGCCGGTACGATTCGGCGATCATCTGGAATTCTTCGACAATATCCCGGCACAGATCGCGCACGTCGACCGGCTCCGGGATGTACTGCACGCCCATCAGGTCGGCTTTGTTGATCATCAGGAAATCGTCGAGCAGCGAGATCAGGCGCCGCACCTGTATCTGCACGCGGGTGAGATGCTGATCTCGCCGTTCGTCGCTCATGCGCTGATAGTAGTTCTGGAGCATCTCGCTGGACGAGAGGATCACGGCGAGCGGCGTGCGGAACTCGTGCGACACCATCGAATTGAAGCGCAGCTTCAGCTCGCTCAATTCCTTCTCCTGCGCCAGCGCCTTGCGCAGCTCTTCTTCGATCAGCTTGCGGGCGGTGATGTCGCGCAGGTTGCACACGACGCCGCGCAGCCGCTCGTTGGCGATGGCGGACAGCGCGGGGTGGTGTGATTCCGTGTGTCCAGCATGCGCACGAATACCAAATTCCGCCCGCTGTAAGCGCCCGCGTCTCGACGACCGCGCCGAATACGACGTTCAGCACCTCGGCGAAATCCGGCTTTGCCAGCGCCGCGAAGGGCTTCCCAACGACTTCATCGCCGTAGCCGAACAGCTCGCGGAACGCCGGGTTGGTCTGCTGAATCGTGCCATCGGTGTTAAGCACGATGATGGTATCGCTGCTGTTGTCGAGAATCGCTTCGACGTGCTCTTTCGCCAGTTGCAGTTCTTCCGTGCGGGCGGCGACGTGCGCTTCGAGTTCGCCCGCGTGCTGCTGAATACGTGTGTAAAGCTGGGCGTTGTGAACCGCCAGCGCCGCGTGATCCGCCAGCAGGGTCAGGACGCGCACCGTGTCGTCGTCGAACGGATGCGGCTGAGTGAAGGCGAGCGTCAGCACGCCGTTGATCTCGTCGCCCATCCGCAGCGGCAAGCCGAGAATCGCGCCGCCCCACTGCCAGCCGCCGTACAGAGGATCGGCATTGACATCGGGGATCACGACCATTTCGCCGGTACGCGCGACCGTGCTGGTGATGCCGTCCATGCGCGGGACAGCATACGGCTGGCGCTGGTGCGCGCCGTCGAAGAATGCCGCGCCGAAGATCAACTGATCGTCCCGGTACAGGAAAATGTGCGCCGAATCGGAACTGACCAGTTCGGTCGCATAATCCAGCACCGTATCGAGGATGATCTGAAGGTCGAGGCTGGAAGTCAGTTGCAGGCTCGCCCGGCGCAGCGTATCCAGCGCCTTTACCTGCCGCAATACCGTGCTGGACAGTCGGGCGTTCTCCCAGGCGACCGCCAGTTGCGCGCCCAGCTCGTGCACGATTTCGATTTCTTCCGGCGACGCGCTCTGGCGCTTTGAACCGACGACCAGACTCCCGATGATTCTGCCGCGCGCCGACAGCGGGAAATAGCTGTATTCGCGCACGCCCTCGGCATACAACAGCCGCTCCAGATCAGAGAGCAGCGCAGCGTCGCTCTCGGCGAGCGTCTTGCTCAGCGGCTGATCGCCGCCAGGCATGGCAATCGCCTTCCCCGGCTGAAGGGCGGTCGCGGCGTCCCGGCTGTAGACCGCTACCACCGAAGCGGTCTGCCGCTCGGTGTCGTGCGCGACTACAGCAGCGTGAGAGCAGGGCAGCAGCGAATGGAGCGATCCCAGAACCGCCTGCGCCACCTCGACCGGCGACTGCGCCGCGAGGATCGACTGGTCGATGCTGTGCAGCGTCCGCAGACGCTCGCTGTAGCGCCGGATCGCCTCGGTGGCGCGATTGCGCTCGGTCACGTCGAAGAACACGCTCAGGATGCACTCCACGCCGCCGAATTCCAGCTTCTCGCAGGAGAGCAGCACGTCGCGCACCTCGCCCGATTTCAGGCGAAAGCTCGTCACGAAGTCGCGGACTGTGGTCTCGTCACGCACGCGACGGAGCAGCGCTTCGCGCTTATCGGTATCGACCCAGAGCTGGATGTCGAGCGATGATCGCCCGACAACTTCGGCACGCTGGTAGCCGGTGAGGTCCAGAAAGCTGCTGTTCACGTCGATAAAGACGCCTTCAGCCAGCGTGCTGATCGCAATCGCGCTGGGGCTGACGCGGAATACTTTGGCGAGCCGTTCTTCCGCCTCGCGGAGCTGTTTTTCCGCCCATTCGCGCTGCATCCGTTCCTGTGCCTCGTGCAGCTCGCGCTGCACGGCGGGCACAAGCCGGGCGATATTCCCCTTGTAGAAATAGTCGTGCGCCCCGGCTTTCATCATGGAGACAGCCGCATCCTCGCTGATGCTGCCGGACACCACGATGAACGGAATGTCTCCGGCGCGCTCGCGCACGAATTTCAGCGCCGACGTGCCGCTGAAACCGGGCATGGAGTGGTCGGACAGGATTATGTCCCAGGACTTGCTTTCAAGCGCGGTAATCAGCGCGTCAGGAGTATCGACGCGCTCATAAGTGACCTCGTAGCCCGCTTTCCGCAGCTCGTAGACTACAAGCTCGGTGTCATCCTGGAGATCTTCAATGATCAGCGTGCGTAATAGTTCTCTCATCGTCTCCCGTGCTCTACCTTTTCGACTGCTTCAGCACGATCACGTAGGATAGTACTGCGCCTGCTTCCAGCAGAACCATCAGCACGGTCATTTCGGCTGCGGGTCGCCGCAAAACGCCAGTATTTCATTAGATTATCAATTTCCAGCCAAAAGTTTCAAAACGACGAAAAGTTTCCAGTATCTTATCACAATATAACTAAAGGCGAGCGAGCGTTCTAGTTTTTCTGGCAGCGCTGGTTATATTATAAACCCTTACCTGCCGCAGACAATTGTGGTCTCATGTAACAATCATGAGGTAGGAGCAGTGATGAACGCCAATCGACAACTCTGGAACCGTCAGCATCAGGCACTCCAGCGGGCGCTCGCTCGCCCGGATGCGCATCGGCAGGCGCTCGACCTGTTCCTGAGCCAGCACGCGATGGTTCACTCGGCGCAGGTGTCGCAGGCTGGAGCGTGGTCGTTCGAGGACGAAGTGTGGGACGGGCTGAGCGACGCCGCTGCCCGCTGCATCCCCGCGTCGCTGGAACATTCCGTCGCCTGGATCATGTGGCACATCGCCCGCATCGAGGACGTGACCATGAACCTGCTGATTAAGGGACTGCCCGCAGATATTCGACGAGGGCGGCTGGCTGGAACGGACGCGGACGACCATCCGGCACACCGGCAACGTCGCTGACGCGCGACGAAATCGTCGCCCTCAGCGCCGCGGCTCGACCTGCGGAAGCGCTGCGCGCCTACCGCATGGCGGTCGGTCGGCGGACGCGCGAGATCGTGCGGCAGCTTGCCCGGCGGACTTTGGCAGGAAGATCGCGCCGGGCGGTCTGCAGCGGATACGCGATCAGGATGACGTGCTGGCGGCAGCCGACGAGATCGTCATCTACTGGAGCAAGCGCACCAAAGCGGGGCTGCTGCTGATGCCCGCCACCCGCCACAACTTCCTGCATCTGAACGAGGCGACGCGCATCCGGCAGAAATGCCGCTGACCACTGGAGTCCATCCGGGCGATCCCGCCGTCCGTCGTGTGTTATGCTCTGCCCGATGCAATCGGCGACGAAATGACGGTGGCGAGGACGGATGAACAGTTATCTTGACCATCTCGAATGCGGCTGGTGCGGCGCGACCTACCCGCCGACCAGCTTATCAACCTGTGCCCGGCGTGTGGCAAGCCGCTGCTCGCCCGCTACGACCTGCTCGCCGCCCGCGCGGGCTTCGACCGCGACCAGCTTGCGAGCCGCCCGCCTAACCTGTGGCGCTATGCCGAAGTGCTGCCGGTGCGCAGCCCCGATTTCGCTTCACGCTCGGCGAGGGCTTCACGCCGCTGCTGCCGCTGGCGCGACTGGGCGCTGCGCTCGGATTGGGTCATGTCTATGCGAAGGACGAGGGGTTGAACCCACGTCCGGCTCGTTCAAGGCGCGCGGCTTGGCGGTGGCGGTGGCGCGCGCCGCTGAACTGGGCGTCGAAGCGGTCGCCATCTCCAGCGCGGGCAACGCCGGGAGCGCCACCGCCGCTTGCTTGCCGCCCGCGCCGGGATACCCGCCCACGTATTCCTGCCGCGCGACATGCCAGAGGCTTTCCTGGCGGAGATTCGGGCGCTCGGCGCGCAGGTGACGCTGGTCGACGGCTTGATCACCGACTGCGCCAGGCTGGTGCGCAAGGCGCGGACGAAGGGCGCTGGATTCGACCTTTCGACGCTGAAGGGGCCGTACCGCGTCGAGGGCAAAAAGACGATGGGCTACGAGATCGTCCGAGCAGATGGAGCTGGCGCGTCCCCGACGTGATCATCTACCCGACCGGCGGCGGCACGGGGATCGTCAGCATCTGGAAAGCGCTGGACGAGATGCAGACGCTCGGCTGGATCGGCTCGGAGCGCCCGCGCATCGTCAGCGTGCAGACCGAGGGGCTGCGCGCCGATTGTGCGCGCCTACCAGCGCGGCGAGGAACTTGCGCCCATGTGGGAGAACGCCGCCACCGTCGCCGATGGGCTGCGCGTCCCGGCGGCGGTCGGCGATTTCCTGATCCTGCGGGCGGTGCGCAATAGCAACGGGACGGCGCTGGCGGTCAGCGACGACGACCTGATCGCGGCGCAGCGCGAGCTTGGCGCGAGCGAAGGCATCTACGCCGCGCCGGAAGCCGCCGCAACGCTGTCGGCGCTGCGCCGGTTGGTCGAACAGGGGCAGGTGAAGCCGGACGAGCGCGTCGTGCTGCTGCTGACCGGGAACGGACTCAAATACGGCGACCTGAACTCGCGGCAGGCATAAATAAAACAGGGGCACAACGTGTCGTGCCCCTGCGGTGTCGCCACAAATAGCTATTACGCGCTGAGCGGCTCGGCGCTCTCCGGGCTGGCGGGCACATCCGCGACCGCTTCAGCGGCGGGCAGTTCCGGCTCCGGGTCGACGACCGGCGTGCCGCGAAACGCGGGCAGATAGCGCATCCCGAAGCTGAAAATCAGCGTGAGTATCGACACGACTCCGATGGCGGTCGCCCATTCCGTCCAGGCGGGCGTGTACGGCGAAACCAGCGGATCGGTCAGCGCGGGCGAAGTCGAGAGCGGCTGCGTGAATGCCAGCAGGGTCGTGTGCCAGCGGTTGGCAACCAGCCCTGACAGTACCAGCCCGCTGCCCACCGTCAGCAGCAGGACGCTCTGGCGTCCGCGCGCTCGGATCAGCAGAACAGCGGCGATCACCCCGCCGAGGATCATCTCCCACGCCCAGAACGACACGGCGAACGGTCCGCTCATCAGCACCGAATCGGCTTCGGTGCGCCCCGGCACGTAGCCGTAGCTGCCTGCGGTGGTATCCCAGAAGCGCATGTACAGGTAGATCAGCAGAAGCGCGCCCACCAACTGCCCAACTTCAAACAGCACGGCGTTGGGGACGAGGCGACGCTTGCCCACCCACTGCACCAGCAGCGTCATGTGGACGGTGAACGACATGCCCGCCGCGATTGCCGAGACGATGAACAGCAGCGGCATGGTCGCGCGGAACAAAGCTGCGCGCCCGATCACGACGCCATACGTCCCGCCCAGGCTGGACTGATGCAGCAGCGACAGCGACAGCCCGATCACCGCCAGCGTCGGCGCGAAGTGGTGGATGCGGTGCGCCACCGACTGGATGCGCTTGAAGCGCGCGAACAGCGGCAGCTCCATGATCATCGGAAAGACTTCGAGCGTCAGCACCGAGAAGTACAGGGTGATGCACATCGTGACTTCCCACAGCATCGAGTGGGTATTCCAGAATACCCAGCCGTGCCAGAAGCGCTCCGGGCGTCCGATGTCGAGCAGCAGGCACATCATCGCGCCGCTGTAGCCGAGCAGACCGATGAACACCGCCACCCGCGCCAGCGGCTTGTACTGCTCGCGCCCCAGCAGGTAGGTGATCGCCGAGAGCGAGAACGCCCCGGCGCTCAAGCCGATGCACGACAGGTCGAGCGTGATCCACATGCCCCAGGGCGCGCCATCGGTCAGCCCGGTGACGCCCAGCCCGTAGCGGAACACCTGATACGCGCCGACCAGCCCGAAGCCGATCAGCAGCAGCAGGAAGCCGACCCAGACCCAGAAAACGCCGATGCGTCGTATGATCCTCATGCTCATGCCTTCGGCAGCAGATAAAACACGCGCGGCTTCGTGCCCAGCTCGCTGCGCAGCACGACCGACTGGCGGTCGACCAGCGCTTTCGCCGCCGGGCTTTCCCGATCCCGCAGGTCGCCGAACACGCGCGCTTCGGTCGGGCAGATATTGCAGCAGGCGGGCGTGGCGGCACGGTCAAAGCCGGGGCGCAGGTTGCGCTCGGCGGCTTTGTCGAGGCGGTGCGCGCAGAAGGTGCATTTTTCGACCACCCCCCGCGGACGCCGCTCGACTTCCGGCGTGCCCCATATCCCCACCTGCGGATTGGTGTCGGTGCGCTCCGACCAGTTGAACACGCGCACGCCGTAAGGGCAGGCGACCATGCAGTAGCGACAGCCGATGCACTTGTCGTAGTCCATCGCCACCAGCCCGTCGGGGCGGTGATAGGTCGCGTGAACCGGGCAGACGTTAACGCACGGCGCGTTTTCGCAGTGCATACACGGGCGGGTGATGAACACCGGCTTCTCGAACGTGTCCTGGTCTTCGATCAGGATGTTCCACAGATGCCCGGTCTGGGTATCGTTGGTCGCCTGGCAGGCATACACGCAGCGGTGACAGCCGATGCACTTTTCGAGGTCGATCACCATCGCCCAGTAAGGACCCTCGCCCGACGATTCTTCCGCCTGCGCCAACGGATCGTTATGGACGCGGAACGAGTCCCACACCCACTGCGCCGCGACCAGCCCGACGCCCAAGCCGAGCGCCAGCCGCACGAATTCGCGGCGCGTCATCTCGCGCGTGTGTTCGGTCATCGCATCCGCCCCAGCCGCACTACCAGGTAAGCGACCACCACCAGCACCAGCGCGCCCAGCGCGCCGCCGACAATCCCGGAGTTCAGATTGTCGTTGGCGGTAGTTTGAAGCTCGGTGACCTGCGTCTCCAGCGTCGTCAGCCGACTCTTTTCCTGATCGGTCAGGTTGCTTTCGCCCGAACTGAGCAGGTGGATCGCGCCGTGACAGTTGGCGCAGATGCCGGGGTCAATCGCCATTGAATGTCCGGTCTGCACCACATTGACGCCGTTCTCCTGCACCTGCCTCGTCATGTGGCAGTCGACGCAGCTCATGTCCTCGCCCATGTGGATGTCGTCGGTCTTGGCTTCCTCGTGGCACGACTCGCAGGTCGCGTTCACGTCGTTGAGGATCAGCCCGTTGTTATGCGGCGTGTGGCAGTCAACGCAGTCGATTCCGGCGGCACTGTGGCTGCTCACCAGCCATTCGTTGTAAGTCGGTGCGTGCTCACCCGTGTGACAGGTTCCGCAGACTGCCGAATCGGTAGCGATCTCGACAGGTCCCGGCGGATGCCCGGAGCTGCCAGTCGTGAAGTGACAGTTGCTGCACACCACACCCTCGAACACGTAGGCTTCGGTGCGCGGGTCGTAGCCGGAGGCATGACAGCTCATGCAGTAGCTGGGTCGTCCGCGTTTGGCGAACTCGTTCTGGAAGGCATCCACCAGCGAAGCGTTGGCGTGCGGTGAAGTCTGCCACTGGCGGTATTCCTCGGCGTGACACTCGGCGCAGTCCGCCGGGTCTTCAACCGGGCGCGTTGAGATATTCGACGGCACGGTCGATTTGACGATGCCCAATTCAAGCGCGGCGGTGTCGAGCAGCGTCGAGGCATACGAGAAGTTATGGATGCCCAGGCTGCCGTCCTTCGAGACGAATTCGAGCGCCGCAAACACCCAGGGCGGCACATTGGTCGCCGAATTCAGCGCGACCTGCGCGTCGCTCAGGCGTTTCAAAATGCCGGACTGCGTTTCCTCGACGAAGCGCTGCATGTACTCACGGCTCAGGTCGGTGTGGCAGCCGGTACACGAGTCGGGCTGATCGCCGGTCGCCTGGTTGGGGAATACCGGCTGCATGGTATGGCTGCCCGAATACCAGGTCGCGCCCACTTCGACCGTGAGCGGCATGTGACAGTCGGTGCAGACCGCGCCTTCGGTGAAGTGCTTGGACGGCACGCCCGAAATCTGCTCGACGACCTGCTCGCCTTCGAACATCTCCTTGACCGGGTTATGCACCTGTTCCAGACGGTCGTCGGCGTGACAGCTTACACACAGCGCATACGGCTCGGCGGAGAGCTGGTAATCCAGCCCTTCGTCGCCGTGAAGGTCGTGGCACGAGGTACAGGTGACGCCGTACTGCGCCGTCGCCAGCGTGATCGCATCCGGCTCTGTGCCTTCACGGTCGCCCGCTTCGACGGCGGCGCGCATCTGCTCGGTCATCTGGAAGTCGGCGCTGTGACATTCGAGGCACGAATCTTCGGCATAGTCGCTGGCTTTCAGGCTGTCCAGCGAACTGGCGTGGCGCGAGCGCAGCCACTCGTTGTACTGCATGTTCTGGCTGGCGGCGTGCGCCGAAGATCGCCAGTGTGCGGTGTCGTCCGGCTCGGATAGGGTGAAGCCCGCCGCCAGATCGCCGCCCGCCCGGTATTCGCTGGGATAGGGCAATCCTGTGCCCGGATCAACCCCCTGGCTGTGACACTGACCGCAGACCTGCGCGTCCGGGCTGACGATGATCGCGGCGCGAACCGCTCCGCAGGTCTTCATCGCTGGGGTTGCGCCCGGCGTCCTGCGCCGCGTCGACGTGGACGCTCGCCGGACCGTGACACGACTCGCATTGAACCGCGTCATCTTCCCAGCGCCCGCGCTCGGCGTCGAAGCCGGTGGTGTGGCAGTAGGCGCAGTTGTCTTCCCAGTCGTAGGACGCTGAGGGCCATTCGTCCGCCAGCGTGTAGGGTTCCCACTTCTGCTCGACGACGTTCCATTCCGCCGGAAAAACCATGTAGTCGTTGCGCCCGACTTTGTACAGATAGCGCTGCACGTTGCGCCCGGAGCCGACGACGAAAGCCACGTCATCCTCGGTGAAGGCGCGCGGGGCATCTTCGTCGGGGAACTGCACCTGCCGGACATCTTCGCCCTGGCTGAAATCCGCGACCACGTTGTCGGATTTCGGCTCCTGAAGCGTCAGCGCGTGCCGGGTGTCGGCGTGGGCGCTCGCCGTGCTGCGGTGGCACGAGCGGCAGCGATCCGAGCCGACGAATTCCGCGTCGGGGATCGGCTCGCTGTGAGCCGAAACCGGGGTCGTGATCGTGTCGCTGACGGCGGGAGTGCTCTGGCTGTAGACCGGAGCCGGACTCGCCAGCAGGAACAGCCCTGCTGCGATCAGGAAAAGCCCGGTTGTGGCAAATGCGAGAATTCGGTATTTCCAGAAGAGGCTGGCGCGAAAAGTCATCATGCAAATCCAGTGTAAGTGCGCTCCCACGTCTCGCCCGGTGACGCTCCTCACAACTGAATCCGTGCGCGTCAATATGCGAATATGCGGACGCGGGTCGTCCATAACCGCATCTTACGACACGTGCGCCTCGATCATCAAAGGGAAGTGTCACCGGATGCAGGTTATGATCGTCACCGTTTGCTATCTGCGCCCGTAAGAGCCGCTTTCACACGTCGTCGAGCGTGATCAACCCCTTGCGCAGCGCGTATTTCACCAGCTCGGTGCGGGTGTGCAGGTTGAGCTTGCGCATGATGTTTTCGCGGTGGCGCTCGACGGTGTTGACCGAAATACCGAGCGTATTGGCGATTGCCATGTTGGTCGAGTCTTCAGCGATGTAGGTGAGGATTTCGCGCTCGCGCTCGGTCAGCCCATCGTAGGTGTCGTGCTCGCGCCCGTCCTGCACGCGCGCGAGATAGTCCGAGACGAGGTCTTTGGCAACGCTCGGCTCCAGAAATACGTTCCCCTGCGCGACGGCGTGAATCGCCCGCAGCAATTCTTCGGGGGCGGCGCGCTTGGGCACGTAGCCGGATGCCCCCGCCTGAAGCATGTGGAAGAAGTAGTCCGTACCCTCGTGAATCGAGAGCGCCAGCACGGCTGGCGCTTGCGGCAGCGCCTTGACGCGCCGGGTCGCTTCCACGCCGTCGACTTCCGGCATAGTCACGTCCATCAGGATCACGTCCGGCGAAAGCTCGCTCGCCATACGAATCGCGTCGTCGCCATTTTCGCCCTCGCCCACGATAGCGAGTTCCGGGTCACTTTCCAGCAGCATCCGTATCCCGGCGCGGACGACCGCATGATCGTCAACGATGAGTACTTTGATCGGCATCCGATACCTCCGTAGATGGCGGCTCATTCAGCCGCACCGTAAATGTCGTCCCGCTGCCCGGCGCGGACTGAAGCGTGAGCGCGGCGTTGATCAGGTTGGTGCGCTCCTCAATACCAATCAGTCCCCACGAGGTGCGCCGGGTGCTGGGGTTCATGGCGGTTTCGGGGTCGAACCCCTTGCCGTCGTCGCTGACCGTCAGCGCGACGCCGTCGCGGTAGTCGAGCGTCACCCAGATTTGATCCGCCTGCGCGTGCTTGATGGCGTTGTTCAGCCCTTCCTGGGCGATGCGAAAGAGCGTCGTCTCGATTTCCGACGGCAGCGGATGCGGCGTGCCGCGCACGTCGAGCCGGAACTGCGACTTATCGCCGTTCTGGAAGCGGTCGACCAGCCAGCGCAGCGCCGCCGCCAGCCCCATGTCGTCAAGCTGGGGCGGGCGCAGGTCGTTGATCAGGTGGCGCAGCTCGCCCATCGAGCTGGTCGCCATTGCTTCCAGTTCTCGCAGCCTGCCCGCCAGCGCGTCGCCGGACAGAGTCGTCTGCGACGCCAGCCCGCGCAGTCCGAGCGCCAGCCCGGTGAGCGCCTGCCCGGTCTCGTCGTGCAGCTCGCGGGCGATGCGCTGGCGCTCCGCTTCCTGCGCGTTGGTGATGCGCTGAAGCAGCTCGCCGCGCACGGCGTCGCGCTGCTGGACTTCCTGAAGCAGCCGCGCGGTTTCGTGGTTGGCGTCCTGCAGTTCGGCGTTCAGGCGGGCAAGCTCCTCGCGGCTCATGGCTTCGGTTTCCAGCCGGGATCGCTCAATCGCGCTCAGCCGCTGCTGGTTCTCGACTTCCAGCGCCCGCAGCACGCGGATCATCGAAATCGCCACGATGCCCGCCGTCACCGCGCGGAATAGCTGAATCGGAAAGCCGAGCAATCCCTGAAACATCTCGCTGTTGATCACGTTTGACGGGAAGATGGTGCTGGGCTGGGCGAAAAACTGCCCGACCACGCCGTACAGCGCCAGCGAGATCGCCGCGACGGTCAGGTCGCGGACGAACAAATCCATGCCGCGCTCGCGGAAAATGGCGCGCTGCCGCCACAGCGCCCAGCACGCCAGCAGCCCGCTGGAAATGCCGAGGATGTAGCGCGCCAGCACGTCGGCGGCTTCCAGCCACGTTTCGTCGCTCAGTTGATAGGTCACGCGCACGACGATACACGAAATCGCATACCAGAGCGCCGCGCCGACGGTGATCCGCCAGTACGGTTTGCGAATCATGTTCGCCTGACCGAGCAACTGCTCGCCGAACAGCAGCAGCGACAAAAACGACGTGACCAGGATGGCGAGCCGCACCCACATCAGCCAGGTGTAGATCGGCAGGTGGTGATAAACCATCACGCCCTGCTGGGTCATGTCGAGCCACTCGTGGATGCCGTGCAGAATTCCGAAACCCGCCAACAGCCGCATCGACCGGGCGAAGCCCAGCTCGGACGCGCGCCCGGATTCGACGAACAGCGCCAGGCCCATCGAATAGAACGCCAGCCCGTAGAAGAAGAAGATGATGATCAGGGCTTCTTCCCACGGGACGGCGAAGATCGTCTCGCTCGCGTCAGGCGCCAGCATGGTGCAGGGTGTAGTGCAAACTATCGACAGCAGCATAGGTTGAATACCCTATTCGCCCTAGGGGTGTCACCAGATTTACGCCCCCACGCCCGGTTTGATAAGCTGTAATCAAACGGAAGCACAGAGGTTCAACGGAGGACAAGATGGAACAGTTACTGGCAATCCTGAGCGTGGCGGCGCTTTTCCTGCTTCGTATTGGTGTCCCGGTTCTCATTCTGATCAGCCTGGGTATCCTGATTGACCGTTGGCAAGCCCGGCGTGAAGACGCCGTGCGGCGCGAACTGAACAAACACGCATAATCCCCAGATACCGGGGTCTGTCGCTCACCGAACGTGACGACGGCAGACTTCACCGGGTGACCAAAATATCGGCGGGCAAGCGGGCAAACGTTTGCCCGCCATTGATTCTCCCTTAACTAGTTTATTGGCGAGAATGCGCAATTCATCAGGTGACGATTGTCACTTGATGGAGTGCAATTAATCCCCCCATACTGTCCATACCTCAAATATATATTTTTGTGCGAACGCGGGAGGCTGCTGTGTGGCGCATCCGACGTCTCATTTTTGGTCCCGAAGGCAGCTCGGTCAAACGCCGAGTCTTCCTTCCGCTGGCAGTCGGCGGGCTGATCGTCATGCTGCTGGCAATCCCTCCCATCTGGGAATACACCAACACCCCCGCCTTTTGTGGCACAACCTGTCACACCATGCCCCCGGAATACAGCGCCTATCTGGTCTCGCCGCACGCGCGCGTCCCCTGCGTGGACTGCCACATCGGGCGTGACCTGCTGCTGGTGCAGTTTTACCGAAAGATCGGGCACATCCGGCTGGTCGCGGCGACCGTGCTTGACAACTACGAACTGCCGATCCAGACCAGCAGTATGCGCCCGGCGCGCGAAACCTGCGAGCTGTGCCACTTCCCGGAAGTGTTCTCGAACGACAGCCTGCAGGTCATCAACAGCTACAGCAACGACCGCGCCAACGACGCTTACAACATCTACCTGCTGATGCACACCGGCGGCGGCAGCGCCCGGCAGGGGCTGGCGAAAGGCATTCACTGGCACGTCGAAAGCCGCATCTCGTTCATCGCGCTGGACAAACAGGAGCAGGAAATCCCCTGGGTGCGCGTCGAATCGCCGGACGGCACGATCACCGACTACAACGCTCTCAACTCGCCGGTTGACACCACCGACCTGAGCAAATACAACCTGCGCGAGATGGACTGCATCGTCTGTCACAACCGCATCGCCCACCTGATCGAGACGCCGGAGCAGTTGGTGGACGCGGCGATTGCCAGCGGCGACATCCCGACCGACATCCCGTTCGTCCGCTCGCGCGCGGTCGATCTGCTGTCCGCCAGCTACAGCGTGCCTCAGGATGCAGTGCAGGCGATGGCGTCGCTCGACCAGTACTATCTCGACAACTATCCCAACGACTACAACCGGGAAGAAATCGACGGCGTCGTCAGCGAATTGCAGACGATGTATGCCGACAACAACTATCCCGACCAGCTTCTCGACTGGCAGACGCACCCTAACAACATTGGGCACAAGGACTGGCCCGGCTGCTTCCGCTGCCACGACGGGCAGCATTTCAGCGCCGACGGTCAGGTGATCCGCATGGAATGCAACCTGTGCCACTCGATCCCGCTGGTGACCCGCGCCGACGACATCGAGCCGAAGCTGCCGCTGACGACCGGTGTCGAGCCGTCGTCGCATCTGGATTCGACCTGGATCGCCCGCCATCACGACGCCTTCGACGCCACCTGCTCCAACTGCCACACGACCAGCAACGCGGGCGGCACGGACGATAGCAGCTTCTGCTCGAACAGCGCGTGTCACGGCAACAACTGGCGCTTCGCCGGGTTCGACGCGCCCGGCTTGGCGGCGATGCTCGGCATTTATCAGGTGAAGCCAGAGCCGATCCTCGAAGATTTCACCGGACAGCCGACCTATGCCGTGCTTCAGCCGCTGTTCACGGGCGTCTGCGGCGGCTGTCACGGCTCGGTGCCGTCGAAGGGGCTGCGCCTGACCGACTACGCCAGCCTGATCGCCGGGAGCGTCGACGGCGCGGTCGTCGTGCCCGGTCAGCCGGAAGCCAGCCGCATGATCCAGGTGCTGACCGCCGGACACTTCGCCACCCTGAGCGATCATCAGATGGAACTGCTGACGCAGTGGATCGCCGACGGCGCGCCCGAAAGCTGAGCGCCGCGTCACCTCGCAAAAAAACAGCGGGCGTTGCGCCCGCTGTTTTTGATTTCCGCATCACGAACTGGCGGTAAACGGCTCTTTGAGCCACGTCCACACGTGAAGCAGGTACGAGTCCGGGACTTCTTCAGCGGTGAAGGCGGGCATCTTGTCAGTCACGCCGGTGCGGACTTGCAGGTAGAAGGCGTCGAAGTCCATGTCGAGACCGCGCAGCGACGGACCATCGCCGCCGCCGTTGGCGTCGTCGCCGTGACAGCGGGCGCAGCGCAGCGTGGGCCAGATCGACGCGCCGACCGCCGCGTTGCCCGCTTCGAGCGTCACTTCAGGCTCAAATACCACGATATTCTGACGCGGAACGGTCTTGATCGCCGAGTCCTCGAAGGTGACGAACCAGATCAGCCCAATGGTCAGAATGACCGTCATTACAGCAGCGTAGGGCCAGAAGCGGCGCTTGCGTCTGGCGATGATTTCCGGCGGCAGCACTATCTCGGCTTCGCCGTTGTTGATGGCTTCAAGTTCTCCGGCGTGCTCCTCCTCCATTGCCTCTTTCGAGAGGTTGCCAGTGAACATGCTGCGGTTGAAGCGCTTGATATGCACGTTGTACATGTGCCAGATGATGATCGACAGCACCGCCAGCAGCGCCTCCGCGCCGTGCGCCGCCCGCGCCGCCGGGATGACGTTGCCCGGTATGATGGTCGTCGTGGCGATGGGATTCCACATCATGAAGCCGGTGAGTGCCATGAGGATCGTGCCCCAGACGACCGCCAGATACTCCGCCTTCTCGCCGAAGTTGTAGCGCGGGAAATGCGGGTGCTGCCTGGTCAGCCCCAGGTTGAAGCCGATCCAGCCGAGCACGTCGCGGGCGTCTTTCAGACCGGGAATCATGGTCGCGCGCCGCCCCAGCACGAACAGCTTGTAGCTGAGCACGCCGCCGTGAAAGATCGCCTCGGCGAGCAGCAGCGTCGCCAGAAAACGGTGGATGATGCGCACGCTTTCGATGCCACCCAGCACCTCGATCAGCGTCTTTGCCCACTGCTCGGCGGCGTATTTCTGCGGCAGCCCGGTCAGCGCCAGCCCGGTGAACGTGACCAGCAGAATGATATGCTCCATGCGCTGGACGGGTTCAAAGCGCTTGTACTGCGCCGGTGCTTGCACCTGTTGCTCCATAATTTATTCTCCAGCCCGCGTGCGCCCGCGCACCCGCCCTCGGACACGCCGGAACACGTCGGTCAGAACCAGGAAGATGAACCCGCCGACAACCAGCGGGATCAACACCGAGTAGAACAGGTTGACCACGAACAGCAGCGGGTGCGATTCCAGCGTCGGCGGGAAATGCCCGACCCACGCATCCGGGAAGTCGGCGGTCGCGTCCGGGTGACACTGCTTGCAGGTCGTCAGCAGGTTTTCGCGGACGACGCGGCTGTTGCTCGTGTCGACGCGGGCGATGTCGTGGACGCCGTGACAGTCATAACATACCGCCTTGTTGGTCGCCACGTTCGGGTCTTCCTGCTCGAACAGCGCGACCGTCGTCCCGTGAAAATCGGTCAGATAGCTGTCCAGCACGTTGGTGGTGATGCCGTATTTGTCCATCAACTGCGCGTTGGTGTGGCATCCGGCGCACAACTGCGGCGAGCGCACCCGGAACAGCGCCGTCGTCGGGTCGCTGATGTTGTGGACGCCGTGACAGTCGATGCAGGTCGGCACGTCGGGGTTGCCTTCTTCCAGCAGCGCCGAGCCGTGCACGCTGGTGCGGTACTGCTCGAAGATCGCGCCGTGACACTTGCCGCAGGTCAGCGAAATGCGCTGGCGCGGCACGTCCGGCGTCTGAATGTCGTGCCCGCCGTGACAGTCCACGCAGGTCGCCGCTTCGAGCGTCCCGGCACGGATCGCCGCGCCGTGCACGCTGTCCTGCGAGCGGGTATATTCATCTTCGTGGCAGTTGCGGCACGAAGCGTAGCGTTCAAGCTGATATTCGCGGACGGTCTGCACCGTCTGGGGCGCGTGCGGGAAATGCTGCTCGGTGTGGCAGTCGACGCACTGGAGCGCGCCGTGCTCGTTGTCGGTTCCATGCACCGACCCGGCGAGGATTGTCGGGTCGACCGTCAGCGACAGGGTTTCGCCGCTGGGCAGCGTCCAGGTCAGACCGGGCTGCGAATGGCACAGCAGGCAGTAGGCGTTGGAAGGCTCGGCTTCGCCGTCAGCCGCCGAAGGAGTCTCCGCCGTCTCCTGAGGGGCGACTACAGTTGGGCTTTCGACCGTCGGTGGCGTTTCCGCGACCGGCTGAGTCTCCGCCGCCGCCGGTTCAGCCGTCACGTCGACGCTCGGCGTGTTCTCCTGCGCAGACGCGATGCCGAGCATGAGCACGCCGCTCATGACCAGCAGTATTCCCGCCACCAGCACCAGCTTGATTGTGAAACGTCGAGGACTCTGAGTCATCAACAATCTCCTAGGCGCCGCGTTTGCGGAAGAAGGCGAACGCCGCGAATAACAGGATGCCGACCACCAGCGCGATGACGATCAGCGTGACCGGGCGAACGCCGCTCGGCACCACGTCACTCTCGACGCTGGATCGCACGATCACCGTCCCGCCGGGCGGCGTCGCGGTCGGCGCAGGCGCTTCGGTCGGCGACACGCTCGCGCCCGCGACGCTCAGCAGCGACAGGTCTTGCTCGGCGGCGGTCAGCAGGGCGTCGGCGTAAGCGTAGTTGTGCATTCCGAGGCTGCCGTCGTTCTGGACGAAGTTGAGCGCCGCCACTACCTGCTCGTAACGCGCGCTCGCCTCGGAGCCTTCGTCCGGCTTGGGTACGTCGCCCAGCCGCGAGAGCGCCGCCGCAAGCCGCGCGCGCACCGCATCCTGTGTATCCTTCACCAGAAATGCCAGATCGCTCGTGGTCAGGTCGGTGTGGCATCCGGCGCAGGCGCTTGGCAGCTCCTCGGACTCGCCGGGCAGCACGGGCGTGAAGCCGTGCGCCGCCCGCGTGCCGTCCCCGACCGGAGACTGCTGCATGTGGCAGGTGACGCAGCGCGGACCGTCCTCCATCGAGAAGTGCTTGCCGGGCACGCCTTCGATGCCTGTCACCAGCGAAACGCCCTCGAACATCTCCATGACCGGATGGTGAATCCCGGTGATGTCCTGCGGGTTGGTGTGACAGCTCACGCAGAGCTGGTTGGCTTCGTCCACAAGATTGAACGGTTGGTCGGTATCGGCGTGCTGCGAATGACAGGTCGTGCAGGTGACGCCCCACTGCGCGCCGGAAACGGTGACCGGGTCGAGCGCCGCGCCTTCGCGGTCGCCCGCTTCAACCTGCTCGATCAGCGCGGCAACCTGCCGGGCATCCTGGCTGTGGCAGGCGAGGCATACGTCCGCCGCGTAGCTGCTTTTCTGGATGTCGGCGGCGGACGAGGCGTGCGCGCTGGTCAGCCACTCGTTGTACTGCATGTTCGGCTGGCTGGCGTGCCCGGAGAGCCACCAGTGATCGGCGCTGTCATTGGGGACAAGCTGGTAGAAATCGCTCAGAGTCGCGCCCGGCGTGTACCCCACCGGGTAAGGATGCCCGTCGGGACTTTCGCCGCGACTATGACACGCCCCGCACACCTGCGGGTCGGCGGAGCGATAAATGGCGGAGCGGATGGCAACCAGTTCTTCGTCGCTGGGGTTGCGCCCGGCGTCCTGCGCCGCGTCGACGTGGTTGCTTGCCGGACCGTGACAGTCCTCGCACTGGACGCCGTCGTCCACCCACCGCCCGCGATCCACATCGAAGCCGCCGGTGTGACAGTACGCGCAGTTATCTTCCCAGTCGTATGCCTGCGAGGGCCATTCGTCCGCCAGCGTGTACGGTTCCCACTTCTGCTCGGCGACGTTCCATTCGGCGGGCAGCACCATGTAGTCGTTGCGGTCGACTTCGTACAGATACCGCTGCACGTGGACGCCAGAGCCGACGGCGTAGGCAATATCGTCGGCGGTGAAGGCGCGCGGCGCGTCCTCGCCGGGGAGCTGCACCTGCCGGACATCTTCGCCCTGGTCGAAATCGCCCAGGATATTGTCTTTATCGCGCGAGCGGCTCACGTCCTGGAGCGCCAGCGCGTGACTGCTGTCGGCGTGCTCGCGGGCGAGACTGCGGTGACACGACGCGCATTCCTCCGCGCCGACGTACTCCGGCGCGTTATCCTGAGCGTGGACGGTGTAGTTGCCCAGCGCAAGGATGCAAACCCCCACCAGGACGAGCGTGCATCCAAGAATGGTCAATGACCGAATAAGTGATCTCTTCAACTGATCGCCCTTCCCAATCGCTTTCCGACTGAGCCGCAACGCAAGCATCGCCCTTCCTGCGCGGACTTCGCTGTCTCAGTATAGTTTAATGGAAATCGCTCGCGTCATACAACCACTGCTTGACGGACAAACCGCCGTAGACGGTTCGCCGGGTGCGGATACAGAACCGTCAGCAGCGACAGCCCCGGAAGCGATGACTGATCGTCTTCCGTTTCGATAATATACTGCTGTTGGGCGTCCCCTTCGGTGGGAAGCGCCGCAAGACCCCCTATGTCCAGATGGGGCACAATTTCGCGGGCATTCACGCCCGCCGCCACGACCTGCGGATTCGCCATCGGCGCGACGGCTTGCTGCAAATCCAGCGTCAGCGACCAGTCCGGGTTCTCGTCCCGGTGGCAGGTAAAACAGGTATCTTCACCGACGTAGACCGCGCCGCCGAAGGGCATGTTGATGCCGCGATGATCGGCGGGGGTGCGCGTCACGGAGTTGACCGCCACAAACACACCAACGGCTAACGCCGCGCTCCCGATGACGGCAAGCAGCGTCGGAATAAGTTTCCCCATGCGTCGATGGATGAGCGACATGTACGCCCTACAGTCTACCACTATTCTCCGCATTCCCGATTGTTGACACAAATTCTTTCATCTGCAATCCATCGCGGGGATGATCTTGCATCCCCCATTTGGCTGAATTTCGGCGTCCCGGCGCTCAGGTGACGAGGTGCTGGCGGACTGCCAGCAGCGCCGCCTGCGTCCGGTCGGAGACGTGCAGCTTCTGAAGGATGTGCTGCACGTGCGTCTTGACCGTCGGCACGCTGATGTTGAGCGTCTCGGCGATCACCAGATTCGACATGCCGTGTACCATCAGGCGCAGCACGTCCAGCTCGCGCTCGGACAGCGGCTCGACCGGCATTTCCAGAGGCTCCGGCGTCGGCACGCTGGCGTCGACCGCCTGCACCAGCGCCGCTTCCAGCAGCGCGCGGTCGAACAGTTCTTCGCCGGTGGCGGCGGCGCGCACGGCGCGCACGATCTGTTCCGGGTTGGTCTCCTTCGAGAGATACCCGGCAGCCCCGCCGCTGATCGCCCGCGCCAGATAGCCGGGGTTGGCGTAGGTCGTCAGCATGATCACGCTGGTGCGCGGCGACGCCGCCTTGATCTGCGGGAGCGCCTGCAAGCCGTCGCTGTCCTTCATACGGATGTCGAGCAGCAGCACGTCCGGCTGAAGCGTTTTCGCCAGCTCGACCGCCGCCGCGCCGTTTTCCGCCTCGCCCACGACTTCGATGCCGGGGCGGGACAGCAGCGCGCGCAGCCCCTGCCGGACGATGCCGTGATCGTCGGCGATCACCACGCGAATGGTCTCGGTCAACACGCTATTTTCCATCAATCACCTCACGGTCGACCCGAACGCCGGGCGGCAGCGCCATCGACGCAATCATCGGAACCCAGACGCGCACGCGCGTCCCCTGACCGGGCGCGCTCTCGATTTCGCACACCCCGTTGATCAGCGCGGCGCGCTCTTTCATGGTGGTCACGCCCAGCCCGCGACCGTCGCCGTTGAGCGCGCTCGGCTCGAAGCCCGCGCCGTCGTCCTCGATCAGCATATCGATGCCGTTGCCGTTGTGGACGGTCAGGCGCACCTGATGGGCGTTGGCGTGCTTGCGGATATTGTTGAGCGCTTCCTGAGCGATGCGGAACAGCGTCACGCCGACCGTCTTATCCGGCTCGGTCGGCAGGCTCTGAACGTCGAGCTTCAGGTTCCACGACGCCACGCGGGCGACCGTCTGCGCCACGTCGACAATCGCCACCGTCAGCCCCAGGTCGTCCAGCGCCGCCGGGCGTAATCCTTCGACGATGCGCCTGCCCTCGACGATGGCTTCGGTCAGCGCCTCGCAGCCCTGCTGGACGCCGTTGCATTCGTTTCCACCGTCGACGCGGCAGCGCTCGCAGCAGTTGGTCAGGTACAGGCGCGCGCCGACAAGCTGCTGAATCAAGCCGTCGTGCAGGTCGTAGGCGACCAGCTTGCGCTCCTCCTCCTGCGCGTTGATCAGCTTCTCGATTAGCCGGTGCTCCTGGCTGCGCTTGCGCTCCAGCTCCTGCGCCATCTCGACAAATGTACGCGTCAGCGCGCCGATCTCATCGCGCGACAGGCGCTCCGGCAGCGCCGGGGCGGGACTCCCGTGCCCGAAGGCTGCCGCCTGCCGCTCCAGGTCGAGCAGCGGCTTGAGAATCTGATCGCCCGCGACCAGCGCCAGCGCCAGCGCGAGCAGCATCGCCCCCAGAATGACCGCCGTCGTGATGGTGTAGAAGGTGGTCACGTCGGCGTACAGCACGGCTTTCGGCGTCTGCCGGAAGATCACCCAGAAGCGCTCCGGCGTGGCGTCGGACGGGCGCACCACGTCGTAGGCGAATACGTCGGCGGCGGTCTCGAACGTGCCCGCCGAACCGCTGAGCATCGCGCTCACGTCCTGTGTGCGCTGCGCCGGGTCGATCTGCTCCGGGTAGACCAGAAAGCGCCCATCCTGATCGAGCATCACCCACAAATCCTCGCCGGGGTCTGCCGGAAGATTGCGCAGCAGCCAGCCCGCGTGCAGGTCGATCACGACGATGCCGTCGTCGTCCGGCAGCTTGAGCGCGTAGTGGACGAACGGGCGTCCCTTGTTGGGTTCTTCCTGCTCCTGAGCGAAGGCGGACACGTAAGCGCCGCCCGCATCCAGCGCCAGCGTGCTCTGGAAATAGCTGGTCGTGGATCGGTCGGTCGGGTTTGCAGCGACGCTCACCTGATGCCCGTCAGACTCGACGCCGACGATCTCCTGCCCCTGCGCGTCGATATAGCGCAGCGCCTGATACATCGGGCGCACCGACGAGAACATCAGGAAATCCTGGGCGACTTCATGCTGCCACAGATCGTACTGGTCGTCGGTCACACCGTCGCGGCGCAGGCTGCGGAGCATCTGAAGGCTGCGCAGCACGCTCAGATAGAGGGCGTCGCCGCGCGCCTGTTGAAGCGAGCTTTCGATGCTCTCGGCTTGCAGGCGCACCTGGTGGCTGGAACGTTCCAGCGCCTGCCCGTAGAGCGTGGTTCGCGTGAAGAAATACCCGTACAGCCCCATGCCGGTCACGGCGATGAGTATCAGCCCGACGAATACGAGCACGAGCTTCATACGTAGACTGGTGAAGGGGTGCATCACGCCTGATTCCGCCAATCGACCTGAATTTCCTCGGATGGGATGTTTTTATTGTGAAGGCAAAAGCCATTTTCGCTTGATGACATTCATCACCAAGGACTGGTAACGGATGAAATTTCCTCAGACCGCAATTCCATTTAAGGTTATTTTATCAAAAGCTGTCAGTCTGGCTCCGACATAATAACATGGCGTAAGGTATTCACGATGGAAAATACGTGGGAAAAACCCCGTATCGTGGCGGCTCCTACCAGGACTCGCTCCGAGTATCTCAAGTTTCTGGTGGGCGGCGCGCTGATGCTGGTGGCGGTGGTCTACCTGATCATCTCCGGCACAACCAGCGGCGCGCGCTACTTCATCACCATTGACGAGCTGATCAACAACCCGGATTACGTCGGCAAGACCGTGCGCATGTCCGGCGCGGTCATCGGCGACACCATCAACTACGACCGCAGCGCACTGTCGCTCGATTTCACGGTGGCGCACATCCCGGTCGAGTCCAGCAATCTCGCCCTGACGCTGCACGAAGCCGTCACCGATTCGACCGCCGCCCGCCTGCCCGTTCACCTCGACAACGAAGTGATGCCCGACCTGCTGCAAAACGAAGCGCAGGCGATCCTGACCGGCACGCTGGGCGCTGACGGGGTTTTCTACGCCACCGAGCTGCTGCTGAAATGCCCCAGCCGCTACGAGGAAAGCGTCCCCAATCAGGTACAGCCGGGCATCTGACACACCCGCATTTGAGCAGATAGGTTTATTGATATGCTTGCCGAAATCGGTTTGGTCGCTACCTTCCTCGCCTTCTGCGCCGCTATCTACGCGATAGCGGCATCGCTGTACGGCGAGCGCTTCGCCCGCAGCGAGGCGATTGTCCTGAGCGGGCGCAACGCCGTCCTGCTCACGTTCGCTTTCATGACGGTCGCCATCGGCGCGCTGGCGACGGCGCTCATGTCGCAGGATTACCAGATCGCCTACGTGTGGTCGGTATCCAGCCCGGATATGTCGCCGTTTTTCCGCTTCACGGCGCTGTGGGGGTCGCAGTCGGGGTCGCTGCTGTTCTGGTCGTTCCTGATGAGCGCCTTCGCCGCCGCTGCCGTCGTCCTCAACTGGAAAAGCCACCGCCGCCTGATGCCCTACGCCATCGTCTACATGATGGCGGTGGTCGCGTTCTTCGTCGCGCTGGTGCTGTTCTTCGAGAACCCCTTCACCCGCTGGTGGATCATCCCCACCAACCCGACCGACTCGCAGGTCGTGCAGGCGGGCTTAATCCCGGCGGGCGCGGTCGCGCCGAGCGCAACCAGTCTCGCCAGCTCGGCGCAGGGTCTCAACCCGCTGCTCCGTCACTTCGGCATGGCAATCCACCCGCCGATGCTGTATCTCGGCTTCGTCGCGTTCGTCATCCCGTTCGCCTTTGCGATGGCGGCGCTGGCATCCGGCGACCTGTCCACCAACTGGATTAAGGCGACCCGCCGCTGGGCGCTCGTCGCCTGGCTGTTTTTGAGCCTCGGCTTGCTGCTCGGCGGTCGCTGGGCGTATGACGTGCTCGGCTGGGGCGGCTACTGGGGCTGGGATCCGGTCGAGAACGCGGCGTTCCTGCCCTGGCTGGTGGGGACGGCATTCCTGCACAGCGTCATGATCCAGGAAAAGCGCGGGATGCTGAAGGTCTGGAACATGTTCCTGGTGATCGGCACGTTCTCCGCCGTGATCTTCGGCACGTTCGCTACCCGCAGCGGCTTGGTCGACAGCGTCCACAGCTTCGCCCGCAGCGAAATCGGCTACCCGATGTTCTTCTTCTGGGCGGGCGTGACGCTGGTCTCGGTGTACCTGATCCTGTGGCGGCGCAGCCGGGGCGAACTGCGCGACGACCAGACCAACACCAGCCTGTTCAGCCGCGAATCGCTGTTCGTGCTCAACAACTTCGTCTTTATCGCCCTGTTCGTGGCGATCTTCTGGGGCAGCTTCGGCGCGCCGATCATCAGCGAATTGTTCATGGATACCAACATCACGCTGGGCGGCGACTACTTTACGCGGGTGACGCCGCCGCTGTTCGCCGCGCTTTACGTCCTGATGGGCGTCGCGCCGCTGTCGGCGTGGGGCAAGACTTCGCTCACGCGGCTCGGTCGCGCGCTGGTCGTCCCGCTCGTCCTGACCGCGATTTCGCTGGTGATCCTGACGCTCACCAACGCGACCAGCGCGATTGGGCTGGTCGCCTACGGCATCGTCATTCTGGCGGGCTGGGTCGCGGCATACGAAACCGTGCGCGGCGTGACCGCCCGGCGCAAAATCCACCGCGAGAGCATCTTCCGTTCGCTGCGCGTGCTCTACCAGCGCAATCCGAGGCGCTACGGCGGCTATCTGGTGCATCTGGGCATCACCATCATCGGCATCGGCGTGATCGGCAGCCAGCTTTACCAGCAGGAGACGCAGCAGACGCTGGCGGTCGGGCAGAGCCTGCAAATCGGCGGCTACAGCCTGCGCTACGACGGCTTGGCGACCAATCAGGTCGCCGAAGACGGTCGGCTGATGGACATCGCCAGCGTGACGGTGCTGCGCGACGGTCAGGAGCTGGCGCACCTGCGTCCGCGCCACGACTTCTACCCCAACAACGACGAAATGAACACCATGACCATCGCCGGGTCGTACAGCACGGTCGAAAATGACTTCTACGTGCTGCTGGTCGGCTGGGAGCCGGTCGAGCAGAACGCGGCGACCTTCAAAGTCTATATCAACCCGCTGATCAATCTGGTGTGGTGGGGCGGGCTGGTCTTGATCATCGGCACGATTATGGCGGCGTGGCCCCGCGAAATCCTGCCGGAGCGCATTCGCCAGGACGCGCGCAGCATCCCCGGCGCGGTGCGCAGAGGAGCATAAATTCATGAGACGACCAACCCAATTATCGCGCCTGCTGGCGCTGCTGATGACCGCCGTGCTGTGCTGCGCCGCCGCCTTCAGCGCTGCCGCGCAGGAGCGCTCCACCGCGCCCATCACCGACGATCAGGTGAACGCCATCGCCAAGAAATTGTACTGCCCGGTATGCGAGAACATCACGCTCGACACCTGCGGCACAGCCGCCTGCGCCGACTGGCGCGACGAAATCCGCATCCAGCTTGAGCAGGGCAAGAGCGAGGACGAGATCATCGCCGATTTCGTCAACCGCTTCGGCGACCGCGTGGTCGGCACGCCGCAGGATACGGTGCTGCGGGCGCTGTCGCTGGTCACGCCCTGGGTGATCATCGCCGGGCTGCTGGCGCTGCTTGGCTGGATGTTAATCAGCCGACAGCGCTCGCGCGGGGCGCCCGCAGCGGCAGCCGCCGCGCCGGTTGCGCCCGCGTCGGCACAGACCTATCAGGACTTAATCGAACGCGATTTAGAGGGATAAGTGAGTACGGTTATGGAACAGTCAAGCCCACTACAGAACGCCGCGCCGGAAGCGGTCGAGCAGCCGAAGCCGTCGCGCTTTGGGCTGGGGTCGATTGTGCTGCTGGTCGGCATCATCGTGGCGGCGGCGGTGTTCGGTATCACCCTCGCCCGCCAGAATGCGTCGCAGCCCACGTCCGGCGAAGCGCCGAATTTCACGCTTACGACGTTTGACGGCGACACCTTTCAGTTGTCGGATTTGCGCGGTAAAGTGGTGGTGATCAATTTCTGGGCAAGCTGGTGCGGTCCGTGCCGTGATGAAGCGCCTGAACTGCAAGGGGCGTGGGAAAAGTATCAGGATCGTGGGGATGTGGAATTTATCGGCGTCGCTTACGCCGACAACGGTCCGCGTTCGCTGGCGTATCTGAACGAGTTCGGCATCACCTACCTGAACGGTCCCGATTTGGGAACGCGCATCTCCGAGGATTACAATATTCAGGGCGTCCCGGAAACATTCGTCATCGACCGCAGCGGGCAGGTCGCGCAGTTCATCTACGCTGGCGTGACGAAGGCGCAGTTGAGCGCTGTGATCGACCGTCTACTGACACAGGAGTAAGTGTTTCATGAGCACAGAGGGCACGATTGCGGCGGTGATTATGCTGCTGGCGGGCATCACCTGGCTGGCGCTGCCGATCCTGCGCCGCCGCTTTGCGCCGAGCAGCGCGGAGCTGGCGCAGCAGAAAGAGCGCGACGCGCTCACCACCGCTTACGAGCGCACGCTGGCGTCGCTGCGCGACGTTGAAGAAGATCATCTCACCGGGAAGCTGGCGCAGGTGGATTACGAAGCCGAGCGCGCGCACTGGATGGAACAGGGCGTCGCGGTCTTGCAGGCGCTGGACAAAGCGGGCGGCAAGCCGTCCGCGAAGCTGCGCCGCGCCGCGCTTGAGCCGCAGCCCGCCGCGCCGGACGCCGACCGGATGCTCGACGATGCGATTGAGCAGACGATTGCCAGCTATATCAAATCGACCCGCAGCACGAATTAACCCAACAGGATCATGATGCGACTACTGCAACGGGGTGTCGTCCTCGGCTTGCTCGTCCTGCTCATCGCGGGATGCGGCGGGCTGTCGAGCGAGCCTTCCATCGTCGGGGTGCTGCCCACCAGCGCCCCAACCGCCGTCCGAACCATCAGTCTGCCCCAATCCGCCCCCGATCTGGCACTGGGCGCGCAGCTTTTTACCGACAACTGCACACGCTGTCACGGCGCGACCGGCAAGGGCGACGGCGAGCTTGTCCAGTCCGGGCAGGTGCCCACCCCCATCGACTTCACCGACGCGCAGACGCCGCACGACGGCGCGCCGATTGACTGGTACGAGATCGTCACCAACGGTCGGCTCGACCAGTTCATGCCCCCCTGGGCGGATTCGCTGAGCGAAGCCGAGCGCTGGGCGGTGACGATGTACGTCTACACGCTGCCCAACACGCCCGAACGCATCGCCGCCGGGCAGGTCGTCTGGGCGGGTACCTGCGCCGAGTGTCACGGCGAAGCGGGCGAGGGCACGGACAAGGGCGCGCCGCTGCCCAATCTGCTCCAGATCAGCGACGCCGACGCGCTGGCGGCATTGACCAATGGTATCCCCGACAAGATGCCGTCGTTCGCCGACACGCTCTCCGCCGACGACCGCGCCGCCGCGCTCGCCTACGCCCGCACGCTCAACCTGAGCGCCGCGCCGGTCGAAGTGGCGCAGGCTCCGGCAGAGCCAGTGGCGACCGGGGAAGTGTCCGCCGTCGAGCCGACTCAGGCGGCGGTCGTGCCGCCGGTCTCGACGCAGGAAGTCGGCGCGGAAACTTCGGTCATGGGCGTCATCACCGGGACGATCACCAACCAGACGGCGGGCGGCAGCGTGCCGTCCGATCTGTCGCTGACGCTGCACGTCATCAGCAACGCCGACACGCTCACCGAGCAGGCGACCTTCACCGGAACAGCCAGCGCCGACGGCACCTATCGCTTCGAGGACGTGCCGATCAGCACGGGCTGGCAGTACGTCGTCACGACCAGCTACGAGCAGGCGGTCTTTAACAGCGACGTGGTCAGCGCCGATGGATCATCCTCGGAATTGGACATCCCGCTGACGATCTACGAAGTCACCAATGATCCCGCCGACATCCACGTCGACGGCATGTTGATGATGGTTCAGCCCAACACCGCGCCCAACACTATCGACGTGGTGCAGATCGTCAGCTTCACCAACGCTTCCGACCGGGTATACGTGCGCGACGTGAGCGGCACGCCCGCGTCGGTATCGGTGCAGCTTCCGGTCGGCGCGACGTATCAGGATTTCTCCGGCGGCAGCTATCTGGTCGACGGGGCGGAAGTGACCGACACTCAGCCGGTGCTGCCGGGCAGCCCCCACGTCATGCACCTCGCCTTCACGCTGCCCTATAACGGGCAGGTCTCGATCAGCCAGCCGCTGGAATACGCGCTCGACGGACAGGTCGAGGTCATGATCGGCGACAACACGATGTCGGTGTCCGGCGACGGGATCAGCACGCTGGGCACGCGCCAGCTTGGGAACAGCACCTACGTCAGTTACGGCGGGCAGTTCAGCCAGGCGGCGGGCACGTCGATCAACTATTCGGTCAACGGCTCCGGCGCTGCTCAGGCGACCGGGACGGCAGCGCCGGGCGGCGTCAGCACCATCGCCTATATCCTGATCGGCGCGGGACTGCTCGCCATCGGCGCGGCGTTCGGCTTCTTCATGCGCGAGCGCACCAGTCCGGCTCCGGCGGTCGCCAGCAGCCCGGCTTCCGCAGCCGTCCCCGACGACGACCCGACCGCCAGCGCGCTCGTCAAGCAGATCGCCGACCTCGACGTGCGCTATCAGGAAGGCAAGATTTCCAAAGCCAGGTATCAGCAGCAGCGCAGCGCGCTCAAGAAGCGGCTGGTCGCGGTCATGAAGGACGACGCGGACGACGCGGAGTAACGGCTCAGCAGCCGGATAATCAAATCGCAGGGGCGGGCTTGAAACCCGCCCTTTTGTTTTCCCTGCCTGCGGCGACTGGTCACACCGCTCGGCATCGCTCTGATCACCACAGCAGGCAGCGCGTGGCGAAATAAAAATCGGTCGGGCATCAGCCCGACCGATTTTGCTTCTGTGCGTACTGCGACTATCAGGATGCAGCAGGTGGTTCTACCGGCGGGCGAGTGAAGCTCGCTACCGCGTCGTCCCCGCCAACCGCCTTGATGCTGTCGTACAGCACCTGGAGGATGTAGTCGGGGTTGTGGGCGAACACACCCGGGTCCTTCTGCGCGTACTGGTAATTGTAGGCGGCGCGCAGCAGGTTCGGCGTCCACGTGACGTAAGCATTGTCGCTGGTTGCCTCGTCGTCGTCGAGCGTGCCGTTGCCGTTCTTATCGGTGAAGAAGTACGGGTAGGAACTCGGCGAGTAGATGATGCCCGCTCCGGCGGTGTCGGTGGCGTAGCTTTGCATCGCCACGTACAGCGCATCCTGGAACGACGCGATCTCGTCAGCAATCGGCTCGGTAACGTCGCCGTCACCGTCATAGTCGATGGCATCTTCGCCTTCGGCTTCGTTACGGATCAGCCGCACGTCTTCCTGCGTTTCAACATCCTCATGGCAGTCAGCGCATTCGTCGACCTGAAGCTGACCGGTGTGGACGTTGTGGCAGTCGGCGCACTGCGTGAAATCCTCGCCGTCGTGCATGTTGCGCCCGTTGTATTCCTGACCGTCGAACTCGTAAGCGCCCTTCACTTCCGTGCCGAACAGCGTCGCGCCAGCAGCGAAGTAGTGGACGTTACGGAATGCCAGCTTGTCGGACACTTCGTCGTCGCCCACACCCGAATTGCGGATGGCGTTGTTCACGCTGACGGTCGACTCGCGCCCCTGATGGCAGGAGATACACAGGTTGTTCTCGTTATCCTCGCCGAAGCTCACCTTCGCGCCGCTGGGGAACGTCACTTCGCTGACCGGGTGGGTCTCGAAGTTGTTCTCAACGTCGTGGCAGGTCGAGCAGGTCAGCGACTGCGACGGTGCCGACTTGATGGTCACGCCGTTCTCCAGGTAGAAGGGCAGACCGTCCGCCGTGTGGCAGCGCGTGCAGGTCGCCGGGACTTCGCCTTCCGAATCCCAGTGACGGAACGCTTCAGCGGTGATGTTGAAGTGCATGATGTCGTCGCGGCTCGCTTCAGCCAGATCAACCGGCTCTTGCAGCGAAGCGTTGAGCGAGTCAATCGAGTCGTACAGCAGCTCGATGATGTACTTCGGGTTGTGCGCGAAGGCGCCGGGGTCCTTGATCGAGACCTGATAGTTGTAGGCAGCTTCGAGCAGCACTGGCGAGAATGCCTTGTAGCCGTTGTCCGACGTGGCTTCGTCTTCATCGACTTCGCCGTTGCCGTTGGTATCCACGAAGAAGTACGGGTAAGACTCGGCACTGTAAGCGATGTCCGTGCCCGTCACTTCAGAGGCATACGACTGGATCGCTTCGAGCGCCAGTTCCTGCAAGCCCTGGATTTCCTCGGCGATACCTTCGAGCGTGTCGCCGTCGCCGTCATAGTCTGCCAGCGACCCGTTCATACGGATGTATTGCAGGTCGTCGACCGACTCGACATCTTCGTGGCAGTCGGCGCACACTTCGACGCGCACTTCCAGCGAGTGCTGGTTGTGGCAGTCGGCGCAGGTATTCAAGCCACCAGCGTGCATGTTGCGCATCTGGTACATCTTGCCTTCATACTGATACCCACCCTGCGCTTCACCGCCGTACAGCGTTGCCGCGGCAGCGAAGTAGTGGATATTGATGAAGTTCAGGTCTGCGCTGACCTCGTTGGAATCGGCGGTCAGCCCGGCTTTCTCGATGGCAGCATTGACCGAGACAGTCGACGCGCGCCCCTGATGGCACTGCATACAGCGCGCCGAAATGCCAACATTCTCAATGGTCACGCCAGACGGGAAGGTGACACTGGTCAACTGCGAGGCGGCGCTGTTGTGGCAGCCATCGCAGGTGAGGACAGTGCCAATCGGCGCGGGTGCGTCGACGGTGCCAAACTCCGAGCCGTCTCCACCGACGAAGTCGATGTACCCCGGCGTCGAGTGACACTTGGCACAGCTCTCAGGGACTGCCCCCTCGCTGTTCCAGTGGTTGAAAGCTTCCGCTTCCGTGTCAGCGTGAGCCGACCCCGCCCACTCGTGGTAAATATCCGCCAGATACGGCGGATCACCCTCAAGCGGCGTGCCGAACCCCGCATACGGCTCCGGCGTCGCATCCTGGGCGAGCGCCTGAGTCGCAAACAGAAGGGACATCCCTGCAACCACGAACAGGACGCCTACTACACCCAACAGGTGGGTTCTTTTCATAACGTCCTCTCTTTCCCAAACTGCCCGACGCCCCCTCGTGCAAACGCCGGGCGTAAAAATATTAGCCCTATTCACCATTCTCCTACGACCAGCCTCGGAAACCGTCCATCCTGGGGATGATTTCCGATCATACTCCGGGCGGATTATCGCTGGCGTGCGGCAAATACGCTTAAGCAACGCCCGTGCCGGGGATATTCCGGTCGCTGCGAGAATGACTTACCATCTAAATTGTACATGATTCTTGTCACTGGTCACCCAACGCTTCCGGCTCTATGCTCCGTAGAGTACAATGCCTGTCGAGCAGGTTGTGGAGAATTTGAGAATGCGCGTCCGTGCAGCGACCATAGCGATCCTGCTGACGATTGCGGTTCTAGCGATCCTCTGGCGCGTCGCCCAGCCGCCCGCGGTGGACGACTCCATCCGGATGAACCTGTCCTCCGCCCCCTTCCCGCAGGCGGCGGGTCCCGGCACGCTGCTGGTCGCGCTCACCCGGAGCGACGGCACGGCGGTGGAGGATGCTTCGCTACAGGTTTCCGCCACCATGATGATGCCCGGTATGCTGCCGCTGGCGGGACGACCCGAAGCCATCCAGGATGGGCAGTACCCGGTTTCGATGATGTGGACGATGCCGGGCGAATGGCTGGTCGACGTAACCGCCGCCGTGCCGGGACGTGAAAGCGTCCACGAACAGTTCAATTTCTACATATACCCCGTGCCTATACCGCAGTCGAACGTGGGCGGCGAAGCCCGCTACTACAGCGTGAGCGAGGTCAGCGACGCCATATCCGCTAATCCGGCGAAGGAGATGTGGATCGTCATCCCGCTGGGAACGCAGCAGATGATGCGCACCGGGCAGGGCGCGGACGTGATTCCGCCGGAAATCCGCCTGAGTCTGACCGGGCAGAATACACTGATCATCCGCAACGACGACATCGCCGATCACACGGTGGGACCGTTCTTCGTGCGGGCGGGCGAGACCGTCCGGCAGCAGTTCACGCGCGCCGCCGAGTACCTCGGCAAATGCACGATCAGTCACGGCGCGGAAGTCAGCATCGTCGTCGAATAAGCGGTTCGAAAGGTTGCAACGTGCGCTCCTACAGGCTCTTTCTATTTCTGACGCTCGCGCTGACGCTGGCGCTGGTCGGCTGCGGCAAGGTCGGCTCGTCCGCCACCACGCCGACGCCCGCCTATGCCGGGCAGCTTCGCGGCGCAGTCTTTGAGCCGCCGCGCACCCTGACCGATTTCGCCTTCCCCTCCACGAACGACTCGGAATTCCGGCTGAGCGATTACCGGGGGCAGATCATCCTGATCTACTTCGGCTACCTGACCTGCCCGGATTTCTGTCCGACGACGCTCGCCGAATTGCAGAACATCTACAAGCGGCTGAACGCCCCGGCGGATCGCGTCAAGGTGGTGTTCGTGAGCGTCGACCCCGACCGCGACACGCTGGAGCACATCAACAGCTACGTCCACGCCTTCCACACCGATTTCATCGGCTTGCGCGGCGAAGGTGACGCGCTGGCGCAGGTCATGGGTCAGTTCGGCGTGGTGGCGGAGAAGCGCCAGCTTGCCGATTCGCCGCTCTCGTACCTGATCGACCACACCGCCTCGATCTTCATGATCGCGCCCGACGGTCGGCTGGAAGCGCAGTACCTGTACGGGACGGACTACCGCGACATCCTGCACGACGTACAAGCCGTGCTCGACGCAGTGTGAGCGGGATTACCTAACCATTGGTGCTAGTTGAAAAAGGTCACGGACAGCGTACTCTTTGAAGCTCTCACACTCAAAAGAGGACACTGCCGTGACCACCGAAGACTTTATCATTTCGTTGTTCTGTTTGGTAGATGACCGCATGGGCAAGCTGCCGAAACGCTCGGATGCCAGCCTCTATCCGAGTGAAGTGGTGACGATTGGGCTGCTTTACGCCCTCAAAGGCGGGTTCTTTCGAGCCTTCTATCGTTGGCTGAAGCGCGACTTTGAACGCTTGTTTGTCGAATTGCCGGATCGTACCCGTATCCAGCGGGCGCTGTGTGCTCACCGGGATTGGGGCGACCGTGACGGCCTATCTACTTGGAAATGCATTTGGCCTTCGTTTCAGCACTTTTCAATCTGTTGCTCAACCTGAACCGCTTGCTCGAGCCGGAGGCTTCCCTGGATGACCGCTTGCTCCATCTGGCTCACTATTCGCTCTGATCTAGCACCAATGGTTAGTTAAATCATCGCACCTGATGTCACGTGAAAGAGACAGCACATGCCCAGAAACAGACTTCTTCGCGGCGTTTTTCTGCTTATTTGCCTTGTTATCGTGTGGGGCGGGGCGACGGTTTCACTGGCTGCTGGTGAGACCTTCAAGGTCATCAGCGTCAACACGACCGGATGCAACAGCGGCAACTTTGGGATGACGGTGGAGCGCACCAACCTCGACGGCGGGGCGTATACGGTTCACACGGTCGTCACGGTCGACGGGCTGATCTACATGAATGAGGCGGCGACCATCTCCATCAACGGACTCTCCGGCTGGAATATCTTCAACAATTTTACCTACGGCGCGGTTCCGAATCCTGGCACGTATCCGATCCCGTCGGGGCAGCTGATGACGCTCGATTTCACGCTGGAGCGCCCAATCGGGACGATCCTGTTCCGCTGGCAACTGGTGGTCGATGGCTGCGATACGGGGAACATCATTTTCAACGGTATCCCTGTCACCGGAGCCTGCGGACTGAACATTCCTGAAGGCTCGGTCGTCGGCGAAGCGCCGCTGGGTGCACAGGCATACTACGAACCCGGCAACGTCGTGCCCGGCGTCGTGCTGAACCCCGGCACGTATATCGTCACGGGGCAGGACGCGAGCGAGACGTATTATCGGGTCGTGCTGGCGTGCCAGTTGCTCTGGGTGCGCAAGGACACGATGCAGCCGAGCTGGCAGGCGCCGCAGAATGGCGCGCCGCTGCCCACCCGCATCGTCGATGCCCCGGCTGCGCCAAGCGGCGATCTCCCGGCTGCCCACGACTGATCACGGTCGCGCAGTAAGCCAAGCAGTACTTCACGGAGCGGGTCTAGCAGACCCGCTCCTTTTTTGTCGAGAGAGGTCTGGCGGGGATTGCGCAGGGA
>JAXLWE010000079.1:0-13443 GCA_046328655.1 Anaerolineae bacterium | reverse complement strand
GGCATTTCTGCTAACAGGAGGGGTCAGGCTGCTCGCGCTCCGGCGCAACATGCTCGATATTCCCAACGAGCGCAGCTCGCATACGAAGCCCACGCCGCGCAGCGGCGGGATCGGCTTTCTGATCGCATTTCTGGTCGGCATCACCCTGCTGGTCGTCGCTCAGAGCATCGCCGTGAACAGCTACCTGGCGCTGCTGGTCGGCGCGATCATCGTCGCCGCGACCGGGTACGTCGACGACGCGCGCAGCCTTTCGCCTTATTTCCGGCTCGTGCTGCAACTCGCCGCCGCGATCATCGGCGTGGTTCTGGTCGGCGGGCTGCCGGTGCTCGACCTGGGATTCGTCGTGATCGAGTGGGGCTGGGTCGGGCACATCGCCGCCGTGCTGGGCGTCGTCTGGCTGATTAACCTGTACAACTTCATGGACGGGATCGACGGCATCGCGGCGTCGGAAGCGGTGTTCGTGGGCGCGGTTGGCGGCGCCCTGCTGCTCAACGCGGGCGGGGGCGGCGACGTGTGGGTCGCATGGATGCTGGCGGCGGCGTGCCTCGGCTTCCTGCTCTGGAACTGGTCGCCCGCGCGTATTTTCATGGGCGACGTTGGCAGCGGCTTTCTCGGCTACACGTGGGGCATCCTGATCCTGATCACCAGCAACAAGCATCCCGTCCTGCTGTGGGTGTGGCTGATCCTGCTGGGCGTGTTCCTGATCGACACGCTGGTGACGCTGATCAACCGCATCCGGCGCGGGGAGCGCTGGCACGAAGCCCACCGCAGCCACGCCTACCAGCACGCTACACGGCGCGTGGGCAGCCATGCCCGCGTCATGCTGGCGGTGCTGGCGATCAACGTCGTGTGGCTGCTGCCGTGCGCCGCCGCCGTTCAAGCGTTCCCCAGGCTCATCGTCCCGATTGGCGTCGTGACGATCCTGCCGCTGCTGGCGCTGGCGATCTATTTCCGGGCGGGCACGGAGCAGCCGAAATGAAGCGCGTCGTGCAAGCGGTCAAGCGCTCCGGTCAGGTATGGCTGTCGAAGCTGCTCAAGGCGCTGGGCATCAACGGCGTCTTTTACAACGAGGTGATGGAGCTGGTCAGCGATCATCAAGCCATGCCTTCGGTCGAGCGGTATACGGTCGTGCTGGAAGGCGGGATTATCCAGATTTCCGACGAGGCGAACGCGCCCCTGCTGGACGATCATCCGTATTACCCCGGCGGGCGATACGAGCAGAAAACGGTGTTCCTCGCCGCGCTGAGAGCGCCCAAGCTGAATATCCAGTCGGGGATGCTGGCGACGAGCGACAACAAGCTGGTGTGCGAATCCGACCTCACTCGCGAGCGCTGGGCGAAAAACCGGCTGCTGCACGGGCGGGTGAAGCCCGCGAAGCGGCTTTCCGGCAGGTATACGAGCATCTGGCATCACAACGGCATGAAGTACTATCACTGGATACTCGACTGCCTGCCGCGCACGTGGGTGCTGAAACACTGGCAGGGCGAGAAGCCGCACCTGATCATGCCGGGCAGCCTGCCGGAGTCGTACCGCCGGATGCTGGCGTGGTGCGCCCCCGACGACATGCCGATCACGTACCTCGACGATGCCTACTGGGTGCAGCCGGACTATTTCGTGTTCCCGTCGTTCGTGACGAACCGGAATTCGGGCTATCTGCCGCCGGAAGCGCGGGAATATTTACAGGCGCGCTTCTACACAGCCGCGCAGATCGACGAGGAGCGCCGCTACGATACCAACATCTACATTTCGCGGAGCCGCGCCGCGCACCGCCGCCTGACGAACGAGTCCGAGATCACATCTTTACTCAAGGAATACGATTTTCACATTTATAATCTGGAGGACACGACGGTTGAAGAACAAGTCCGCCTGTTCTACCACGCCCGGCTGGTCGTTGCCCCTCACGGCGCGGGTCTAGCCAATTTACTGTTCGCAGGTGAAAAAGCGCGCGTGCTGGAATTATTCGGCTCCCGGCTTGCGCTGACGTGGTACTTTTTCCTCGCCGAATCGATGCAGCAGACCTACTTTCACCTCTTTGCGCGTGATCTGGGCAACCAAGGGCAGTACGACGATTTCAGCATCGACCCCAACGACCTGAAGATTGCGTTACAGAGACTTCTGCGACATGAGGAGGCGTGAATCGTTATGAAGGGTATGAGTCTTACTTTAACCACGAGCACCACGAGGATTTCGCAGGATGCACGTTTTGCTTCACAAAATTGGCGATTCTGTTTATGGTATGCGCCGGATTTTGCCACCCCGCACCCGGCGTGCCTGTCGGCTGGCGCTTCATTCCGCGCTTGATCTGAGTATCTCTCCCCAGGTTCGACCGTCTGACGCGCTCGTCATCAGCGGATTCATGCGCAGCGGGACGACGTGGCTTCAGGAAGCTGCGGCGGAAGTCCTGAACGGAAAATCGGTGTTCGAGCCGTTAGGCTCGCCAGAGCTGCCGGATGGCATGTATTCCACGCTGCTCCCGGCAGAGACGGACTGGAATTACCGGCACGTGTTCATGCCGTATGCCGAACGGGATTTCAACCATTACCCGCAACTGAAGCTGTATCTCGAACAATCGCTGCGCGGGCGCGTCGGCGGGCATTGGGTCTATCGCAGCCGCAGACGGCTGTCGGAGTCGCGGCGCAGGCGTGTCATCCTGAAAGAAGTGCGGGCGCAGCTCTGCCTGCACGCTATTCAGGAGACGTTCCAGGTTCCGATCCTGCACGTCTACCGCGACCCGCGCGCGATCATCGCCAGCCTGAATAAAGCCCAGTGGGATAAGCTGTACCATACGATGTCGCTGCGCGCACACTTTCTGGAGCCGCGCGACGGACGGGCGGAATTTTTCGAAGCGTGGCGCGACGACATCGAGCAGATCGACGCGCTGAGCGTCCCGGAGCGGATCGCGGCGTACTGGTCACTGACCGAGCGCTACGTCGAGCACTGCCGCGCGAATCTGGGCACGCGCATCATCATGGTCGGCTACGAGGAGTGTTTTCGGGATTCGGCGACCTGCATGTCCGCCATCCTCGACGATCTGCATCGAAAGCCGGTTCACGTAGACGAGGCGGTGATCAACCGCGACAGCCGCACGACGATTGCCGAGCGGCGCGGCACGTCGTTCGACGCCCGCGTCTACAGTTGGAAGAAAGACCTGTCGCCGCACGAGATCGACGCGATTACGGCAGTCGTCGAGCGGTTCGGCTTGCAGGATCGGCTTATTTCCTAGCGCTGTCGCTCAGCCGCCGGGCGGCGCGAGCGCTTCGGCAATTGCTCAGGATTTCTTACATCTTCATGCACGTCCCCTTAAGTTTTCTCTGGATAGGCGGTATAATGACTGTTCAGAGGCGCGTTTTTCCGGCGTTGAATACCGTGTGTATGCCGGTGACGCTTCGTTCCTTCCGGAAAGATAAGGTACTGTCCATGCGTTTAGCTGCCGCCGACAACCTGCTGCTGCATCGATTTGGCGAGGAAGCAGTCTTGCTCGACCTGAATACGGAGACCTATTTCACGTTAAACAGCGTGGGAGTGCGAATGTGGGAACTCCTGACCACCTCGCCCTCGGTCGAGCAGGCATTCGAAAGCCTGAAGGCTGAATATGACGTCTCTGCCGAAACGCTGCGGGCTGATCTTGACGAGTTAATCGAGCAGTTGCGGTCACGCCAGTTGATCAAGGTATTCTCTTAACGGCGTATGAGCATCCGGAAACTCAGGAGCCGGTTGATACTGTTTTCGTGCGTGCTCCTGCTGCTGGTCATCGATTTCGGGCTTCGGCTCACCAGCTACCGCCGCATGTGCCGGTGGCTGCTGACGCTCTCGCCTTCCCCCGATCCAACTGTCACTAATCGAGAGAAAGCCGTCGTTATGGCGCGGGTCGTGAACCGCGCGGCGGTGGTGTTTTCGGCAAGCTGCCTGCGGCGGTCGCTGCTGGTGTGGTGGCTGCTGCGCTGGCAGCGCATCCCCAGCGACATACAGGTGGGCTTCAGCCGCGAGAGCGGTCATGCCTGGGTGGAGCATCACGGCTACGTCATCAACGACCGGCAGGACATTGCCACCGGCTATCAGATCACCTATGATACTGACTTCACGCCGGAGAGGATTGCCCAGATTCGATGAGCGCATTTTTCGGGATCGTGAATTTCGACGGCGAACCCGTTGACGAAGCGCTCGCGCGCCGGATGCTGGACTGGATTGCGTATCTGGGTCCCGATGCGCAGGCGCTGTGGGTCGACGGGAGCGTCGCGCTGGGTCATGCGCTGTTTCAGACCACGTTCGAATCCGCCCGCGAAGCGCAGCCGCTCACGGTCGACGGCGTGACCATCGTCGCCGACGCTCGGCTGGTCGCCCGCGACGACCTGCTGCGCGAGCTTCGCAGCGCCGGATGCGCACTCGAAACGACCGCGACCGATGTCGACCTGATCCTTAATGCTTACTCGGTATGGGGCGAGGACTGCCTGCTGCACCTTCAGGGCGACTTCGTGTTTGCGATCTGGGACATGCACCGCAAGCGGCTGTTCGCCGGGCGCGACCACTTCGGAAATTACATCCTCTACTATGCGCGCGTCGGCGGCACGCTGGTGTTCAGCACCGAAATCATGGCGGTGCTTCAGCATCCTGCCGTGCCCCGGACGATCAACGAGCGCTCCATCGGCGATTTCCTGCTGTTCGGCGAACAATGGCTGGAGAGCAGTTGGACTGCCTACGCGCAGGTTTTCCGGCTGCACCGGGCGTACCGGCTCGTCGCTACTGCCGACCGGACGATCAACGAGCGCTACTGGAATCTGGCGACCGATCAGCCGGAGCTGCGCTACAAAACCGAGGACGAATACGTCGAGCATTTCCTGAGCGTCATGTCGCAGGCGGTCAAGGAGCGCATCCGCACCGACCGGGTATTCATCTCGCTCAGCGGCGGCTTGGATTCGTCGGCTATCGCCGCGATTGCCGTCGATCTGGTGAAGCGCGGCGAAATCAACGCCGAGATCAGCGCCTATACGATGGCGTATGACCGGATACATGGCGACAACGACGAGCCGTATTATGCCGGGCTGGTCGCGCAGGCGCTGGATATACCGATCAGCTTCTTTAGCTGCGATCCGTATGGGTTCACCGCGCCGCTGACGATGATCGCGCCGGAGCCGCTGACGGTGCTTCAAAGCGGGATGCACGCGGTGTCGTCGCGGCAGTCCGGCGAGCAGGGGCGCGTGTATCTGACCGGGGTGAGCGGCGACGAAGTCCTGCACGAATCGCTGCTGACCGAGTCGCTGAGCGGCATGTCGGTCGGCAGCGCGGTGGAGGAATATCTGTGGCTGTGGCGGTTCACGGGCAAGCGTCCGTTCGCTGCGCGGCTGGCGGCGGTATCTCACCCCGCTGCACCGGAAGCCGGTCAAGAAGCGCACGTTTGACTATCCCGGCTGGCTGAACCCGGACTTCGCCAAACGGGTCGACCTGAAGAACCGCTTTGACGAGATATGGAACTGGGCGCTGCCGGAAAAACACCCGCGCCATCCCCATGCTTACGAGTCGACCATGCGGATAGACCGGCAGCAGCGGTTTGAGGAATTCCACACGCTGGATTTCTGCCCGCCGGTCGCCGCCGCGCCGTTCTTCGACCTGCGCGTCATCCATTTCGCGCTGTCGCTGCCGCCGCTGCCCTGGTTCCGGCGCAAATATCTGCTTCGGCGCGCGTTTCGCGGTATCCTGCCGGAAGCCGTGCTCGAACGCTCCAAGCAGCCGCTGGGGTATCTGCTGGTGAGCCTGCTGGGGATGCCGAGTTCGGCATGGATCGATCACTGGGAAGGCGTGCCGGAGCTGGAGACTTACGTGAACCGGGCGGCTGTCCCGGCGATTCACGGCGTGAGCGACCCGGCTGCCGCGTTTGTCAACGTTCGTCCCGCCGTCCTGAATCACTGGCTGAAGATGTGGGCGGCGCTGCACCAGCGAACACAACTGGGAGCGCGCATAGACTGTTTACGCGCATGCCTGAGAGCGCGAATAAAGTCGATAACCCTGATGGAAACGAATTCGGACAAGGTTCAGCAAATCGCGGTCGTCGTTCGCGGCGCTGGCGAACGCACCGAGCAGGTGTGTCTGTCTGGTGAGCCAGCAGGTCCGCCGGAACAGATCGTCGTCGTCCACGAAACGCCGTTCAGCCAGGCGGTTCGGCGGGGTTCGAGATCAGGATCGAGCAGGGACGCGACTGGACGCTGTGCCTCGACGCCGACGTTCTGCTGAAGCAGGGGGCGGTCAGGTCGCTGGTCGCTCTCGCCGAGCAGCAGCCGGACAACACCTTCATGGTACAGGGAAGATTCTCGACAAGCTGCTGGGCAGTCTGCGGGCTGCCGGGATCACCTGTATCGAACGTCGCTGCTGCGGCAGGCGCTGGACGAGACGCTGATCACCAACGAGGTCATCCGCCCCGAACAGAACGTCATCAACCAGATGACCGAGCGCGGCTTCCCGTCGTCCGAGCAGAGATCTGGTCATCGGGCTGCACGACTACGAGCAGTATTTCCGCGATATTTTCCGCAAGGCGGCGGTTCATGCCCGTAAATTCGAGGCGCAGGTGCAGTACGCCGCCGGGATGTGGCGGCGGCTGGCTGCCGACGACCCGGATTACCGGGTGGCGTTGTGGGGGTTATCCGCCGGGCAGAATTTCGAAGGCAGGATGACGATAGACGTGCGCGCCTTCCCGCAGGAGATCGACGGGCTGCTGCACATGATCCAGTTGAGCGAGAAAATGCCGCTGGCGGTCGAGGATTTTTCGTCCGCGATGGTCGACCAGATACTCGAACGGTACGTCGTGCCGCCGGAGCACGCGGCGTGGGAAGCATATCGCGCCAGCCTGCGCGGAGACCGAAGAAGCCGCGCGGAGAAGGCGCAGGCAAAACGGAGCGAACTCGGCGTGGTTCGCTTTTCGCTGTGGCTGGCGGGTAAATTCCTGCAAAAATCGGGGCTGCGGCTGCAATCTCTGGCGGACGGAAACCAGCCGGAGGGCAAGTCATAATGCAGGTGAGCGTGATCACCGCCGTCTACAATCAGGGACAGTATGCGCGGCAGGCGGTCGAATCGGCGCTGGCGCAGCCGGAGACGGCGGAAGTGCTGCTGGTCGAGGATGGCTCGACCGACGACAGCCTGTCGATCTGCGAGCAGCTCGCGGCGGAGTACGAGCAGGTGCGGCTGCTGCGGCATCCGGGCGGCGCGAACCGGGGCTACCCGGCGACGCTCAATCTGGGCATCCTCAGCAGCCGATACGAGTACATCGCCTTCATCGACGCCGACGATTATTTCCTGCCGAATCGCTTCGCCGTCACGAAGGCGGTCTTTGACGCCGACCCGACGCTCGACGGCGTTTACGAGGCGTTCGGGATTCACATCGAGGACGAGGGAGCACGCCAGCGCTGGGTCGCGGCGGGGCATCCGATTGCCACGACGACCATTTTCCAGCGGCTCGCCCCTGAGCAGCTTCTGGAAGCTCTGCTTTCCGGCAAGGCGGGCAGCTTCGCCAAACAAGCGCTGACCGTCAGACGCAGCCTGTTCGACAAGACCGGGCTGTACGACGAGCATTTGCTGCTGCATCAGGATACGGCGATGAACTTCAAGATGGCGGCGGTCGGGCGGCTGGCTCCGGGGCAGATCGAGCAGCCGGTCTCGATTCGGCGCGTGCATCACGGCAACCGCGTCTCCGAGCCGCGCCCACAGAGCGACATCTTCGCCAGAAAAGTCCTGACGTTCGGGACGGCGTGGCTGTGGGCGAAGGAACATGCCGACAGTCGACAGGAGAAGCTGCTGCTCGCCTACTTTCTGGATCGCACCATGCGGCTGCCGCACAGCGACCGCCCGCTGCCGGAATGGACGGATGCGCTCCAGCGGCGCGTCCGCCTGCTTGGGCTGCTGCCGCGCTATCCGTCGCTTGCGCTGCGCTGGGACTACTGGCGTCGGGTTATCCCTGGCACACGAACGATTGCAGGGGCGCTGACAGGCGTACCACAGCAGGAGGCGTCCGGCTCTTAGCAGCCGCCTGCCGGTAACGTGAAAAACTGCCCCTTCACACGAAGAATATCGCCGCTGGCAGCCGAAAGCGGGTCGGCTTCCGTCCCCATGCCGAAGTAGAAGTCGCCGTCGTACAATTCGAACGAGCGCGCGAAGGTATCCGCGTTGAACTGAAGCACCGGACACCAGTTGGCGAGGTCGCGCGTGCCGATCACCGACACGACCGTATTGCCCGCGTCGTCGGGCTGGCTTAGCAGAGCGTAGAGCGCGTCGTCCCGCGCCAGTATGTCCCAGGGCATTGCTCCGGCGGCGAGCGGGTAGCGAGATACGTCCAGATTCGCGCCGATGGAAAACAACCCGAACGGCGTCCACTGATGATCGCTGGTGACTTCCGCGCCGACGTACACCACCCGATCCAGATACGGCGTCGCGCGGGCGACGCGGGGGCGGGTGTCCGACGCTTCGCCGGGAAACGGGTCGGTATTCAGCCCCTGAAACACCCCATCAGCGTACTGGTACAGCAGCGGCATGTCGAGCTGCGCCGCGACTTCCGCCCCGTTCTCGACGACGCCCAGCACCGGTTTCTGCACGGATACGAGCAGCTTATCCCCGACTTCCAGTAATTCCCACGCGCGGGTGACGTTCATCTGATCGTCCAGCGAGGCAATCGGGATGCGAAGCTGACGCCAGGTTTCGCCGTCGTCGTCCGACACGACCAGCGTGTTCCCGTGGCTGACAGAGCTTACGCTGATGGCGGCGTACAACTCGCCTTCGAAGCGCGCCAGATCGTAGACGTGCAGGGCGGTGGGAACAGTCTGCCGCTGCTGCCATCCGGCGTCAGTGAGACGGTAGATGCTGCCCTTGCCGGTGTCCTCGGTGGGGTCGTGACCGGGGATGTACAGCGCGCCGTCGATGACCACGTAGCGCTCGATCTGCTCGTCTTTGACGGTGTACTCGTCCACGAAGCGGCTGCCGGCGGCGTCGTAGTACCACACGTCGACGGGTCCGGCGTTGGGCGCAGGCGGATCGTTGTTGCTGTTGCCGTACCCCAGATACAGCCGCCCGTCGAAAACCTGCATATCCCAGACGTTGCGCGCGTAGACGCTGTCTCCGCCGGGGAACTGCGCGGCAAAGGGATTGCCGATAGTCTCCACCTGCCCGGTGACATCGTTCGAAGTCTGCCCCCGCGCCGAAAAGCCGCCGACCAGCAGGCAGCAGGCGAAGATCAGAAGGTGCGTAAATCTTTTCATTCCCATCCGGTCGATTCTATCTGAAACGGAGGAACTATAGTATTCTTGACCCGTATCATGAGGATGGTGATTCGGAGGCGAATCATACCACTGAAAACGCTCGACCGACGTAAGTGAAAGCCGCTGGTCTTATTCCCACCTGACTCTTATGCCTTCATGGATGCGCCTTCATGCAGTTCAACCGAGTTGAGAACCAGCTACTGGTGCTGTGCGCGCGAATGCCGATGGCTGACGACGACGTGCAGGCGCTGCGTTCTCTGCTGCAACGACCCATCGACTGGGATTATCTGATCGACATCGCGCTGAATCATCAGGTACTGCCGCTGCTGCACGAAAATATCAAGCGGGCGCCGGACGGTATCGTCTCGCACGAGCATCTGGCGCAGCTTGAGGACGTGTACCAGCCGATTTTCCTGAGCAGCATCAGCCAGACGATGGAACTGAAAACCATGCTGCGGCTGTTTCAGGAACATCGCATCCCAGTGATTCCGCTGAAGGGACCCGTGCTGGCGCAGTCGCTTTACAACAACGTCGCGCTGCGAATGTATACTGATCTCGACCTGTTCGTGCCGCGAGACCGGGTTGACGAAGCGACCGCGCTGTTCCTGAACAACGGGTATCGCTTCAGCGCCAAGCAGGATCACCGCAAGAACGTGAAAACCGAACAACTGCTGCACCATTATCAGGTCGTCAAGGATGACCGGTTTTACGTCGAACTGCACTGGTCGCTCGCGCCGCAGTTCTCGTCCACGCCCGGCGAGGATGCGCTGTTCTGGAACAGCGCGCGCGAAGAATCCTGCCTCGGCATGACGGTGCTGCTGCCCTCGCCGGAGGAGCAGTTGATCTACCTGTGCCAGCATGGAACGCGGCACGTGTGGACGCGGCTGATGTGGGTATGCGACGTGACGCAGCAGCTTCGGGTACACCCCGCGATGGACTGGGCGTACATCCTCGACCGGGTGACGCGCTCGCACATCAAGCGCCAGTTCCTGCTGGGGCTGCACCTGTCGTCGCGCATCTTTGGGACGACGCTCCCGGCGGAGATCGAGCGCGAGATCGCTTCCGATGGGAAAATCCCGCCGATGTCGGAACAGATCATCGGGCACATTTTTGAGGAAAAAGGGCAAACCCGTGAGGAACGGTTCGTCAGCACGCACCTGATGCGGCTGCGGACGCGCGAGGGGCGCGGGCAGCAGTTCCGCTATCTGTACGAGATGATGCGGCTCAAGTCCAGACCGACGGCGAAGGACATGGAATCCGTGCCGCCGTTCCTGCGCTTCATGTCCTACCTGCGGCGTCCGTTTCGTCTGGTGCGGGTTTACGGGCGGGTTCTGTTCCAGCGCTTCCGGCGCTCCGAGTAGCGCACGGGGCGTTACGTTCCCTTTAGCCTGGTTTCCGTTTATAATAAATACGCGAACTAATACAGCGCGCGTATGACGAAATGTAGGAAGGGTAACAGTCTTTGGGTCTCTCGGAAGCACAAGAGCAGACGCTTGAAACCGATTTGGGTGAGACGGTTTCGCTACCTCACCTTCACGTAGAGCCGCCGAAGGGTTGGACTAATCTCAATCTTCACGAGCTGTGGGAATCCAGGGAACTGCTGTACTTCCTGGTCTGGCGCGACATCAAGGTTCGCTACAAGCAAACAATTCTCGGCGCGTCCTGGGCGATTTTGCAGCCCTTCACGACGATGGTCGTTTTCAGCCTGTTTTTCGGGGGCTTGGCGCAAATCCCTTCGTATGGCGTGCCGTACCCCCTGTTAAGCTACACGGCGCTCGTCCCCTGGACGTTCTTCGCGTCGGCGGTGACGGGGTCGTCCACCGGACTCGCGTCGAGCGCCGCCATCATCACGAAAATTTACTTCCCGCGCATCCTGATCCCGCTCGCTGACGTACTCGGCAAGATCGTCGATTTCGTGCTGGCGTTCCTCATCCTGCTCGTGATGATGGTCTTTTTCCAGGTTCCGATCACGATCAAGATCGTCTGGGTTCCGGTGTTTCTGCTGCTGGCGCTGGTCACGGCGCTGGGGGTCGGGCTTTGGCTTTCGGCGCTCAACGTGCAGTTCCGCGACATTCGCTATATCGTCCCGTTCCTCACGCAAATCTGGATGTTTATCACGCCAATCGCGTATCCGAGCAGCCTGATCGAGAACGAGGCGCTGCGGGTCGTCTACGCCTTCAATCCGATGGTCGGCGTCATCGAAGGGTTCCGCTGGGTGCTGCTGAATACCGGCGACCCGCCGCAGATAAGTCTGCTGATTTCTGCTGTGATCGCCATCGTGCTGCTGATCAGCGGGCTGTTCTATTTCCAGCGGATGGAGAAGGTGTTCGCGGACGTAGTCTAAGGACAAAAATGGGGAATACGGCAATCCGTGTCGACAACCTGGGCAAGATGTATCGCATCGGCGCATTACAGGACACGAAGGCGACACTTTCCGAAACAATCTCAAAAACGATCAGCGCCCCGTTTCGGCGGGTCTCCGACATCCTGCACGGGCAGGCGTATGGCGCAGCCGGGCTGACCGAGATCATCTGGGCGCTCCAGGACGTGTCGTTCAGCGTCCGGCACGGCGAAGTCGTCGGGATAGCCGGGGCGAACGGCGCGGGCAAAAGCACGCTGCTCAAGCTGCTTTCGCGGGTCACCAAGCCGACGACTGGCTCGATGGACATCTACGGGCGCATCGGCGCGCTGCTCGAAGTGGGGACGGGCTTCCACCCCGAACTGACCGGGCGCGAGAACATCTACCTGAATGGCGCAATTCTGGGTATGGGGCGCACGGAAATCGCGCGCAAATTCGACGAGATCGTCGAGTTCGCGGGCATCCCCAAGTTCATCGATACGCCCGTGAAATACTACTCCAGCGGCATGAAGCTGCGCCTGGGCTTTGCCGTCGCCGCTCATCTGGAGCCGGATATTCTGGTGGTCGATGAGGTGCTGGCGGTGGGCGACGCGGAATTCCAGCGTAAATGCCTGGGCAAGATGTCCGACGTGGCGGGCGAAGGACGAACAGTCCTGTTCGTCAGCCACAACATGGTCGCCGTCAAGCAGCTCTGCACGCGCGGGATTCTGCTGCAATCCGGCACGCTGATCAAAGATGGTCCGGTCGATGAAGTCGTCAACTACTATCTGTCGCTGCGCAACGAAGAGGTGGCGGCTGTCAACATCGCCGACCGGACAGACCGCGAAGGGGGCGAGACGTTCCGCTTCACGGGCGTGACGATGACCAACCAGTTCAATGAACCCGTGCAGTCTATTCCCGCCGGCGATCCGGCTCAGTTCCTGATCGATTATGCTGTGCCGAGCGGCAAGCCCGTCGAGGAGGTGTCAGTCGTCATCGGCATCGACGACCTGTATAACCAGCGATTGTTCACGCTGGGCACGCGCTTCACGCGCAGCGATTTCCGTGAGCTTCCGCCGCAGGGCAGGCTGCGCTGCTGGGTGGACACGATTCCGCTGCTCCGGGGCGAGTACAAGGTCTATCTGTGGGCAGGGGTCAACAACCAGCTCGCCGACCGGATAAACGACACGCTCCGCTTTACGGTCGATCCTTTCGACGTGTTCGACTCCGGCTATTTCCCGGACAGGGCGAAACACGGGATTTTCTTCGTCCCGCATTCGTGGGAGCTGGCGGACGGAGAGCCGGCGGCGAGCGTCCGTGAATCGTAATACAATGATCAGTCTGGATGTCGAGTGCTGCGTCGTTGGGCAAGGGATGACAATCGCTGTTCGGGCTGATTCGTCAGGCGCTCGACGCGCCTAAACCTTGCGTTGACATTATTTAACGCCTGAATTAAGCTTTAGGCGAAGGCTCAGGCTCAGAATCAAGTCCGATACAGACCGCCCTGTGGGCAAGGAGACGGAAAGCCTTAAGGGCTGACTATCGTGGAAATTCTGGATTACATCCGTCTGGTAATTAAGTGGTTCTGGGTGTTTCTGATCGCCGCGTTTGTGGCGGGCGGCATTGGCTTCATCACCGAAACGAATCGCACGCCGGTTTACGTCGCCGAAACCACCCTCAGCATCGGCGGATACATCGCTTCCCCTAACCCGCAGACATCGGACATCAACCTCAGTCGTTCGCTGGCTCCGACTTATGCCCAGCTTCTGGAAACCCGCGAGGTGCTCCAGGGTACAATCGACGCGCTGAACCTCCAGGGCTTTCAGCCGGATTTCCTGAAGGCTTTGCTGAGCGCCCGCATCATCGAAAATA
>JAXLWE010000078.1:0-15057 GCA_046328655.1 Anaerolineae bacterium | reverse complement strand
GCAGCGTCAATCGCTCGGCGAAGCAGATAATCGGAAAAGCCGAGAATGATCCAGGCGGGTTCGCCGTCCGGCTGCCCGCCTGTTGCCGATAGTGGTCTGTTGCCGGCGAGGTTCTCCAGTACCGCCTCAATGTAATTGCCCGCCTGCACGGTATACCAAATGTTAACATCGACACCGCGTGGGCTTTGGCTTAAGAGTTGGAAGGGCGGAAATCCTGTCCAGACAACGCTTAGTCCGTAGCCATGCCCGCCGCTATGACCCGATCGCATATTACGCTGCATCGCGAAAGTCAGTTCGTTTTGCCCGAAGCGCTCAAACAGATCATTCACCAACAGGTTCGAGTCTTCATAGGCGTACAGATCGACCGGGGCGGCGTCAGCTTCCAACCCAATCGAGCGCAGATAGTTATAAGCTGCTTGAACCCCTGCGCGCATCTGCGCCTCGTGTTCAGGCGTCTGTCCTTGATAGTGGAATTGAAGATTATCGGGCAGGGGGTAGAAGGCTGCTGAAGCAGTGAGACCAGCGGTGAGTTCAGGTGCGGGTTCAGTCGGTGTGGTCTGGAACGCCGTCACCAGCAGAGTCACCATGACAAAGAGGCACACTCGGTAAACGTGGGACATAGTTCCTCCGTCTAGCTATCAGGGAGAAGTCGAGTCATTGCGAGCCTGTAGCCATGCCTGCTGGAGGGCGAATTTTACCCGGAGGCGAGCATTAGCTCAAGATGGCTGTGAACGTCAAAGATATAAAAATCACCACCCCGTTTGGATTCGCGTTGATTGAATCGCCAAAAGCCTCCATAATTATCTCCGCTTTAACTGATGCAGTTACGAAAGGTCTCACATGACCATCCAACTCGCCAATGCACCGGTCTCCTGGGGAATCTACGAATTCGAGGGCATCGCGCCCAAGTTTCCTTTCACGACGGTGCTGGATCAAATCGCCGAGACGGGCTACACCGGCATGGAGCTGGGTCCCTGGGGCTACCTGCCCACCGACCCCGACGTGCTGCGCGAGGAGCTGCTGAAGCGCGGTCTCCGCCTGCTGTCGTCGTTCGTGCCGGTCAACTTCGCCGACGAGCGCGCCCACGCCGACGGCGAGGCGCACGCCCTTCAGGTCGGCAGGCTGCTGGCGGCGCTCGGCGCGGTGTGCATCGTGCTGGCAGACGACAACGGCAAAGTCCCGGAGCTGGTGCAGCAATCCGGGCGTCGGCACGGCTGCGTCCTCTCGCGCGACCAGTGGGACGTGTACGCCAAAGGCGTCAACCGGGTGGCGCGCGCCGTCTACGACCAGACCGGGCTGAAAGTGGTCTTTCACCATCACTGCGCCGGGTACGTCGAGACGAGCGACGAGGTGCACAGCCTGATGAACCGCGCCGATCCCGATCTGGTCGGCTTGTGCCTGGATACCGGACACTGGAACTACGCGGGCGGCGACTCCGTCAAAGCGATCAAGGAATACGGCGAGCGCGTCCGTTACCTGCACCTGAAGGACTGCGACGACAACATCCGTGAGCTGGCGATCCGCGAGCGCATGGACTACTTCGCGGCGGTCGCGGCGGGGGTGTTCTGCGAGCTTGGGCAGGGCGGGGTCGATTTCCCGGCGCTGCTTGGCGAGGCGGAATCGCAGGGCTACGACGGCTGGGCGGTCGTCGAGCAGGATATTCTGGTGGACGACCCCGATGCGCCGCGCCAGAGCGCGCGCCGCAACTGCGAGTATCTGCGCAGCATAGGATTGTAGCGAGGCAGGACTGACGTTACACTATCGGCGTTCCGGGGCGACATAGAGAAGGACAGCTGCATCATGGCGCGATTGCGATCCTTACTGAAGAACTGGAAGCGTTGGCTTCTCGCGCTGGTATTGGGCATAGTCGCTCTCGTCGTGATTGCGATCCTGTTACTCCAGCGCGCTGCCACCGCACCAACCCCATCTGCCTTCTACATCCCGCCCGATCCACTTCCGGCAGGAGCGCCCGGCACGATCATCCGCAGCGAGCCGATCACCGACAGCCTGCCCGATGGCGCGGTCGCGTGGCGCGTCCTGTATCTATCTACGGATGATGCCGACAACCCGATTGCCGTGAGCGGGGTCGTCATCGCGCCGGAAGGTGCAGACTCGACGCCGCGCCCGGTGGTGGCATGGGCGCACGGGACCGTCGGTGTCCTGCCGGAATGCGGTATCAGCCACACCAGCAACCCGTTCAATCACATCCCTGAAGTCGAACTGATGGTGCGCGAAGGCTTTGTGGTCGCCGCGACCGATTATCCGGGGCACGGCACGCCCGGCGTTCATCCGTATCTGGTGGGACCCGTTGAAGCCCATTCCGTCCTCGATTCGGTGCGTGCCGCGCGCCAGTTGGATGCGAGCGCCGGGGATCAGCTTCGTCGTCTGGGGGCGCTCGCAGGGCAGGCGCCGCCTTGTGGACGGCGCAAACCGCTTCGGATTACGCGCCCGAATTGACGCTCATCGGCGCGGCTGCGTCTGCCCGGCAATCGATCTTCAGGGATTTTTGAGTGGGGATTGGACAAACGGGTTGGCGCGATTATCATCTCGGAAGCGCTGTATACGTGGAGTCATCACTATTCGGATGTGAATCTCGACGCACTGATCAAACCGGAGATGCGCGACCGGTTTGATAAAGTCGCCACCACCTGCGTGACAACCCCGGCGGCATTTCTCCTCATTGGGAATATCCCGACGCCGTCCGAGTTTCTCACCGTCGATCCGACAACAGTCCGAACCCTATCGCACGCTCATCGCCGATAACACGCCGAAAGGACGGATCGACGTGCCGCTGCTCATCTCACACGGCACAGCCGACAACCTGATCCCGATGGAAGGTAGTGTGGCGGATGCTGCGCGTCGCTGCACGGAAGGCGAAAATGTCCAGTTGGTGCGCTATCCCGGCGTTGAACGCACGACGCTGGAGACGAATCCGGCATCATGACCGTCGGCTGGATCGAGGATCGCTTTGCCGGGCGTCCGACCGGCTCGAACTGCGAACCCTGATCCACTTTGCACAATTGATCACTCGACTGTAGAGGGCGAGGCAAAAGCGAGCATTCGGTTCGCTGCTTCGCCCTTTTGATTGCATTATGACTGCCCCATTTCTCACGGCTGCCAATAAAATAGATCGCCGTTAGCATAATTATTACTGATTTACTTATTTCATGAGATGGCGCATATTGATCAGGTCGATCCTTGTGGATGTGGTTCGGTGACAAGCGAATAGTTCAGCCGTAAATCACCGCACTCTGGGTAATGAACAGCCGAATCTGAAAGGAGTCTCTGGTATCGAACCGTGGAAAGTCGTGAGCGAGCAGGCTTAGTGGAGAAAATAGACGCTTAAGGAGCAGGGAAAAATGACCAAGAGGCTGGGGCTAAGTATCCTGATACTCATCTTTACAATGCTGCGCACAATTGTGTCCGCTCACGCGACGACCCGACGGTCGTGCAGACGCAGTCGGGCAGTGTCAGGGAGCCGCTGAAGAAGACGTAATCGTCCTTCAAAGGTATCCCCTATGCCGCGCCGCCCGTTGGCGACCTGCGCTGGCGCGAGCCGCAACCCGTTGAACCCTGGACAGGCGTGAAACCAGGCGCTTACCAGCTTTGTGCATGACTGTATGCAGCCGGTAACTGAGGGCGAGATATACACAACCCCTCTGAGGATTGTCTGTACCTCAACGTCTGGCGACCACCCTACGCGGATCCGGGTGACAATCTGCCAGTCATGGTCTGGATTCACGGGGGCGGCTTTGTCGTCGGCGGCACTTCAGATCCCATTTACGACGGCAGCGCCGCTTGCTCGCCAGGGCATTGTCGCCGTCAGCCTGAATTATCGCCTCGGTCGGCTCGGCTTCTTGCGCTCATCCGGCGCTGTTAGCCGTGCTAACGAGGAGTTCGGTCGGCAATTTCGGCATTATGGATCAGATCGCCGCGCTGAAGTGGGTTCAAGACAATATCAAACGCCTTTGGTAGCGATCCGCAGCAGGTGACGATCATCGGCGAGTCGGCGGGCGGCGCTTCGGTGCTGGCGCTGCTCACGTCGCCGGAGACCGATGGGCTGTTCCATCAGGCGATGGTCTTGTCGGGCGGCGGGCGACAGCCCGTTCTCGGCAGAGCCAGAACCGGAGGCACGGCGCTTGCGCCGTCCGCCCGTCAGATCGATTCTGCCTTCGCTGAATCCCTCGGCGTTCAAGCGGGCAGAGTCGATGCGTTGACAGCGCTGCGCGCTCTGCCGGCGGACGATTTCGTCGAGGGACTCGACCTTTCCGCCGTGCTGACCATCGCCTGACCTGTGCCGGTGCCGGAACTGCAAGCCCCCGCTAATTACGACCCGGCGTGCAAGCCCGCCTTTGCCGGGCACGCAGATGATCGACGGCTCGATTGTGACCGGGACGCCGGAAGAAATCCTCCGTAGCGGTCAGGCACATTACGTCCCTATCATCATCGGCAGCACCGCTGTGGATTTGCCGAATATTTCCCGCCCCGGATCACCGACCCCTATCCCTATTTCAGGGGACGATGCGGGGGCGGCTCATCTTTATTACAGCCTTCCCTTCCTCGCCCGCGCAGCCCTCGTCCTGAAAGGGCAGTCCCGGCAAAGACCTGCTTCCGCTGGTGTCGATGAGCGCGGACATGACCATGCACAGGCGGCGCGTTTCGTCGCCCGGGAGATGACGGCGCAGGGGCAGCCGGCGTGGCTGTATCGCTTCACCTATACTGCCGAATCCACCCGTCCAGACTCGACGCAGCAGGCACATGCGGGCGAGCTTCCGTTCATGTTCGATACGCTGGACGCGCGCTATAGTGATGCCGTCACCGACAATGACCGGCAGACGGCGCGGGCGTTCAATACCTACGTCAGCAATTTCGTGAAGACAGGCAATCCCAACGGCGGCGGGCTGCCGATGTGGCAGGCATTCGACGGACAGTACGACCTGATGGACTTCTCGCTGGAGAACGGTCCGGTGTACGGACGTGATCCGCGAGCGGAAGGTGTCGGGTTGGTCGAACGAGTCGCAGACGCGCAGAGTCAGTAGTCCAGCGCTCGATGGGTAGAGGTATTTAGTCGGAAAAGGAGAAAGAATATGGGACGTATTGTGGCAGTTTGTTTCCTTGTGTTCGCTATTTCTGTTGCCGGAGTGGTCATGGCGCAGGAAACTCCCGGTCTCGTCGGCGTGACGTGGCAGTGGACGCACTTTGCCAGTGGCGCGGAGGAATACGACGTGCCCACAGTCAATTACACCATCACCTTCGCGGATGACGGGATGTTCCATGCGAAAGCGGACTGCAACGTCGTCCTCGGAACGTATACAGTTGAAGACGGCACGATTACGATCTGCCCGGACCGACCACCCTTGCGCTCTGCTCGCCTGAATCGCTCGGCGGCAAGTATGCGCTCTATCTCTCGCAGGCGGCGGTATTTTCCTTCACCGACGACGGCGATCTGCACCTCGAAGCCCCCGCTGACAGCGGCACGATGACCTTCAGCGCCCAGCCGCAGGTTTCCGGCACGGTTACGTATCGGGTGCGCATGGCGCTCCCGGATGATGTCGTCGTTCGCGTTCAGGTACAGGACGTATCCATCGCCGACGCGCCGACGATGATTATCGGCGAGCAGGTCATTCACCCCGATGGCGCGCAAGGTTCAAATTCCGTTCGTGGTCTCGTATCCGGCGGATGCGGTTGTGGTGCCAGCCGAAGCTGCCGCTTGTTCCACGCCCGTCACCGACAGCGAGGGCGAACTGCTGTTCATCACCGACACCAATACCCCGGTGATCACGGACGGAAACCCCACCGGTGACATCGAACTGGTGCTGGTGCGCGTCGGCTCGTAAGCGAATCGCACGTCTTTCACCAGATCGAAAACGCCAGAGCTTCCTCTGGCGTTTTTATTTTACTCAGCGGAAATGTCGGATTATGATGGGGCTTCCGCGACCGCGCCCGGCGCAGGCGGGCAGGCTCTTGCCTCTGTAGACGTTGATCAACACAACGGCGAAGATGATGATCGCCGCCGCGCCAAGCGTGCGCGCCGACAGCGGCTCGCTGGCGAGCAGCCAGCCCAGAAACACCGCCACCACCGGGTTCACGTAGGCGTAAGTCGCCACTTTCGCTGGGGCGACCACCCGCATCAGCCAGACGAACGCGCTGTAGGTGATCGACGACACAATCGACAGATAAAGCGTCGCCAGCACCGATACCGCCGTGACCTGTGTCACGTCGAACGTCCCGAACTCGCCGACCAGCAGGCTGATCATCAACTGGATCACGCCGCCCGCGAAAAGCTGAATCCCGGTCGAGAGCGTCGCCGACTGCGGCAGGTCGGCGGACTTGGTGTAAAGCGCGCCGAATGCCCAGGCGAACGCGCCGATCAGCACCACGACCATGCCGAGCAGGTTAAGGTCATCGTCTCCGGGTTGACCAGCAGGATGATGCCGATGAAGCCCAGCGCCAGCCCGGCGATCACGATGCCGCCGGGAAGCTCCCCACGCCCCGGTCGAAACCACGTCAGCAGCACGATCCACATCGGAACGGTGGCGATCAGCACCGCCGCGATCCCCGACGGGACGCCGTGTCCTTCCGCCCAGACAATCGCCCCGTTATTGATCACGAACAGGATGAAGCCGATGATGATCGCCGAGCGCCACTGAGAGCGGGTTGGCAGCGGCGTGCCGCGCAGCAGCGCCCACGCGATCAGGATGCCGCCGCCCGACGCAAAGCGCAAGCCTGTCATGAGGAATGGCGGGATGGTCTGAATGGCGAAGTGAATCGCTATGTAGCTCGATCCCCAGATCAGGTAAATTGCAGCGAAAGCCGCCACCAGCAGCCAGCGGGACGGTTGGGTTGATGTCACAACTTCAACTCCGAACGTTCGTGAAATGTCGCACGAGGACAATTTCTCAATTCTAATCGAACTTTTTGGGCGAAATGATACCAAGTAGAGCCTGAAGCGGTTTCGAATCCGGGGGTACGCATTCCCTTCAACAGCGCTATAATGCCAATTATAAAGCCCGGCAGTTCAGAGCGAGATCAATGCGAGTATCGAATCTCTTAAGGCGTGATTCCAGTTGGGTACGTCTGTTTTTTCACGCGCAGCATTCCGAAAACACGGCGCTGCTGGTGCTGGCGGTCGGCGTTGGCTTGACCACTGCCATTGGCGTATGGCTGTTTCGGCAGGGCATTGATTTCTTTCATCGAATTTTCGTGGAGCAGCTCGCCGATGCCGTGCTGGGACAGTTCCTCGGCGGCGCGGCGATCATCGTCGCGCTGGCGCTTGCGGGCGTGATCGTCGGCTGGCTCATGAACCGCTTCATCGGCGACGAGCGTCATCACGGTGTCGCCGGGATCATGGAAGCGGAAGCGCTGGCGGGCGGTCGTCTGCGCTATACCCGGATGCCTTTCAAGGCGCTGGCGTCGGCGCTCTCGCTTGGCGCTGGCGCGTCGGTTGGTCCCGAAGACCCCAGCGTGCAAATTGGCGCGAACCTCGGCTCGTTCTTTGGGCAGAAACTTCACCTCTCCAGCGAGCGAGTGCGCGTACTGGTAGCGGCAGGCGGCGGCGCGGCGATTGCGGCTGCGTTTCGCGCGCCAATCGCTGGCGTCTTTTTCGCCGTCGAAGTAATTCTCAACGGCGAGCTTGCCACCCGCTCGTTCGGCGTGGTCGTACTGGCGTGCGTAGTGTCGTCGGTCTTCACGCAGGCGGTGGAAACGAGCGGCGCGGAGTTCGGCGCGCTCAACTATACACTCGGCAGTCTGGTCGAAATGCCGCTCTTCGCATTGCTCGGCTTGGTGGCTGCGCCGGTCTGCGTGCTGTTCATCCGCGCCGTCTACTGGCAGCATGACCTGTGGCATCACTATGCCGGGCGGCTGCCACGCCCGGCGCGGACGGCGCTGGCGGGCGTGCTGGTCGCCATCGTCGGCATCTTCCTGCCGCAGATTCTCGGCACGGGGCGCGAAACGATGTCCGCCGTCCTAAGCGGCGAGGCGCAGTATGCCGTCTGGCTGCTGCTGATCATCGCCGGAGCCAAGCTGCTCATGACGACCATCAGCATGGCGGGCGGTTTCGTCGGCGGCATTTTCGCCCCGGCGCTGGTCGTCGGCACGATGCTGGGCGCGGCGTTCGGGGAAATCGTCAATGGCGTCTTTTCTGGCGGGGCAATCAGCGACTCGCAAGCCTACGCGATTGCCGGGATGGCGGCGCTGATGGCGGGCGTCGTCCGCGCGCCGATCACCGCCATCATGCTGGTGTTCGAGCTGACCAACGACTACCGCCTGATCCTGCCGATCATGCTGGCGTCGGTCACCTGCGTGTTCGTGGCGGAGCTGTTCGAGCGCGACGGCGTGTATGCCTTCGGCTTGGCGCGCAAGGGCATCCGGCTGAAGCAGGAGCGCGACATCGACCTGATGCAGGCGCTCACCGTCCGCGACGCCATGATCACGCCCGCGCCGGTCATCCGCTGCGATCAGTCACTGGTGGAGCTGCGCGACGGGCTGCGCAGTTTCCACGCGCACGGCTTGATCGTGGTCGATCAGGCGAACAAGGTCGTCGGCATCGCCACCCTGTCCGATTTGCAGAAAGCATATGAATCGGGGATTTCGCAGGGTTCGGTGGACGACATCTGCGCCCGCGAGGTGATCACCACCGAGCCGGACGAGCCGCTGTGGACGGCGGTGCGCAACATGGGGCAGCGGGGCATCGAGCGCCTGCCGGTGGTCGACCCGGTGACGGGCGAGCCGGTCGGCGTGCTGACGCGCGACGGCATCATGAGCGCCTACAACAAGGCGATCTCGCGCAAGATCGAGGAACAGCACGCCGAGGAACAGGTGCGCCTGCACACGCTCACCGGCGCGCACGTGGTCGATTATCTGATCCGCCCCGGCGCGGACGTGATCGGCAAGAAGCTCAAGGACGTGACCTGGCCCCCCGAAAGCTCGGTCGCGGCGATTCGGCGCGGCGAGCGGCTGATCGTTCCGCACGGCAGCACCGAGCTGTGCCTTTGGGACACGCTGACGGTCGTCACCGACCCGCGCAGCGAGCGCGATCTGGCGGCGCTGACCGGGCAGCCGCGCCGGGATCGGGCGTGATGGTGATCGCGCTGGAGCCTGCCTATACCCGGACAATCGACGATCTGGCGGCGCTGTTCAACCGGGCGTTCGCCGGGTACGTCGGCGGCGATGTCCACTTCACCGCCGAGACGCTGGCGCGCTTTATTGCCCGCTCCAACGCCGACCTCGAACTCAGCCAGGTGATCGCGTGCGATGGGCAGCCGGTCGGCTTCGCCTGCGTCGCCCGGCAGGGCTGGACGAGCCGTCTGGCGTCGTTCGGCGTCGTGCCGGAAGCGGCGGGCGCGGGCGTCGGCAAAACGGCGATGCTCCAACTGATCGATCAGGCGAAGCGGCGCGGCGATCACGTCTACGAACTGGAAGTCATCGAGCAGAACCCGCGCGCCGTGCGCCTGTACGAAGGCGTCGGCTTCCAGCGGGTGCGGCGGCTGGTCGGCTACGAGGCGAAGTCGCCGCAGCCCGACGCGCGGGCGCAGCGTGCCGCGTCAGCCTTGCAGTCCATCGATATTTGCGACGCGGCGAAAGTGTTTTTCCAGCACGGCGCGCCCGATCTGCCCTGGCAGGTCTCCGGCGCGGCGCTTGTCCGGCAGTCGCCGCCGAGCGTCGCTACGTGCTCGACCACGCCTACGCCGTGATCAGCGACCCGTCGCCGAAGTCGTGTCGCTGCGTGGGCTGATGCGTGCCGCCCGAACTGCGCCGTCAGGGCGGGCGACCCGCCTGATGGGGGCGATCTTCGCCCAGCACCCCGGCAAAACGTGGTCGCTCCCGGCGATCATGCCCGAAGAAATCGGCGGCGAGCGCTGGCGAAGCTCGGCTTGAACGGACGGCGCTGACCAGTGGAATGCGGCTAGGGTGTGAGTTCGAGGATACTCAGGTGCCTCCGTGTTTCGAGTATACGTGAATCTTGTTTATATTCCCGTCGAGATCGAACATACCCCCACAAGTCACTCACAAACTATCAAGTCCCCTTTCGGAGACGGGCAATACGCGATTTCCATACGCAAACAGAGGTTTGATCGAAGCGGATCGCCTCGCTATAGTCGGCGATAGCATCCTTCAGAGCACCTGTTTTGTAACGATAAATCCCCGGTTGCTGTAAGCATTAGCATATTGCGGGTTGAGGCGGATCGCTTCGTCGAAGTCGGCGATTGCGCCATTTAGATCGCCTGTATTACAACGCACAATGCCGCGATTGGTGATTGCATCGACATACTGCGGTGAGACGGATCGCTTGTAAATCGGAAATTGCATCTACAGTATCACCTCTGAGCGCACGTTACTCGATTGTTAAAGGCAGTTGCATATTGCGGATTGAGACGGATCGCCTCATTATATTTTGAAGTGCCTGATATAGATTGCTCACCTCAATCAGCGCGATTGAAGTAATCTTCTGCACTTAGTTCTATTTCTGTCGGCGCTGGCGGCGGTGGCTTCTTCAATCTTTCGCGCGACTTCTAGCGTCTCGTCAGGCGGTGATGGTCTCAATATACCAGGCGTTTTCAGGAAGCGCGTGCACAGTTTTTCCATCGCTTCATCAAAATACCATGCGGCACGTGCAGACCGTTCAACTTTGGCAGGTCAGCGAGCTTCCCCGTCAAGTATTTTTTAGCCGTCTTGTTGAATTTGAATCCGTCGATCAGCAGCGGCACGATGTTGCGCTTGTGCTCCATCGCAAATTCGATCTGTGGGCAGCCAGTCCTTCTCCTCGTCGAAGCGGGCTACGTCCCTGATGTGAGGATGATCAGAAATGCGCCCGCGCTTGATCTGGTGTCGATGATCGTCCCGAAATTTCCGGCGTCGATGTCTTCCACATCCATAAATACGTCATAGCCGTTCGCGGTCAGTTTTGAAAGATCGCGCGGGCGATATACGACGCTGGTTTGCGGCGGTAGCTGATGAATACGGTTTTCTGTTCCCTCTGCACATCAAAACAAAAGGCGCTTGTACCTTCGTGGTAGGTAACGTAGGGGCACGACATGTCGTGCCCTTACCATGAAGGGAAAATCACCAAACAAAAAGGGGCAGACACATTGGTCTGCCCCTACGGGTGCTGCTTTACTTGCCGCGCTGAGGATTAATACTCAGGCATCTGCGGCGCTGCCGCACTCGGCTTGTCTTTCTCCGGCGCGTCCGTGATCAGCACTTCGGTCGTGAGGATCATCGCCGCAATCGACGAGGCATTTTCGACTGCGCCGCGCGTCACCTTCGCCGGATCGGGGAAGCCCGCTTCAATCGTATCGACGTACTCGTTGGTCAGCACGTTGTAGCCGATGCGGTGGTTGCTGTGTTCCTTCTGCTTGCGGCGGACTTCCTGAATGACGACTGCGCCGTCCGCGCCCGCGTTCATGGCGATCTTGCGCATGGGCTGTTCCAGCGCGCGCCGGACGATCAGCACGCCGGTGTTCTCGTCGTCGCTGTCGAACTTCACGTCGTCGAGCGAGGGGATGGCGTTGATCAGCGCCACGCCGCCGCCGGGGACGATACCTTCTTCAACCGCAGCGCGGGTCGCGCTCAGGGCGTCCTCGACGCGGTGCTTCTTTTCCTTCAGCTCGGTCTCGGTCGCCGCGCCGACGCGGATCACCGCGACGCCGCCGCTCAGCTTCGCCAGACGCTCCTGGAGCTTCTCGCGGTCGTAGTCGCTGGTGCTGAGTTCGATTTCCTTGCGGATTTCTTCGATGCGACCCTTGATCGCCTTCTCGTCGCCCGCGCCGTCCACGATGACCGTGTCTTCCTTGGTCGACGAGACCTTCGCCGCGCGACCGAGGTCGTTCAGCGTGACGGTTTCCAGCTTGCGCCCGGTCTCTTCGCTGATGACCGTGCCGCCCGTCAGGGTGGCGATGTCAGCCAGCATCGCCTTGCGGCGATCACCGAAGCCGGGGGCTTTGACTGCCAGCACGTTCAACATGCCGCGCAGCTTGTTGAGCACCAGCGTCGCCAGCGCTTCGCCGTCCACGTCCTCGGCGATAATCACGATCTCGCGCTTGCCAATCTGAACCAGCTTTTCCAGCAGCGGGACGATGTCCTGCGCCGCGCTGATCTTCTTGTCGTAGATCAGGATGTACGGCTCTTCAATCGAGGCTTCCATCGCTTCCGGGCTGGTGATGAAGTAGGCGCTGATGTAGCCGCGATCAAACTGCATACCTTCGACGTATTCGGTCTCGAATTCCAGACCCTTGCTTTCCTCGACCGTCACCACGCCGTCCTTGCCGACCTTGTCCATCACTTCGGCGATCAGGTTGCCGATTTCGGCGTCCTGAGCCGAGGTGCTGGCGACGCTGGCGATTTCTTCCTTGGTGCTGATCGGGGTCGCCTGGGTCTTGATGTTCTTGGCAATCGCTTCGGCAGCCGCCATGATGCCGCGCTTGAGCAGCATCGGGTTGGCGCCAGCGGCGACGTTCTTCAGACCTTCGTTGACAATCGCCTGGGCGAGAACGGTCGCGGTGGTCGTGCCGTCGCCAGCGATGTCGTTGGTCTTGGTCGCGGCTTCCTTCAGAAGCTGCGCGCCCATATTCTCATACGGGTCTTCCAGTTCGATTTCCTTGGCAACGGTCACGCCGTCGTGGGTGACGGTGGGCGCGCCGAACTTCTTGTCGAGGGCGACGTTGCGCCCCTTGGGACCGAGCGTCGTGGCGACGGCTTCGGCGACCTTATCCACGCCGCGCTGGAGACCGCGCCGGGCTTCCTCACGGAACATCAGTTGCTTTGCAGGCATATTATCTCTCTCCTGTTGGGTTATGTCTTTTGTCGTATGGTCTGTTGGGGAACTTTATTCGACGATACCGAGGATGTCGCTTTCCTTCATGATCAATAGCTTCTTGCCGTCGAGCTTGATTTCGGTTCCGGCGTACTTGGCGAACAGAACCGTCTGCCCGACTTCCACATCCATCGGGATGCGGTTGCCGTCGTCGTCACGACGCCCGGCGCCAGCAGCGAGGACTTTACCCTGCTGCGGCTTTTCCTTCGCCGTCTCCGGCAGCACCAGCATACCCCCGGCGATAGTTTCCTCTTGCTCGACGGGTTCGACGATGATACGATCCCCTAACGGGCGAATGTTGACAGCCATGCTTCTTGCCTCCTGAATATCACTTTAGACAAATACGTTGCTGACCAAACGTCTGTCTATGAACCGGGAAAATTTAGCACTCTAAACCTCAGAGTGCTAATTATCAACCGGAAATATAGCAAAGGTCGGCGCTGGCGTCAAGAGATTCTAGCAAACTTCTTATGCTGTTGCTAAACGTCGCCCCCGCATTCCAAGGGGACACGAGCGCGTTCAATCGTCGTACAATAGGAGCGTGCATCCGCATACAGGGAGCGAGATGTCTACCCAGGGTCCGGTTTACCAGCCACAGTTCAGCCTGTGGATACGCCAGCTACTCACGATCCTCGTCCTGATCGGCGGCGTCTATCTGCTCACGCTGATCGCGCCGGTGCTGCCGATGCTGACGATTGCCTTTCTGATCGCCTTCGTCATGTTCATCCCCAGCCGCGCGCTGGCGCGGCGCACGCCCGTGCCTTACGCGATTGCCGTCATCCTGCTCTACACCTGCGTGATCATCGTGGCGGTGCTGGGGCTGCTGCTGGTCACGCCCTCGCTGGTCGACGGCATCAACAACCTGATCAGCAGCTTACAGCAGGGCTACAACGACCTGCTCGTGAGCCTGCAAACGCTCCGACCGCAGGATGCCGTGCTCGTCATTCTCGGCGTGCAGGTTAACCTGTCCGATCTGGTGCGGACGGCGCAGAGCATCCTGCTGAACGGCTCGACACCACGCACGCCCGGCTTCCTGCTGCCCCAGCAGATGCAGACGGCGGTTTCGACGCCGCAGGTCGCCTGGGGCAACCTGCTCGACCAGATTCTGCCGCTGTTCGGCTCGGTGTCGCAGACGCTCACCTCGGCGATTGGCAGCGTCACCGGCTTTATCGGCAGCTTCCTGCTGGCGCTGTTCGTCTCGTTTCTGGTGCTGCTCGACATCCCCACCACCCAGCGGACGATTTCGCGCCAGGTTCCGCCGCCCTACCAGCGCGAGTTTGCCCTGCTCGTCCACAAGATGGTACACGTGTGGAACGGCTTCTTTCGCGGGCAGGTGCTGATCGGCTTCGCTATCGGCGTGCTGACGTTCATCCAGCTTTCGTGGATGGGCATCCCCAACACCTTCATCCTCGCCGTGATCACCGGGACGATCTCGCTCATCCCGACGATTGGCGGCATCTTCGCGCTCATCCCGCTCGGCTTGATCCCGCTGATTCAGGGGTCGCAGACCTTTCCGCAGGTTCCGCACCCGATCATGGCGCTGCTGGTGGTCGGCGTGAATCTGGTGATTTCGCAGCTCATCTGGAACGTGATCGCCCCGAAGATTCTGGGCGACGCGCTCAATCTGCCGCTGCCGGTGATCATCGTCGGCGTGTTTGCCGGGGCAGCGGCGGGCGGCGTGCTCGGCGCGTTTCTGGTCGCGCCGGTGATGGCGTCGCTGCGCGTGCTGCTGTCGTACCTGTGGTACAAGATCAACCTGCAAGACCCGTTCCCCGGCGAGCAGGCGCCCTTCCAGTGGGGCGAGAATCCCTTCATGTATCAGGGCAAATGGGATCTCCGGCTGCTGCCGATTGGTCCGGTGACTCGCTCGATGCGTACCTGGTGGCAGAACCGCAGCCAGCCGCCGCCCTCACGCCGCCCGCGCCGGGGCGATTCAGGGAAAGATTAGGGGCATCACGATGTGAGTCGAGTAGGGGCATGGCGTCGCCATGCCCCCATGTACATCAAATTAAGATGCATCCGACCCCGCCGGAGGCTGAAAGCCATCCGGCTGTGAGAAAACAAGCCACCTGAAGGTGGCTCTTGAGCCTGCTTCAGCAGGCTTTTTTGATGCTAGCCGGACGCTTCGAGCGTCGGGCGGAGCTTCTGCATACGCGCCTCAACTCCCGCAGGAATCGCCTCCTCTCCACTGTAAGCGAAGCGACGTGGAGAGGGGATTGAGGGGTGAGGTAACCCTCGTCGCG
>JAXLWE010000077.1:0-16395 GCA_046328655.1 Anaerolineae bacterium | reverse complement strand
GTTTGCTTGACCTGCTGTAATAGAAGATTGTGTCGTGGATATTCCCGAATCTTCTAGCATCGTTGTGGCTACTCGTCCGTTTCCACACGATCTCGTTGCGAAAATTCTCGCCCCCGAAAATCGTGTCCAGAATGAGCTTGAGGTAGTGGCTCGCCGTCGGGTCGCAGTGTAAATACAGGCTGCCCGTCGGCTTCAGTACCCGGTGCAGTTCCACCAGCCGCGCCGTCATCATCACCAGGTACGCCATCATCTGGTTGCGCCCGATGATCCTGACCATCGCGTCCATCGCCGCCTGCACCTGTGGCGGCGCGCGCAGTTGCAGGTTGTCCAGCGTGCCCTCCGCCGTCGCGCCCCAGTGCCACGTATCCTCGAACGCCGTGATCTGCGCGTCGCTCTGCCTGCCGCTCTCGTCCTTGAACAGCACGTTGTAGCTGCGGCTGCTGTTGAACGGCGGGTCGAGATAGATCAGGTCGACACATTCGTCGGCGAAATACTCGTGCAGGATGTCGAGGTTGTCGCCATAATACAGCTTGTTCACGGGTGCTCGCTCCTGTAGGGGCATGTATATGCCCGACTTTACGTTCTATTATAGCGACCCCCGCCGATTTTGTGCCGCGCTGCTGGCTTCCAGCCTGCTTCAGCAGGCTTGTTTTCTTAGCCTGACCCTTCGAGGGTCAGGCGGCGCTGGCACGATGAACGAAGGATCGTGCCAGCACCCCGGATTCGCACCATGTGATCGCACGCGAAACTGAGCGACAAATCCCCGAATCGTATGATCACACGCGAAACTGAGGGAAAAACCCCCGGATTCGATGATCGAGGCGAAAAACGGCATTTGGGAACAAAATTCCGCGATCTGTCGTCTAATGGGTATAACGCAACCATTCGAGAGGCTTTTACCCGATGGACATCCTGATTCGCCTGTTGATTATCCTGTTCACGCTGGTCTTTGGCGCGCAGACTTCGACCGTTCCGCCCACTCCTGACCCTGAAACGACCCGCCAGTCGCCCACCCAGATCACCGACGTGCAGGCGGTCATCCTCACCTCGTTCCCCGCGCAGATCAACCTGACGATCACGGGCTACCAGCCGGACGGCTGCGGCTTCCCGGTGCAGGTCGAGCAGCGCCGCGAGGGGAATACGGTCACGGTGAATATCTACCGGATCATGCCCATGAGCGTGATGTGCCCGATGGTCTTGCTCCCCTACAACGAGTCGATCCACCTCGACGGCAGCTTCGAGAGCGGCACGTACACGATCCACGTCAACGACTTCACGCTCGAAGTGACGGTGTAGGTCTACGCCGGATGGTCTAACCATCCGGCTACCACAAATCAAGCCCGCTTCAGCGGGCTGCCTTTTAGCCGTGTTCAGGCGGCTTGGGTTCATAGCCGGAGGCTTCGAGCCTCCGGCGGAAGCGAAAGTACAAGCCAGGTTATTCATTCACGAAAGGACACCCACCCATGAAACGCATCGGCATCATTTTCGCAGGCACGACGCTGATCCTCGCGCTGATGGTCAGCGGCGCGAGCGCGCAGGACGCTGCCCCCGCGCCCCGGCAGGACGGCGTGGCGCTGGCGGTCTACAACCAGGGCACGGCGCTGGTGCAGGATCGGCGCACGTTCACGTTCCAGGCGGGGCTGAACACCATCAACTTCACCGACGTGGCGGCGGGCATCGACCCGACCTCGGTGACGTTCGTCTCGCTCACCGACCCGACGGGCACGATTGTGCTGGAGCAGAATTACGTCTACGATCTGGTCAACAGCGCGGCGCTGCTTCAGCGCTACATCGACGAGCAGATCGCCGTGATCACCACCGACGGCACGCAGTATCAGGGGACGCTGCTGAGCGGCAACGGCGGCGACATCATTCTGCGCCAGGACGACGGTCAGGTGATCGTCATCAGCCCGACCAACGTCCGTGACATCCGCTTCCCGAACCTGCCCGGCGGCTTGATCACGCGCCCGACGCTGCGCTGGATGATCCAGGCGGCGCAGGCGGGCGATCAGCAGGTCGCGCTCACCTACCTGACCAGCGGCATGAACTGGTCGGCGGATTACAACGTGCTGCTGGCGACCGACAACCAGTCGCTCGACCTGAACGGCTGGGTGACGCTCAACAACACCAGCGGCGCGGCATATCACGACGCGCTGGTCAAGCTGGTGGCAGGCGACGTAAACCGGCTGCCGGAGCCGCAGGCGGCGCTGGAGCGCGGCGTGCTGATGGATGCGATGGCAGCCGCGCCGCCGCAGGTCGAGCAGCGCGACATCAGCGAGTACAAGCTGTACGAAATCCAGCGCCCGGTGACGGTCGGCGCGAACGAGACCAAGCAGGTCGAGTTCGTGACGGCGGCGGGCGTCCCGGCGCATACCTTCTTCGTCTACGACTCCAGCCAGCCGTACTACTTCGGCGGCGGTCCCATCACCGACCAGTATTACGGGCAGACCGGCATCACCGACGTGCAGAATTATCTGGAATTCAACACGGGCGATGACGGCGGCTTGGGCGCGGCGCTGCCCGCCGGGCGCGTGCGCGTCTACCAGCAGGATGTCGACGGCGCGGCGCTGCTGATCGGCGAGAACTCGATTGATCACACCGCGAAGGGCGAGGACGTGCGGCTGTACCTCGGCAACGCCTTCGATCTGGTCGGCGAGCGCATCCAGAAGGACTACCGCCTGATCTCCGGCAACGTCCTTGAGGAGACTTACGAAATCCACCTGCGCAATCACAAGGAGAACGACGCGGTTGAAATCCGCGTGCCGGAGCACCTGTTCCGCTGGAGCAACTGGGAAATTGTGAACGCCTCGATGGATTACACCCAGGTCGACTCGAACACCATCGAGTTCCGCCCGACCGTGCCCGCTCATGACGGCGAAGTCGTGATCACCTACACCGTGCGCTATACCTGGCCCCGGTAGGCACGTCAGAATAGGCGTAGATCGTAGGGGCACGACATGTCGTGCCCTTTTTGTTGTCTGGGTGAGGGGTCTCTACTTCAGCCGCTTGTCGTAGCTGGCGGGGACGTTGAGCGTCTGCGCGATCATCAGCCCGGCGGATTGCAGGCGCGTGCGGGCGTTGTACACCGTCAGCGGCGTGACCGCTTCCTCGTTCAGCGGGTCGTCGGTGACCGGGATCGTCTCCTCGATGCGATGCTGCTCCAGCACCAACTGGAACGAGCCGTCTTTCAGCAGCAGGTTGATCTCGCCGTAGTGGACGGCGCGTTCCTGGCTGGCTTTGCCGCGCCTGCCCACCTTGTTGATCAGGTGGCTGACGTAGACTTCCTGAATCTGGTCGATGGGGACGACGCGGCGCGCGCCGCAGCGGCGCACCGCCAGCTCGAAGGCGATGCGCCGGCCATCGTGGTGTGGCGATCCAGTACAGCCGGATGATCAGCAGGAGCAGGATATCGACGCGATGCGGGATAGTCCAGCGCCATCGGCGGGATCCGCGGACATCGTGAAGGTGGTGCCGCCGACCGTTGACCTCAAAGTTCGAGCAGCGGCGAACAGCCGCACTGATCTGATCTGACCGATCAGGACGACGAACGCGCCAGCCGAGGATGTTTCCACGCCGCGGATCAGCGCACCTGCTGCGCCGACGGCGGGGCGCCAGTTCGGCCTTTCCAGGTCGACCGGTGCCGGGCGATCTTCGTCGGCGATCGACGACCTCGCTTGCAGGATCGCCTCGGCGTTGGCTCCAGCAGCAGCTCAACCCGCGGCGGCGTCGATTTCGGGTCGTGGGCGCGGCGCGACCGAGATCGGACCGCCTTCGCTCTTGCGCGGTGGGACGAACGTAAACAGGCAGTGGATTTGCTCCGCCAGCGCCTGCCCCGCCATGATCGCCGTCTTTTGATGCTGGGTGGCGAGGGGATCGTACCAGAATGCCAGCCCGCACCAGCGGCTGCCGCGCGTGGCGACCAGTTCGCCGCGCAAGACCAGCCCCAGATGCCAGGCGGTATCTTCTTCCGACCAGCCGAGCACGACGCGCTGCACCGAATCGGGCGGGAGCAGTCCTTCCTCCGGGAGCCTGCGGCGGCTGCCGAAGGTCGCGCCGTAGCGCACCGGCTCGCCGGGCACGGCTTCGACCAGGACTTTCTCAGTCCCGGTGGTGGTGCCGTTGGACAGCAAGCGCCAGCTCTCCGGCTGGACTTCGATGATCAGGTTGCTCCCGGCGGGTATTCGTTCCATGATGTAATCGTATCACCCAATGACGAAATCGACTCAGTAGTCTACCGCGCTGACGGACGCGAGTCGATATGCAACTTGCGCCGCATTACGGGATGGTAATTTAGGAGATGATGAGCGATTAGCAGCATGTTTTTGCTGAAAAGCTGACGGCTGATAGCTAATCGCTTACTTCAGATACTCCCGAAACCAGCGCAGCGTCTCGTCCCAGGCGGCTTCGGCGGGTTCGCGCTGGTAGATGTGCGGGCGGGTGTCGTTGAAGAAGGCGTGCGGCGCGCCCCTGTAAACCGTGACGCGGTAGGTCTTGCCCGCCGCCTTCAGCCTGCGGTCGTTGGCGGCGATCAGGTCGGGCGGGAAGCCCTGATCGGTCTCGCCGTAGATCGCCAGCAGCGGCGCGGAGACCTTCGCGGCGTCCTCGTCGGAGAGGGCGGGCACGCCATAGAAGGCGACCAGCGCGCCGATTCGCTGCCCGTGCAGCGCCATCTGCCCGGTGAGCCTGCCGCCCATGCAGAAGCCGACCACGCCGACCTTTTTCGGCTGGACGGACGGCTGCGCCAGCAGGAAATCCGCCGCGCCCTGAATGTCTTTGATCGCCTGCGGGAACTGAAGCTCCATCGCCAGCTTGCGCGCTTCGTCCGGCTCGGTAGCGACCTGCCCGCGATACAGGTCGGGCGCGAGCGCGGCGAACCCGGCTGCGGCGAAGCGCTCGGCGATGTCCTTGATGTGGTCGTTCAGTCCCCACCACTCCTGAATCACGACGACGCCGGGCGGCATTTTTTTTTTCACCGTCAGGCGCGCCAGATACCCCGGCGCTGTGCCGCCGTTGGCGGCGAATTCGACCATCTCCGTGTGCATGGCTCAGCCTTTTCTCGAAATCTGTCTATTTGAAGATGTGGGTAGGGGCGTTCAATTGAACGCCCCTACAGCGTATCGTTGAGTTTTGCGTCTGCCGCCTTGAGGAAATCGCCGACGACGCGCCGGAATCCGTCCCAGTCTTCCTCGTGGACGGCGTGCGCGGTCTTGAACATCACCAGCCGCGCGTTCCGCGCCCGATCTACCCATTTCTGCCCGTAGGCTTCTGGGTTGAGGCGGTCGCGGTCGCCGAGCATCAGCAGCACCGGCGCGCTGATGTTCGGCGCGAGGCTCAGGCTCACGTCGCCGCCGCTGTCGATCATGAATTTGAGCGCCTGCACCCACTGAAGCACAATCGGGTTCGGGTCGGCGATGTCGTGAAGCTGTTTGGTCGCCTCGTCCATCCACGTTGCCGGGTAATTCGCCTGCACGACCGGGCGGATTTCGGGACCGAAGTAGCCGACCGCGCCCCACACCGCTACCGACCGGAAGCGTTCCGGCGCAAGCCCGGCGGCGACCAGCGCTGTCTCGCCGCCGTCCGAGAAGCCGAGCAGGTGCGCCCGCTCGATTTCCAGCGCATCCATGAAGGCGATCACGTCGCGGGCGTCGCGCTGGTAGAAATCGAGCGGGTAATCGCGCGGCTTGGGCGTGGACTGCCCGTAGCCGCGCAGCGACGGACCCAGCACGCGGTACGACTCGCTCAGCCAGTCGAGCATCTGCGGGAATTCCGTGCGCGCCGTGCCGAAGCGCCCGTGCAGGGCGATCAGCGGGAAGCCGCTGCCATCATCTTCGTAGTGCAGGCGCGCGCCGGTGGTCAGGTCTGCGAATGGCATGATTATGCGCTCGCGCCCCCGAACAACGGCGGGATCATGCCCAACTGGGTGAACAGCCCCAAGCCGTCGAATTCCTGCCAGCGCCCGTCGATCTTGCCCTCGTCGTTGAAGCGGTAGATGGCGATACCCGTCCAGTTCACGTGCTTGTCGGTCGGCGGTCGCCCGAACAGGCTGCCCGTATTCGTGCCCGACGCCGGTCCGTAGACCATGACCATGTTCCCTTCGGCGATCAGCATGTCGACAGTCGTCTGGAAATCCGGGAAGGCGTCGAGGTACATCTGGTTCGCCTGCTTGAAAGCTTCAGGACCGCGCAGCTCCTGCCCGGCAGCGCTGCTGTAGCTGACGAAATCGGGGGCGAACAGCTCGTCGTAGACGGCGAAGTTGCCCTTGTTGGCTTCGTCGTAAAAGTAGCGGATGATCTGCTTGTAGCGCTCGACTTCTTCCGGCGTGACCGGCTTGGGCGGCGCGTTGTGCAGGTAGCGGTTGAACCACTCGATTGCCGCGTCCGCCGACTGCGACACCCAGGGTTCGCGGGTGTACAGGTCGGTGTGCAGGCAGTCGAGCACGATCAGCTTTTTCGGCTCGCCCGCGCGCTCGAATACCTCGCGCACCATCGCCGGGGGGATCAGGTCTTTTTCGCCGTGAATCATCAGCAGCGCAGTCGGCGAAATCAGGTGGACGACATCCGCCGAATGGTCGGCGACCAGATATTCGACCGACGCCATCGTCAAGCGGTTGTCATAGCTGGGCGCGTAGGAATGCTTAGCATCCATGTAGAACTCGTAGGCTTCCTCAAGCGCCATCACGCCGCCCTCGCCCGGTTTGGAGACGGCTGGCATGTAGCTGGCGATCTCGCCGGTGTGGGCACGGCGGTCGTGGTCGGCGTTGAGGAAGCCGAGGAAACCCTGAAGCCCGGTCTTGCCCATCATCGCTTCCAGCCCGTTCAAGCCGGTCGCCACCGAGACGACCGCTTTCAGGCGGCGGTCGTAAGCGCCGAGATAGAGCATGTGGACTCCGCCCAGCGAAATCCCCCAGCCGCCGATGCGGTTGGCGTCGACTTCCGGCTGGGCGCGCAGCCAGCTAATGCCGTTGCGAACGTCCTGCTGCTGAAGATGCGGGTCGAGTTCATTGCGCGGCGTGCCGTCGCTCGCCCCGAAATTGCGATAATCGAAAACCAGCACCACGAACCCGGCTTCGGCGAAGCGCGCGGCGTAGATCGGCAGCGTGATCTCTTTGATGGCGCTGACGGCATTCGCCATGACGATAGCGGGCGCTTTTTGCCCCGGCTGCAAGTCATCTGGCACGTACAGCCAGCCTCGGCATTCAACGCCCTCGCTCGGAAAGGCAATGTCGCGGCGCATCCAGCAGTCTCCTTTGAATCTATTTCATTCATGAGCAATTATTTGTGTTTAGTCGTTGACAGCCGCTTTTGCGGGCTGTGCCAGTACGTCGCCTAGCGAAATGCCGAGCGCGACCAAGCCGATCACGCCGAACAGGGCGTAGCTGAACACGGTGACGCCGTGAAACAGGAAGCCGAGCGTCGTCGCCGTGACCGCGCTCATCTGCACGGCATCCCCGGCGACGCGCACCGCACCTTCGAACGGACCAATCGCCGCCACGCTGACCGGGATGGCGATGCTGAACGACGCCAGCGCCACGCCGAGGATCATCCCCAAAATCAGGTCAACGCCTTCGACCGCCATCGCCCGTTCCAGCGCGTAAAACGTGACCGTCGAGAACACCCAGCCGACGATTGTCCAGGCGACGGCGTGAGCGGCGCGGCGCGGCTGCGTCATGGGGCGCAAGCCGTCCAGCACTTCCTCCACGCGGCGCACCCCATTCAGCCGCTTGAGCGCCGGGACGCGGCGCTCCGCCCCGGTGAGCAGCCGGTGCGCCACCTGCGGGTAGCGCGCGAAGCCGATCAGGACGAGAAAGGCGATCACCGCCGCCGCGCCGAACAGGGTCGCCGCCTGTGCGACGACCGCCGGGGTGGACGGCAGGCGGCTGAGCGCGAACGTCAGCATAATCACGACCGTCACCACGTCGAGCAGGCGCTCGACCACGATGCTGGTCGCCGCCGTCACGAACGGGACGCCGGAGCGGGTCGCCAGCAGGCTGCGCGCGACTTCGCCCGCCCGCAGCGGAAGCTGGTTAAGCAGCATGGTGATGTTGAGGATATGCAGCGCCTGAACCAGCGGGACGCGCTGTTCGAGCAGCCCGCGCCAGCGCACCGCGCGCGACGCCTGCGCACCGAAGATACACAGCACGCTCACCAGCACCCAGCCGAAATCCGCCTGACGGATGCCGTCGACGACTTCGGCGAGCGGGACGTCGCGCAACGCCAGCCACAGGAATACGCCGCTGACGAGCAGACTTGCGAGCAGGATGAGCCATCGCCGCATGATTTGACCTCCGCGCGGTATTGTAGCAGGCTTGGCAGGCGGATGTCAGCCTTCAAGCAGCCACGAAATCGCCCGGCTTTCGTCGGCGAAGATTTGCCGCTGGCGCACTTTGCCCGCCAGCCCGGTGCGAATGAGCGACGAGATCACCTGCGAGGCAATCGGGCTGGCGATCAGCACCGCCGTCCTTCCCGGCAGGTCGGGGCGCACCGCCGAGACCTGACGGGCGCGGATCAACGCCTGAGCGCTGACAAACGTGCCTTGCAGTCGCACGTCCATCAGCACGAGCAGGGGCTTATCCGGCTGCCAGGTGCGGAAAACCGTCGCCATATCCTCGAACCAGATGTCGGCGGTGGCGGGCGACGTTTCGTGGAAACCGTAGCGCAGGATTTGCCCGTCGTGAATCCACTCTTTGGCGTAAGGCGCGTTCATCGGTGTTCCGATCAGCTTTCGAGCAGCCAGGCGACGGCTTCGGCTTCGCTGCCGAAGATTTTGCGCTCGCGGGTGCCCGCCAGCACGTGCTCGACCAGCCCGGTGACGTTCTGGGCGGGTTCATCGGCGTCGATCACCAGCGCCGTTTTGCCTTCAACGTCCGGGCTGGTGCGCGATGCTTCACGGGCGGCGCGCAGCGCTTCGGGGCTGAGCATGTTATCCGGCTGCGAGAGATCGATCAGCAGCAGCAGCGGCTTGCTGCGATCCCAGTTCGAAAACAGGCTGACGATCTCGTCGTACCACCGGGCGGCGGCTTCCGTTCCGGTGCTGACGAATCGGTAGCAGGCGATGCGTCCATCTGCCAGCCATTCTTTGGTATAAACGGATTCGGGCATCGAGCGCTCTCCTGAATTGTCGTGGTGAATACCGTTCATCTACTATACAACAACGTCGCATGTTGCAACCGGAGATTTGCGATTCGAGGCGGAAAAAGCTACGACCCGGCGGCGACCGGCTGCGGCGACGCCACCAGAAAGCGCTGCGCCCACAATTCCAGCGTCAGCAGGCGGAACACGACCTCGACCTGCGGCGCGCGCCCGCTGAAGTGGTCGCGCAGCAGCATTTCAAGTGCGGCGCGGTCGAACAGGGCGCGGATGTAGGCGTTCTCGTCGAGCAGCGTTTCCTGAATCCTGCTGCGCAGGTCGCGCGCGAACCAGCCGAGGATCGGCGTCTCGAACGGCTTCTTGGGGCGCTCCAGAGCGAATTCGGGCAGCAGCGGGCGCATGGCTTCGCGCAGGACGTACTTGTTGCGCTTCATGCGCAGCTTGGGCGGCACGGTGGCGGCGAAGTCGAGCAGCGCCGGGTCGAAGAACGGCACGCGCGCTTCGAGCGAATACGCCATCGTCACCTTGTCCTGGCTCAGCAGGGCGTTGCCGGTCAGCCAGGTGTTGATCACGAGCGCCTGGGCGGTGTCGTCCGGGTTGCCGCGCAGCGACCGCCCGACGATCTCGTCAAACGCGCGCTGCTTGTAGCCGAACGCCGTCGCTTTCCTGAGGTCTGCGCCGTAGAGCCGGGCGCGCAGCGTGTCGCTGAACACCAGCCCGTCGTAGGATAGGGCGCGGCGCACGCCTTCGTCGCGGGCGAGCAGGGCGTGATAGTAGCGCGGCAGGTAGGTCGGCAGCGCGCCGACGACACGGTAGCGCTTCATGGCGGGGTAGTGACGCTCCAGTCCGCGAAAGACCCGCGCCAGCGGCGCGAGCGCTCCGCCCCACGTCCGGTGCGCCCGAAGAATCCACGCCAGCGTGTGATGCGAAGCGTAGCCGCCGAACAATTCGTCGCCGCCGAGTCCGGTCAGCACGACCTTGACCTGCCGGGCGGTATTCTCCGCCAGCAGCAGCAGCGAGACCGCCGACGAGTTGGCGTTCGGCTCGTCGTGGGCGTACACGTAGCGCTCGAAGCCGCGCCGCAATCATCGGCGTTGATGACGCGCTCGTGGTGCTCGATCGCCCCGAAATGCTCGGCGATGCGCCGGGCGTGGAGCAACTCGTTATCCGGCGTTTTCATGTCGTAGCCGATGGTGAAGGTCTTGATCGCCGACGTTTCTTCCTGAGACATCAGCGCCAGCACCGACGCCGAATCGACGCCGCCGGACAGGAACAAGCCGAGCGGCACGTCGCTGCGCAGGTGCAGGCTGACCGATTCGGCGAGCAGGCGGCGCGCATCCTCGATCAGCGCGTCCTCGCCCTCGCTGTCGCGGGTGGCGACCACGCCGATGCGGTCGCTGCCGAATGTCCAGAACTCGTGCAGGCGCGTCGTGCCGTTTTCGGCGATCAGCGCGTGACCGGGCGGCAGGCGGCGCACACCGGCGAACAGGGTTTCCGCGCCGATCATGTAGCCGAAGGTCATGTAAGCGTCGAGCGTTTCCGGGTTGAGCGCGCGCGGCAGCGACGGATCGGCGAACAGCGCCTTGACCTCGCTGGCGAAGCGCAGCACGCCGTCATGCTCGCTCAGGTAGAGCGGCTTCATGCCGATATGATCGACCGCCAGCACCAGCCGCCCGGCGTTGGCGTCCCACAGCGCGAAAGCGTACATGCCGCGCAGATGCGCGAACAGGTCGAGACCGTGCTGCTCGTACAGGTGGATGATCGTCTCGCCGTCGCCCTGGGTGCGGAAGGTATGCTCCTGCTGCATCAGCGTGCGGCGCAGTTCCTTGTAGTTGTAGATTTCGCCGTTGAACACCAGTGCGATAGAGCGATCCTCGTTGTAGAGCGGCTGGTCGCTCCCGGCAACGTCGATGATGCTCAGGCGGCGCATCCCCATCGCCACGTCGGGCTGGGCGCTGGGCGCGAAGAAGCCGTCGCCGTCGGGACCGCGATGCTGGATCGCCGCGCACATGGCGCGCACCGCCGCCAGCCCGGTGCGCCCCTGCCCGGTCAGATCGTAGATGCCGCAGATTCCGCACATGACACCCTCGCCAACGTCCTGAAGCGCGACAACTTTACCACAAATCAGCGGCAGTCTTTGGGGACACCGGCGAAGGCACCGCGCACGACCGGGAAGATGTCGGAGCGATTCGTCGAGGCGGGCAGCGCCAGCGTGACCGGCAGCTCCCACATGGCGATCATCGACAGCGGGCAGACCGACGCGGCTGCCGCCTCGAACTGGTCGTCGTAGTACACGCCGTGCAGCTCGAAGTAGCTGAACAGATTCTTGGTAGAGTCGCGCATGATCCAGTTGAGATAATAGGTCATGTCCGGCGCGCCAAACACGATCTTGATGTCGCCCATCTGCGCCGAGGTGCGCAGCCCGATGGCGTGGACGATGCCGTCGCGCAGCATCAGCCGGGAATCTTCCGGCTCGGCGTGCAGAAAGGGTGGCTGTTCGCCGTTCCACGTCCAGATGATCTTCCGGTCGTCGCGCCCGGTGATCGCCGCCACCCAGGGATTGTCACGCAGCAGCGCCAGCGCGTCGTCGGCGCTGGTCACGCCGGGGCGGATGCCGAGGAAGCACGGCTGCGGGCAGCCCGACGGCGCAAGCTGCGCCCACAAGCCGCCGTCGTCATACGGCTGGGCGCGCATCGCGCCGAGCGTCGCCGTGAACAGCAGCGCCAGTATCGCCGTGCCTTTGAGCATCAGTCGCGTCATGAACGCTATTTTAGCACGCCCGCCCGCACAGGATCACGATTGGCACGGCGGCGCGAACAGCCAGCGGGCGAGGTCGTAGGGTTGGCTGGCGACGGCGGGCTGAGGGGCGGGGGCGCTGTAGGTGATCGTCGCCGGGGCGCTCCAGAACAGCGCCAGGCTGACCGGGCAGTAGACGCGCGTATCGACCGTGACCTGTCCGTCGTAATACAGGGCGACGTGGCGCGTATTCGGGCGGTTGCCGAGCGTCAGCGAATGGCGGTAGCCGCTGACGGCGAAGCTGCCCCGGCTCGGCGCGCCCAGCCGCAGCCAGATTTCCCCGAACGGGATGCGCGTCGGGATCAGGATGAGCTGGATGATGTCGTTCCGCACCCACAGATAGGTCGGGAGCTGCGAGTCGGCGTTTTCGACGAACGCGGGCGCCTGATCGCTCCATTCCACGTACAGGAAGGTGAAGGTGGCGTTCTGTCGGACGACCACGCGCCCGACCCAGGGATTCGCCTCAAGCAGCGCTACCGCCTCGTCGAGCGTGGTCACGCCGGGGCGCACGCCTTCCCAGCAGGGCGCGGGGCAGTTTTCCGGCGGCAGCAGAAAGGCGCGCAGATCGGCATCCAGCGGCTGCGCCTGCGCAGCAGCGAGGACGGCGGCAAACGTCAGCGCCAGCCCGACCGCCAGCAGCGCGATCAGGCGGGTCACGGGCAGCCTCGCCAGCGCGGTAGCTGGTAGCCTACCGACTCCGGTGGCTGTGCGCCGAGGACGCGAAAGACCAGCCGCGCCCGCCAGAAGCCGTCCGGCAGCAGCGGGCAAAGCACCTGACTGCGCGCTTCCAGACGGTCGTAATCGACCAGATGGCTGACCTGACGCGGCTCGACCGACTGCGGCGAAATCCGCCCGCTTTGCGGCGTGCGCAGCAGCCACAGGTCGCCGAAGGCGAAGCGCGTAGCGACCTCGACCCATTCCACTCGCCCCGCCTGAAGCCACAGCTTGCCGTCGACGGTCGGATCGATGAAATCCGGCTGCGCGCCGCTCCACGACCAGCTCATCATGCCGGAATCGAGCGCCATTCCGCGCGAGAAGCGCAGCCCGCCGACCCAGGGATGGTCGCGCAGGATCATCTGCGCCGCCGCGATGTCGGTCACGCCGGGCTGGATGCCGGCGAAGCACGGCGCGGCACAGCCGGAGTCCAGAAAGGCGCGCAGGTCGGTATCGTCGTAGGGCTGGGCGTGGAGCGCCGCCAGCGCTCCGGCGAACAGCGCCAGCAGGACGAGGACGAGGCGAGCCAGCGGCTGAATCACGGCGTCAGTCTCCGGGCGGATGACAAACGAGGCGGGTATTTGCACCCGCCTCGCAGTAGATCGTGAGCTATTTCAGAACCCTCGGCGCGTCGCCGACCGATCACCCCGTGCCGATGGGCGTCAGGCTGATGCCGCCGGGGATGCCGGGCGTCAAGCCGATGCCGATCACGGGCGAGATCGGGTTCGGCGAGATGATCACGTTGCCGGTCGCCGGGTCGATGCCGAGCGTGACGCCGCCGCCGCCGGAGGTGATGTCGGTCAGCAGCAGGGCGATGTCGCTGCTGAGCGGACCATCCGGCGCGCCGTCGAGGTCGGCAAGGATCACCAGATAGCGCCCGGTCTGCGTGATCAGGATCGGCTGGAGGGTGACGCTGTTGGTGTTGCTGTCCAGCGCGCTCGTGCCGATCTCGCCAGTGGCGATGAAGTTGGTCGGGTTGTCGAAGGCGCTGACCGTGACGCGCGGCGCGGCGTTGCCGTTGACGCGCAGCGCTTGCAGGCTGAACGACTGACCCGTGCCGCCGTCGAAGCAGAAGCCGAGCACGAAATCGCTGCGCGACAGATGCACGATCTTGGCTTCGCCTGTGCGCAGGCGCGGGACGACCTGGCTGCGGTTATTGAAGCTGAACAGGCACTGGTCGTCGCCGATAGGACCTTCCGGCGGCAGCAGCGCCGCGAGCCGCTGGCGCAGGCTGGCGAACAGCGCGTCGGTGGCGTTGATGGCGTCCAGCGCCTGCTGCACGACCGCCTGCCCGACGACTCCCTCCGCAGGCTGCGGTCGGCTGCAAGCGTCGATCAGCAGGTCAATCGCCAGCCGCAGGTTGGTCATCGCGGTGTTGAAATCGGTGTTGAGCGGGAACAGCGTCCCGTAGAACGGCGCCAGCACCGGGTTCGGGATGTTCATGTTGGTCGGGCGCGCCGGGTAATTGCCGCATTGGGCGCTCTGCCCCAGGGCGACGTTCATCCAGATGCTGCGGATGGCGTCGAGCGACGGCTGCGCGAGATCGATGCGGGACAGCATCAGCCGGAGCGTATCGGTCAGATTGTCAGCGGTCGGCTCGGAAATCGGCAGCGCGTCAGCGACGATGCCGTCGATGGGCAGCGCGTCGAGCGTGCCGAGTCCCTGCTGAAGCTCGACGAACTGCATCGCCACCCAGCCGAGCGTCCCTTCAAAGTTGACCTGAAGCCACAGGTTGTCGGACGTGCGCCCCAGGATCGAGAAGATCGTGTAGCGCGGGGCGTTCGCCAGCACCGGGTAGGCGCGGCTGGGACCGCCGCGCACGCGCAGCCCGCTGTTTTGCAGCTTACCGGTGTACTGGCTGGTCACGCTGGTGAGACCGGCGCGCGGGTTCTCGAAGCCGCCGTAGGGGATGGTGCGCGGGTCGGCGACCGGCGCGCTGTTCAGGTCGCCGGAGACAATCGCCAGCACCGCCGTGCCGATCCAGCCCAGCTCGCCATTGATCTGCACCTCGACCCATTCGTTATCCGGGCTGCGGGCGAGGATCGTGGTGCTGAAGCCCGCGTTGACGGTGGCGATCACTTCCGCGCCGAGGGCGGGCAGCAGGCGCACGTTGACGCCGTCCCGATCCACCACGACGGTGACGTTAGCGTGCGGGATGGGACCGACCGCCTGTCCCGCATTGGCGGGGCGCGGCAGCGGCGTGCGCGTGGCGGGCTGCGGGATCAGCGTCGCGGTGACGACCGCAGTCGGCGCGACTACCGTGCCGGGTCCGCCGGGCACGCCGGGGATCGGCGGGAAGGTTGGGAAGGGCGTAAACGTACCCGCGCCAACGGTCGGGGTGGCAGTTCCGGCAGCGACAACGCTGAAAAGCTGCGGATCGTTCGCCGTTGACGGCACAGGACTGCCGCCGCCAAAAAGGAGCGCGGAGTTGTTGTTGTCGTAGATCAGGAAATTCGGGGCGTTGACGGTAAAGGTGACCGTATCACCGGTGCCGGGCGCGATGTTCGCGCCCGTGGTGCAGGTGACGGTTGAAATATGCGTCGTTGGGTCGGAAGCAGTTCCAGAGCAGTTGTTAAACAGGCTGCCCGTAACCTGCTGGAAGAAGGTTAAACCTCCATCGAGCGTTACCCTGAGCGTTGCCGTGCCTGACGAACTGATCGTGCCCTGGTTCTGCAAGGTTACGGTAACCCGTGCTGTATTCGAATTGATGAAGATATGGTTGCCGGGCGCGTTGCCGGTATGCGATACGCCGGTGACCACCAGATTGATGGTCGGGTCGACAATTCTGAAGGTCACGTTGTCGGCGTCGGAGGCATTGGCAGAGCCGCCGCCGGTCACATTGACGCTGTTGGTGAACGGTCCGGCGGCTGCCGCGCCGGGAGCGGTCACGCTGAAAATGAGCGTTTCGGTCGCGCTTGCCGCGATCACGCTGGTGGTGGAGCACGTGACGGTCGAAGTGCCGAGACCGGCACAGCCACCGCTGGTGAAGAAACCGCCGGGTGAGCTGCTGTCCAGCGCGGTTGCGACCAAGCCGCCCGCGAGATTCACCGTCACGCTGATATTGCTGCCGTCAGTCGGATCGGGACCCAAATTCTGTAAGGCAACCGTGACTTTGCCGGACGTGCTGCTGGTGAGGAAATCCACGTTGCCAGCGCTCGCGTTGCCAGTATGGGTGATCGTCACCGCCAGGGTAGGCGCTGCCATCACGGGCGCGGCGACGAACAGCAAAATCAGCAGGAGAAGGAACAGCGGTCGGGCATTTCTTGGCAGCATACCGATTTCCTTTGCGGGCGTCATGCAGCACGTTCTTATGCTATTTTAATGCTTTCGGGGGGGAGCGCAAACAGGGCGGCGGTCACGCCGGGGAAAGCTCACCCTTGACCACCGCCGGGGCGTCGGGCGTGCCGTCGCCAGTCTCAGCCGTGACCCATGCCCACGAGAAATCGTCAATCGGCTCCGGGCTGTTGAACAGCAGCGCGCCGTTGCCGTCAGCGCCGACCTGGAGGATGCCCATGAACACCCGCTCGTTCGGGCGAGTTAGCCAGACGTGATATTTGTAGCCGGGCTGAAGGTCAGGGAAGGCGTGGGCGTAGAGCAAGCCGGTCTTGCTTGCGTTGTTCCACATCATGAACGCCGCGGTGTCGCTGCCTTCCGGGTTGGCGAGGCGCACCCAGTGGAGCGCGTCGGTGCTGGTGAGGACAAATGGGCTGCTGCCCTGCGGGTTGTTGAAGGCGCTGAGCAGGCTGCCGCTCTGCGTCAGGTCGGCGATGCGCGTCAGCCAGTAGACGTTGGTCAGGAT
>JAXLWE010000076.1:0-17013 GCA_046328655.1 Anaerolineae bacterium | reverse complement strand
AAGCGGCGTTCCATGTCTCTTGCGGGTTCACCAGTGTTTGTCCGTAATCTCTGTCGGCTACTGCGTCCGACCCGATGTGAAATAGGAAATTAAAGCCCCTCGGCTGCGAGAGCCGCTTTTTTCGCGTTCTGATGCGATTGGAAGCGGTTGGTTGTGTCCCCGCCGGGTAGGTCTGCGGCGGGTAAAGGCTGGGTTGAACAGCCTTTATCAATGCCCTCAGTATACTGGATCAGGTTTAGCCCTACAACCGATCAACCTTAAAAACTGGAATATTTTAAGGTTGGGATAAAACGTCTGGAAAGGACGCTGATGTTGATAAACGGTTTAGTTATGACGGACGGCGAGTCATCCCAAAGCTAAGCCCGCCACCTGCGAAATTGACGCCGAAAACCGCTGCGCGCTTGGGATATAACGCCATAAAGTAGGTAACAAGATTAAAACTTGGTGAAAAAGCCAATCTTTTAACATTGGGATAATTTCTACCAGCGCGGGTATTTCATTGCGATTTCGGCTTTACATTCAGCGGAAATGGATAATTTTCATATGTATGACGAAATTTGTTAACAACCAGTAGACTTTCACCGGAATTGTGTGTAGAATTCATGATTGACGTTAAGTTCTATCTTTCGATGAGATGATGATGAGGTACGACGATGCCCGACTATGAGGACGACCGTACAACATTCTACAGGGACGAGGCAGAGGACTTCATGGACGAGAGCAATGCCGATGTGACCAGTAAAGTGGGCAGTAGTGGAAAAGCGGACGTCATCAAGGTTTCGGCGAAATCGCGCTCGACAGCGGTTGCCGGAGCGATTGCTGCCGTCATTCGTGAACATCGTTATGCGGAAGTGCAGGCGATTGGCGCTGGTGCGGTCAATCAGGCGGTCAAGGCGCTGGCTATTGCACGGGGCTACCTCGAAGGCGATCAGATCGACATCATCTGTATCCCATATTTTACTGAAGTGGATATTGAAGGTCAGGAGCGGACCGCTGTGCGCTTCGTCGTCGAACCCCGCCCCTGAACCCTCATGCGCGCCGATCTCCATCTGCATACCAACGCTTCTGACGGACAATATCGCCCTGCGGAGCTGGTCGAGCTGGCACGGAAATTTGACGTAATCGCCATCACCGATCACGACACCACCGACGGTGTGGAAGAAGCGCAGCAGGCAGCCGCGCGCTACGGCGCTCCCATCGTCATCCCCGGCATCGAGCTAAGCGCCGAGGATGCCGATGGGGATGTCCACATGCTCGGCTATTACATCGACATCCACAACCAGAGCTTTCAGGACACGCTGGCACGCTTTCGGGAGAATCGCTACCGGCGTGGTCAGAAAATGGTCGAAATCCTGACGGCGATGGGAATGCCGCTCGACTGGAATCGGGTGGCGGCGATAGCGGGAGACGGCGCGATTGGTCGCCCGCACATCGCGCGGGCGATGCTCGAAGCGGGCTACGTCGAGTCGGTCAAGGATGCCTTCAACCGCTACATCGGCAACGACGGACCGGCTTACGTCGCCCGGACGCGGCTGACGCCGGAAGAATCGGTCGCGCTCATCCACAGCGCGGGCGGAGTCGCGGTGCTGGCGCATCCCGGCTTGCTGAACGACTACCGCGCGATGATCCGGCGGCTGGTCGCGGTCGGACTGGACGGCGTTGAGGTGAACCACCCGGCGAACGACGAGGCGACGCGGCTCGACCTGCGCGGGATTGCCACCACTAACCACCTGATCATGACCGGCGGCTCCGACTTTCACGGACCGCAGGTGAAGCCGGACACGATGCTCGGCATGGTATCGCCCCCGGACGGCGTGGTCGACGCGCTCCGGCAGACGGCGGCGCGCTACGCCGAACGGTAATCAATGAACGGGCGCACAGCCGTGCGCCCGTTCCCATTTATATTGAGGGATAATCGAGGAACATGACTTCCAGCGCCAGCCGGGTGTTGGCGTTGGTCGTCAGCGTCTGGAGCGTGCGGCGCGTGGCATTGAGCGCCGCCAGCATCGTATCCGGCAGATAACGAGCGGTGAGATTCTCCAGCGCGTAAGCGCGGTCGACGTTGGTCGGCTCCACTTCGGCATGGGTGGCGATCAGCACGGCATCTCGCCAGTAGGTCTGCCACAATTCGAGCAGGGTGAGCAGCGCGGCTTTGTCCTTCGAGAGATCGTTGGCGAGGTCGAAGCGGTGCGCCCGGTTCATGGTCAGCGCTTCTTCCAGCAGATTGAGCGCCTGCTCGCGCTGCGCCATCAGGTCGGGGTCGTCGAGCGCGCGCAGCGCCCAGCCGACACGCCCGCCGCCCGCCCGCGCCAGCAGCGCCGCCGTCGGCTCATCCACGCCGCGCGTTTCCACCAGCATCTGCGAGATTTCCACCGGCGGAGCCGGGCGCAGGTGAATCACCTGACTGCGGCTGGTGATGGTCGGCAGGATGGCGTCGAGCGACCGCGCCAGCAGCATCAGGATGGCGTGGGGCGCGGGTTCTTCGAGCGTCTTGAGCAGCGCATCCTGCGCGCGGGGCTGCGCCGCGTCGAAGTCGCGGAAGATGGCGATGCGGTAGCGCGCCTCGAACGGCTTGAGCGCCAGCCGCTGGATCGCCGTGCGGATTTCCTCGATCTTGAGCGCGCTGGTATCGGATTCGCGCTCGGTGTAGAGCACGTCGGGATGATTACCGCTGAGGATGCGGCGGCACGACGAACATTCGCCGCACGGCTGGGTATCCGGGTTGGTGCAGTTGAGCGTCATGGCGAAAGCGCGCGCCAGCGTTTCTTTACCGACCGACTCGGCGCCGACGAACAGGTAGGCGTGGCGTATCCGCCCGTGCGCGATGCTCTTGCGCAGATGATCGACCGCCCAGTCGTGCCCGTAAACGTTCCAGTTGTTTGCGTCCATGCCGGAGATTTTACCGCAAGCCGGGGCGGTCATGTTAACGGAAGAATAAGGGACGAGCCGCGCGTGCCGAATTGCTGTAATATGCTTTACGTTTTACCGACGTTCGGATAAGATGTGAATACTTCATCGGGCGCTGCAGGGCTAACTATGGACACGCTGCCGGATTTAACCCCGGATAACTACATTAACCGCGAGCTGAGCTGGCTGGACTTCAACCGCCGGGTGCTGGCGCAGGCAATGGACGAATCGATCCCGCTGCTGGAACGGTTCAAGTTCCTGGCGATTGTCAGCAGCAACACGGACGAGTTTTTCATGGTGCGCGTGGCGACCATCCACCAGAAGCTCAAGCTGGGCTTGGCGACCAACCGCCCGGACGGCATTCCCTTCCCGGCGCTGATGGACGAAATCCGCGAGCGCGTCCTCGATATGATGCACCAGCAGCGCGAGATCATGCGCGACCTGCTGGAGCGGCTGGCGGCGTGCGGCGTCACCATCGCCGACGTGAAAACGCTCGAACCCTCGTGGCGGCAGGCGCTGCGCGCGTTCTTTTATGAGGAAATCTTCCCGGTGCTGACGCCGCTGGCGGTCGATCACGCGCGCCCGTTCCCGTTCATCTCCAACCTGAGCCTGAATCTGGCGGTGTCGCTCAAGCGCGAAGGCGGCTCGAACGGTGACGCCGAATTCGTGCGCCTGAAAATCCCCGACATGATCCCGCGCCTCGTCAACCTGAATCACGTGCTGCAGAAGTACGGCGACGGCGAGCGGATCGACGGGGCGGTGCTGGTCTGGCTGGAGGATTTGATCTCGCAGAACCTCGACCTGCTGTTTCCGGGCATGACGATCCTCGATCACACGCCGTTCCGGGTGACGCGCAACGCCGACATCGACTTCGAGCACGAGCGCGAGGACCCGGAAGTCGACATCAGCGAGATCGTCGAGGAGAGCGTGCGCGAGCGGCGGTTCGGCTCGGTCGTGCGCCTGTCCGTCCCGGAAGCGATTGGCTCGCGCACGCTGAACCGGCTGATCAATCACCTGGGCGTCGATTCCCGGCGCGACGTGTACCTGGTCAACGGGGCGCTGGGTGGCAGCAGCCTGATGGAGCTGACTTCGCTCGATCTCCCGGAGCTGAAATACCCGGTCTACCTGCCGCGTCTGCCGGAAGGCTTGATGGAAGACGAGAACATCTTCGACGCGATCCGCAAGCGTGATTACCTCGTGCATCACCCTTACGATTCGTTCATGCCGGTCGAGACGTTCTTCCAGAGCGCCGCCCGCGACCCGAACGTGCTGGCGATCAAGGCGACGCTGTACCGGGTGGGGCGCAACTCGCCCATCGTTCAGGCGCTGATGGACGCGCGCGACAACGACAAGCAGGTGGCGGTGCTGGTCGAACTCAAGGCGCGCTTCGACGAGGAGAACAATCTGGAATGGGCGCGGGCGCTCGACGAGAAGGGCGTCCACGTGACCTACGGCGTCGAAGAACTGCCGGTCAAGACGCACGCCAAGATCGCGCTGGTCGTCCGGCGCGAGCATGACGGCGTGCGGCGCTACGTCCACCTGGGCACGGGCAACTACAATTCCGGCACGGCGCGGCTGTACACCGACCTCGGCTTGTTCACGTGCAATAAGGAGATCGCCGACGACGCCTCGCGCCTGTTCAACCGCCTGACCGGGTACGCCCCGGCGACTTCGTACCAGCGGCTGCTGGTCGCGCCGGAATTTCTGGAGCGCGGCATCACCCGGCTGATCGACAACGAAATCGCGGCGGCGAGCACTGGCAAGCCCGCCCGGCTGATCCTGAAGATGAACCAGCTTGAGGAAGACATCATCATCCAGAAGCTGTATCAGGCATCGCAGGCGGGCGTGCGGGTCGACCTGCTGGTGCGCGGCATCTGCTGTCTGCGTCCCGGCGTCCCCGGCTTGAGCGAGAATATCCGCGTGATCAGCATCGTCGGGCGTTATCTGGAGCATGGGCGCATCCTCTACTTCCAGAACGCGCCGCCCGATCAGCGCATCTACATGGGCAGCGCCGACATGATGCGGCGCAACCTGTACAACCGCGTCGAAGTCGTCTTTCCGGTGCTCGACCCGCGTATTCAGCAGCAGACGCTCCGCATTCTGGCGACCGAGCTAAACGACAATCAGGATGCCTGGGAACTTGGCGCGGACTGCACCTACCAGCGCGTCGAGCCTGCGCCGGGTGAAGCGCCGCTGCGCAGCCAGACGGCGTTCATGGACGACAGCTACGGCATTGACGAGATGCCGTAAAGAAGGACTGAGGGACGAGGACTGAGGACTCAGTTAGGGATAGTTGTGCGGTAAACCGGGCGTTCACGAAGGACGCCCCGGCGAAGCACCGCCGCTCGAATTTGAGCGACTGACGCCCATGAAAGCGACATGCTGCGTCGTCTGTCACACCGTTGATATGTCAAAACTGCCCAAAACCCGGAACATTCCTCGACAAAGCCCGGCAAACATGCCATACTTTTATTGACGCAGGATTCAGCACCTCTGCCCGCTGACGTGCGGTCGCCGCCTCAAGAGTGTTTTTTCCAAGAATCGTTACCTGAAAATCATCCACGCAACGCAATTGGCGGCGACGCAGCGGCTGGCATGAGGAGAGTTTCAATTGAATCTGTGCGTTATCGAAGGCGATGGAATCGGGCATGAAGTGATTCCGGCAGCGGTGCGCGTGCTTCAGACGGTCGCACCGGATGTCGTGATTCATAAGGCTGAAGCAGGCTGGGACTGCTTCGTTGAACGCGGCAACTCGCTGCCCGACGAGACGCTGAAACTGGCGCTGGAATGCAGCGCCGTTTTGTTCGGCGCTGCCGCATCCCCATCCTATCCCGTCGACGGCTATTACGTGCCGATTGTGCGTCTGCGCCGCGAACTGCGCACGTTCGCCAGCCTGCGCCCGACGCGCTATCTCCCCGTGCCGACAGCGCGGCAGGGCGTCAACCTGCTGGTGGTGCGCGAGACGACCGAAGACCTGTACATCGGTCACGAGCATACCGAGGACGAGGGGCGCACCGGCATCTCGGAAAAAGTCATCACCCGCACGGCGACCGAGAACGTAGCCCGCAAGACCTACGAGCTGGCGCTGCGCGACGGACGCAAGAAAGTCACCATCGTCCACAAAGCCAGCGTGCTGATGCAGTCCGACGGGCTGTTCCGGCGCGTTGCGCTGGAAATGGGCGCGAATTTCCCGGAAATCCTCACCGAAGAACTGCTGGTCGATACGGCAGCCTACTGGATGGTCAAAGACCCGACGCGCTTCGACATCATCCTGACACCCAACCTGTACGGCGACATCCTGTCGGACATGGCAGCAGCGTGGGGCGGCGGGCTGGGCTTGGCGCCGTCGCTGAGCATCGGCAATGGGGTCGCGCTCGCCGAGCCGGTGCATGGCTGCGCGCCGGACATCGCCGGGCTGGGCATCGCCAACCCGACGGCGTCGATCCTGAGCGCGGCGATGCTGCTGCGCCATCACTGGCAGCGCCACGAGGCGGCGCTGAACATCGAAAACGCGGTGCGGGCGACGCTCAGCGCGGGCGCGCATACCAGTGACATTTACCCTGAAAACGCGCTCTCGACCGACGAGTTCACCGCAGAAGTGTGCCGGCATCTTAGCTAACGTATGAATTCAGTTTGAATTATGCTCGATTCTCAATTCTTCCGGTGAGAATGCGCGCTCAGCAGGTACAATAAGTCAAACGGGGTTTTATTTGCCGATTCCTCAAGTGAATTCCGCGTATGAATAGCCGAGTGCTGGTCGTCGACGACGACCCTGTCTCCGTTAGCCTGCTGGAAATGGTGCTGAAGCGCAGCGGCTATGAGGTCATTGTGGCGCGCAGCGCGACCGCCGGGCTGCAAATCGCCGCTGAAGTCAAACCCAACGTGATCCTGATCGACGACATGATGCCGATGATGACCGGCGGAGAGATGTGCATCAGGCTCAAGAGCGACCCGGAGCTGGCGCATATCCCCGTGATCCTGATCAGCGCCGGGACGCGGGTGCAGGATACCTCGTACATCGACAGCATCGGCGCGGATTACGCGCTCGCCAAGCCTGTCCTCCCCAAAGATGTGCTCAAGGCGGTCGAGCAGGTGCTCAGCCGCGAGCATTAAAACCCAGCGCCGTCTCTTTTCGTAATAGGATTCACGAACGATAAGAGGAAACGGTATGGGACGCCTTCTCAAAGAAATGATGATCCTCGGGTTGGGGGCAGTTGCGCTGCTTTACCTGATCTACCCCTCGCTGGGTGTGTTCGAGCTGATCCCGGACGCGATCCCCGTGATCGGCAGCCTGGACGAAGCCTCGGCGACGATCATCCTCGTGAACACTTTGCGCTATTATGGGCTTGATCTGGCGCGGCTGTACGGCAGGCGCGCCCCGCAGCTTCCCGACGGGCGGCGCTAGCGGCGCGATTCCTGGTGGCTTTGCTCGGCGTCCTGTTCCTGCTGCTGATCCTGCTCCTCCAGCAGATCGTCTAGGCTCATGCGTTGCAGGCGGTTCTCCGCCATCATGGCGCGGACTTCGCCGCTCAGCTCGCCGTCCTCGGTGAGATGACGGCGGATCGTTTTGCTGGCGCTCTCCTGCCACGCAAAATTGTGCTCGGCGATGAGCACGTTGTCGGCGGTGACGCGCAACTGCCAGTCGCCGTGCATGGCGTGGGCGTCGTGGATGGGCAGGCGCGCCGCCGGGGTGATGAGGTTGCGCCCGCGCTGAAATTCGTGATCTTCCTCGTGGACGAACAGAATCTGACCGTCGCTGTCGACCAGCTCGAAACGGATGCGCCCGCGCGCCCGCGTCGGCAGGCGAAGCTGGACGAACGGCTGGATGTAGTCAACGTCGTCCAGCACCGGGCGCGTGCGGTAGATGACCGGCTCGTGGTCGGCGCTGAACGCCATCACGCCGATGTCGATGGGCAGGACGTGGGTCTCTGCCGGGTCGAGTCCGGCGCGGCGCACGGCGTCGAGCGCGTGGGCGTACACCTGGTCGGCGCGCGGCTGCGCCGGGATAAATTCTTCCTCAGCCTCACGAGTTTCGCGGGGGATAGTGCGCGTCGCTCCGCTTCGGTCGAACTGGCGCGTCAGCAGGTAGATGCCGAGCAAGACCAGCACCGCCGTCGCCGCAAGGTCGCCCGCCGACAGCCCGGCGATCACCAGCACCAAGCCGATCATCATCTCGGCAAAGCGACGATCTCGTGGTTTGTCTCGCATGGGATCAATACCGCCTAACCGCTGCGATTGCTGCGGCTGCGCAGGAGTTCTTCAAGGCTCAGCGGGGCTTCTTCCTGCTGGTCTTTCAGGGCGACGCGGTCGGCGCTGTCACGCCGGTCGGCATCGCGCTCCTCGAAGCGGCGGAAGCGGTCGGTGAGGGACGGTGACAGCGTGAACATGTGCGCGCCGATCAGCTTGCCGTCGACGTAGACGCGCAAATCCCAGTCGCCGGACTGGAGCGCCGTGCTTTCGGCGAGCGGAAGCTGGTGGTCGGCGAGGATGTTCATTTCGCCGTCGCGCAGATAGGTGCGCATCTCGTGGACGTACTGCTGCGCGCCGTTGCCGTCGATGATTTCAAAGCGGATACGAGCGGTGCGCTCCGAGTCTTCCGGCTGGACGTGCAGGGTGATGAACGGGCGCACGCCGTCGTCGTCGAGCGAGACGGTGCGCGTGCGGCGCATGACCATGCCCTCGCGGTTGGACTGCGCGGTGATCAAGCCGACATCCAGCAGGGTGAGCGCGTCGTCGACATAGCTGCCGCGACGATGCGCCCGCTCGACGGCTTCGCGCGCTTCGCTGCTCATGCGCATCATCGTCAGCGACGAGCGCGACCGATCCAGCAAACGCTCCGGCTGGAACTCGATCACGGTCGCTGCCGCCGCCAGCAGGAACAAGCCGATCAGCGTCGCCGAGACTTCGACCGAGGCGACGCCCGACAGCACGGCGACGGCGACGAGCGCACCGAGCACCGTCAGCCAGGCAAAGTTACGTCTTTTTAGCCGCATGAACGCACACTCTCAGAACCACCCGTTATAGCAAGTATACGCGAAAACCGGGGGTTGGGTTGCAGTAATCGGCGCTGGCGCGACAGGATACAAGGCTTTGCGCCGACGAAACATCCCTATGCTTCGTCGGCTGATGCCCGCGCCAGCGCCGCCCACTCGCCCAGGCTGAGCGTCTCGGCGCGGCGGCGCGGGTCGATCCCGGCGCGTTCGAGCAACGCCGAGCCGCCTTCGCCGAGCGAGTTCTTCAACTGCTTGCGCTTCTGCGAGAACCCGGCTCTAACGATGCGGAAGAAAGTCTTTTCGTCGGGGATGCTGACCGGCGGCTGCCGGTAGGTGTCGAGCCGCACGACGGCGCTGTCCACCTCCGGGCGCGGGTAGAAGATCGCCGCCTTGAGCCGCGCGACGATCTGCACCTGGGCGTAGAACTGGGCGCTGACCGCCAGCACGCTCATATCGCCTGGCTCGGCGACCAGCCGCTCGGCGACCTCAAGCTGCATGGTCAGGACGAGGCGGCGCGGGCGGCGCGGACTCTCCAGCAGGTGACGCAGGATCGCGCTGGTGATGTAGTAGGGCACGTTGGCGACGACGGCGTAATCGCCTGCGCCGACCAGCGCTGGAACGCCGGTTTGCAGGATGTCAGCGTAGACCACTTCGACATTGGGCAGATGCCCCAGCGCCGCGTCCAGAATCGGCTGCAAGCGCTGGTCGATTTCGACGGCGATCACGCGCCCGGCGGCGGCAGCCAGCCGCTCGGTGAGCGCGCCCGTGCCGGGTCCGATTTCGAGCACGGTGTCGGCGGGCGAGAGCGCGGCGACAGCGCGACGATCTTGTCGAGGGCGCTTGGGTCCTGGACGAAATTCTGCCCCAGGCTTTTCTTGGGATGAAGCTGATAGTAGTCGAGCAGCGCTTGGGATTCATGGGGGGATTATACCCTCAAGGTGGTAGAATGAGTAGAACGACAGGGTGTATGAAATATGAAGACGATGACTCTGGAAACACTGGTTCAGGAGATCAAATCGCTTCCGGTCGAACAGCGGAAACAACTCGTGATGGCGATCCTCGATTCGCTGACCGAAGAACAAGCGACGAAGCGGCACAGCATCCTTGAGTTTCGCGGCGTCGGCGCGCATCTGCGGGATATGGATGCGCAGAAGCACGTTAATCAGCTTCGCCGCGAATGGGACAATCGTCCGTGAAGATTGCCGAGGCGCTCACAGGCGTTCAGCGACTATATATTGACACTGCGCCGTTCATTTATTACGTCGAAGATCATCCCGGTTATAGCGACATAATGCAGCACATCTTTGCGGCGGTCAGATCTGGTGCGGTTGAGATAATCACTTCGGTTATCACGCTGACCGAGTCTCTTGCGAAGCCGTTCAAAACCGGAGATGTCGCCGTTCAACGCGCCTATCGGACGCTGCTTCAGCACACGGAGCATGTAACGCTCGTGCCCGTGAGCGTTGCAATTGCGGAATATGGCGCGGAGATTAGATCGGAATACAACTTGCGGACGCCTGACGCGCTGCATGTTGCCTCGGCTGTCGATGCTGGCTGCGACGCTGTTTTGACGAACGACCTCACCCTCCGCCGTGTCACGCGACTCCGCGTCCTTGTGCTGGATGAATTGGAAGTCGGCGAAACCTAGCCTCGATTTCCTTTAACGCTGAACGATTACGTCCCCGGCAGAATGTAGTCGATGCTGGCGGGCACGGGCGTGAGGATGTACACGTCGTGGTAGCCGTACCAGCCGCGATAATCGGCTTCGCTGTAGCCGAGGTCGACCCACAGCGGCATACTGCGCCGCCCGCCCGTATCCTGCACTTCGCCGACGCCGTAGTCCGGCACGTAAATCTGCGTGCCGTAGGGCAGGATGGTCGGGTCGGAGCCGACGATCCCTTTCTGGAGGACGTGTCCGGTCGCGGTGATGTTGTCGCCGTCGACCGGCAGATAGCTGGTGACGTACATGCGCAGCACGCGCCAGTATTCGCGCGGTCCGTCGGGCGTGTCAATCGTGCGGATGACGATGTTCGTCCCGTAGTGGATTACGCGGTTGACGGGCGCTTGCACGACCACCGTTTCCTCGTCCGAGCGGCTGACCGGTGTGCCGTTTTCGTAACGCACGCGGATGCGCCGCTCCTGCACGCCGGGCTGTCCCTGCTGCGCCACCTGCTGGTGATCGATTTCGAGCGCCGAATCCGCCTGATAGACGGTCTCGAACGGGAGCGACTGCTGCTCGGCTTCCACGCTCTCGCGCACACGGATCACGCGGATCGAGATGCCCGGCTGAAGCGGTGTGCGCTCGGCGGGGATGGCGTAGTCCATGCCGACCAGCGCGACCCCGGCGTCGGCGAGGGCGTTGGCGACGGTCGCGCCGCGCGAGCGCGTGCGGATCGTCTCGCCGTCGGCGATGATCTCGACCGGGCGGGCGCGGGTGATCGTCACTTCGAGGTCGTTGGTCAGCGGCGCGTTCAGGTCGGGGGTGGTTGAGTCGGTCAGGTAGAGCGTAATGCCCGCGTCAAACAGCGCTTCGCCGACAGTCGCGCCGGTTGTCCGAAGCACGCGCGAGCCGTCCTCGTCGTGGATGCGCAGCGTGACGGCGTGGCGCACCAGTATCGTGGTGACCGGGACAGACCAGGCGGCAGAGATCGGCGACGCGCGCGTCCGTGCCGTCGATCTGGATGCGGTCGTCGGCGGCGACGGTGACGCCCGCGCTGGTGAGGATGTCCGCCGGGTTGGTCAGCGGCGTCCACAGCGGCGTCGTCGCGCCGTCCACCATCAGAAACACGCTGCGGGCGCGATCCACTGTGACACGATCTGTCACATCGAGCGAGCTGTCGAGCGACGCCGACACCGTATCGCCGTCATTTAGTGTCACATTCGCGTCCGCCAGCAGTTGGCTGACGGTCTGGGCGTGGGTGTCAATCTGTTGTGGGTTGCCGTCAACGATGAGCATAACGGGGCGCGTGCGCGTCAGCGTGATGATGATGAACACGCCAACACCGACGACCGCGATGAAGGCGACGCCAAACAGAATCAGCAGCGGTATCAACCAAGCGGGTCGTGCCGATCTACGGGATTTCGGATAAAAGAGAGGCTCTGGGTGTGGGTCGGAACTGAGGAGTTCAGGCTCCAAAGTCGCTGCTCGTGGCAAGACGTTGCGGGCACTCTGCTCAAGCCGGGGAACCTGCGGCACCCAGGATACATTCCTTAGTGCTGCTCCCTTCCGGTCCTGACACGGTTCGGAAGTCCTGCCGCGCAGGGCCCGGCGTGAGCGGACTACCCGTAACGTCGTCTGTACGATTGTGCGACGAAGTGTAGCAAAAAGCCGGGGGATAGTCAATGCGGGACTGTGGAGCGGCGCGGTGAAAGCCAGCGAGACAACCTGAAGCGCCCGGCAGGTTGGTCGGTTGTGGTGTACAGATGACGCGCTTTTATCGGCTTCTATCCGCCAGTAATTCGAGCAGTTTTGTCGTGGTGTTCCAGTTGCGGATGGTCATGGATTTATATTCCGGCGCTGCCATGATTTTGCTCAGCCGGCTTTTGGTACGTTGAGCGCTGAGGCGCTGCGAGTAGATCACGCCGTCGCCCTGCCAGACGAAATCGACCCCTTCTCGTGGACTGAACGCCGGCATCGCCTGCGCCGATTCAACATCGATCAAAAAGATAGCATCGCTGTGATATTTCTCCGGCTGCTCACCGAAGCCTTCGGGCTTATTCTCGATGATGGCTTGAAGCTGATTACGAGTCAGCACCAGGACTTTGATGATCTCGTTGTCCAGCCTGAAGCACTGCGGCAGTCCCAGTTCAATCGCAGCCTTAATCTGAGCCGGGGGTTGGTCGGACTCCAGAATCACGTTACCGCTGGCGATATACGTTGAAACGTTGAAAAAACCCAGTTGTTCCAGGCATTTTTTCAGGTCCGCCATCGGCACTTTATTTTTGCCGCCGACATTGATGCCGCGCAGAAGTACTACATAAGTGTCCATCGCCGTACGTTGCGCCTCAAGTCGGTCATGGCTTTTCTGCCCGCATACCGATGCACTACTCCGGGGTCAGAGACAGGCGGACTGAGTATAACCGCTCGGCTTAAAGCATCATCCGGTATTACTCAGTCCAGGGGTGCTTATTCCTTGTCGTCGATGACTTTGCACGGGTTGCTGACGTCGCCGATTCCCTCGACGCTGACGGTGACGACATCACCGTCGCTCAGATAGCGCGGCGGCTTACGCCCGTCGCCGACGCCCGACGGCGTGCCCGTGATGATGATGTCGCCCGGCTCCAGCGTGAACATCTGCGAGCAGTAGGCGATCAGGTGGGCGACGCTGAAGATCATGTGCCTGGTGTTGCTGTCCTGCATCGTCTTGTCGTTGACGGTCGTCTTGATGTTGAGATTCTGCGGGTCGGCGATCTCGTCGCGGGTGACGATGTAGGGTCCCAGCGGACAGAAAGTATCGAGGCTCTTGCCGCGCGTCCACTGGCTGTCGGTGCGAAGCTGAAGGTCGCGCGCGCTCACGTCGTTGGCGACGCAGTAGCCGTAGACGTAGCTCAGGGCGTCGGCTTCGGGTACGTCTTTCGCCCGCTTCCCGATCACCACTGCCAGCTCAGCTTCCCAGTCGACCTGGGTGGTGATCGAGCTGCGCCACGTTATTGGCACGCCCGATCCGATCACCGTGCTGGGGAATTTGGCGAAAATCACCGGGCGCTCCGGCAGCTTGTTGCCGAGTTCGGCGGCATGTTCGGCATAGTTCTGCCCGATGGCGATGATCTTGCCGGGGATCAGCGGGGCGTTCAGCGTCGTGCTGGCGAGCGGGAAGCGCTCGTAGGTTCGGCTGGGGCTGATACCCCGCCGGATCAACTGGCGCATACTATCCTGCCACGCGACCACCTGAATGGTGTCGTTTTCGATGATGCCAATGCGAGTTCGACCGTTGTAGGAAAAAGTTGCCAGTTTCATAAGGGGAAGCGCTCTTCAGACAGCCGATACAATGCCGCAGAGTGTGCCATGAAAATCTAAAAAAGCCTAATCCAATTGTCGTCATGAACGATGTTATAATTACAGTAGTGACCAGCCCTGCACCGGGGCGCGGTCGCCTTCAGTAGCCAGGGTAATCTGCACCATGACCGATCTCTTTACCGATCAGCGTGCGGCGATGGTCAAGTGGCAGCTTCGGGCGCGCGGCATCCAGGATGAGCGGGTGCTGGACGCGATGCTGCGGATTCCGAGGCACGAATTCGTGCCGCAGCAGTCGCGGCGGGACGCCTACCGCGACGGCGCGCTGCGCATCGAAGCCAACCAGACGATCTCGCAGCCATACATGGTGGCGCTGATGACGCAGGCGCTCCATCTTCAAGGGAGCGAGACGGTGCTGGAAATTGGTACGGGGTCGGGCTACCAGACGGCGGTGCTGTGCGAGCTGGTGAAGCAGGTTTACAGCATCGAGCGAGTCGCCCGGCTGGCGCGCGAGGCAACCGAGCGGCTGCACCGGCTCGGCTACAGCAACGTCGACGTTCACGTCGGCGACGGCAGCCAGGGCTTGCCGGATATGTCGCCGTTCGACGCGATCATCGTCACCGCCGCCGCGCCGACCGTCCCCGGTCCGCTGCGCTCGCAGATGAACCCCAACGACGGCAGGCTGGTGATCCCGGTCGGGGTTGATAATCGTCAGTTTCTCGAACTGCTGACGCGGGATGGCGACCGCTGGTACTTCAAGCGGATCGCGGCAGTGAGCTTCGTCCCGCTGATCGGTCGCTACGGCTTCGAGACAAACGGCAGCCGAAGCTAAGCTCCGGTTTCCAGCCGCCGCACGAATTCGCGGATGAAGCCCCCCTCGTTGGACGCCACCAGCGCGCCCGTCACCTTGGTGACGATCAACTCGCCGAAGTGGTTCAGGACGCGGCTGATCTGCTCGCGCATCACCAGCATGAGTTCATCCCAGTGGATCGTATCCGGGAGCTGCGGCTCGCGGATCGAGCGCGTGCTTTCGAGGTACGCCATGACCGGCTCGATGCTCGGAAAAACCAGCGTGCTGGGCAGATCGTAGCGCACGACGGCGTAGAAGTGGCGCGCCAGGATGCGCGTGCCGTTTTCGAGCGCGAAGTTGGCTTGCGCGGGCAGCGGCGGCTGGTTGTAGACCTGCCCCGGCGTGCTCAGCAGCAGCATTCCCCGGCGAAAGAGGGCGTGGAATTCCGGCATCGACTGGACGCTGTTGGTCGAGGCGAGGAATACACCATCCGGCTTGAGCACGCGCTGGGCTTCGATGATCGCCAGGTCGACGTTGGGGACGTGATACAGCATGTGGTTCGCCATCACCAGATCGAACGTGCCGTCTGCGAACGGGAGCATCTGGGCATCCCCGACCGCCACATCGCCTTCGGCGGGATGCTGGCGCAGCATCCCCGCCGACTGGTCGATGGCATAGTAGTTTATGTTCGAGCCGCGCGCCAGCGTGTGCGAGTAATACGTGCCGACCCCGGAACCGACATCAAGAATCTGCTCGTCACCGCGCCATTCGAGGCGGGTGAGCACCCATTCGGGAAAATCGACTTTCGGGACGGTGTACTGCTCGTGCGTCTGCTGCCGGATGCGCAGGTGGGTGTCGTTGGCGTATTGGGTGCGCACGGCTTTCGGGTCATTGGTTGAAGGCATGGGCATCTGTGATGAGGTATGCGAATGTTCTTGAATTATACTCTAAATGGAGCGGGTTGCTCCCGAAAATCTGAAATTACAAGGTAAATTTTAATCTGCGATTCGGGTTTGATCCAGTAGGGAAGGACAACATGGTCGATCTTGCCGACATCACGCTGGCGCGCTTTCGTCTCGCGTCCCATCTTGCACCGACTCCCTTCGAAGCCGCCGTCAGTCTGGGCGCGAACGTGTGGCTGAAGCTGGAAAACGCCAACCGGACGCACTCGTTCAAAGTGCGCGGCGCGCTCAACGCGCTGCTGTCGCTGCCGGAGGACGTGCGGGGGCGCGGCGTGGTCACGGCGTCGTCGGGCAATCACGCGCAGGGGATCGCCTACGCCGCCTGGCTGCTGGGGATCGAGGCGCGCATCCTGATGCCGGTTTACACGGCGAAGCGCAAGGTTGCCGGGGTGCGGCGCTACGGCGCGCAGGCGATCCTCTTCAGCGACGACTACGGCGAGATCGAGCGCGAGGCACTCAGAATTCAGCGCGACGAGGGGCTGAGGTACATTTCCGCCTACAACCACCCTGACGTGATCGCCGGGCAGGGCACGATTGGGCTGGAGATCCTCGACGCGCTGCCGGGCATCGAGCGGGTGATCGTCCCGGTCGGCGGCGGCGGGCTGATCGGCGGGGTCGGCATCGCGCTCAAGAGCCTGAAGCCATCAGTCGAGGTGATCGGCGTGAACGCCGCCGTGTCGCCGGACATGTACAACTTCTTTTACAACGCGAACGAGCCGCTGTCGCACGAATCGCTCGCCGACGCGCTGCCCGGCGAAATTGAGCCGGGGTCGATCACGTTCGAGCTGGCGCGGCGCTACGTAGATCGGATCGTATGTGTCTCGGAGGATGCCATCGCCGGGGCGATGCGCTGGATGATCGGGCAGCAGGGCTGGCTGGCGGAAGGCGGTGGGCTGGTCGGCGTGGCGGCGCTGCAAAGCGGGGCGGTCGCGCCCGGCGGCGTGACGGCGGTCGTGATCAGCGGCGGCAACGTCGATGTCGAGACAATCGCCCGGGTGCTGAAAGACGGATAAAAGTAGAGGATTTCACCTCAAAACCTCACCCCTCACTCCCCTCTCCACTGTAAGCGAAGCGACGTGGAGAGGGGAAGTTGAGCGGCGTTAACCCCAGGTTAGCCGCGAAACAGGGGTGAGGTCAGAAACGAATGCTACCCTCCAAAGGTAGCTTGCAGCCCGGCGATCAGGTCGGCTTGCTGCTGCTCGCTCAGGCTGGCGGCGGGGTGGAGCAGCTTATACGATGATGGCGGCATCGCCCCGCGCCTGATCTCGCGGATCATCTCGTCGGCTTCCAGCTCGGTGCGGGCTGCCGAGAGGTTGAATTCGCGCCGCCCTTCGTTCACGTCCTTCGCCACCAGCCAGGAGATCGGCGCGATCTGCGAATACCAGGGCCAGACCGTCTCGTTGCTGT
>JAXLWE010000075.1:0-17027 GCA_046328655.1 Anaerolineae bacterium | reverse complement strand
AATGTGATTATCGAGCATCAGGCGCGCCGCTTCGTCGGCTTCGGCGTCCGGCTCGATGACAATCGGTGCAGGACTCATGATGGTGCGCACGCGCAGCGTCTCGGCAAGCTCCTCATCCTGCCAGCGTTCGCGCAGAATATGAGGCGAGTTCAGCGCTGTGCGGCAGTCGCGGTCGCTGAGGATACCAACAAGCTGTCCCTCAGAATTGAGCACTGGCAGGTGCCGAAAGTGGCTGTCCTCCATCAGTTCGAGCGCCTGGCGCAGCGTCCCGTTCTGATGAATGGAGACCGGCTTCGTCGTCATGATGTCCGAAACGTTCATACGTGCCTCGTGAGTAGAATGACCCCTGGTCTTGCAGGGGTCATGGAAGAACTGGCGCTGAATCTGGCTATGGTTTCGGCGTGAGCGCCGCAACCCGCGATTGGACCAGCATACGGAAAATGTCCGACTCGGTGATGATGCCGACCAGATAGCCGTGCTCGTCGACGACTGGCAGCCCGCTGACTTTCCGGTCGAGCATGATCTGGGCGATGTCCAGCAGGAAATCTTCTGGATGCACCGTGATGACGTGACGAGTCATTACTTTTTCGACCGTCAGTTGTGCCCACAGATAGTTCATTTCCCAGATGCTCAGCGTCGTCGCATCCGACGGGCTGGCTTCACGAACGTCGCCGAGCGTGATAATGCCGACAACCTGATTGTGGTCGACAACTGGCAGCCGACGAATTCCATGATCCTTCATCAGTTGATGCGCCGTGCTGATCGGCGTGCCGGGGGGCACACTGATCACCGGGCTGGTCATCCATTCACGTACTTTTATGTTTTCAAGCATCCTTTTATTCCTCCTGCCTCCATGACGGAAAGGCGGGCAACTACGGTGATACGAGATTTTCCTGAATTGCACTCTATGCCAAAATACTGCCGGACTTCTCTAGTTCGTCATCCACGCGGAGTCAACCGACCCGTCTCACACTTTGCCGACTCGGAGGGTCGAGTTGAGCATATGGCGGCATCCTCCTCTTACGTGTTTCGGCGTCTACCTGTAAGATACGGGAAAGCGACCAAACAATGGTACTGTCAAAGCGGTGACAATTGTCAGACGAATAGACGGGGGTGGAAGTCGAAAAAAGTGCCGGTTGGCGCAGCCTGCGGCGGAGCGTGCCGTTACTAGACCGGCACGCTCATGATGACGCGCGTCCCCTTGCCCGGCGCGGATTCAATGGTCACGCTGCCGTTGAGCAGGCGCGCGCGCTGCTGCATGTTCCGCAAGCCGAGTCCGCTGCCCTCGTTGAGGGTCGCTGCGGGGTCAAAGCCCTTGCCATCATCGCTGATCGTCATGGTGAACATGTGCCCGGTCTGCTGCGCTCGCACGTAAACGTGCTGGGCGTTGGCGTGACGAATGGCATTGCTCAACGCCTCGTTCGCCATCTGGCAGACTGCTTCAAACACCGCCGGAGTGAGGACAACATCTTCGTGGATCGGCTCGATGTTGATGTTCAGCGTCGTCGGCACGTGCAGCCGCTTGACGATCTCGTGCAGGCGATCCTCCAGCGAGTGCGCCTGCTGCTCACGCGCCTTCAGATTCTGAATGTAGCTGCGGATGTCCGTAATCACCGCGTCCAGGTCGTTGACCGCCTGTGTCAGATCGCTCGGCTTGAGCGCGTCCGAGGTGCGCACCAGCTCCAGGAACATGCCGATGGCGTACAGTGACTGGATCACGCCGTCGTGCAGCTCCATGCTGATGCGCTCGCGCTCTTCAAGCAGTGCGACCTTCTGCTGGTTATCCCGCAGCTCGACACCGGCAATCGCCAGCGCCGCATACCCGGCAATCGTCTCGACCAGCCATTGATCCTGCTCGCTGAACGGCTCACCATCCATACGGTCGGTCAGGTACAGCATCCCGAACAGGTGATCGCCCACCAGAATCGGCACGCCGAGGAAGCGCTCCATGTACGGATGATGCGGCGGGAAGCCGACCGAGCGCGGATCATCCTGCATCCGATCCAGCCGGATCGCCTGCCGCTCCTGCATGATCGCGGCGAGCAAGCCGCGCCCGCGCGGGAGATGCCCGATCATGTTGGCGGCGTCCGCTTCCATGCCCGCGAACTCGAAGTACTCCAGCCCGCCGTGCCCGTCCGGGATGCCGAGCGCAGCATAGCGCGCTGAAACCAGCTCGCGCGCGGCGTCGGCGAGCCGCTCCAGCACTTCGCCCAGCGTTTCAGCTTCGGCAGCGTAGATTACGCTCGAAGCGATTGATTTGAGCCGCGATAGGATCAACGGCACGTCGTTCGAGGAATATTCGTCACTTATGCGCATCGTTGTAAATGTGATATGCTTGTAGACTACTTTGATTGTACCGATTTAAATCTGATCAGGCGAACCGCTATGTCGAAAATCGTTCGGATTCTTATTGCCGATGATCATGCCGTAGTGCGTGCCGGGCTGCGCGCTCTGCTGGAACGGCAGGGGCATTTCCGCGTCGTTGCCGAAGCTGGCACCGGCGAAGAAGCCGTCGCCAAGGCGCAGGAGCATCATCCCGACGTTGCCGTACTGGATATTCGGATGCCGGGCTTGTCCGGCATCGAAGCCTGCCGCCGCATTGTCGAAACCGTCGACGGCTGCCGCGTCATCATGCTGACCTCGTATGCCGAAGATGAGCTGCTGTTCGCGGCGGTTCAAGCCGGGGCGTCGGGCTACATCCTCAAGCGCATCGGCGATAACGAGCTGGTGCAGGCGGTCGAGCGCGTCAGTCGCGGCGAAGGGATGCTCGACCCGGCGATGACCTCGGCGGTGTTCGCCGAAATGCGCAAGGCGAATCAGGCGCAGCAGGCAGCCGCCTTCTCCGACCTGACCACACAGGAGATGGCGGTGCTGGCGCTGGTCGCCGAAGGACTGACCAACCGCCAGATCGCGGTCAAGCTGTATCTGGGCGAAGGCACGGTGCGCAACTACGTCAGCAGCATTCTGGCGAAGATCGGCGTCTCCAACCGCGCCGAAGCCGCCGCCTACGCCGTCAAGCACAACATCAACGAGCTAGTGCCGCCTTCGGGCACGGAAAAAGCGGGCGGCGGAGCCAGCACCGACTAATTCAGTATGAAACGGGGGATCACAAGTCCCCCGTTTTCTTTTATGCCGGGAATGCCGAACGCTGCTCAGGCAGCACAAAAACGGGGTGGCGATATTCTGCCACCCCGCTTTGACTGGCGCAGCGGCGAAACCAAAGCTGTCGCTGCGCGCGTGCGATCTGAATGAGTGCTTTCGACCGTCTGTTAGTTCGGGCTGGGAGTTGGCTCAGCCGCTCTCAACTCGGACGTTTTCTTGGCGTCCTCACAGACCCTCGACGGGATGACGAACACCGGGCAGCAGCATACCGCCAGCACTTTCTGGGTGACACTGCCGAACAGCCAGCGGCTCAAGCCGGAGCGCCCGTGCGTGGACATCACCACCGCATCAGCGTTCAGCTTATCTGCCGTATCGACGATCACCGTTGCCGGGTCGCCCGCTTCGACAATCGTGTTCACCTGGTACGGATACTGCGCCTGAATTTCGTCCGCCAGCCGTTTCAAATAATCTTGAGCACGTCCAACAGTCTCGTTAAAAGTCAACTCAAAGTTTTTAGCTTGCGGAGTTACTGTCACCGGATAAAAGTCATATATTGGGACATCCGGCTGCTGAAGCACCGTCACGAGGACGATTTCACCGCTTCCGCCTAGGACTTTGAGCGCGTAATCGAGGGCTGTTTGGGCTAAGCGGGATCCATCAAGAGGAACCACGACTCGCTCTAACATCTCAACGCCTCCTTGATCTTCCGATCTATCTATATCGTGCTTGAGGGCACGAAAACGGCGTAGTGTCAAACATCGCGGTATCGAGACGATCTTTGACACTATTGCCCTGTAAATGCTTCCATTAATCTGTTGAGAGGAATTTATTCGCTGCGAAGTAGGGAATCCCGATGAACCGCACCATGTGCAGGATAACGGCAGAAGAAGCCGCACAAAAGATAACGTCAGGGCAGCGCATCTTTATCACCGGGAACTGTTCCACGCCCATCCCGTTTGTCGAGGCGCTTGTCCGTCGTTATGACGAACTGGAGAACGTCGAAGTCGTGCAGGTCCTGAGCATCGGAATGCCGGAGTACATCACTCCAGAGATGTCCGAGCATATCCGCGTCAACAACCTGTTTATCAGCGCCAACATGCGCAATGCAGTCAACTGCGGCACGGCGGATTTCACGCCCGTGTTCCTGCACGAAATCCCCTACCTGTTCCGGCAGGGGCATCTCACGCCGGACGTGGCGGTCATTCACGTCAGCCCACCGGACGAGCACGGCTACTGCTCCTACGGAACCGAAGTCGGCGTGACCAAGAGCGCGGCGGAATCCGCCAGGCTGGTCATCGCCCAGATCAACCCGCACATGCCGCGCACGCTCGGCGACAGCTTCATCCACATGAGCAAGATCGACTGGTGCATCGATGTCGACTACGAGCTGCCGGAAGTCAAGCCGCTGCCAGTCTCCGACGTTCAGGATCAGAAAGCGGCGCATATCGCCGCGCTCATCCCTGACGGCGCGACGCTGCAAACCGGCATCGGCGGCATCCCCGACGCGGTGCTGCGGCGGCTGACCGACCACCGCGATCTCGGCATCCACACCGAATTATTCGCCGACGGCGTGATGGAAATGATCGAAGCGGGCGTGATCACCAACGCCGCCAAGTCGATCCACACGGGCAAGGTCGTCGCCGGGTTCGCCATTGGCTCGCGCGCGCTGTTCCGCTACATCCGACGACAATCCGGTCATCGAGCTGCACCCGGACCGAGTACGTCAACGACCCGTTCATCATTTCGCGCAACGACCGTATGGTCGATCAACTCGGCTGGAAGTCGACCTGACCGCAGGTGTGCGCGACAGCATCGGCACGTATTTCTATTCCGGCGTCGGCGGGCAGGTCGATTTCACGGCGTGGCGCGCAGCAAGGACGGCAAGTCGATCATCGCGCTGCCGAGCACGGCGAAAGACGGCGCGCTCAGCCGCATCGTGCCGACGCTCAAGCCGGGCGCGGGTGTGACCACCTCGCGCAACGACGTGCACATTATCGCCACCGAATACGGCACGGCTGATCTGTTTGGGAAGACGATTGCCCAGCGCGCGCAGGCGCTGATCAACATTTCATCCCGATTTCCGCGAGGGGAGCCGGCGGCGCAGGCGCGAGCTGTATCACGTCGGCAGGTGTTCGCCGGGATCGGGGCGGCGCTTCCGAAGAATCAGTAAGGCGTTCAGTTGAACGCCCCTACATTACGTAATCCTGTCTAGCCCACGTGCTCCGGCACGTATACCGGCGTCAGCCAGTCGCGGTATTTGGGCAATGCGCCCGTACACCACGTCGCAGAACAGATCGCGGACTTGCCGGGCGTGATCGGTCCCATCTCGCTGGTGCCGACGGCGCGGTGCTCGATTTTGGTCACAGCAGCGACCTGCACGCCCGTCCCGCACATCAGCATCTCGTCGGCGATGTAACATTCGGTGTACGAGTTCGCGCTCCACTATCATCGCCCAGCTCGTTGCGCAGCAACTCGATCAGTGTGCGCCGGATGATGCCTTCCAGCACGTTCGAGGTGACCGGCGGCGTGATCGCCACCCCTTTGCGAACAATGAAGATATTGGCGGCGCTCGCCTCCGAGACGTGCCCGTCCTGGTTCAGCACCAGCGCTTCGTCGTAACCCGCCAGCACGGCGTCGGTCTTGATCAGCGCCGAGTTCGCATACGAGCCGACGACCTTGCCGCGCGCCGGGATGGCGTTGTCGTCCACACGCCGCCATGCCGAAAAGCCAACGTGCAGCCCTTCCTCGTTCTTGAGGTAGCGCCCGAACGGTATAGCGAACATGGTCACGGCGTCGTCCAGACCGTGCAGCTTCACGCCGATCCCCTCGGTCGCCTTGTACGCCAGCGGGCGGATATACACGTTCTCGTGATAATCCTCGGCGCGCAGCAGTTGGGTCAGGATGTCGGTAAGCTGCGCCTCGTTCTGGAGAACGTCAATGCGTATCAGGCTGGCGGACTGGCGAAAGCGCTCGAAGTGGTCGTGCGAGCGGAAAATGAACAACTGCTGCTCGTCCTCGTTCCAGTAAGCGCGCATCCCGCCGAACACGCCCGTGCCGTAGTTGAAGGCGTGCGTCATCACGCTGACTTTGGCTTCCTCAATCGGCACAATTTTGCCATCAAAAAATGCATAATTCGGTTTGCTCACAACGCTATCCTCCCCGAATAATCAAATGCTTGTTCGGTTTATTGCCATTATGGGATGCTGGCTCTGTCTGGTCAATGTCCACCCCAGACCGTCGGGACGGAACAACGGCTGCTGCGGAGATATTTCTATCGTGGGTTATTCCAGCCGCCGCAGCACGACCATAACCACGCCCAGTGCCACCAGCATCAGCAGCAGAACGAACGGCACGCCCCACACCGCCGAAAACGGGGGCCAGGTATGCTCGAAGTTCATGCCGTAGAAGCCGCTGATCACCGTGAGGACGCCGACCCCGATGGTGATCACCGTCAGGCGCTGGACGACGACGTTCAGCCGGTTGGAGACCGCCGATAGGTACACGTCGATGACGCCGGACACGGTATCGCGGAAGGTCGAGACGGTGTCGCTGATGCGCAGCAGATGATCGTAGATGTCGCGCAGGTAGTAGCGCGTGATCTCCTCGCTGATGTACTGCGAATCCAGCCGCGAGAACACGTTGAACATATCGCGCTGCTGCCCGGCGACGCGCCACATCTCCGCCAGCGCCCGCTTCAGCTTGAAAACGCGCGCCAAATCTTCCTTGCGCGGCTTTTCGATGAGCGACTCGCTGATGGTCTCGATTTCGTCGCCGATGGTGTCCAGCACCGGGAAGTAGACGTCCACGACCGCGTCCGCCAGCGCGTAGATCAGGAAGCCGACCGAGACGTGCTGCCCGGCATCGAGCTTCATTGTGCAGCGCTGCCGGACTCGTTCGATGATCGGGTCGGACTCGGCGGCGTGGATGGTGACGACGGCGGTATGCATCACGAACACGTCCAGCTCGCGGAAGGTCAGCTCGTCGCTGTAGTCGTTAACCGGGTTGAGGATCATAAAGAGGTGATCCTTATATTCTTCGACCTTCGGGCGCTGGCGCTGGTTGGTGGTGTCCTCGATTGCCAGCGGGTGAAAGTGGAACACGTCGCGCATCAGGCGCACGTCGTCGCCGCTGGGACCGATCATATCGACCCACAGCACGCCGTCCGGCTGCGCCAGCAGCACGTCCCAATCCGGCGATTCGATGGTTTCAACGCCTTCAGCCGCAAATCGCACAACGCGCATAGTCTGTCCTCAATCAGTAATTTAGGAGGGCGCTGTGTGCTGCGTCCTCAATCAACATTCACACGCGGACGAAATATGTTCAAGTGTGCCTTAGATCGAAGCAGATCAGTCACGTCACTTTCGGATAGGTCGCGGATTTCTTCGTGGAGAATTTCGCTGCCGTGTTCCAATTGCTCGTGAATGACGTGCAGATTGCGCAAACCCCGAAAAGTGATGGCGACAGTCTTTCCGTCGGTATTTTGGTACGCCATTTCGCCCTGTCTGCCAACCTCAAGAGAACGCTCGTAGGCTTCTTCAGGAGAATCGGCGCGAATGAGCGTGAGGTTGACGTGGACAAGGCTGCTATCATCACCGTCGACTACAATCTGCTGCACGATCTCAGCGAGATACCATTTCGCGCCTTGCGGAATATAAGCCATCTCACGTCCGATTGACTTCGGTTAATGGGCGCAGCGTGCTGCGCCCTCCACGCATAAATCGCTTTTCTCCCCTCTCCCCGCTTGCGTGGGAGAGGGGAAAGATAACCGCAGGTTAGCCGGGGTGAGGGGATTAGAACCCGCTCAGATAGCTCAAATCGGCGCGCCCATGCTGCATCGCGCTGATCGCCTGAAGCAGTCCGATGCGGTTGCGTCGCACCGCCTGATCTTCGGTGTTGACCAGCACGCCGTCGCCCTTGCCCGTGCCGAAATACGCCGTGATCGCCGGGAGCATGGGCGCGAAGGCGTTCAGGAAGCCGTCGACGTTCGGGGCGGATTCGTGATGCACCATCGCCTGCGTGTATGCCATGTAAAGCGCGTTTTCTTCCGGCTGCTCGAACAGCTCCGGGTCGACCGTATAGCGCTCGGTCTCGCCGCGGGTGATGCGCACGCAGCGCGCGAACCCGTCGAGGATCGCTTCCCAGTCGTCGCGCCGCACCCACTCGCTCAACTGGCGGATTCCGGCGAGCGCCTGCGCCGGGTCGTGCGCCTGCGCCGCCAGCACCGCCGCGCTCACGTCGTGCGCCCAGCCATGCTCGTCAACCCAGCCGCGCAGCCGCCCGGCGATGAAGTCGAGCACTGCCTGCTGCACCTCCACGCCCGCGCCAATCGGCTGCACGGCGGCAGCGGTCTCGACGGCATGGCGCAAATCGAGGTCGATTTCCTTCTCGACCAGAATCTCGATGATGCCGAGGGCGGCGCGGCGCAAGCCATACGGGTCGGCGGTCGATTTCGGCTCCAGCCCGGCGGCGAACAGCCCGACCAGACTGTCGAGGCGGTCGGCGACCGCCAGCAGCGTCCCGGCGGCGCTTTCCGGCAGCGAATCGCCCGCCCCGCGTGGCAGCCAGTGTTCGTAGATGGCATCGGCGACCGTTTGCGACTCGCCGCCGAGCAGGGCGTAAACCCGCCCCATCGTCCCTTGCAGCGAAGTCATCTCGACCACCATCTGGGTGGCGAGGTCGGCTTTCGCCAGCTCCGCCGCGCGCCGGGCGACGGCGCGGTCGCTCCCGCCCAGCTTGAACAGCGCGCCGAGCGGCTCGACCAGCGACTCCAGCCGGTGCGCCTTGTCGAGCATCGAGCCGAGCTTCTCCTGAAACGTCAGCGTGGCGAGGCGAGGCAGGAAATCCGGCAGCTTTTTCTTGGTGTCCTGTGCGTAGAAGAAGTCGGCGTCGGAGAAGCGGGCGCGCAGGACTTCCTCGTTGCCGTGAATCACCTTGTCGAGATGCAGGTCGTCGCCGTTGCGGACGGCGATGAAGTACGGCATCAGCCTGCCGTTCTTGTCCTCGACAGCAAAGTAGCGCTGGTGCTTGCGCATGACCGTGACCAGCACCTCGCGCGGGAGCTTGAGGTACTTGTCCTCAAAGTGACCGAGCAGCGCGGTCGGCGCTTCGACCAGATTGGTTACTTCGTCGAGCAGCGCGTCGTCCTCCGGCACGCGCCCGCCGACGCCTGACGCCAGCGCAGCCACCTGCTGGACGATGCTGGCGCGGCGCAGGTCGGCGTCGAGGATGATGCCGTCGGATTCCAGCGTTTCCAGATACTCCGCCGGAGTCTTGACCGGGTGCAACGGCGATCCATACGGGCGCAAGCCGCGCGTCGTATCGCCGGAGATCACGTCGGCATACTCGAAGCTGATCACCGCCTCGCCGTGCAGCGCGACGTACCAGCGGATCGGGCGCGAGAAGGCGATGCCGCTGGCGTTCCAGCGCATCGACTTGCCAAATTTGATCCCGGCGACCAAGCCGGGCAGCGCCGCTTGCAGCACCACGACCGACGGCTTGCCTTCCTCGCGCACAGTCGCCACGACGTAGCCATCTTCGACGCGCAGCGCGTCCACGCTGACGCCTTTGCCGCGCGCGAAGCCTTCGGCGGCTTTGGTCGGCTTGCCGTCGGCATCGAACGCGCGATCCGCCGACGGACCGCGCATCACCTGTTCCAGATCGGTCTGGCGCGGTGCTAAATCCTTCACGTTGATCACGAGGCGGCGCGGCGTGGCGTAGACCTTGATCTCGCCGTGCGCCAGCCGCAGATCGTCGAGCAGCTTCGGCACGCTCACGCTCATCTGGTCGAGCGCGGCATCCACGTCGGCAGCGGGCAGCTCCTCCACGCCGATCTCGAACAGGAAATCGGCAGGCTGGTTCGGAAACTGCGTCAGGTAGTTGACGTTGTCGTGCGCGGCGGAAGCGCCCCATAACCCGCCGAGCTTCTCCATCGGGTATTCCATCTGCTGGCGCTGGTCGACGTAGGCGCGGGCGATGCTGCGGGTCATGTCGCGCATCCGCCGGAAGTAGCTGGCGCGCTCGGTCACGCCAATCGCGCCGCGCGCGTCCAGCACGTTGAACAGGTGGCTGCACTTGAGCACGTAGTCGTATGCCGGGATGACCAGCCCGGCGTCGAGCGCGCGCTTGTACTCGTTCTCGGCGATGTCGTAGGTCTGGCGCAAGCCATCCACGTCGGCGATCTCGAAGTTGTAGATGCAGTGTTCGATCTCGCTGCGCAGCAGCACGTCACGGTAGAACAGGCTCGCGCCATCGTCGCTGTTCAGCCATTCGATATTCCAGACCGAGTCCTTGCCCTGCAGCGGCTGGGCGATACGCTCCAAGCCGTAGGTGATCTCGACCGAGACGGGATTCAGCTCGATGCCGCCCGCCTGCTGGAAATAGGTGAACTGGGTGATCTCCTGCCCGTCGAGCCAGACTTCCCAGCCCAGCCCCCACGCGCCGAGCGCCGGGCTTTCCCAGTTATCTTCGACAAAGCGAATGTCGTGCTCGCGCGGGTCGATGCCGAGCGCTTCCAGCGACTTCAGGTACAGCTCCTGCGGGTTGCCCGGATCGGGCTTGAGGATGACCTGATACTGGAAGTAGTAGGACATGCGGTTCGGATTTTCGCCGTAGCGACCGTCGTCCGGGCGCACGCTCGGCTCGACGTAGGCGACGCGCCAGGGTTCGGGACCGAGCACGCGCAGCAGCGTCGCCGGGTTGCCCGTGCCCGCGCCGACCTGAATGTTGTAAGGCTGCCACAGCACGCAGTCCTGCGCCGTCCAGAACTCGTGCAGCTTCATGATAATCTGCTGAAAATTGAGCGCTTTCGCCATGAGATCGTCCTGATGAGCGGTTATGTTCGTGGCGCGTATTATAGACGAGCGCTGCCTGACCCTCAAAGGGTGGGATTGTTCCGCAAACAGCATCGCGCCCGGCAGCACTTTATCACCCTCCCCGACGACTAAAACATCGCTCTCATTCGACGACTCGCATCCTGCTCGCGCAGGGCGTATTCATTCAGGGGGATCAATCCATGCGCAAATACCGCGCCAGCAATCGCGTCCCGTTCGGCAGCTTCCTGATACTGCTCGTGCTCGCCGTCATCGGTGGAGCGGCAGTCGGCGGCATCCTGTGGGCGGTCGACGCTATGTCCACTTTTATCTGGTGCTCCTGTTCCCGATTGTCGGCAGGGCGATTGCGGGCGGACTGCTGGCGCGCGGCGTCCGCATGCGGGCAAGGTGCGCAGCCCATTCATCACCGGGCTGGTCGGCGTGATCAGCGCTGGTGATGTTCGGCGTATGCGGCGCGTCGTATTACGTCACCTTCCGCAACGATATGCACGAGGCATACCTCGAAAATGTGGGCAAAGGCGCGTCCGACGACGGTCCCGAGCGGGCGCTCAACAAGCTGATGTTCACCGAGGTGGGCGACACCAGGTTCGTCGGCTACCTGAAGCTGGCGGCGCGCGAAGGCTTCTCCGATCACCCGCACGTCATCCTCCTTTTCCGGCGACAGCGGTCTGGAACTGAAGGGCGACATCGTGTGGGGCTACTGGGCGGTCGGATTCTGCTGGCAGCCGGCTTCGCCGCCGTGATCGCCGCGCGCGAAGCCGGGCAGCCGTTCGACGAGGAAGCCAACGCCTGGTATGGCGCGCCCGCGCGGTGGCAATCGCCTCGAACAAGGCGCGTAAGGCGCTCGTCAACGCATTCAAGGATGGCGACTTTCTGCAGGCGGGCAGCCTCCTGACCACGCAGCAGCTCAAGTATCCACGCCTCGAAGTCACGATCCGGCGCAGCCCCGCCAGCGCCAGCGCCATCACGACCGACGCTTACCTGACCGTCAATTACCTCCAGCGGCAGGGGCGCAACACGGCGGTGCGCAGCGGCGTGGTGTCGCCGTCAGACTTGACCTGATTCAGCGCAGGATGCAGCAGGCGGCGCTGCAAAATCCGGCAATTTCAGATCGCTGGGGCGATAATCCGGCTTATGTAGGGGCACAGCGCCGCTATGCCCCGTCTGTTACAGATCACACCACCGCCCCGATCACCATCACCAGCCCGACGAGGATCGCCGCCGCGACCGGCAGCCCATCACTCGCGCCGCAGCGAGAAGCGCCCGCGCCCGCCCGCGAAGCCGCCGACCGCCAGCGGCCCCAGCCCGGCGACCAGCAGTGCGATCTGCCGCCCGTCAGCGGCGCGCCCATGTCGAGACCGGGCGGCACAGGCGGGTTCTGCATGTCCAGCATGAAATCCGCCAGCGCATCAAATTTGTTGGGGCGCTGCACCGACACACGGGCGCGCCACGTACCGGGCACGCTCAGGTTCGCGCCGCTGGCTTTTGTACTCCGCCCCAGCATAATAGGTCGGGCGCACCTCATTTCTGCCCGACGTTCCGCGTCTGGTTGTCGAAAAGCGCACGCGGATCAGCGAGGCATCGGTCACGGCGCTGCCGTCGATGTTGAACAGGGTGACGACGAACTCGTTCGCTCCCACCCACCCCGGCGACACTTCCAGATGGATGTGCATGTCGTCCACGATCTGGTAATCCGCGAACGTGTGGTCGGGCACGGGCAGGCGCTTCGCCAGCGACGCGCGCCGGGTCTGCCGACGCCATGACCGCGACGGCGGCGAAGATGCTCAGCGTCAGGACGATCTCCGCACCGACCAGCCGCGCAGCCGTCCCGCCCAGACCGCCCGCCGGCGCGCAAGCCGCGCGAAGTCAGCAGCAGGTTGACGGCAGCGATCAGCAACAGCAGGGCAAACAAAATCAGCTTGACCAGCAGCGCGCCCGCCCATAGGCGTGTTGAACAGCGCGTCGACCGAGCCAACTTCCAGCCACGCGGCGTACAAGCCGGTGACGACCAACACGCCGACGCTCACGCGGGCATAATTGGAGAAGCGCGCCGTCAGCGGGGCGAGCGGCTGATCGCTCCCGCGCAGATCGTTTCAGCACGTTGAGGAACTGGATCAGCCCGCCAACCCAGAAGGCGGTCGCGGTCAGGTGCAGCCAGTCGCCCACCACCGCCGGGATCAGATCGTAGGTGGCGCTGGCGTGGCTGTACAAGCTGTGCAGCAGCAGGATGATCGCGCCCGCCGCCAGCGCGATGCCGTAGCGCCGCCGCCCGACCGCGATGCCAAAGACGATCCAGATGATCATCCGACCGAGCAGAGCATCCGAAGCGCGTGCCGGACAGGATCGCCCCAACCGGCAGAGCGCAGCGGGCAGCGGCGCGTCGGTGACCTGCGTCGCCTGATAGAGCAAAGGCACGACTCAGCGATGCCGACCATCACCCAGCCGATCCCCATCAGGCGGCATCCGGCGTTCCTGCGGCGGCGCGCACCACGCGCACACGGCAAAGCTGACGCTGCCGACCGCCAGCGCCATGCTCAGCAGGTTGAGCCAGCGCACCGGCGCGCTCGGCAGCAGGATGGTCTCGGTATCGGGAGCCGCCTGAGCAAGCGCCAGGCTGACCGCGCCGACGCTGAAAGCGTAGCTGCCGCGCGTCGAATGTCCGTCGGCGGCGGAGATCGCCCGCCACGACACTGTATACACGCCGTCGGGCAGATCGCCCGGCGCGACGACATCTGCTTCGGGTCGGCGAGGTCGACGACGCTCGGCGGCGTGCTGACCGTGTTTCCGGTCAGATCGAGCAGTGTGATCCGGCTGAAGTCGGGTTCGAGCGGCTCCAGTGAACCACAGGGTGATGACGGCGGGGCGCTGTCGAGAGCCGCGCTCGCCGAAGTCGCTGCGCAGCGAGTTGGCGTGCGCCAGGTCGGACGCACGCCAATCACCAGACTTACAACGCAGACGAACAGCAGCGCACGGCGCATCGCACTACGACAGGGCGCTCGTCAACGCTTCCAACTGGGCGCGCAGCTCGTCAATCTGGGATTGCAGCGAGGCCAGATCGTTATCGAGCGCCGGGAACTGGATGTCGGTCGCCAGTTCGATACTGCTGAAATCGCCGTCGGCGGGAATTGAACATCTCGTCCACGTCGAGATCGCCGATCTTACCGAACATGTGGAAGGCGTAATCGCCGGGGAGCATCGGGATCAGGTCGGCGGTGCCAGTGACCCGAGTCATTCCAGACGCCGTACTGTCAACGGCTTGGACTGATCGCCGAAATGCCATCAGTTGCAGCGTGTCCTCCAGCCCTTCGACCGGCGTCTCATCGTCGTGATTCTCGACCAGAATTCGGGTCCATTGTAGAGACCGGCATAAGCTGGCTCGACGCGCCAGCCGAAGGTGACGGCATAGTCGCCGACTTCGCGCGCTTCGTGCGCCGAAACGAACGCGGCAGCCAGCACGAGCGCCGCCATCAGCAATACTACGAGTAAAACCATCCGCGATTTCATAAATATCCCCACTCCTTACTCGTAAACATGCAAACATCTATATCGATTTCAGCGACAGGCACGGATGCCTGCTGCTTCCGAACTGCCTGCGTCCGCTCACGGCGGTGGCGATATCGCTGTGATGCGAGACGAGGTACTCGCGCGCTTCCGGAACAGGTCATCACCGTTCCGCCGAAACCCTTCTGGAAGCGAACAGCGTCGTCGCGCGAGGCGAAGCACAACAGGCTGGGCACGCAGCGCAGCGGAACCGCTGTCCAGCACGTAAAACGCATGAGCCACGTTCATCGTGCGCCCGTAGAGGAAGTCGCGCGTCGGGGCGGAGACGACGCCGCGCCCTTCGATCTGCGGCACTCATCAGGAAGCCGCAGTGTGGGCAGCAGGCGTGAAACAGATCGCCCGGTCGACCTGCCGTGAACGAGGTGCGCCCCGGAACGGGCATCCCGCACAGGTGGCGGGTTGGCATGAGCTTACTGCCGACGCGCTCCTCCGGCAGCGTGACGCCGCCGTGTACTTTGGTGACCAGACCGTCGCGCGCCAGCGTGTCCAGATCGCGGTGAACGGTCATGATCGATACGTCGAGCCGATCCACAAGCGTATCGGTGGTCAGGCTCGCTTCCTCCTGAAGCCAGTGCAGAATCAGATTCTGGCGCGCCTTGGGCAGCATTCCATCCTCCGAGTGTTATATTTTGTGAATTTGAGTTAATTATCACATAGTATATCATGCCGCTTCAGGCAAAGCCAACCCCAAATGGACTCATTTGGCGCTGCCGCCGGGACTCGGCTTGCGGCGGCTGGTAGAATGAGATCAACGTAACTCCCGGTGAGTCGATGGGTTTTCTATAGCATGATGAACCTGCGCAAGCGTTTGACACGACGCCCGAAGAATCTCAAGCGCCTGTCCGATACCGATCTGGTGGAGCTGGCGAAGGCAGGCGACAAGGACTCGTTCGGCGAGCTGTACGAGCGGTATCTCGACAAGATTTACAGCTACGTCTACTACCGCACGGGCAACCATCACGACGCCGAGGATTTGACGGCGCGGGTGTTCTTCCGGGCGATGGCGCACATCGAAAGCTACACCGAGCGCGGCGTCCCATTTCAGGCATGGCTGTACCGCATCGCGCATAACCTGGTCGCCAACTGGCATCGGGATCGCGGTCGGCGCAAGGTCATCCCGCTGGACGAGTTCATCGCCACCAGCCTGAAATCGGACTCGCCGGATAAGCAGGCGGAAGATCAGGAGGAGCGCGACGCGCTGCGCGACGCCATCCAACGGCTGCCGGAGGAACGCCAGCAGCTTCTGCTTCTGAAATTTGTCGACCACAAGTCGAATGCAGAGATCGGCGAAATCATGGATCGCACCGAGGGTGCGATCAAGTCACTTTATCACCGGACGCTTATTGCATTGCGCGACGAGTTGCAATCCGCCGATCAGGCAGCCGTCGATGCGAAAAAAGGCTAGATGTGCTCATGACCGAACAACCGACCACCCTGCAAAACCTGCTCGACGCCGTCACCGAAGCGATCCTGAACGACGAGCAAGACCTGGATACCATCGTCAGCCGTTATGCCGTCCCGCGCGCCGAAGTCGAGGGGCTAATCAACGTGATCAAGCGGCTGCACATCGTGCTGGTGGGCGTGCGCCCGTCGCGGCGCTTCGCCCAGCGGCTGCGTCAGGAACTGATGGGACAGCACCAGCGCAACGTGATCAACCGCCTGCGCTACCTGCCGCCGCGCGTGCAAATCGCCGGGGGTATCGTGCTGGTCGCCGGGTTCATGCTGCTGTCGCGCCGCCGCTACGCCAGCCTCGGCGACGACGAGCCGCAGGAAGCGCCCGCCGCCCGCTAGACGAGCGGCGGCTTTCCGCTCCGGCTTCGATTAAGCGCGTTGATAACGCCTTTAACGAGGATTTATCACGTGGGGGCTTGCGTTCGCGCGGAAAACTCGCTATATTGTTCTATAAGCAACGTGGAAACTGAATCTCCCCTCCCTGTCATCAGGCGATATAATTGTGCCTGTTGACAGATTGCGTTTGTCTCCTGTATAATGCCCATTCACGGTTGAGCTAGTTATCTGCCTCTCATGGTGGAATGCGTTCAATTCCACATATCTCCTACAACTTGACGGATCAGTGAATTTCGTGCATCCGTCTTTTTTGCGTTCTTTACCTTAGACCGAGGAGCGGAGCTTTGCAACGGTTAACTCATGTAAAGAACTATGCCCGTACTCCTGACGTCGCCGCACTCCCATCGCTGATCGAAGTGCAGCTCGAGTCGTTCAAGTGGTTTCTTGAGCAGGGTCTCGCCGAATTGTTCGACGAGATTAGCCCGATTGAGAGCTACAACGGGAATTTGAAGCTGTATTTCCCCGGCAACCGCCCGGAAGCGCAGGAACTTGGGCTGCGCTACTGGTTCGAGGAGCCGAAGTACAGCGAGGAAATCTGTCTGGAACGCGATATGTCCTTCGCCGCGCCGCTGTACATCCGCGTCGCGCTGGTCAACCGCGAGGCGGGCGACGAAGTCGTGCTGTCCGACATTTTCCTGGGCGACTTCCCGATCATGACGGAAAAGGGCACGTTCATCATTAACGGGA
>JAXLWE010000074.1:0-17311 GCA_046328655.1 Anaerolineae bacterium | reverse complement strand
GTGATCGTGATCGACGAATAGGCGTTTGTCCACTGCTTGAGATTTTCCAGACTGCGCTCGTACTCATTGCGATAATCGTCGCCCTGAACTTCCGCTTCGCGCGCCAGAAAGTCGCTCAGCGGCTCGCCGGAACGCAGCGCGTCGGACATGCGCAGCAGGAAGCTGCGGATATTCTCGGATTTGCCCTTCACGCCGACCATGCGGCAGGCGTCCGGGTAGTCGTAACGGAATTCATCCACCAGCGTGTTGACTGCCTCAAAGTATGGCGAAGCCGAGCTTTTCGCCCGTGCGGCGATCTCGAAGGTCTTGCTGCGCGAAATCCCAGCCGAAGCCATTGCCGACATGTACGTGAGCTGATAGAACATGTCGAAGGCGTTCACCGGCTTAAAGGAGTTTTTGTCGGCGCGCTTCGGAGAGGATTTTGAAGAAGTCATAGAAATCCGTCACTTTCTTTTCCTTATGGAGTTTCTCGAAGATTTTCGCCCGGCGCTTCACCTCGTCGTAAATCTCCTTCCGGCGGTGGGGCGGGATGCCGCGCTTGATGGCGATCACTTCTTCGAGCAGATAGCTGTTCATGTAGCCGGGAAAATCGAACGTATCCGTGCCGGGATTCCAGCGGAATGCTTCCAGGAATGAGAAGCTCTGCGATACCGGGTCGTAGCCGATGATCTCGTTGATGCTGAGCACACGGCGCGCCGAGCGTCCGTCCGCCAGACGCACGGCGGACTGGATTACCGCCAGATTCAGGTTGTCGATGTAGGTCTTGGGGATGTTGATCGGGTCGCCGGTGAGACGCTGAATCAGCTTCTCGACCGACGAAGCGTGGAACGTCGACATCACACCGTGACCCGTTTGCATGGCTTGAAAGGCGACGACGGCTTCGATACTGCGGATTTCGCCGACGATGATCATGTCGGGGCGCTGACGGAGGGCGGCTTTCAGCAGCTCGAACATGCCGACATCGCTGCCTTTTTTCTCGCCACCGCCGCCGAAGCGCGTCATTTCCTGAAGCCAGTTTGGGTGCGGTACCTGCACTTCCGGCGTGTCCTCAATCGTCACGATCTTGGCGTCGGGCTTGATGAACGCCGTGATCGCGTTCAGGAGCGTCGTCTTGCCGGACGCCGTCGCGCCGACGACGAACACGTTCATGTGCGCTTCCAGCACCAGCGACAGATACGCCGCCATCGTGTAGTTCAGGCTGCCGAAATCGACCAGCTCCAGCACGCTCGTGGGCACACCGGAGAATTTACGGATCGTGAAGTTGCTGCCGCGCTTGCTGATTTCCGTGCCGTAAACGATGTTGATACGGGAGCCATCCGGCAGCACCGCGTCGACCAGCGGGTTGCGCACCGTCACCGGGCTTTTGACCCATTCGCCCAGCCAGACGGCGAAATCGTCAACGTCCTCATACGTGGGAAAGACGATGGACGATTCGACGCTGCGGAAGATTTTATGCTCGATGAAGATCGGACCGACGCCGGAGCAGCTAATGTCCTCGATGTACGGGTCGAGCAGGAGCGGCTGAAGCACGCCCAGCCCGATTTTCTCGCGGATCACGAAGTAACGAACCGCCTCAAGCTGCGCCGGGGATACCAGAATCTTCGTCTGCTTCGCCTTGCCGTTCTGAGGGTTCGGGCGCGCGGTCGTGCAGACCTGATCGATGACCTCGATCAGCAGCTTCTTCTTCTCTTCCTTGTCCTCGGTGCGCCCGATTTCCTCCGCCCAGCCGACCAGCCTCGCTTCGACGTGCGGGATGATCTGGCTGATGTCAGTGATCACGGTCGGCTCGATGGCGACGTAGTGATCGCGCGCGCCGCTGAAGTCCGGGTAGATATGGACGAACAGCCCCTCTTTGGTCGGGTAGATGAAATTGCGCGCAGACCCCTGACCCAGACCGCGAGACGGCTTGGCGTGGTATTCTGGCACGCCCACCTGATCGATGGGCACGTACTGAAGATAATCCAGCAGGAACGGCGACTGCTCGCACACCGTGCGGAATTCCGGCGACAGCAGCGGGAGCAGGTCCTCCTTGCACGTGCGTACCTGAGCGAGGTCGAATTCGAAAGGCAGCACTGTCTGCGCGCCCATCGTCAGCCTCTCGCTTTGCTAATCGGAATGACGCGCATCCCCCAGCCCGGCTCGACCTCAAAACCAACGATTGCGCCGGTCACGCTGTCCGCGCCGCGCACCTTGCTGACTTCGAGCGTCTTGACCATGCGCTGCCCGTCCTGTTCGGCGCGCAGCCGCAGGTCGGCATCACACATCGAGCGCAGCGGGTTGAGCAAATCCTCGCTGACTCCCTGAGCGTGCAGCGTGACGATGATCGTCACGTTGCCAGCGCATATCCCCTGGCATTCTTCAAAGAACCGCAGGATCGCCGCATTGTCGTTCGAGTGGATCACGGCGGAAGTCAGCGAATCGACCACGATCAGCGTTCGGTCGCGCTGGTCACGAATCGCCGAGAGCAGCACCGACGGTGCTCGTGCGCCCAGCCGGGAGAGCGCCATCGGGTAGATGCGCAGCTTGCGCAGCAGCAGAAAATCCAGAATGTCGAGGTTCAGCTTCTGCATCTGCGAGACCAGACTGCTGACCGAGTTCTCGCTTGTGAAAGTCGTCGCCGTAAAGCCATCCTGAAGCGCGCCCCACATAATTTGCTGCGACAGGACGGATTTACCCGCTCCCGAAGTGCCCTCGATCAGCGTCAGCGCGCCGACCGGAAGCCCCCCGCCGAGCTTGCTGTCCAGCTCCGTGTTGTGCGACGAGATCGTGGCACGCGCTTTTTCATTTGTACCCGCATGATTCAGTGCCATGCCCGCTTTCACCCCGTTGGTACGCGGGATGCCTCCATCAACTACTCAGCGTGATCAAAAAGACATTCGCGCCGATCACGTCGTATCCATCCGAGACGATGAACTTGAACATGTCGGCATCCGTCCCCGTGTGGCGATAGCTCACCTTCCCGGCGTCGATCTGCGCCTGGGTGAAGGTCGCGCACGGTTCGACCGGCGCGGTCTGTTCCATCGGGACGCAGCTCAGGAATCCGTCGGACGGCAGTTGCGTCACCGTGTAGACCAGCGTGTCGGATGTGTCGTCAGCGTCGCTGGTGCGCAGGTCGGCGTTGGTGATCGTCCGGCTCGTCAGCGCGGGCAGACTGATCATCGGGTAGGGCGTTTCCAGCATGGGCGTCGCGTCAAGCGTGATCGTGAACGGTGGCAGCGGGTCGACCGTATCGATCCCGTCCGACAGTGTGAACGTGAAGCTGTCCGGCTCGCTGCCGATGTGCGTGTAGACGATCTTGCGGGCGTCGATCTGCGCCTGCGTGAATTCGGTGATCGGCGTCGGGGAGACCGGATCGTCGAGTGTCAGCGTGCCGGTCGCGGGCGGCGTCACAACCGTGTAGACGAGGTCTTCCGGCTCGTTGTCCGGGTCGTCCGCCAGCAGCATGTCCGACGTGATCACCGCGCCGCCGCCAGCGGGGATTTTCACCCCGGTGTTGAGTGTCAGCGTCGGCGGGATGTTGCGCGTCCCGACCAGCGACGTGGCGATGCCGTTCTCCGTCGAAACGGTCACGTGCGCCCCCTGACCGACGCCGACGGCGGGCGAGACGTTCAGCAGGAGCGTCAGTTGCTCGCCGGGGTTGAAGATGCCGGTCTCGTAGCTTTCCGGGATGTCCAAATCCTTGTCGATGTAGATGGTGTCGTCCGTCCACTCGTTGCTGGCAGGGGCGGCGCTGTCATACGCCAGCCGCCCGGCATGATAAACCGGGCTTTCGGCGTCACCCTCGGTGTATTCGACGAACACGTCCCAGCGGTCGTAATCCGCCAGCTTGGTCGCGCCGCTGTTGCGAATCGTCACCTCGATCTCGCTCCCGGCATTGAGGATGCGCAGACCGACGGGCGAAATCGCGGTATTCTGATCCTGGCTGGCGCGGCTGTTCATTTCTTCCCAGGACACCTCCAGCGTCGACTGCGCCTGAAGGAGCGCATTCGTCAGCGTGAGCACGCCGAACAGCAGCAGGAAGATGAGGATGACGGCGACGATGATCTGTTCCATGCGTCAAATCCCCAGGAAGTAGTCGCTCGACAAGCCGTTCGGCAGCGTCACCTTCAGGTAATATCGACCGCTCGACTGGGCGACCTGAAAATGGATGGCGATTTGCAGCGTCGCCGTCGGAACCCACGCGGTGTCGTTTTCGACATTCCACGTCCAGTTCGGAAGCGGCGTGCTGCCATCCAACTTATACGGGATGCGGGTGAAATTTCCTTCGCGCCCGAAAAACACGTCCAGCCGGTTGACCGCGTTAATGGTCACGTCGCCCGTGTTCTTGACCCAGGCGAACACGTCGTAGGATCCATTGCCGTTGCTATCCTGCCACAACACGCCGTCGGGGAGTTCCGCGCTGGCATGGATGACGGAAAACTGATGTCGCATCCGGTCGGAGATGTCGAACGCCATACTGGTGACGGCGTCGCTGCCTTGCTGAACTGCCGGGTAGATAGCATTGAACAGCATGACCACCAGGATCATGCTGACGACGATAAACAGGGCGGTGACGATTGGCTTTTCCATAATCCGTCCGCGCTAGAAGTCGATGCTGGACGGCGTATCTTCGTCGCCTGCGCTTAGGATACCTGCGATCAGGCGCATGACCAGCTCCTGCTGCTCGCTGAGTCGGTAAGATTCGTTCTGGTTCTTGGCGGCGGCACGCTTGTGCCGGAGTTCGGTACGGATTTCGTCCACGACCGCGCGGGTCTGCGGGACAATCGACGGGCGAGGCGCGGCTGCGCTCGCGGAGGGTTTCTGCTGCGCGGGCGATTTCGGCACGCCGTTGTAAATGTTCACGAACTGCAGCAGCAGCTCACGCTCCTGCCGCGAGAAACGCTCCTGCCGCGTATACAGATTGATCAACTCGCGCGTGCGGGCGATCCCCAGCTTTTCGACCTTCTGGCTGACCCAGGTCTCCAGCTCGATCCAGTCATGGGAATCGGTGTCGTCTGCGGGCGCTGCTTGCTTGACCGGCTCAGAGCGGGCAGGCTTGGGTGCTTCGGCGGGCGCTGCGCGCGCGGCTTCGGCGGTTCCCATGCAGGCGCGGCGGGCTGGGGGCTTCGACAAGGGCGCGGGGTGGTGACCGTTCGAGTGCGCGCGCACTACCGGTTGCTGAACCACTGGCGACTCTGCTTCGAGATCGTCGTCAAGCGCGGCGGCGGATATTACCGTGCGAACGGGCGTACGTCGACCGCTCGTCCGTTTGCCTGTGAGCGCCACGCGCTTAATCGGTGACGGGGGCGGCGGGTGCGGCGGCGGGCGCTTCGATGATAGCGGCGGCGTTCGGGCTTTCTTCGGCGCGCAGGATGGGATATTTATTGTTGGCAGCTGCTCCTGCATGTCGAGCAGAGTTCTGCTCGAATCTGTGCTTTGAGGAGCTGCACTTCCTGCTCCAGCATTTGCACTCTCTGTTCCAGATTCATGTTGACCTCCACTTTCTCTTTCGGTTGCGTTGGTTCGGGCAGTGTGTTCATGTAGCCAGGCATAAAATTTCTAAAATTTTCCCTGTCACGATATTTTTCATCATAACTGCGCTGGGCAAATACATGAAAAGAAACCGCAGCCGGGAGAGTGATGTGTTTTCGCATCGCGGCTTTGCCTTCATTATTATTTTAAGTTCGTTTCGGGTTTGTAAGGATGAAGAAAAGTGGCGGGCGGCCAGGCGAGCCGCCCACCGTGTATTGCCTGGTTAGTACTACCGGAGTTCGGTGACAGCTTCCAGAGCGGCGGGGGTGGTGGCGGTTGACGGCAGGACGCCGCCCGTCGGGGCTTCACTTCCAGCGTGAAGGCGGTGTTCACACCCAGCGTGTGGCTGTCGGCGGTGGGAACCGTGACCGAAATCTCGAACAGTTCGCCGTCTTCCAGCAGCGCGTCTTCGTCGCCGACAATCGGGGTCGCCGTATAGGTGACCGCATTCTCGTTGATCGTGGCATCGCGGTAAGCGACGACCGTCGTCTCATTGTCGGCATCCGGGTCCAGATTTACCGGGACACCACCGGAAACCAGCGCGACCGTGAAGTCAATGCTGTCAACCGTATCTGCGCTGTCGTTCTTGTTGGCGATGACCGCGCCCTTGAGCTGCATCGACGCCTGGACGTTCTCCAGACCGCTGTAGATCGCCTGCTCGCCCTTTTCGGTCGAAGCGGAACCGGCGGACAGAATTGCGAAGGCGAAGACCGACGCCACGACCACGAAGGCAATCAAGATGATGGCGGCTTCGAGAGCAGCCTGACCGCTTTCGTTCTTGTTGAATTTCGACCAACCGTGCATTTTCGTTCATCCTCTCGTTCTTAGACTTGTCGTTTGCGAATTACTTTTACACAATACGACGGTTATCATTGGCAGACAATTAATTTCAAGACTTTTCATAATTATTTCATAATCGTTGGAAATCTGTCACTAAACGGCGAGGATAGACTCTATCTTTGACCGCATACTTCGCCTGGAATCGCACGTTTCTTCCGTGTGAAACGCGACGAGATGAGTTTTACGGTTTCCGAATGTGAATTCACAACCATCAAGCCTTACCTTGACGCATTAATGAAACAACAATTTTGCGAATGGTGAAACATTGAGGTGATTGTTGAGGCGTTCGTGAGGGGATACGTCGTGCCGCTAGTGGCGGAAGTGGACGAAGATGCGCCCGAAGTTCTTGTCGTCCTTCTCGATACGGTGGTACAGCGCCCGGATGTGCTTCTGCTCAAGGAAGCGGATCACCTTTTTCTTCAGTGCGCCGCTTCCCTTGCCAGGGATGATTTCCACCAGCTCGATCTTTTTGTCGATGGCTTCCTGAATCACGCGGTTGAGTTCGGCGTCGATCTGGTCGCCCTTGTTGTAAATATCGTGCAGGTCGAGCTTCAGTTTCGCCATGATTGCACCCGTTCGGCGTCAGCGCGCTCGCGTGCCGCACAGATAGAAAAAGCCTTTGCCCGGCAGCGATTCGAACTCCGCGAAGCCGCGATGCGCCAGCTCCGCCTGAATCAGCGCCGGATCGTAATACACCTTGAAGATTTTGAAGCGCCGCCCGTCGTGAAGCTGGCGCGTCTGGTACAGCCCGTCGATGCTTGCGCCCGAAAGCTGCTTCCCGCGTGCGGGTTCGTCGACGATGAATACCTGCCCGCCGATTTGCGTGGCGCGGGCGACGTTATCGAGAAATGCGTCGAGACGCTCCGGCGGCACGTGCGACAGCCAGAAGCCGAAGAATACCAGATCGTAGGCGCGTTCCGGCTCCCACGTGAACAGATCGGCGCATTGGTAGCGGATCGCCGAATCGCCGAGCTTCGCCCGGTTGGCGTCGAGCATTTCCGGCGCGCCGTCTATCGCCGTCAGCGAGGCGCTCAGCGGCAGCAGCTCGCGCGTCCAGATGCCTGTGCCGCAGGCGAGTTCGAGCGTATCCCTGCCGCGCTTCAGGTGACGCAGCGCCCGGATAATCTCGATCCATTCTTCGTCCACCACCGGGTCGCCCGGCGGCGCTCCGGCAAAGCGCCCGGTCTGATGTACCGATTCGTCGTATTCCTGCGCGCGGGCGCGATAGTAATCCAACTGCGTTTTCAGAATATTGTCGTGCATCAATCCTTCTCGACTTCGGTAGTGCGGTGTTGGGAGGGATTATACTCGGCGTGCGGTCGATCACGAGAGCCACGCTTCCAGCGCCCGCAAATTGGCAATACAATCGTTTGTGGGGTTACCGCCGCTGCTCTCGTCCTCGACGCTGATCGCTCCCAGGTATCCGGTGCCCCCTTCAAGCAGCACGCGCACACAGCGCTCGACGGGCACGATCCCCGCGCCGTAGCGACAGCTTACGTGCTCACCGACGCGGCGCACGTCCTTCAGGTGGACGTGCAGCAGGCGCGGCGCGAGGATGCGCAGGGCGTCCGCCGCGTCGTAACCGTGCGTGCCGAACCAGCCCGTATCGGCGCAGATGCCGATCACGTCGCTGTCGTCCGTCCCGATTATGTCGAGCAGCGCTTCAGGCGTCGTCTCCGGCTCGTTCTCGTATGCCCACTTCAAGCCGAACTTGCGCAGCGCCTCGACCAGATGGCGGCGGTCTACCCCGGTGCTGCCCGTCAGCAGCGGAGCGCCCAGCGCCGCCGCAATCTCGCAGTTATGCTCGAACTCGTCCGCCGTCGCGCCCAGCCACCCGGCGAAGCTGACGGCGCGCAGGTCATAGCGGTCGAGCAGGTCGGCGGCGGCATCGAGATGGGCGTCGGTCAGCCAGCGCAGGTCGAACATCGGCTGCCACAGATCGACCGCCCGAAAGCCGAGGTCGCGCACCTCCGCCAGATACGCCTCGAAGCGCGCGCCGAAGGTGGCAATCGGCTGGAAATAGGCGCTGGTCGCCTGCTCACCGTCTGACCACGCCCCGGCGCGATAGCCGAGCGGGCGAAAGGCGTAGTTCGCCAGCATGAACGAGATAATCGGGGGCATACGCTCTCGAACTTGTGATTGTCCTGTAATGGTTCGGGCACGACATGTCGTGCCCCTGCGCTGCCGATGTGTACGTGATTCGGCGTTGAAAACGGCTGTCGGTGGTTACGACGACTTGAGCTTCTGCTCGATCATCGCCACGATCTGGCTGGCGTGCTTGGCGCGGGCGAAGTCGAGCGGCGTCTCGCCGTTGTGCGACTTGAGCGTCAGGTTCGCCCCGGCGTCGATCAAAACCTTCGCCACCTCGACGTTGTTCTGCCAGATGGCGTCGTGCAGGGCGGTGTAGCCGTTGTACGGTCCCTGCTTATCGATGTCGATGTGATACTGCACCAGCAGCTTCGCCGTCTCGACGCGCCCGGCGTAGGCTGCCGCGTGGAGCGCCGTCGCCTTCATGCCCGGATCGACCGCCGCCACGTCCGCGCCTGCTTCGAGCAGCAGCCGCGTGATTTCGGCATAGCCTTTGTAGGCGGCGATCACCAGCGGCGCGTCCCCGCCGGAGTCGAGTTCGTTCACGTCCACGCCCTGCGCGATCAGGCTGCGCACGGCGGCGGCATCGTTCTTGTTCACGGCGTTCATCAGCGCGGTCACGCACTTCCTCTCAATGTCTGGCGATACGATGCTATGGCGGCGTAGGGGCGAGGTATACCTCGCCCCTACAGCGTTATCCGGTTGATGTATTATTTCCGGTTATTGTACCGCAGTCACGGAAGCGGTCGCTTCCGGGGTGGCTTCCGCCGTTGCCTCATCGGTGGCGGGCGGAGGTTCGACGATGAAGCTGCCTTCGTGGGCACACTGGGCGTCGATGCCCGCGCCGTAGATGGCGACCGTCCAGTCGTATGTGCCGGAGCGGGGCAGGCGGCTGATCGGCAGCTCCATAGCGAACATCTGCCCGCCGTCCAGCTCGACGCCGAGGTTTTCGCCGCTCGTCCGCTCGGTCGCCAGCCAGCGCACCGTGAGCGCGACCGGCAACCTGGTGACCGGCTCGGCGACCGCCGTCAGCGTCGTGCCGAACAGCATCGTGAGCGTGTCGCCCCATTCAAACATGTGACCGTTATCATAACTGGCGCTCACCGTGAATGTGTCGCACAGCGTGTCCAGCGACGGCACGGCTGTCAGCGTCGCGGTCGGCGTGACCGGGGTTGGCGTGAAAGTGTGCGTTGGCAGCGGTGTCGGGGTCTCCGTCCACGTCGGTGGCAGGGTGGCGCGCACCAGGGTGCCTTCGTGCGTGCTCAGGCGCGACGTGGGCGTCGGCGTCGTGGCGATGGTCGGCGTGGGCGTGGATTGAGGACTGCAAGCCGCGCCGACGAGCGAGATGACCAGCAGCGCGGCGAAGAATCGGTTAGGTGTTTTCCCCAAGGCGGCGTTCCGTCCCGGCGAGGATGCGCTGGATGTTTTCGCGGAAGCGGATCAGGATCAGCGAGGAGATCGCCAGCGTGTAGAGGACGTACTCGGTGGGGATCGCCTGCTGGCTGATCAGCACCAGTATCCAGATGACGGCGAGACCGAACATCATCAGCACGCCCAGCGACACCCAGCGCGTCAGGGCGATGATGAACCCGCACAGTACCAGCATGGCGGCGATCACGTGCAGCGGGACAATCAGAAACAGCGTGCCGAAAGCGGTCGCCGCGCCTTTGCCGCCCCGGATCGTGCCGGTGACGAGCGTGGCGAACAGCGACCAGTTATGCCCGATGATGGCGATAATCGCGGCGAGCACGGAAGCGGCGGCGGGGTTCTGCGGGATGATATGCGCCGCGATCAGCATGGCAGCGATGCCCTTGGTGCTGTCGAAGAACCAGACGATCAAGCCCCAGCCAATGCCGCCCGTTGCCCGGATGACGTTGGTCGCGCCCATGTTGCCGCTGCCGATCTCGAAGATGTTGACGTTGCGCAGCCGCCCAATCAGATAAGCTGTCGGGAATGACCCCAGCAGATAGCTGATCACGACCACCAGAACGATCCGTGCAAGTTCACCGTTCATGAAGCCTCAGGGGATTGTGCAGATTAACAAATCGTCGTCATTTTAACATAACTCTAAAACACAGAAGTATACAGGTAGTGACGGTTGGTATTTTGAAAGCCCCGAATTGTGCTAAAATACGCGCCCATGCGATGGAAGCTGCTGTTGCTTATAGTGTGGTGTCTGCTGACCGTTTCGACGGCGCAGGCACAGGAATCGAGCGATCTTCTCGGACGGATCAACAACCTGCGGGCGCAGCGTGGTCTGCCCGCTTATACGATCAACGGGGCGTTGACGGTCGCGGCGCAGCAGCAGGCGCAGTGGATCATCGATACCGGCACGATTGCCCACACCCACCCGGACGGCTCCGGACCGCGCACGCGCGCGCTCGCCGCCGGGTATCCCTCGGTACAGGTCAGCGAAAATATCTACGGCGGCACGAATGCCAGCGTCGACAGCGCGTGGACGTTCTGGCTCAATTCGCCGATTCACTTTCAGGGCATGACCAGCACCAATTATCAGGAAATCGGCATCGGCATCGCGCACGGGAGCTGGGGATCGTCGTTCGTGACGGTGTTCGGCGGCAGCGGCGCGCCGCCGCCTGTCGCCAACTCGTCCCAAAGCGGTGGGCAATCGTCGGCTGCGGCGGCGGGACCGCCAGCATACGTCGGCGGCGTTGACGAGCACGGCAACATCAAGCACATCGTCCAGCCCGGCGACACGCTCGGCGACATTGCTCTGATCTACGGCTACACCTGGTCGGATTTGCCCTACATGATGCAGTTGAACGGCTTAGCGGACGTGCGCGACCTGGAAGTCGGCAGCATTTTCCTGGTGCCGCCTAAAGCCGGGACGTATACGCCCGCACCGGGCGAGAACACTTCGGGGGATGCTCAGCCGGGTGAAGCGCCGACCAGCGATTCTTCGCCGACCGATGCGCCTGCTCCGACCGACGCGCCGCCGCCGTCAGCACTACCGCCGACGATTACGCCGTTCGTGCTGCCCACGCTGCCGCCGGAGATCGTCGAACTGACGGTGATTGTGCCGCCTATCGCCACCGCCGGGAGCGACGTTGCGCCGCCGGATACCGAATCGACCGGGACGCCCGAAGCGCTGATGGTCGCCGCCGTGCCCACGTCCGAGCCGCTGCGCACCGCCGGAGTCGTGACGACGCGCTCGCCGATCTCCACGTGGATATGGATCGCCGTCGGCGTGCAGGTCGTGGTGGTTGTCGGCGCGGGCATCGAATTTCTGCGCCGTACGCTCCGCCGACGGCGCTAGAGGTATGGCAGGATGGCAACCGATACTGCGCAGCCGCCCCGGCTGCACCTGACGCCGTTCGACCGCGTCGTGATCGTCGTCATGGCGCTGCTGGTCGTGCTGATCGGCGCGACGGTGCTGCTTGGCGACCGGGTGGGCGTGCAGCTCAGCAGCGTCGCGCCGCTCGGCGAGGCGCACAGCACCAGCGCAATCACGATCCGCTTCAGCGAGGCGATGAACCACGACAGCGCGACCGCGCATTTCCGCACCGATCCGGCGCTGCCGGGCGCGTTTAGCTGGAGCGGTACGGCGCTGACCTTCAAGCCGGACGCTGCGCTCCAGCCGGGCGGCGAATACACCGTCTATCTGGAGCCGGGCGCGCTCAGCGAGACCGGTCGCGCCGTCCTCAGCGAATATCGCTACAGCTTCACGGTACAGCAGCCGCGCGTTGCTTATCTGTACCCGGCAAACGACACCCCCCAGAATGTCTGGATCGCTGATCCGGCGGATCCCGAAAACGCGGAGCAGGTCACGCACAGTCCCAGCGGGGTCGAGGATTTTGGCGTCAGCCCGGACGGGACGAAGATCGCCTTCACCGAAAACAATAACGTGCTCGGCACGAGCGACATCAAGCTGATCGAGCTGGCGACGGGCGGGCTGGAACAGCTCACCAACTGCCAGAACGCGCTGTGCAGCGCCCCGGTCTGGCGTCCCGACGGCAAGGTGATCGCCTACCAGCGCATCGAAAACGACGCGCAGTTCGGCAGCAGCCCGCCGCGCGTCTGGCTGCTCGACCTGACGACCACCCCGGCGACCACCCGCCCCCTGTTTCAGGAGAACCAGATTCTCGGCTACGATGCCGAATGGTCGGCGGACGGCAACCGGATCGCGCTGGTCAACCGCAGCACGGCGTCGATCCTGGTCTACGACTTCACGACCGACAAGATCGTCTCGGTGAACAGTCAGGCGGGCATCACGGGGGCGCTCTCGCCCGACGGCAAGACGCTGATCTACCCCGATCTGGTGTTCCCGCCGGAAGGCGGCTCGCGCGAGACGCTGCGCAGCTTCACGATTGACGCGGGTGAGTTCGCCACCATCACTGACCCCGCCGACCCGATCTGGGATCACTGGGCGGAATGGAGTCCCGACGGCAAGACGCTGGCGATTGCCCGCGAGAACACGAATACCCGTGATGGCGCGCAGGTGATTCTGCTGGATACGATCACCGGCGAGACTCGCAGCGTGACCGACGACGCGCGCTATACCAACATGTTCTTCCGCTGGGATCCGACCGGCACGGCGCTGGTGGCGCAGCGTGTCCCCGAACTGGACGCCAACGGTCAGCCCAACCCGCGCATTCTGCCCGAAATCTGGACGCTCAACGTCGTTAACGGCGAGCAGAAGCTGATCGCAGCCAACGGCTTTCTGCCGCAGTGGGTTCCGTAGCAAGTTGGAGCAGCGCATGACCGACACGTCGCAAACGCAGGCAACGACACCGGAGCGCGGGCGCTATCGCCCATCGCCCGTGCTGGTGATCTTCCTGATCTTCCCGGTGATCGGCTTGCTGGCGGCGGGGGTGGTCATGCTGACCAACGCGACGGCGAGCGTCCGCCCGGCGACGCCGCTGCCGGTGACGCTGGCTCCGCCCAAAGTGCTGGCGGACGCGCCGATCATCGACTTCACGCTGACCTCGCTCGATGGAAAGACCGTCAGCCTGAGCGACTATCACGGGCGGGTCGTGTTCCTCAATTTCTGGGCGACGTGGTGTACGCCGTGCAAGCGCGAGCTTCCGGCGTTTCAGGCGTTTCAGGCGCAGCAGCCCGCCGATGGCGCTGCCATCCTCGCCGTCGACGTTGCCGAGTCGCCCGAACAGGTGCAGTCGTTCCTGAACGAATTCGGCGTCAGTGGCTTGACCGTCCTGCTCGACAGCGACATGACGGCGTCCGACTCGTATGGCGTTTTCAACATGCCGACGACCTTCGTCATCAACCGGGACGGCATCGTCAGCTATATCAAATACGGCGAGACGACCGTCGACGACCTCAACACGTATATGGACGCTCTCGGCGCGTCGTGATCAAGTCGCTCGCCGGGCGGAAATCACGTACAATGCACGGAAACGCTGAGCACCGCAGGTATGGGATCGGCGGTTGACCCAACGAAGGATTGTGCGTCATGAACGTGATACGCGCCTTTACCTACGCCTTTGACGACCCCGACTGGTTCAACAAGCTCGCCGTCACCGCCATCGTCACGGCGCTGTCCATCGTCTTTTCGCCGCTGCTGATCGGCGTGGTGGGCTGGGCGGTGCTGTTCGGCTACATGGTCGAGTTGGTGCGCAACGTTCGCCTCGGCAGCCGCTACCCGATGCCCCGCTGGGATGACTTCAACCGCTTCCTGTCGAGCGGCGCGAACGTCGCCGCCGCCGTCATCGTCTACAGCCTGCCGAACCTGTTCCTGAGCTGTGTGAGCAGCGTGCTGGCGCAGAACATGGGCAGCGGCTTGATCGGCAGCACGCTCGTGCTTGCCCTGAGCTGCTGTCTGTTCCCGGTGCTGCTGGTCTACAACCTCGTGATGCTGCCGATGCTGGCAATCGGGATCGGGCGCTACGTCGACGAGCCGCGCATCAACGTCTTTTTCGAGTTCAGCTTCCTGTTCGAGACGCTGCGCCAGCGCCTCGACCGCGTCGTGCAGTGGTGGCTGGCGGTGATCGTCGCCGACATCCTGTTCGTCATGCTGGCGATCGTCGTGCTGCTCGGCTGGGTGGTGCTGGCGGCGCTGCTGATCCCGGTCTACGGGCTGCTGGTCGGGCAGTTGGCGCTGGAGACGCTCGGCGGACTCAAGGACAAGCCCAAGAACGCTCCGCCTCCACCCCGGCGGCGCTAACGGCAGTCCGCCGACCGCGCCCGGCTTACCGGATTTCCAGATAGACCGTGTGCCTGCTCAAGCCGGAGATAATCGCCCGGTTATGGGGAACCGGGAGGACGAATTCGCACCCCGGCTCGACCACGTGATCCTGCCCATCGAGCGAAATCCAGGCGCGACCCGCTAACGCCTTGACGCTGTGCGTATTCCGGTCGAGCGTGTAGGCGGCGTTCGGTTCGAGACCGATGTAGTGCTTGACGCTGGTTTCCGCCTGCTGCGGCGCGGCGGACGGTGTCGCCGATTCGCAAGGCGCTTCCGATGATCGATTGAGTGTCGTTTGAAACATTGGCTTTCGCCTTCTCTATAATCCGGGCATTTCCGGCTGGTCACAGACGCAAGCGATATGTATCCTCGTGACCGTCGATCACGAGGGCGTCAGGACTCGCTCAATTGCTCCGGGTGTATCCCACCTTCCGACTCGATTACCATAGCAGTGATCATCCGAGGAGGCACTAGCCATCTGGCGGGTCTTTGTACTGGCTGTGCTGCGGGGTATTTGGGGGATTTTCGGCGGTTTTGTCGCCGCCCGGTGAACAAAAAGACCGCGCCGATTTTTCGAATTCCGGCGCGGTCTCTGATTTGCCGTGGCGCTCGTCTAAAGCTGGAAGCCGCCCGTCACGTGGACGATCTTCTGGGTGTAGTTGTTGACGTACTCCTGCAGCTTGCCGTGCAGCGACACCCATTCCTCGCTGGTGAGGATGCCGCGCATGGTGTCGAGGTCTTTGGTGATGCCTTCGGTCATCATTTGCGGGGCTTCCTTGTCGCGGCTGTAGACGGTGTACCATGCACCCGTCGGCTGAAGCCCCAGCCGCTGAATTCCGGGAACCCACTCGCGGACGACGAACTCGAAGTATTCCTGGTCACGTCCTGGTTTGATGTCCCAGTTCATTAGCAATTTGACGCTCATGCCGACTCGCTCTCTCCTAAATCTGCATCTGCGGCGTAAGCACGACCACTTGGGGTTGTTCTGGCATGTCGGCTGCCGTGACCTTAAGTGTATCCGATTCCTGGACTTTGCTCACGCCCATCGCTTTGAGGAATTTCTCCAGCGGGTCGAGTTCAATTGCCAGACCGGGCAGCTCATAGTGCATCGGCACGACGAAATACGGCTCGATCAGCGCGACCACCTCGGCAGCCTGCGCCGCCTTGATGCCCTTGCCGCCGCCGACCGGGACGAGCAGCACGTTGACCTCGCCCAGCGCTTCCACGACCGACTGATCCGGCACGTGCGAGAGGTCGCCCAGGTGCAGCACCGTCATGCCGTCGAAGTCGAACAGGTAGGAGACGTTTTCGCGCCCGGTTTCTGCGTCGTGGGTGGCGACGCCGGTCACGAATACGCCGCCGATTTCGTACTCGCCCGGACCGCGCAGGACGTGCGGGTCGGTCTTGATCGCGTCAACGAAGTTGTGCCCCGGCACGTCGTGGCTGATGGTCACGAGGTCGCCCTTCAGCTTCGGCGACGGGATGCCAATACTATCCGAAAACGGATCGGTGATGACGGTGATGCGCCCACGCTCGGACAGGCGGAAGCAGCTTAAGCCATACCAGATGATTTCCAATGGGAGTATCCTCACGTTTGCTCGTTTGCAGACGTATTATACTCCAAGAGAGAGCGTTTATCCAGACAGATTAGAACATTCGTGCGAGAAGAATCGGGGGTTGGTGCGATTGACGAGCGCTTCACGGATCGGCTGAGCGCGGGCTGGGAAGTCAGCGAGATCGGTACGGGCACGGTGATGCCGTCGCCGGACGGACTCCGGCTGGCGATCCGCCGCGATGAACCGCGCTACAGCAACGCCCAAATCGCCGACTACCGCTACACCGACTTCGCCTTCCGCTGGCGACCGCCGCTGCGCCTGACCGTCACGGCGCAGACGGACTGCCCGGCTGAAGCGCTGGCGGGGACGGCGGGCTTCGGCTTCTGGAATCACCCGTTCTCGCCCGACTCTCGGCGCTTGCCGCGTCTGCCGCAGGCGATCTGGTTCTTCTTCGCCGCGCCGCCCAGCGATATGGCGCTGGCTTATGGCGTGCCGGGGCGCGGCTGGAAAGCCGCCACCATCGATGCTGCCCGCCCGGCTGCGCTGGCGCTCGCGCCGCTGGCGCTGCCCGCCGTCCTGCTGATGCGCGTTCCCCGGCTCTACGCTAGACTTTACCCGGCGATTCAGCGTAAACTGCGTATCGGTGAGCATCTGCTCGACAGTCGGCTGCTGGTCGAGCGGCACAGCTACACGCTCGACTGGCGGCGCGACGGGGCGGTTTTCGCCGTCGACGGCGCGGCGGTGCTGGAAACGCCGTTCGCGCCGCGCGGACCCGCCGGGTTCGTCGCCTGGATCGACAACCAGTACGCCGTCGTCACGCCGCAGGGACGGCTGTGCTTCGGCATCGTCCCGGTCGCGCGCGACCAGACGCTCGTCATCGAACGGATTGCGATTGAGCCATTGTGATGTCTGACTACGTTTACGAGTTCACCCATACGTTTTCGATGCCCGACCTGATGCGGCTGTGCGCCCAGACAGACTGGACGGCGAAACGCAGCGCGGACGCGCTCCAGACGATGCTCGACAACACGCGCGTCTGCCTCGGCGTGTGGGATGGCGACCGGCTGATCGGCTTCGCCCGCGCCATCACCGACGAGGTGTACCGCGCCTACGTCGAGGACGTGATCGTCGACGACGCCTACCGGGGGCAGGGCAT
>JAXLWE010000073.1:0-18827 GCA_046328655.1 Anaerolineae bacterium | reverse complement strand
CGGGATTGACGAATCATCTGTCCGTACCATAAAGGGGGAGCTGTTGATCAGGGGACGAACGTCGCTGGCGAGAGCGATCAGAGGAGTTCGAAGCCCATCACTTCGACCGCGCCGGAAAACTCGCATAGCCTGGAGCTGCCCCCATTCATCGCCGGTGCTGAAGTCGAGCCGATAAAGGCTCGGTACGCCCACCTCAAGTCATTGTCCGGCAAGTGAGGACTACCGTGTACCGATTACTTCTTCACTCAGCGACAATTTACGGAAGGCATCCCGGCGTCGGGCTGAAGGGGTGAACGATTCTGTCCAGGTAAACCTCCGCGAAAGCAGCTTCACGTGAAGTACATCGCATATTCGCTCTCGCAAAGTGAGTGAACCCCGCCTGAATTTATTCGTCAATCAACTGCTTCGGAATACATAAAGGTCGGTGTTTCCCCGTATTGCTGAGCTTTCATGGGCTATAGACGATTTTTTGACAGCGCCTGTCAAACCCTTTAGAATTTCTCAGTATAACACCATTATATCTAATATAACGGTCAAGGGAGCGTGATAGTGACGGACTACACGATAGCTGTCGTCGACGATGCTATCAACCTGCTTTCCATCCTCAGAGACCACCCGGAGGGGCTTTCGCTTGCGCAAATCACCGGAATAGCGGGAATCATCAAAAACAAGACCTTCCGTCTGCTATTTACGCTCGAAAAACGACACATCGTCCGCCGCGATGATAACGGGCGCTACTTTCTCGGTTCCGGACTGATTGAACTCGGCATCCATGCTCAGAGTCAAACTGTGGTTCTGGAAGTGAGCCGCCGGGTGATGGATCACCTGGTCGTTGAAACAGGCGAGAGTATTTTTCTCGGCGTGGTCAGCGGCTCGGACGCCGTGTGCATCGCAACGCGCGAGTCAGCCCATTCCGTGCGCCTGTTTGCGCAGGTCGGGCGACGTGCCCCACTCCACAGCGGCGGCGTCCCCAAGATTCTTTTCGCCTTCATGCCCGACGCTGAGCGTGCGCGCCTTCTCGACCAGTTTGCCCGGAGCAACGAACTGCTGCCGGAAGATCGTCTTACGCTTGAGCGGCGGCTCGCTCAAATTCGTCTGGATGGCTATGCAATCGTGGCAGACGAGCTGGATCAGGGCGCGCATTCGGTGGCAGCGCCGATTTACAGCCAGCAGGGACAGGTCATCGCCGCGATTTCGATAGCGGGACCTTCCAGCAGGTTCTCGACAGAACGCATCGCTTGGTACGTGGACTTGATCTGTGACGCATCGGGGGAAATTTCAAGATCGCTGGGCTACCAGGCTGCGCCCAATCGACAAATCAGCTCGCTTGCGCCCGGATTATTTTAAAAGTCGTTTGTTCAAGAGACGCGGAGATAGCAAAATGCAGGAAATATACGAAGCCAAGGAAGCATCGCTGGAAGAAACGCTACTTTCGGAGCTTTCGCCTGATGTCCCCTGGGCGCTTGTCGAGCGCTTCACCACACTGGTGCGCGAGTCTGGCACTGATGACGAGCGCGAAGCCGCTTTGTATATCGCCGAGCAGCTTACCAAGCTGGGCGTCTCCCATAAGGTCTACGATCCGGATTTGTTCCTTAGCGTCCCGGTAAAATCCCGAATGGTGATCAACGGCAGGGAAATTCGGGCAAAAAGCCCCGCCTTCTCTGCTATCACCGGACCGCAGGGCATCACTGGCGAAGTCGTGACGATCCCCAGCCTGTATTCCCCGCGCAGCGTTGACCTGTTCGACGTGACGCCAGCCGTCAATGCTGACGTAGCGGGCAAAATTGTCCTGATCGACGGCTATGGCGGTCCGCCGCCCGTCCGCCTGTTTGAGCAGATGGGCGCGATTGCCCAGATTTACATCAACCCCGGCGTCGATATTCACTGGGGTATCTGCACGACTATCTGGGGTGCGCCAGACCTTGACAATGTGAGCCGCCAGCCGCGAAGCCCCGTAATTTCGATCAACCGCCCGGACGGCGAAGCCCTGAAGCAGCAGATCGAACAGGGCAAAGTCGAAGTGACCATTTTTACAGACATGAAAGAAGGCTGGTTCAAGTGCCCGGTTGTCGTCGCGGACATCATGGGAACGCAGGAGCCGGATCGCTTCGTTCTGGTACATGGGCACTACGACTCGTGGGACGTAGGCATTGGCGACAATGCAGTCGGCGATGCAACCCTGCTTGAACTGGCGCGAGTTTTCAACAAACACAAGAGTCAACTGGCGCGCAGTGTCCGAATTGCATGGTGGCCCGGACACTCGACCGGACGTTACGCCGGGTCAACCTGGTTCGCGGATACGTTTGGGCTGGAACTGGCGCGCAACTGTATTGCTCAGGTCGATATTGACTCGCCGGGGTGCCGTTGGGCAACCGAATACTACGACGTTTCGTGGATGACCGAAACCGACGACTTCTGCGTTCAGGCGATCAAGGATGTCACGGGAAAGGTCGCACAGGGCGAACGTCCACATCAGGCGGGCGATTATTCATTCAACAATATCGGCATCACCGGGTTCTTCATGCTGCTCTCCGCGATTCCGAAAGAACAGCTCAAAGAACTGGACTACTACCCCGTCGGCGGGTGCGGCAGCAACATCGCCTGGCACACCGAAAACGATACACTGGAAATCGCCGACAAGGACAACCTGATGCGCGACCTGCGCGTCTATATCGCCACGATTGAACGGGTCCTCAACAACCCGCTGCACCCCTTCAATTTCCAGAAACTGGCGGCAGAATTCGGGGATACGCTGAAGCGTTATTCGGATGCTGCCGGAGATGCGGTGAATTTCGCGCCCGCCTTCGACGCCCTCGCAGAATTGACCACTGCATTGAGCAAGCTCTACAGCAAAACCGGCGATCTGATGAATCGACCCGTGACCGACCCGGCAGTGCGCGCCTACAACGACGCCATTCTGGAATTGGGGCGGGAACTCATTCTGATCAATTACACCCGTCAGGGCAGGTTCCGCACCGAGCCAGCCATCAAGATACCGCCCCTGCCCGATCTCGAACCCGCCACCAAGCTGAAGGATGCCAGCGGGCATCTGCGTCACGTCATCCAGACCCATCTGGTGCGCGGGATCAACCGGGTCGCCTGGGCATTTGAAACAGCAGCGCGGGCAGCCAATCGCGCAGTCGAAAAAATCGAACAATAAACTGCCGGGGCACAGACTTTCGCGTCTGTGCCGTCCCCAAAATCCAGTCCGCAGTTCTGTATTTTGAGGAAACCGACCATGAAAATTGTCTATCTTATTCCGGGACCCATAGGGCGCACCGCGAGTGGTCGCCTCGAAGTCGAGCGACGGGGCAGTCTGCTCAAGCGCTACGCCGCGCCGGGCACAGAAGCAGGCATCGACGATGTGCCCGAAGGACCTGCTTCCATCGAAAGCATGTACGAGGAATATCTCTCCATCCCGGCGACCTGCCGCCGCGCGCTGGAACTGCAAGCCGACGGCTGGGATGCGATCATCCTCGGCTGCTACGGCGACCCCGGTTTGGACGCCCTGCGCGAACTCCTGACTATCCCCGTGATCGGTCCCGGCGAAGCCACCGCGTTGATGGCAGCGTCGCTGGGGCATCGCTTCTCGATCATCACCATCACCGACAGCGTGATAGCGTCAACCGAACGGCAGATTCGCAACGTCGGTGTCGGCGAAAAGCTGGCGAGCGTTCGGGTTGTCGGCATCCCGGTACTGGAACTGCATCACGACCGCGACCGCGCCATCGAAGCGACTATCGAACAGGGGCGCAAAGCGATTGAACAGGATCGCGCCGATGCCCTGATCGTCGGCTGCATGACGATGGGCTTTCTGGAGATCGCCGAAGCAGCGGGCGCCGAGTTGGGCGTGCCTTGCCTCAACCCGGCGCGGGTGGGGCTGAAATTCGCCGAAGCCACCGTCGGCGCGGGACTAAGTCATTCTAAACGCGCCTACATGACCCCGCCCAAACTGGCGATGGGCAAAGTGACTTCCGCCGCCGAATTATTCCACGCCTAAGGAGATGACTGCTATGGAATATGTTGTCGTGGGATGTACGCTCATTGACGGAACCGGGAACGACCCCGTCGAGAACGCGGCGCTGCACGTGCGGGACGGCAAGGTCGCCTGGGCAGGTACGGTTTCCGCCCTGCCCGAGTCTGCGCGCTCGTTGGAACAAATCGATGCCAGCGGCAAGACGGTGATCCCCGGAATCATCGACGCGCACATTCACGTCTGCTGGAACGGCTTCGAAAGTGTGCTGGAACTGATCAACCGCGACCGCGACCTGATCATCCTCGAAGCGGTCAATACGGTCAAGCGGGTACTGGCGACCGGCACGACGACTGTCCGCGACATCGGCGGGCACGATTACGTCGAAATGTCGCTGCGCAAAGCGATCACCGCCGGGCACATCACCGGACCGAGAATGCGAACATCCGGCAAAGTACTGTGCATGACCGGCGGTCACGGCTACTTCATCGCTCGTCAGGCGGATGGACCCGACGAAATGCGCAAAGCCGCACGCGAGCAGCTTCGCGCCGGAGCGGACACCGTCAAGATGATGGCGACCGGCGGCGCGGCGACGCCCGGTCAGGATGTCAATGCCAGCCAGCTCACCGTCGAGGAAATGAAAGCCGCCGTCGATGCGGCGCACGCGCTCGGTCGCACGGCAGCCGCTCACTGTCACGGCACGGGTGGGATCAAGAATTCGATCCTCGCCGGGATGGATTCAATCGAACACTGCACCTATCTGGACGAAGAGACCGCCGACATGATGGTGCAGCACGGCACGACGATGGTGCTGACGCAGGGTGTCGCCAAACCCGACCCCGCCAAGATACCCGCAAACCAGCAGGCGGAAGCCAAGCGCCTTGAACCGATCTTCGAGACGCTGTCCAAACGTACCAGCGAGTCGATCAGCCTCGCCCGCGACAAAGGCGTATTCATCGGCTGTGGCACGGACGCAGGCGGCAACGCGCTCGCGCCGCACGATTGGGCGATGGCGAAGGAACTGGAAATGCTGGTCGTCAACGGCTTCATGCCGATGGAAGCGCTGTGCATCGTCACCCGCAACAACGCCCGTGTTCTGCGCTGGGAAAAAGAACTCGGCACGCTGGAAGCGGGCAAATTCGCGGACTTCGTGATCCTCGGCGCGAACCCTCTGGAGAATATCTCAAACGTCCGCAAGGTCGAAGCGGTCTACAAGGGTGGACAGTTGACATAAATGTGCCGCCTCACGGGAGGACACGGCTGATGGAAGATGTTTTCAAGATCATTGACGAGCGTAAGGAAGTCTATCTCGACTGGCTGGTGCGCCTGTGCCGCCAGCCGTCGATTGCCGCTCAGAATGTCGGCATGGCGGAAACAGCCCAGCTCGTCCAGGAGTTGATCAGCGGCATTGGCGCGACCCCGCGCCTGATCCCCACCAACGGCTATCCGGTTGTCTTTTCCGAAATCCTGGGCGAGAGCGACAGAACCATCGCCTTCTATGACCATTATGACGTACAGCCTGCTGACCCGCTCGACCTATGGGAGTCCGATCCGTTCGAGCCGGTCATCCGCGATGGCACGCTGTATGCGCGCGGCGTATCCGACAACAAGGGCAATCTGGTCGCGCGGCTGGCAGCGGTCGATGCCTTCCAGCGCGCGCGCGGCAGGCTGCCGGTCAACGTCAAGTTCATCTTCGAGGGCGAGGAGGAAATCGGCAGCCCGAACGTCGACGCCTTCGCCGAGCAATCGGGAACTGATCAAGTCTGACGGCTGCATCTGGGAAGCGGGCTACTGTGACGTGACCGGGCGGCGCGAAATCTACCTGGGCGTCAAGGGTATCCTGTACGTCGAGCTGACGGCGCGTAAAGCCAACGTCGACCTGCACTCATCATGGGCGGCGGTCGTGCCCAGCCCCGCCTGGTATCTGCTGCGGGCGCTGCAAACCCTGAAAGATGCCGACGAGCGCATCCTGATCCCCGGCTTCTACGACCGAGTCATTCCGCCAAATGATGCCGATCTGTCGGCGCTGGCACAGATGCCGTTTGACGAGGCGGGACGGCGCAAACAGCTTGGGCTGGATCAGTTTGTCAATGGGCTGACCGGACAGGCGCTGCTCGAACGCTACGTCTTTCAGCCGACCTGCAATATCTGCGGCATCTGGTCGGGCTACACCGAAGCAGGCTTGAAAACGGTGCTGCCGCACGAAGCCAGCGTCAAGATCGATTTCCGGCTCGTGCCGGATCAAGACCCACACGAGATTTTCGAGCTGCTCAAGCGGCATCTGGCGGCGAACGGCTTCGGCGACATCGAGGTCAGGCTGCTGGGGTCGGAACACGCGGCGCGGACGCCCGCCGACCATCCCTTCGCCCGCCTGGTCGCTGAAACATCGCGCGACGTATATGGTCAGGATCCGATTGTCTATGCGATGGCTGCGGGCAGCGGACCGATGTACCCCCTGTGCCAGAAATTCGGCATCCCGGCGGTCTCGATTGGCGTGGGCAACGAAAATTCCCGCAATCACGCTCCGAACGAGAACATACACGTTAAAGACTACTTCGAAGGCATCAAGCACATCGCGGTCATCCTGGATCGCTTCAAAACCCTGTCCTAGAGGTCAAAGGAGGCAGATGAGCGCAAAACCAACCCATCCCGCCACTCCCGATGGATGTCAAATTAGTAAGGTGGAATATCATGAAGCCTAGCAAAAGCCTGACCACATTTCTCGTATTCGCGTTCGTCCTGCTGGCGCTGAGCGTCGTCGGTGTATCCGCACAGGACATGGGCGCACCGGTGGAAAAGATCATCGTCCTATCCAACACGCAGGCAGAAGACCCGATTGAGTTTGAAACCACCCGGCAGTTGGTCGAGAACATGCGCCAGTTGGGATTCGAAGTGGAGCAGGAAGCCAGCCCCTTCTCGGTCTACTCGGATACGGTCTGGTTCAATCGGTTGAACGAGCCGGAAGCGCTCGGCGGCGACGGCTGGCAGATGACCGCCTGGCGGATGGTGGCTCGCCCGGAGCGTATGGATCCCGACGAGTTCGTGGTCAACCTGTTTAGCTCGGCGACCGCTGAAAACGGCTACAATTTCGTCGGTTACAACAACCCGGACTACGATGCGCTGGCGCAGGCGCAGCGCGGCGAAACCGACCCCGAAAAGCGGCGCGATGACATCTTCCAGGCGCAGGAATTGATCGCCAACGACGTACCTTACGTCTACGTCGCCCACCCCAGCCTGCCTCAGCTCGTCCGCACGGATGTCTGGGATCCCGAATCGATTGTCGACGCTCAGGGTATCGGCATCCAGAACTTCTGGACGTGGATTGGCATGAAGCCGCTCGGCGACCAGAAGGACATCATCACTAACACTGCCAGCGCTCTGCTGGCGATCAACCCACTGTATATCGCCGGGGATGCACCGTCCCGCCTGACCGAGCTGATCTGGGATCGCCTGATGCGCATCGGACCCGACGGTCTGGCTCAGCCCTGGGCTGCCGAGTCGGTGGAGTGGGAGGACAACATCCACGCGCTGGTGAGGATCCGCGACGGCATGATGTGGCACGACGGTCAGCCGGTGACGGTCGACGACGTGAAGTTCTCGTTTGAGGTTCCCAAGACGGGCGAGTCGCCGATGTACGCGCCGTTCACGAGCCGCATCGCCAGCGTCGACATCGTGGACGACCACACCCTGCGCTTCACGCTGACCGAGCCGTGGGTCGCCTTTGAAGTGGCGTCGCTGGCAAAAGTCAACCTCATCCCCAAGCACATCTGGGAGCCTATCATCAACGATCTGATGACCAAGGATGAGAACGCCGAAAGTCTGACCGGCAACGATCCTGAAACCAAGATCGGCTCCGGACCGTTCAGGTATGTCGCATGGGTCGAGAACGAGCAGGCGATTCTGGAAGCCAACCCGGATCACTTCTCGCCGCCGCAGGCTGCCCGCTTCATCATGAAGATCATCCCGAACGCGGAATCGACGCTGGGGCAGATTCAAACCGGCGAGCTGAATTTCCTGCGCGAGTGGTCGGGCGATTCGTCGGTGCTGAAGGACGTTGCCGATGCTGACCCGAACATCACGCTGTTCGCCAGCCCGGATCTCGGCTTCCGCTTCTTCGGCTTCAACCTGCGCTTCCCGCCGTTCGATAACGCGGACATCCGCCGCGCGGTTGCCTATGCGATGCCCAAGCAGTCGATCATCCAGAACATTTTCAAAGGCTTTGCCGTCCCGGCAGACTCGTATGTGTCGAGTGCTATTGATTACTGGCACAATCCTGATCTGCCGCAGTACGCATTCAGCCTCGATACCGCGCGTCAGGTGCTTACGGACGCCGGTTTCACCTGGGATGCCGAAGGTCACCTGCACTATCCGGCAAGTTAGCGGCTACTCATTTTCTGAAAGGTAGTATCGGGGAGAGTCAGCACTGGCTCTCCCCAACAAAGAGAGGTGCTTATGCGACGGGGCGTACTGGCGTACATCGGCAGGCGATTACTGCAAAGCATCCTGGTTCTGTGGGTGATCGTCACCATCCTGTTCCTGCTGTTCAGGCTGGCGCCGGGCAATCCGCTCACAGCTTATATTGATACAACTTTTTCGTTAGAGCAGCAGCAGGCATTGATGGCTCGTTTCGGCTTGGATCGCCCGCTTTTCGACCAATATATGATATATATCGGCAACTTACTCCGAGGCGATCTGGGCGATTCGTTTCACTTTGGCGGAACCGTTACGCAGGCAATATCAAGCGCCCTGCCCAACACCCTCTATCTGACTTTTGCTTCGCTGATCCTCGCATACATTATCGGCGTGATCGGCGGCATCTTCATGGCGGCGCGGCGCGGCGCGCGTTCCGAAAAAATTGGCATCGTGTTCACGCTCATGACGCGCGCCGCACCCGAATTCTGGACGGGTATGCTGCTACTGGCGGTCTTTTCGTTCAAACTCCACTGGTTCCCGTCATCCGGGACGGCTCCGGCGGGCACTATCTATAGCAACGAGTTCGAGAAGCTGACCTCTCCAGTTTTCTGGAAACACATGATTCTGCCAACATTCACGCTGGCGCTCTACCTGCACGGCTTGCCACTGCTGCTGATGCGCTCTAACCTGCTGGAAGTCATGGATCAGGATTTCATCACGATGGGGCGGCTGGCGGGTTATTCCGAAAACCGGCTGATGATCCGCCACGCGGCGCGCAACGCCATGCTGCCCGTGTTGACGGCGCTGGCGCTGGGCATCGGCTATTCAATCGGCGGCAATGTCGTCATCGAGAACGTGTTTGGGTGGCCCGGTCTCGGTCGCCTGCTCGTACAAGCGGTCATTTCGTCGGATTATCCCGTCGCACAGGGTGCATTCTTCATTATTGCCGTCATCGTCGTTTTCCTGAATTTCGCGGCAGATGTCATGTACAGCATTATGGACCCGCGCGTCGGGGCGTCCGACCTGGCAAGAGCATCCTAGAGTTGTAGGAGGATGGGAATGCAGCCACAAGCACAAACCAGTGACCCGGCAGCATTCGTCCCTGCCGTTCGAAAGAATCAGGATACGTTTCTGCGTCAGTTTCTGCGTACCAACGCCGAAGTGTTCCGGCGCGACCGGATGGCATTGACCGGGTTAATCATCCTGATATTTTTCATCCTGGTCGCCGTGTTCGCCCCGCTGATCGCGCCATACGATCCACTTCAGGTCATCGAGAAAGATGGCATCTGGCTGTCGAATCAGAAGCCATCGCCGGAATTCCCCCTGGGCACGACCAACCTGGGACGAGATATTTTCTCGCAGCTTGTCTACGGTTCGCGGGCGGCGCTGCTGGTGGGCTTCTCGGCAGCGGTCGCCGTGTCGGTCATCGGGACGCTCGTCGGGCTGACCGCTGGCTACTATGGCGGCTGGGTGGATTCCCTTCTGATGCGCCTCGCCGACATCGCCTTCGGTATCCCGTTTTTGCCGTTCATCATCGTGCTGACCGCCTTCCTTAAGCCAAGTATCTGGAACGTGGTGATTGCGATGGCGATCCTGCTCTGGCGTGACAGCAGCCGCGTGATTCGAGCGCAGGTGCTGGTCATCAAGGAACAGTCTTTTGTCAGTGCGGCACGTGTTTCCGGCGCAAGCAGTCTGCGCATCGTCTTTTATTACATTGCACCGAGTATCCTGCCGCTGTCATTCCTGTATGGATCGCTGGCAATCGGATGGGCTGTCCTGACCGAAGCAAGCGTCAGCTTCCTGGGCTTCAGCGACGCGAATGTCGTAAGCTGGGGCTTCATGCTTCAGGATGCCTTCGCTTCGCAGGCGCTGTCGCGCGGCGCGTTCTACTGGATTATCCCGCCGGGGCTTTGCATCATGCTCACGGTGATGTCCGGCTTCTTCATCGGGCGTGGCTACGAGGAAGTCCTGTTCCCGCGCCTGCGGCGCATGTAGCTCCTACTTCGCGCGACCAGAGTTGAAGGGTTCGACCGATGCCGCTTCTCGAAGTTCATAACCTGAGCGTGGACTATCACACCCAGCATGGCATCGTTCATGCGGTAGATAGCGTCTCGTTGGATGTCGAACAGGCGCGGCATCTGGGCATCATCGGCGAATCGGGCTGCGGAAAAAGCACGCTGCTGCGAGCGCTGGTGCGGATCATGCCGCGCAACGGGCATATCGTCTCTGGCGAGATTCGCTTCAAGGGGCGCGACCTGCTGACGCTCTCTGACGCGGACATGCGCAAACTGCGCTGGACGGAGATTGCGACGATCCCACAGGCGTCAATGGACTCGCTCGATCCGGTTCAGCGCGTCGGCAATCAGCTTGAAGAAATCATGATGGTGCGGGGCAGCTACGACCGCCGTGCCGCCCGCCGCCGCGCCGTCGATCTGTTCGAAATGGTCGGCTTGGATGCTGAACGCCTCTCCCATTTCCCGCACGAGTTTTCTGGCGGGATGAAACAGCGGGCGATCATTGCCATGTCGCTCGCTCTCAGCCCCAGTCTGTTGATCGCCGATGAACCGCTCACCGCCCTCGATGTAATCGTCCAGCACCAGATTCTCGAAGTCCTGAAACGGCTGGAAGACGAGCTGCACCTGACCGTGATCCTGGCGACACACGACATTTCGGTCGTGGCGCAGGTCTGCAATTCGGTCGCCGTGATGTACGCCGGGCGTGTGGTCGAACGCTGCGAGACAGAACCCTTCTTTCGGGAACCGCTGCACCCTTATAGTCTGGGCTTGCAGCAGGCGTTCCCAAACCTGATTCGCCCGTCCGATGTCCTCGTCTCTATCGAAGGATACCCGCCCGACCTCAGCCACCCGCCGAGCGCCTGCCGCTTCGCCGAGCGCTGCCCATTTGTCGAGCAAAAGTGCCGTGAACAAGACCCGGCGCTCCAGCAGGACCAGCCCAATCATTGGACAGCGTGCTGGCGCGCGAGTGAAATGGGCGCGCTCCGCAACGATGCTCAGTTACGAGAACGATGGAACGAAACGGACGCAGCGCGGCGTTACGGGGCAACCATCATCTCGCAGCCTGCGCCCGTTGACATTCGTCATGCCGACGATGCCATTCTCGTAGAGGTGCAGACGCTCTCGAAGCGCTATCACGTCGGCGGCGGCTTGGCTGGGCTGGTGCGCGGGGAAGCGCCACAAACGGTTTACGCGCTCAACAGCCTGACGTTCTCGCTCAAGCGCGGCGAAAGCCTCGGCTTGGCAGGCGAGTCCGGCTGCGGCAAAACAACCACCGGAAAGCTGCTCGTCAAGCTCCTTGACCCCAGCGATGGCAAAATCCTGTTCGACAACATGGACATCACCCAATTCGACAAAAATCAGGAGCACGAATTTCGGCGTCGCGTACAGTTGATGTTCCAGAACCCGTTCGAAGCATTGAATCCGCGTTTTACACTCTACCGCTCGCTCTTGGAGCCGCTCCTGATTCACGGCTGGAAGGACGAGAGCCAGCGCTATCAGCGCATTATCGAAACCTTGCACCGGGTTAACCTGCGCCCGGCAGAGGTTTTCCTCGACAAGTATCCGCACCAACTCTCCGGCGGGCAGCTCCAGCGCGTCGTGCTGGCGCGCGCGCTCGTCCTTCGCCCGGATTTTCTGATTGCCGATGAGCCGGTTTCGATGCTGGATGTGTCGGTACGTGCCGGAATCCTGAACACTATGAAAGACCTCGCCAAAGAGATGGGCTTGACCACCGTCTATATATCGCACGACCTGTCACTGCTTCAGTACACCTGCGACCGCATCGCGGTGATGTATCTGGGCAATATTGTCGAGATCGGACCAAGCCACGAGATCGTCAGTCATCCTAAACACCCTTACACTCAGGCGTTGATCGCTGCCGTGCCTGTCCCCGACCCATCCCTGCCCAATCCACCGCTGCGTGTGCGTGAGGGCGTACCACGCCCGACTGAGTTAGTCGTCGGCTGTCCGTTTGCCCGGCGCTGTCCAGAAGCGATGGAGGTCTGCACGCAGATCGCGCCGCCCAACGTAACCGTAGGCGAAAATCACGCGGCGTTGTGCCACCTGTACGGTGAGTACGCCGATTCGCCTCGGCTTGAGCAGGAGATGTCGTCGGCATGACCGGGCGGATGCGAGCGGCGGTGCTTCGTCAGCATGGTGGGCGTGAAGCCGTCCAGTTGGAAACCATTCCGATTCCCGAACCGCGCTATGGTGAAGTGCGCATCCACGTGGCAGCTTGCGCGCTCAACTGGCTGGATGTCGGCATTCGCAAGGGACCCAAATTTGGCACGATCCCGCTTCCGCTGATCGGCGGTGGCGACATCGCCGGGACAATCGACGCGCTTGGCGACGGGGTTTCGAACTGGAAGGCAGGCGATGCCGTGCTCGTCTACCCGCTCGTGACCTGCGGCGTGTGCGAATTTTGCCGTACCGGTAGCCCAACTGTATGCCCTGAACATCGCATTATTGGCGAGCATATCGACGGCGGGCTGGCAGAGTACGTGGTTGTTCCTGCGAACAATTTGATCCCCAAACCGGAACATCTCTCGTACATAGAAGCGGCGGCGCTTCCCGTCGTCGGCATGACCGCCTGGCATATGCTGTTCTCGGTTGGCAGGCTTCGGCTTGGTGAGCACACGCTGATTCTGGGCGCGGGCGGTGGTGTAGCATCGATGGGTATCCAGCTCGCCCGTCACGCGGGCGCGACCGTTTTCGCCACCACCTCGTCTGTGCAGAAAATCACCCGCGCCCGCGAACTCGGCGCGCACGAAGTGTTCAATTATCGTGACGACGATTGGGTCGAGCAGGTGCTCGAAGCGACTCGCGGGCGCGGTGTTGATCTGGTGCAGGACAACGTCGGCGCGGCAACCTGGCTCAACGCCCTGCGGCTGCTGGCGCCGAACGGTCGTCTCGTCACCTGCGGCTCACATTCAGGAACGACCATCCCTCTGGATATTACGCAGATTTATCACCGCCAGCTCCGAGTCCTCGGCTCGAACGGTGGAACCTATCATGACCTGACATCGGTGCTTGCGCTGGTCGAAGACGGCATGGTACATCCCGTGATCGACATCGTCCTTCCACTGGAGAAAATTCATGAAGGGCACCGGCTTCTCGAAGAAGGCGAGCATTTCGGAAAAGTCGTCATCACCATCACTAACTGAAATGCTTCTGCTTTACGATGGATGATGGACGAGCAGATACATAGCGTGCGTCCACAGCAGCGGGTTGGCGATCTCCCCGCGCTGCTCGACCCAGCCTGTATAGCCGCCCGGACTCAGCATCGCGTCATTGACCTGCTCCGGCAGGTTGCCTTCGGAATCGGCGTGTGCCTCTGCCCAGCCGATCAATCGCCGCGCGTCGGCGTCGCGCCCCGCTTGTTGATCGTACCAGGCAAGCCACAGACCGAGCAGCACCCACGCCCCGCCGCCATAGTACGTGTCTTCTACGTGCCGGTGCACGCCGTGACCGACGGCGAGCAGGTCGCGCTCGATGCGGGCGACGGTTCGCGCCATCACCGGATCATCTGGGGCGAGCAAGCCGAAATCAGGCAGGGCGGCAAGCAGCAGGTTTGCGTCGACCATATCCAGCCCCAGCGATTTCGCCAGCTCGCCACCGGGCGTCAAGCCCTCGGTCATGATCCGGCTGCGGATCGCCTGCCGCGCTGCCGAGAAATCCAGCCGGGGGACGAGCGCCTGCGCCGCGCCCAGCCCGGCGTAGATTGCCGCCAGCGTGCTGACGTGAATATCGTCTCCCCGTTCCTCCCAGCAGTCGTAACACGGCGTCTGCCACAGGGCAGCGAGATAGCGCGCCGTCAGGTCGATGGCAGACTCCCAGATGACCGGCAGCGGATGCTGGAAACGGCAGATTTCGACGTATTTGGCGAGCGACCACAGCCAGAGCGCCGGACCATCCAACTGGAATTCGGGCCAGCCATCGGGACCGGGCACGCCGTCGGCGGTGTAGCGGGCGTTGAGCGTATCCGCCAGGACGGGCGGCTCGCCGCGCACCGCCCGCTCGATGGATCGCTCCAGCGCGTCGGCGCGATCATTCACCATGCGCGCGCACCAGTTATGGAAGCGCAGCGCGCTGTCCCACTGCGCGGCGACATCGTTCGGGCGCTCAATCGGAGCGTGCAGCCCATCGATGGTCAGGGCGTAAGCGATGAACGCGCCATCCCGAAACCAGGAGAAAGCGTAGTCCGGCATCATGGGGCAGGCGATGTACCCGCCGCCCGGCTGCTGGTTGTCCAGAATGACCTGCTGGCTGCGCCGGTAAATCTTCTGGTTGAGGCTGATGTGTTCAACGCTCATCATCGTACTCCACGACGATCATGCTCCAGTAATTGAGGCGCGGGAGCGTCAGGCTCAGCACGCCATCCTCGACAGTGTAAGCGATTTCCGCCGCTTCCATCGTGCTGGCGTCGTCTGGCGAAGCTGCCCAGACGCGCTTGACGCTGCGGGTTACGTCGATGCTGACGCTGACGTTCTTCTGCGCGGTCGGCGGGACGTTGGTCGGCTGATTCCAGTCCGAAGCGTCGATGCCGATGAAATTGACCAGGCTGTAGACCTCGAAGCCGTCACCCGCACGCACAATCGGCAGGACGCGGTCTTTGGCGCGAATCCCCCGCGTGCGCAGGTCGCCGAGATCGAGAGCCGTCACCCGCTCGTAAGCGGCGGCGACGGTGTTCAGCGACAGCACATTTTCATAGCGCACCAGGAAATCGTAGTAGCGCTGGAGCAAAGGCTCATTTGCCGAGTCAAGCGTGCCGTATTTCGGAAAATAGGCATCGGCGAGCATCGAATGGGGTTCGCCCGTTTCGAGATGGTACGCTCCGCTGGCGAAGATCACGGCGTTGCTGAGCTGCCAGTTGATGGCGCGGTCGGGCGGGATGTAAGCGGCGATGATCACCGGCTTGCCGCCGCCCCACTGCTCGGCGTTGGCGACCAGGCGGTTCAGGTCGGCGTAATCGTTGTAGGGCGACCACACCTCGATGTAGACGACGTTCTGCTGCGACGGCGCGACCGTTTCGACGGGATAATTGCCGACGGCGTTGAAGATCACCACGCCGTCGTCGCCGCGCTTTTCCCGCACCAGCTCGGCGGTCTGGTCGATGAACTGCGGAAAGACCTCCACCATATCGACACGGTTGCCCGCCGCGTCGAAGGCGATTTTGGGCGAGCCGTACTGGTCGATGTGGATGCCGTCAAACGCCGTGTGGTCGAGCACGTCGGCGAACTCGGCGAGCAGGTGCGTGTTCCAGGGCGAGCCGGGCGTCGGGTCGAGGATGGCGATGAAGTCGCCGAGCGTGAACAGGTCGCCGCTGGCGCTGACCAGCGCCCAATCCCGGTGCTGCTGGTAGAACCCCATCGACGCGCCGTAGATGGCGGTGTAGGGCATGGCGGCGATCTGCCGCGCGTGGACGAGGTCGATCAGATGCCGGACGGTCGCCATCGAGAGCGGGCGACCCATGCCGTCGGTGAAGGCGTCGCCGTCGGGCAGCAGGTCTTCCCAGCGATACTGCCAGTCGTAGAACTGCAAGCCGTTGATGTGATGGCTCAGCAGCCAGTTGACGGTGGAGTCATCGTCCGCGCGCTGCGGCGTGTAGTCGCTGAAGAAGCCGTAACGCGGTGCCTGAATCCAGTGATCCAGCACGTCGAACGCCGCCGACGTGGTCGTCAGGACGTTTCCCCCGGCGTCCAGCAGGCGAAGGTCGACGCCGTAGCCGCGCGGGGTCGTTTCCGGCGGAGTCCATGACAGGGACGCCTGCCCGCCTTCGAGCGGCGCGTCGAGCGTCTCGACCGCTTCGCTCAGGTAACGGATCGTCGCCTCGACGCGCGCGCCCTGCGCTGCCGTCACCGCCAGCGTCACTGTTTCGCCGGGACGATAGAATGCTTTGTCCGGCGTCACCTCGATTACCGTATCAACCGCAAGCACATTGCCCCCCTGAATTAGCAAACATGCAATCAATATCCCAAATATGGCTTTCATCGCTTCACGCTCTGGTAGGTCTTTATTCCTACCCTCGGTGCATACTTGTAAAAGACACGTGCAACTCAGCAGTCCGCTGGCGGTTTAAACCGCCAGCTACCTATCACGTGGCGACCCACTGAAGGGGTCGCCCGAAGTGATCTGGCTTTGGTCGCCCCTTTAGTGGGCGACGAAACCTAGCCGAGGGTTTAAACCCTCGGCGGATTCATCCCCTCACCGCGCCGCTGGTCAAGCCCTGAATGAAATAGCGCTGGAAAAAGACGAACAGCAGCACGGTCGGGACGACCGCCGTCAGCGATCCGGCGAACACCAAGCCCCAGTCGGTCGCGTGCTGCCCCCGGAAGTTGGCAATCGCAATCGGCAGCGTGCGCAGGGTTTCGTCGGTGAGGAAGTTGAGCGCCAGCAGATATTCATCCCACGCCCCCAGGAAGCTGAATACCGCCACCGTGCTGACGGCGGGGGCAGCCAGCGGCAGCATGATGCGCGTGAAGATGACGAACGGATTCGCCCCGTCGATCACCGCCGATTCTTCCAGCTCGCGCGGCAGGTTCTCGAAGAAGCCGCGCAGCAGAAACGTGTTGAACGCCAGCGGTCCGGCGGAATACACCAGAACCAGCCCCGGCAGGCTGTTGAGCAAGCCGAGTGACTTGGCGAGGATGAACTGCGGGATCAGCAGCACCACGCCGGGGATCATCAACATGACCAGCAGGACGGCAAAGACCGTTTTCTTGCCGCGAAACTCGAAGCGCGCGAAGGCGTAAGCCATCATCGACGCCAGCGCCGTCACCAGCAGCGCCGTGCTGAGGGCGACGAAGGCGCTGTTGAGGAAGGCGCGCCCGAAATTGCGGCTGCTGAACGCCGTCTGGAAGTTTTCCAGCGTCGGCTGCTCCGGGATCAGGCGCGGCGGGATTTCCAGCACGTAGGTCTGCGACTTGAACGCCGTTGAAATCATGTACAGCATGGGACCGATGGCGATGATCACCCCGGCGCACAGCACGAGGACGATCAGCCAGTTGAACAGGCGCTGCTGACTACTGCTCGTCGCTAACATGATTCAGTACTCCACGTCGTTACCGCGCCGGTTGAAGACGCGCATCTGGACGAAACTGACAGCGACGATCACCACCGCGAGCAGGTAGCTGAGCGCAGCCCCGTAGCCGAAATTGAGCTTGTTGAAAGCCTGGTCGAACATGTAGGTGAGCGAAACTTCGGTGCGGTGCAGCGGCGCGCCCCCGGTGATCAACAGCACCGAGATAAAGACCTGAAAGCCGCCGATGACCAGCGCGATCAGCACGAACAGCGTCGTCCGCCGGATCAGCGGCAGCGTCAGATGACGGACGCGCTGCCACTCGCCCGCCCCGTCGATGGCGGCGGCTTCGTAAAGCTCCATCGGGATGTTTTGCAGCGCCGCCAGGAAGATCACCATCGACCAGCCCATGCCTTTCCAGATGCCGAGGGCGTAGATGGCGATCCAGGCGGTGCTGCTGCTGGCGTACCACGAGACCGCCTCAGGCAGCACGTGGAGGATATTGACCAGCACGTGATTGATCAGCCCGGATAAGCCGGGGCTGAACAGGTACAGGAACAGGAAGCTGACGACGACCCAGGACGTGACGACTGGCAGGTAGTAGATGGCGCGAAAGAGCCGCTTGGCGACGACGACCCGGTGGACGAGCAGCGCCAGCGTGAAGCCGACGACCATCTGCCCGGCGACCGTGACCAGCGTGTAGACGGCGGTGTTTTGCAGCGCCAGCCAGAACGTCTTGTCGGAGAGCGCCTGCTGGTAATTCGCCAGCCCGACGAACTCGCTCACCTGCCCCGGCATGATCCGCCAGTCGAAGAAGCTGATGTAAAGCTGATAGACCAGCGGATAGACTGTCCAGACGAGATAGAGCAGCAGTCCGGGCAGCAGGAACAGGTAGGGCGCGTACCAGCGGTAGCGCGGATTCCCTCCTCCATTCGCGGTGGTCGCTGCGCCTGCCTGCGACCGGGTTATGCTGAATCCGGTGTTCATCATCAAATCCTCTTTGGAGTTGTGCGAACAGGGGCACGGTGACAGTTATGGACTGCCGAGCCGTGCCCCGTTGTTTCTACCGCCGAGGCTGCTACTTCGCCAGAAGCGAGTCGATTTCCTCTGCTGCCGCGTCCAGCGCTTCCTGCGCCGATGCTTCGCCGCGCAGGATCAACTGTCCGGCGTCGCTCAGGACTTCTTCCATCGAAGTCCACTGTGGGACGGGCGTGCGCGCCCGCGCCGTCTGAAGCTGCTCAAGGAAAATCGGGTAGTAGGGGTGATTCGTGAAGTAGTCGGTGTCGACCAGCGCGTTCAGAACCGTCAACTGCCCGACGGTCGACATCTGCTGCTGATATTCCTCCGACTGCGTAAAGCGCAGGAATTCCAGCGCCGCATCCTGCTGCTTGCTGCCGCTGAACAGGAC
>JAXLWE010000072.1:0-18832 GCA_046328655.1 Anaerolineae bacterium | reverse complement strand
GTCTCATTCTGATGATCCTCGCGCTGGCGTTCGGCGTTGTCCAGGGTGAAGCTGCGGACGGAACAATCATCGGGCTGACGTTCGCCGCCGGGCTGGCGCTCCTGATCGTCGGTATCGGCGGGTGGGTTGCCGTCGTCCAGCCCTTCGAACACTTCGACGACATCAACGTCCCCCAGTATACCGGGCATCACGACGCGCATCACGAACTTCCTTCGGGCGAGGAAGAAGAACACGCCATCATCCCGCATGAATAAGGCGGACGAAGCGCGTACCCCGGCATGAACGATCACGATAGCGCATTTGACACTCCCCTGCCCGACGATCACCGCTCCGGCGTGGTGGCGGTCGTCGGTCGCCCAAACGTGGGCAAATCGACGCTGATCAACCGCCTGCTCCAGCAGAAGATCGCCATCGTCAGCCCCAAGCCGCAGACGACGCGCCGCCGTCAACTGGGCATCTTCACCGACGAGCGCGGGCAAGTCCTGTTCGTGGACACGCCCGGCTTGCACGCGCCGCAGCACAAGCTGGGCGAATACATGGTCAAGATGGCGGAGTCGGCGTTCCGCGACGCCGACGTGATCCTGCTGCTGCTCGACGTTTCGCAGCCGCCAGAGCGCGCTGACCAGTATATTTCCGAGACAGTCGCGCGGCTGCGTGGCAAAACGCCCGTCCTGCTGGCGCTCAACAAAGCCGACCTGCTCGTGCCCGACACCCGCGACGCCAACATCGCCGCGCACACGGCGCTCATCCCCCACGACGGAGCGTTCACCATCAGCGCCCTGAACGGCGATGGCGTCGACGGTTTGCTGAATGACATCATGGATAGGCTGCCGGTTGGACCGCTCTACTATCCGCCCGATGAGGTGAGCGACGTAAACATGCGCTTCATCGCCGCCGAAGTCGTGCGCGAGAAGATCATGCTGCTGACCGAGCAGGAAATCCCCTACTCGGTCGCCGTCGAAGTCGAAAGCTACAAGGAACGCTCCGATAATATGACCTACATCAGCGCGCTGATCTACGTCGAGCGCGATTCGCAGAAGGGTATCGTCATCGGCAAGGGCGGCGAGATGATCAAGAAGATCAGCACGCAGGCGCGCGCCGAGCTTGAGAACATGCTCGGCACGAAGGTGTTCCTCGATTTGCGAGTGAAAGTGCTGAAGAACTGGCGCAGCGACGAGAAGCTCATGCAGCGGCTCGGCTACCGGTTGCAGGACGAAGACTAGCGCGACAATCGCAGCCGGATCAAAAAAGCAGCACCCAAATTGGTGAGTGCTGCTTTTTCTGGAACGACGCTCGATGCCGATCAGTGAGGACCCAGCACCCAGTCGATGACTTCCTGACGGTCGGTGCGGTAGCCGAACGACGCCCCGGCGCAGTTTTCATTCAGGACGAACGAGTTCACCGCGACAATCTGCCCGGCTGGCGAGAAGATTGGACCGCCGGAGTCACCGAAGCAGGTGCCACCCGGTCCGCCATTGCCACGCCCCGGGTTGTTCGAGGTCTGAAGGTTGTAGCCATCGTTCAACGCGCTGTTGAGGTTGACCAGATGAACGCCTGCAACCAACCGCTGCCGGAACGCCGACAACGCCGGCTTGACGCTCTGCAAGCCGTAGCCTACCACCGTGAAGGTCGTGTCCTGCTGCCCGCGCTGGGTCGCCAGCGAATCAAGCGCCCCGGCGGGAGCCAGCGAGCCGTAGGGACCCGGGACATCCTGATCCAACACCACGACACCGACATCACCGGTATTCGGGAGATACAACCCGCCCTGCCACCACGGTGAAGCATCGGCGTGTCCGGTAATGCCGCCGCTGAGCGGATATCCAGGCACAGTATCCACATTTTCGTTGAACCAGACTTGCGCCCCGGCTTCAAGTTCGGTGCAGTGGGCAGCAGTGACCATCAGCCTGGGTGCGATCAGCGTACCCGTGCAGCGCCACTGGGGCGTACCACTATTATCGTAAAACACCAGCAAGCCGACATAGGGGTGTGCCCCATTGTCCGGCTGCCCGTACTTCACCGCAAACACCGGCAAAGCCGCTAGCGAAATAACCAGAATAAGTAGCAAAAACAACCACGCGCGGCGCATATTTTGTCTCCCTTTTTGATTGTCATCACTGGTGCTGAAGTTAAACCGCGCCAGCATGAGCAATGTCGCACGGGTGTGTTCAGTTGTCGTGGTAGAAAGGATTTGAGAAGGTGAGACTTATGCCAGCGCGGTGGCTCGGCTGCGGGTGCGGGACGAAGATTTGCGATGCCTATTTCACGGGGGGTATACCAAGCTGAGAGCAAATCTTCCGAGCCAGCAAGTCGGAAATCTCGTTGTGACGGGGAACAGGCGCTGTCTGATTCGTCTCAGGGTTTCGGTAAATCGAGTGATACCTCTCGAACGTGAAGGTCAACTGCTGCCCGTAGATGTCGCGGTCGAAGTCGAGCAGGTAGGCCTCGACGGTCACGTTGTCGCCGTCGAACTGCGGACGGATACCGACGTTGGTCGCCGCCATGAAACGCTCGTCCCGCGGGTGCGCCCAGCCCGCGTAAATCCCGTTCGCCGGGATGACCTGTTCGTCCCACACCGCCATATTCGCCGTCAGGAAGCCCAGCAGCCGCCCGCGATGATCGCCATGCACAACCTCGCCGGTCAGCGGATACGAGCGCCCCAGCCAGTCGCGCGCCTGATCGACCTCACCCGCCAGCAGCGCCTCGCGGATCGCCGTGCTGCTGATCACGCCGTCGCTCTCCGCGACGATCAGGTCGACCACCTGAAGCGAGAAGGCTTTCGCCTCGCTCTGCGCGCGCAGGAAATCGATGTTGCCCTCGCGCTTGTAGCCCATCGCAAAGTCCGAGCCGACCCACAGCGAGCCAAGCCGGAGATGCTCGATCAGCGTGTCGACGAACGCCGCCGCGCAGATCTGGCGGAATTCCTGATTGAACGGCAGCGTGATCACGTAGTCGATGCCCAGCTCGCCCAGATATTGCGCGCGCTGCTCCGGCGTCGTCAGATAGTAGCGCCCGGTCAGCCCGCGCAGCACCACGTCAGGATGCGGGAAGAAAGTCAGGGCGACCGCCAGCCGGTTCGTCGCGCGCGCCTCGTCCACCAGCCGCCGGATCAACTGCTGATGCCCGCGATGGACGCCGTCAAACACGCCAATGGTCACGACGGACGGCTGCTCAAGCTGGACGCTGGCGAGATCGTAAAGATGCTGCATGTTGTTCCCGTTCGTTGGCTCAGGTAAAGACTTTTTGGGGCTTCAGCCGCCCATCTTCGGCTTTCATCATGGCGATCAGGCGGTTTCCCGTATCGTAGGCTGCTATCACCGTTCCGTCGGCGTAATCGAAAGCGAGCGAGCGCCCGTGCCGAACGTCATCCTCGGCAGCGGCGTCGAGGACGAGCGCCGCATATTGACGAAGCGCTTCCGACGGCGGAATCAGGTAGCGTGCCGGATCGATCAGGAGTGTATCAAGCGGCACGGCATTTTCAAGCGGGAACATACCGCTGGCTGTCCGCGTCAGCCCGGTGAGGTACGCGCCAACGCCAAGCGCTTCGCCGATGTCATACGCCAGGCTGCGGATGTACGTCCCGGCGCTGCACCCCACGTCGAGCGTGAATTCCGGCGGCTGCCAGTCGACCAGCGCGAGCGCATCGATCCGCACGGAGCGGGCGGCGCGCTCGACCGTCTCGCCGGCGCGCGCCAGATCGTAGAGCTTGCGCCCACCCTGCTTGATGGCGCTGTACATCGGCGGGATTTGCTCGATGTCGCCGACGAACGGCAGCAGCGCCCGCTCGACCGCCTCGCGCGTGACGTGCGAGGCATCGCGCTCCTGCACGATTTCGCCTTCGGCGTCGTAGGTGTCGGTGGTCGCGCCCAGCCGGACGCGCGCCCGGTAGCGCTTGTCGGCGTGCATGACGTACTCGCTCAGGCGGGTCGCCGCGCCGACGCACAGCACCAGCACGCCGGTCGCCAGCGGGTCGAGCGTGCCCGCGTGCCCGATTTTCTTGATGCCGGACGCGCGGCGTGCGCGCGCGACCACGTCGTGACTGGTCATCCCGGCGGGCTTATCGACGTTCCAGAAGCCGAACAGGGGATCACTCCGACTTGTCAGGTGTGTCAGATTTCTCAGGTTGGTCAGCTTTTTCCGGCTTTTCGGGTCGGTCGGCGTCGCCGAGGAAGTAGAGATACATGCGCAGCCGTCCGAGCCGCAGCTCGTCCGCATTTTTGACCCGAATCTTGGTCGCCGGTTGGAGCGGGTCGCCGTTGAGGTACGAGCCGTTCACGCTGTTCAGGTCTTCGATGAAAAACTCGCCGCCTTCGTAATGCAGGCGGGCGTGCAGGCGCGAGACGCCGTTATCGACGGCGTTGTTGCGCGTCAGGTCGACGTGCGTCAGCAGGCTCTGGCTGATCGAGCGCCCGAAGGTGATCGGCTGGTTGACGGTCATCACGAGCGGCTCTTTCGACCCGGCGACGAAGATCACAATCGAGTTGCGCCGGGTCTGCGGCTGGATCGCCTGAAGCGGAGCCGTCCCGACCAGATGCTTGGTGGCGAACGACGACGAGCCGTGCGCTGGCTGCCCGATCAGCATGGTGACGATGTGCTGAAGCTCCTTGATGCTCAGCGGCTCGGCTAGCACAATGTTCGCGCCAGCATCGAGCGCTTCCTGCACCAGCGACGGATTCTTCTGCTTGGCGACGACGATCATCGGCGTGGTGTTGTGATGCGTATCGCGGCGGATATAGCGGCACAGCTCGATGCCGGGCATATCCGGCAGCGTCCAGTCGAGGATGACCGCGCTCGGACGCTTCTGGGTGACCAGACGCATGGCGGCGACGACTCCGCGCGCCGTGACGACCTTGTAGCCACACTGCCCCAGCGCGGTTTCGATCACACCGGAGACTTCCTCGTCGCTCTGCACGAGCAGCACCGTCTGCCCTGAACCCTGCACGACCGTGCTGTTCATCTGCAAGCTGATGTCGCTGGAAAACCCGACCGGATGACTGGGCGCGATCAGCACTCTCACCTCAAACTGGAGCTTGCCAAGCTGCAGGCGATCCTCGCCGTGCAGCGGGATCGGTCCGTGCGGCGTCAGGCGCGTACCGTTGAGGTACGTGCCGTTGCCGCTGTTGAGGTCGACCACCAGCAGCTGCGACGACTTGGCGATGAGCGCAGCGTGCTGGCGCGAAATCCCGTAGAGGTCGGCGTTGAACGGCGTCAGGTCAATATCGGGCTTGACGTTCGTCACCTTGTCGGCGCGCCCGATGACCAGCCGTTTTTCAAACTGTGCTCGGATTGGTTGCGGGATCGGCGCGGCTTTTAGCTCGACGACCCAGGGCAACTGAGACTCTGACATGTCGCCCCCAGCTTACATCATGAACAGACTATATAGCTTTATTTTATTACAGAATTACGCATTCTCGCACGTTGGCATCGCGTGAATGTTACATGAATTTCACGCGATGACCAGCGTCCCCTGCTGGTATGCCTGATGCAGCAGCGGCATGACCCGCGTTTTCGCCGCGTCGAGCGGTCCGGGAATCGTCGCGCCGGACGCCTGCCGGTGCCCGCCGCCGCCCAGGCTGAGCGCGACCTGCGCCACGTCGTAGCCCGGCTTGCTGCGGAAGCCGACTTCGATGCGTCCGTCGGCAAGTTCCTTGAATACGACCGAGATCATCGCCTCGTTCGCCGTCACCAGGTATTCGACCAGACCGCCGTCGGTAATATCCGGCAGGTGCGCCTTGTGAGCATCCGCCTGCGTAACCGTCGCGGAGATCACACCGCCCTTGAGTTCGACGCTGGGCAGGACGTACTTCCACAGCACGATATTCTGATATGGCGTGCTGCCGAGCGTGCGCGCGGTGACTTCCGTCAGCGACGCGCCGACCTGCATCAGCTTCTGGGCATAGCCGAGCGTCTCCGGGCGCACGTTGCTGGTGCGAAAGCCGAGCGTGTCGGTGACCAGCCCGGTGAGCAGCGGGACGGCAATCGCGCGGCTTAAGGGCTGATTCATGTGCTCCAGCCATTCCTGGACGACCTGCGTCGCCGAGACCGCGTCCGGCTCGAACAGGTAAAGCTGCCCGAACTTGGTGTTGGTCGGATGATGGTCGAGGTTGATGATGCGCTGGCTGTGCGCCCGCCCGTAGACGCCGACGTTGCCGCTGCGCTCCTCGTCGCTGCAATCGAGCGAGATCATCAATTCCCATTCGCCGCTGGTCAGCGACGACTGCACCGTATCCGAGCCGGGCAGAAAGCGCAGGAACGGCGGCACGCCGTCGTCAACGGCGAGCGTAGTCACAGCGCAGCCGCGCTCGCGGAGGGCGTTCGCCGCGCCGAGCAGCGAGCCGATGGCATCACCGTCGGGCTTGAAATGCGTCACCAGCAGGATCGAACGGGCAGTATCGACGGCTTCGGTCGCCTCAGTCCAGTTCAGAATCGTCATTGTCGTCCGTTTCAGTAACAGTGTCTTGCGGCGGAATATCCAGGCTGGCAAGCAGCGTGTTGATGCGCTCGCTGCGCTCAAGGCTTGCATCCCAGTGAAAGATCAGCTCCGGCGCTTTGCGCATACGCACGCGATGGGCGACTTCGCGGCGCAGGAAGCCCTTCGCGTGTTCGAGCGCGATCATGACTTCCGGCTCTCGTTCTTCTTCGCCCAGCGCGTTGACGTACACTTTAGCAAAAAGCAGCTCAGGGTCAAGCTCCACATCCGTGATGGTGATGCCGTGCAGACGCGGATCGGCGACTTCGCGCAGAATCAACTGGCTGAGAATCTTGCGAATCCGCCCTGAAACCCGCTCCTGTTTGATACTCATGGTGAACCTCCCCGGTGAAATACAGGCATGACGCCGCCCTCACGCGAGCGGCGGCGTCATGGCATGGGGTTATTGAACTAGCTGACGCGCTCGGTGACGTAGCACTCGATCTGGTCGCCCTCCTGGAAGTCGTTGAAGTTGCTCAAGCCGATGCCGCACTCGAAGCCGGAACGGACTTCGCGCACGTCCTCCTGCAAGCGCTTCAGCGAGCCGACGTTGATGTTCTCGGCGAGCACCTGCCCACCGCGCCGGACGCGGGCGCGGGCGTTGCGGCGAATTTCGCCGTCACGCACCATACACCCGGCAATCGTGCCGACGCGCGGGATGCGGAACACCTGCCGCACCTCGGCGACGCCAATCGTGCGGTCGGCGTAGACCGGCTCCAGCATACCCTTGAGCGCCAGCTCGATGTCTTCGAGCAGCTTGTAGATGATGGTGTACAGGCGAATCTCGACGCCGTGCGAGTCGGCATGACGGCGCGCCGCCGTGTCGATATCGACGTGGAAGCCGAGAATGATCGCGCCGGAAGCACTCGCCAGCATCACGTCGCTTTCGCTGATGTTGCCCACGTCGCTCGACAGGATGCGCAGCTTGATGCCTTCGGGATTGTTCTCCTCGATATGACGCAGCGAGTCGATGATCGGCTGGAGCGACCCCTGCACGTCCACCTTAAGGATCAGGTTGAGTTCCTTGGCTTCGCCTTCGCGGTACTGGGCGAAGATATCCTCAAGCGTGATCGCCGCGCGTCCGGTTGGGGTGCGTGCCGCTTCGGCGGCTGCCTGCCGCTCGGAGACGACGGCACGGGCAATCTTGTCGTTCTTGGCGACCTCAAAGCTGTCCCCCGCCTGCGGAACGCCGCTCAAGCCGAGGACGGCGACCGGGGTCGACGGACCCGCGCTCTTGACGGTAGCGCCGGTCTCGTCATACATCGCCTTCAGGCGACCGGAAGTCAGCCCGGCGACGACGACATCGCCCGTGTGGAGCGTGCCGTTCAGCACCAGCAGCGTCGCAATCGCCCCGCGACTGCGATCCACCTGCGCTTCCAGCACGACGCCAGTCGCGGCGGCGTTCGGGTTCGCCACGATGTCGTTTTCGTCCGCTACCAGCAGGATGGCTTCGAGCAGGTCTTCGATGCCCTCGCCCTGCGTCGCCGAAACAGGCACGACGAAGGTTTCGCCATCCCAGTCCATCGGCGTCAGACCGAGATCGCTGATCTCCTGCTTGACGCGGTCGACATTGGCGTTGCGCTTGTCGATCTTGGTGATCGCCACGATGATCGGCACGTTCGCCGCCCGCGCGTGGGTGAGTGCTTCGCGCGTGGTCGGCATTACGCCGTCATCGGCAGCCACCACCAGAATAGCGATGTCCGCGCCCTGTGCGCCGCGCGCCCGCATCGCCGTAAACGCTTCGTGACCGGGCGTGTCCAGGAAGGTGATCTGTCTGCCGTTGTGGGTGACACGGTACGCGCCGATGTGCTGCGTGATGCCGCCCGCTTCGCCTTCGGCGACGTGCGCCTTGCGAATGGTATCGAGCAGCGTGGTCTTACCGTGATCGACGTGACCAAGAATGGTGACAATCGGGGGACGGATGACAAGGTTCTCCGGCTTTTCCTGCAGGTAAACCTTGCGCCACGTCTGGGCGGTTTCGGCGCGGACTTCGCGCTCGACTTTCGCCGCCGCCGCGCTCGCCGACTGGGCTTCGAAGCCCATTTCCTCGATCACGATAGCAGCGGTATCGAAATCGATCTGCTGGTTGATCGACGCCATGATACCGTTGGCGATCAACCGTTTCATCACCTCAATCGGGCTGGCGTCGATTAATTCGGCGACCTCGCGCACCGTGAGATAATCCGGTACGAGTACGACTTGTTTTTCCTGTGCCATCCTCACCTCCATGCAGGAGCGATGGGACAGGAAAAGGTCTAATACCTCAACTCACCTGCCCACCGCTGCTAAATTCAGTTGTAACGACGGTCACGAGCCATGACGGGTTGATCATGGCTACGCCCTGGACCGCCGCAATCGTTCACGATCTTCATCCGTCAGTGGCATCCGCAACGCTTTCGCCAATAGGTCGGTCTTCACTGCGGTTTCCCAGCAACTCTCTCGTTCACACAGATACGCGCCGCGCCCGTTCAGCTTGCCAGTGGGGTCGACCTGCAGCCCCGCTTCGGTACGAACGACCCGCGTCAACTGGCGCTTGCCCGCTTTGTCCCGGCAGACGATGCACATCCGCACCGGAACATGCTTGCGCGCAGGCGTGCTCATGGGTTATTCCTCGTCCCAGTTGCCCCATTCGCCGCCGCGCCCGCCCTTGCGCTGGCGCTTCACCACCATACCACCACGCTTTTCGTCAAAGACGAGCTGGCGCCCCTTCTTCTTCTTGCCCTTGCCCTTCTTGCTCGGATCCTGGGCAAGCGCGTCAACGTCCGCCTCGTCTTCGACAAAGCCGACGACTTCCTCACGCGGGCGCTTCGGACGGCGCGCATCGTCGCCAGGCAGCACCGGCACTTCTTCTCCAGCCGGGGCGGCAGCCGCTTCCGCAGCACCCGCTTCCGCAGCCTGCGCCTCCACTTCTTCCTCGGCTTCCGGCTCGACCTCCGGGATCACCAGCTTGTCCAGCGCTTCCTGCAGCTGGCGGAATGAATCGGGAGGCAGGTCGGAAAGCGCGCGGCGGATGCGGTTCTCGTCGATTAGGAAGCGCAGCATGATTTCGCCGACGTTCTCGAACGGCTGGAGTGCTTCGACGACAACGTCGGGCAGTTCCAGCACCGTGACTGGCAGCTTGAACGCGCCCTGCGGCAGCGTCATCTTGACGGCTTCGAGTTCCTTGAGCCGCGCCTGGCGCGCCGCATCACGCACCGCAACCATACGCCGCTGCACCGTATCGGCGAAGCGCGCTAGCAGGTTGAATTCTTCCGGCATAACGGCGCGGTTGGCAGCGCGCTTTTCTATGATCCGCTGTACTTCAGCGACCGTATCGCCCTGCTGCGTTTGCAGCTCACGCAGCGGCGGGGTATCGATATTCTCGACCGCCTCGGTCACGGCTTCGGTGACGCTCTTGATGTCGATGCGCCAGCCGGTCAGCTTGGCGGCGAGGCGGGCGTTCTGCCCCTCGCGCCCGATTGCCAGCGAAAGCTGATCATCCGGCACGATCACGATTGCCGTGCGTCCGGCGTCCGGGTCATCTTCCAGATACACGCCGCTGACGCGCGCCGGGCTGAGCGCCTTGGCGATGAAAATTTCCTGATTGGGATTCCACTCGATAACGTCGATCTTCTCTTCGTGGAGTTCCTTGACGATATTCTGGATGCGGATACCGCGCATCCCGACGCACGCGCCGACCGGGTCGATGCCCTCCTGAAGCGCGGCGACAGCGACTTTCGAGCGGTAGCCCGCCTCGCGGGCGATGTTCTTGATCTCGACCTGCCCGTTGTAGATTTCCGGGACTTCGTATTCGAGCAGGCGGCGCAGCATACTGCGATGGCTGCGGCTGACGACGATCTGCGGACCGCGATTGGTTTTCTTCACTTCCAGCACGTAAGCGCGCAGCTTTTCGTGCGGCTTGTACTTTTCGCCGGGAATCTGCTGCGCGCGCGGCAGGATCGCTTCGGCGCGCCCCAAGCCAATCGTCACCATGCTGGAGTTGACGCTCTGCACCGTGCCATGCACGAGATCGCCTTCGCGCTCGATGAACTCGTCGTAGAGCGAATTGCGCTCGGCTTCACGGATTTTTTGCAGGATGACCTGCTTGGCGGTCTGCGCGGCGATACGCCCGAATTTCTTGGTCGTCCCCTCCGCCAGCACCATCACCATATCGCCGTAGTTGGCTTCCGGGTTGAAGTAGCGCGCCTTCTCAAGCTCAACCTCGGTGCGGTTGTCCTGAACTTCGTCGACTACTTCCTTCTCGACCAGAATCTGGGGTCGCCCCGACACCGGATCGATGTGCGCCTCAACGTGCTGAGACGAGCCGATCCCGGCATCCCGACGGTACGCCGAAACCAGCGCCGTGCTCAGCGCTTCGAGCACAGTCTCCTGCGGCAGCGCACGCGATTCCATAATCTCGTTGAAGGCTACTTCAAACTCACTTTTCATACGACTTGGTCTTAACTCCCGTACCGACTTTGGGGAATGACGTTGGTGGATTTCACAACAACGACCGACTTCTCAAACTGATCAGACGGTCGCGGACATCACAAAGACATAAAAAGTGGGGTTAACCCACTTTTTCCTACGCAAACATTCTACCATAACTCATTACACCTGACAAGCCGCCCGTGCAATACAGGTCGTATTATTTGAGCGTATCCCGGTAGACGGCGATCTGAGCGCAGTGTTCGCGCTTGTGCCCGTAGTTGGAATAGGCGATCAAATCTTCGAGGTCGTATTCGTCGCCGTACCAGGGGAGCGTGCCCGCCTGCCGCCGACGTTCGAGCGGTATTTTCGTGATCAGCTCGCGCGTCGTGGCGCTGGCTTGCTCGTATTCGCGCAGCAGGTCGGCGTAGCTCGCCGCCTTGCGCTTCTCGACCTCAATGTCGTTGAAGGCGAGATGCTGCGCGGCGTAGCTATCCAGTGTGGGCGTGCTCACCGCCGGATCGATAAACTGGCGCAGCACGTCGTTCAGCACAAGTTCGTGCGAGGCGAGATGCGCGACGATGTGCCGAACCGACCACCAGCCGCATACGCCTTCGACCAGCACCTGCGCGTCGGTCAGCCCATCGACCGCGTTCATGACCGTTCGATGTCCGTACTTCAGAACGTCCTCGGCGTTCATGCGTCCCCCTCAGTTGTCTCGTCCAGCTCCGCGTTCACTATAACACTTAACGCGAAAGGGCGCATGACGCCGAATCAAACGGGGCGCTCAGTTGAGCGCCCCCGTGACAGACTTAGTCGACACAAGCCGCTAGCCGACCGGCGCTTCGGGCGTGACCTGCTCGGTCGCGCTCAGGTCGCTGTCTTGCGGCGGCAGCACGATCTCGGTCTCGGATTGATCCTCCTGGGGCACAACGAGCACGCCGCCGGACTGATCCTCGACCACAGGCATGACCGTGTCGACGAACGGCGCGAACCGCAGCACGCGCCCGGCAGCCGAATCCGCCACAAAGACGTTGCCGTCGGCGTCGACGGCGATACCGGCAGTGGTATCGAATTCGGTGTTGGCAATCGGCGAATCGCTCGGCTGTCCGAACGAGCCGACGCAGTTGCCCTGCAGGTCGTAGACCAGCACACGCCCGGCGTCCGGGTCGGTCACGTAGATCAGATGCCGCACCGGGTCAATCGCCAGATACGGTCGATTGCCCTGATCCTCGTACCAGCCGCGCACGGCGAACGTAAACTGCGGCGTGCCGTCGAGACCAAACACCGAAACGCGCTGATTCCACGTGTCGGCGACGTACAGGCGCTGCTGCTCCCGGTCAATCGCCAGACCGCTCGGCTCGTCCAACTGCCCCAGCCCGCTGCCCGCCGAGCCGATGTCGCGGAGGTAATTGCCGTCGCCATCGTAGACGCGCACGCGCTTGTTGCCGGTGTCGGCGACGTAGACGTTGCCGTCGCCGTCGACTTCCACGTCACGCGGACCCCAGAAGCCATCGACGGGGTCGGTCTGCGCTTCCGCGCCGTACTGCCCCGGCTGTCCCCACGTCCTGAGCAGGCTGCCGTCGGGCGCGAACTCGCGGATCAGGTAATTCCAGGTGTCGGCGACGTAGACGCTGCCGTTCGGCGCGACCGCCACACCGTTCGGGCGCGTCAGGTTTTCGACGAAGCCGCCCTGCCCGTTCTGGATGCTGGTCAGGTAATTTCCCTGCCGGTCGAACACCGAGACGCGGTTGTTGAACTCCTCGGCGACGTACACGCGGTCGTTGGCGTTGTCGACCGATATGTCGAGCGGGTGATTCATGGCAATACCATCGCCCACGTTAAAGACGAGATCGGCGGAAATCTGCTGCCAGTTGCTGGTGCAGACGTTGGTCGCCTGATCCGCCAGCGGGTTCAGCACCGTGCCTTCGCCAGAGCCGAGATTCCACACCTGCGCCGCCACATCCTTGCGCACGTAGAGAGTCAGCCCTTCGCTGACGGGCCAGTGTTCCAGACTGTAGTCCTTGCCAATCGCCTGCCCATAGGTGGTGTAGTCGCGCTTCCACCAGATGTCGAACATGCCCCGGCGAATCTGCGCCGCCTGCGTGTTCTCCGGAGAGAAGTCGAGCGCGTTCAGCACCCGCTGTCCGGTCAGGTAGAAGTAATCCTGATCGGGCCACCACATGCGTATCCAGTGGAACTGATAGTAGCGATCTTCCAGCAGCGGGTCGACGCGCGCCTTGATGTCGTCGCTGACGTAGACCATCACGGCGTCGTTGAGCGCCTGTGGAGTCGGGTTGCCCGCGAAGAAGCTTGCGTTGGTCAGATGCCGGAAGTACCAGGTCACGGGCCAGGCGTTGCCGCCCCAGGCGAACCGAACGCTCATGCCGTCGGTCGTGCGCAGGCTGATGTCCTCGATCTCCTGCATCATGCGCTTGACGCCGGGCGCGCCGTGCGCGTAGACCAGATATTCGTTGGCGAAGTCGTAGTTGATGAACGACGCCATCAGCGCCGTGCGGAACGTGAGCAGCGACAGGGCGACGAACGCGGCGACGCCGACCATCCGCCGGAAATGGGCGAAGCCCTTGCTCAGGATGACCTGAACGATCAGGTAGATGACCAGCAGCGCCACACCGATAACCGCCAGCCATTGATAGAACTCGGTAAGCTGCTGGCGCTCCAGCCCGGCGAACGGCGAACTGCCCAGCAGGAACGGCGACGCCGCCTGAAATAATGCCACGCCCAGCAGCGGCAGCAGGATCAGATACAGCCAGCCGCGCGACCGGAACTTCGCCCAGTCGACATGCTCAAAGACGCGCCCGAAGTACCACGCCGTCAGCAGGATGAGCGGGACGGTCATGTGCGTGCCAAGCCAGGGCATTTTCTCGCCCGCCAGCGTGTAGCCGATGAAATTGAAGATCGCCCACCACGAGACGAACAGCGGGAACGACAGCCGCCGCAGCGCGCCCGGTCGGGACAGCACTGGCAGAGTCGTCTCCACCGGCTCGGCTTCTGGCAGCGGCTCGCTCACGTCCTGGTTGAGCGCCAGACGGCTCGGCTGCCGCGCGCTGCGCCAGAACGTCGTTAGCCCCGCCAGCATCGCCAGGAACCCGCCGATCAGCGGCAGATATTCGTACACGGGCATGATCACCAGCGCGTAGTAGTAGCGCGGCTGGCTGCCGCGCTGGACGCCCTGCTGATTCAGCCAGTAGCCCAGGCTGCCGATCATGCCGGTCGCCAAGCCGAGCGGGTTGGTGAACATGGTCGTGAAGAAGAAGGCGAACGGGATGTAGAACACCAGCACGCAGATCAGCCAGCGCTTCCAGTTCCACACCAGCCCGGTCACAATCGACAGGGCGAGGAACGGGACTAGCGCGGCGACCGTCCGCTGGATACCAAGCTGGCTGTAATCGGTCGGGTCGGCGCCGGTCGCCTTGAGGACGAACGAGGTCAGCCAGGGCAGCACCAGCGTGCCCATAACGATCAGCACGTCCAGTTCGGGGAAGCGGTGCAGCCGACGCCACCAGCCCGCCGCGCGCGAGACGACCAGCAGCACGCAGCCCACCACCCCGACGATCCACGCCGCGACAATCGGCAGCGCGTTGATGTCGGCGACGACCACCGTTTCGGCTTCCTCGGCGGTGATCTTGGGCGTGAAGGTCAGCTCCTCGAATGCGATCAGCGCGAGGCAGACCGCCAGCGCGATCAGCAAAAACAGGATGATTTCCGGCACGCGCAGCCGACCGCCACGCCGCGTCGCCCACAGCGCCGTACCGACGACGATGATGACGACGGCGGCGACGACCAGCAGTGTCCAGGTGACGAACACGCTGAAGTCATAGCCGAGCGGCTGCGCGCCAGTAATCTGCTGACCGATGTAATTCATGCGGTCGGTCAGGTTGGCGTAGTTCGACAGAGCGATGCTAAAGACCATGTACATCGCCAGCGCGGTCACGCTGCCCAGCAGCACGGCGATGGTCAGGAAGCGGAACAGGCGCAGGCTCGGCTGCTTGCGCAGCCACTGGAATACGCGCACCAGCCAGTACAACGTCACGACGCTGCCGAAAATGGCGATATAGATGAACGCCGACTCTTTCGACCCCAGACACCAGAGCATCGCCCCGGCGAGCAGGTACAGCCAGCGCGCTTTACGCCGCAGGTGTTCAGGACCGTCGACGTACATGAAGATGGCGTAGACCATCAGCACCGCCGAGAAGATCGCCGGGATGTCCTCGCGGATGTAGCGCTCGTAGTACATCAGCAGCGGCGAGATCAGCAGCAGCACCGACGCCAGCAGCGCGCCCCAGCGCCCCAGCCAGCGGCGGAACAGGATCGGCATCATCACCAGCAGGACGCCCAGCAGCGCCGGGTAGATGCGGGCGGTGAAGTCGCTGTCGCCGAACAGGAAGTAGGACAGCGCCGTGATGTGGAACAGAATCGGACCGTGCATGAGCGGCGTGTGCTGGTAATCGCCGAACTGTTCCAGCCGCCACGAGTAGTACGTGTGCAGGCTTTCGTCGTGGCTCATGACGCGCGCGCCCAGGTTGACGAAGCGCGTCACAATCGCCAGCACGAAAATCGCAAAATAAGCGATGGTTTCCCAGTCGGCGGTGACGACGCGCGCCAGCAGGCGGTTGATCAGGTCTGGCTTCACGCCGTCGGGTTTCGGGAAAAGTCGTTGCCATAAGTCCCTCTAGGGCGTTTCAGTTGCGCCCGGCACGGGTGCATAATTCGGATTGCAGTGGGTCGCGGTGAGCGGTGGCGGTCTCGGTCGGCAGCGCGGCGATCGTCGTCCCGCTGGGCGTGACCGTTTCCGGCTGCGGCGGCGTCGGCAGGGCGGAACGGATGCGCCTGCATCGACCAGGGCAGCAGCACGGCGAGCATCAGCACCAGCGCCGCCATGCTGTAGCGGGCGTAGTCGAGCCGCGCTTTCGTGCGGCTCCGGCGCTGCCATTTGCCCTGATCGCCCGCATCTTGTCGAGGCGCGGCGGCTCGCCGCGATGCGCGGCACGCTGGTCCAGCTCCTGCACAAGCTGGCGCTGTTCAATATACGCGACGTAGCATTCGGCGCAGCTATTCAGGTGACGCGAGACGCGCGCCCGCTGCGGCGGCGTGAGTTCACGGTTGATATAGCCGGGGAGCAGCGCCCGGCAGTGACGACAGGTGGTACGCATACGCTAGATACTCGCTAACTCTTCCAGCAAATCCTGACCTTGCAGCAGACCGCGCAGCGCCTCGTGAGCGAGACGAACGCGGCTTTCGGCGGTTTTCTGCGGGCAGCCCATGACTTCTGCCATCTCGCGGTAGGTCAGCCCATGACCGTAGCGCAGCACAATCGATTCGCGCAGGCGCGGCGACAGCCTGCCCAACGCCTGCTCGACGGCTTCCTGCGCCGTCTGGTGCGCGAACAGCGCGTCCGGCGCGTCGGCTTTCGAGCCGACCAGATGCAGAAGCTGACCGAGGTCGATCAGCGGCGGGCGGCTGCGGCGGTACATGTTACGGCAGCGGCAGATGGCAATCGTGAACAGCCATGTCTTGAGCGACGACTTCTGCGGGTTGAAGCGATGCAGGTTGCGGAAGGCGTACACGAACGACTCCTGCGTCACGTCCTCCGCGTCCTCGCGGTTGAGCAGCAGGCTGTAGCACAGACGGTACAGCGCCGCCGCGTACTGGTCGTAGAGCGCGTCGTAGCCCGCCTGATCCCCCGTCAGGCAGCGTGCGATATTGGTGTCGAGTTCGCCGTCTGGCATTGTCGTCCTTCTCTCATGCTGCCGGACATTGTACACGGGTTCGGCGCAAATTTCTCACCCCGTCCCCTGCTCCACGCCCTGATATACGTCGGCGCGCAGCCACAGCACCATCCGGTCATCGCTCGACCACGCGGTACGGGTGCGCCGCTGCGCCCACCACGCCGGAAAATCGACGGCGGTCATGGTCGAGGCGTCCCACATGCGGCTGACGGTGAAGCCTTCGCCGATGTAGTCGGCTTCCAGCGCCGTAGAATCCACCGACGCCGGAGCCAGAATCACTTGATCGCCGATCACGCCATCGACGCTGGCGATGTATTTCGCCGCCTCGTAATCCCGCAGCAGCCAGGCGACCACGCCATCCTGCGACGCCATGACCGAGACCGGCAAGTAGGGGAAGCCGCCCGAAATTCGGTCGGCGACCTCGCCCAGCGTCGTCCTCAGCAGGTTCGAATCGACGTTCGTCGCCTCGGTGTGCCAGAATTCGACCGGGTTACCCGCGTCGACGACCGACGCATTCCAGCCGCGACCGAGCGACGTGAACATCCCGAACAGCGCCAGCCCCAGCACAATCCCCTGCCACGACGTGAGATTCCCCCACAGGCTGGCGAACAGGAAGAAGCCGATCACCAGAAACATGACCGAGACCAGCAGCAGCACGATATTCTGCGGCTGCGGCGCGAACAGCGTCAGCGCGCCGTCCGGCGTCTCCATCAGCGACCGCGCCATCGCCTGAAACGGCAGCGTGAAGATGGCGACCACGCCGACCGTGCAAATGGCGATCAGCCAGCGCCCCCAGGGCGGCGCATCCGGCTCGGCAAGCGAGGCGAGCGCCGGTCGATACCGCCCACAGCAGCGCGTTCGACGCCAGCCCCGCCAGCGGCGCGAGCAGCCACAGCGCGTGATCGGGCAGATTGTCGCCGAAGAACAGCGAGACCATCACACCGAGCACGACCCACGCCGCCAGAAATACGTCGACCGCCGTCAGGCGCTCGCGGCGCAGCACCAGCCCGACCACCGCCAGCACCCACAGGATCGGCTCGTAAAACAGGCTCGTCAGCCCCCCGTAACCGGCGATGCCGTGCGGCTGCACCACCGCGCGGATCGCGCCGCCGATGCTCTCGCCGACCGCGCTCAGCCCTGATGGATACAGCATCAGCCCGGTGCTGATCGCCAGCACGACCAGCGCCGCCAGCGGCAGCGCCAGCCCCAGCGAGCCGCGCACGGCGCTCAGTGGGCTATCGGTATTGTCATCGCCATTTATCACGACGGTATTACGCCGCCACAGCCCGGCGACTCCGCCCGCGACGGCGATGATCAGCGCCAGCGCCACGCCGCCCGCGCCGGTGAGGAACAGCAGCCCGGCGAACAGCACGACCGCCAGCACCGCCGGACGACTCTGCCCGGCTTTGGCGCGCGCCAGCGCCGCCAGACCGAGCAGCGCCAGCAGCAGCGCCCACACGTCCGGGCTGCTGGTGCGCGACGCGATCAGCAGCACCGGCGAGAACGCCAGCAGCACGCTGACCACGATTGCCCGCGTCGTGCCGATCAGCGGGCGGAACAGGACGGGAACCAGCACCAGCGCCGCGCCGCCCAGTACCGTCGCAATGCGCGCGGCGAGTTCCGTGCCGCCCAGCACCGAGAAGCTCAGGCTTTGCAGCGCGAACAGCAGCGCGCTGGAGGCAATCAGCGGCTCGCCGGGAGCGTTGGGCATGATCACGCGCCACGCCGCCAGCGCGTTATGCGTCTCGGATGCCATGATCGGCGTCGTGTCGAGTTCCGCCAGCCGCAGCACCAGCGCCAGCACCAGAATCGCGCCGTAGGCGATCAGCTCGAAGCTGACGCCCGCCCACCCCGTTGACGGCGCGCGCTCGGTCTCGAACGTTGGAGAGTCGAACTGCATATCCAAAGGCGTGTCCATCCTTATCCTGCCTGCGCGATTGCCACGTCCGGCACTTTGTAGATGCGCGTGCCGCCGGATTCGCAGGCGACTTCCAGATTGTCGAGGAATTTGGTTTCCCCGGCGTTCTGGTAGGCGCTGCGCTCCTGCGCTCCATAGACGATGTAGTCGATTCCGTACTGGTCGATGATCGTCCGCGCCGTATTCCAGGTCGGGTCGGCATACAGACGGTTGATGTCCTGCTCGCGCGTGCCGACCGCCTGATTGTAGGTCGAGCCGCGCCACTGTCCTTCATGACCGGGCCAGTTGAAC
>JAXLWE010000071.1:0-19501 GCA_046328655.1 Anaerolineae bacterium | reverse complement strand
CGCGCTGTTGTAGACCTCGTCGTCATCCTTCCAGACGACGAGCGCGCCCGCGCGCACGGTGATCTTGCCCCGATATGTCACCGGCCTGGGTTTCTGCTTGCAGGTGCCCATCGTCACGTGCGGCGTATAGTTGCCCGGCACGTGATGCCCGCTGATCTGCAGCCCCATACCGGCGACCAGGTCGTAAATTTCCTGCTGGAAATCGTAGAGTGCCTGGTTGCGCCGAAAGCGGAAATGCAGCGGGTACTCGCCGACATTGTCGAAGCAGTTCAGGCTGCCCACGCGCAGCTCCAGTTCCGGTGCCTCGATATCGGAGAGCGTCTCGATTAACGCATCGACCTGCTCGTCGTCGTCCGCTAGCGGTACAACCAGGAGCGTGACATGGAACTTCTCCGGCGGCACCCACTTAACCTGCTGCCCGGCGCACAGTTCCTGCACCCGGCGCTGGAGCGTGATCAATCCCGGATCGTTGGCAAGATCAAGCGCGATGCAAATTGACGATCCGGCACGCGCCGCGTCGGGCGGATTTGGCTCAGGGAGTTGCGGCACGCCGGGTTGCGTCGAGGGAGGATTGTCGAAGCCGCTGCCATCGGATGGAATCGGTATCGTGACCGGGTTGAGCAGCCGGTCAGCGTTAGCGCTCGCCACTTCCATCAGCCGGTCGGCGGGGATGACCTGCCCGCCAAGCAGGATGACGTTGGCGTTCGGGTCGTCACCGCCATGTCCAGTCACCATCTGCCGGTATTCGGCGAGCGTGATGGCGCCGCTTTCCAGCGCGATGCGCGGCAGCGCGGGATTGCGCAGCAGGTACTCGCCCTCGCCGCGCGCCGGGTAGCCGATCATCTGCCGCCCTTCGTCGAGGTCGGTAATGCCTGCCGACGAGAGGTTAATGCTTGTCTCGCTCTTCGCCAGCTGCGCCTCGGCAAGCTGCGGGATCGCCATCTCGTCGACCGCGAGCGTATAGAAGTCGCTGCGGTCGAAGTCGCGCCATGCCCACTGCTCATTCAGCGCAGCAAGGATGACATTCTCGGTGCGCGGCAGCACCGAGTTGCGGATGAAATTGATTTCGTAGCCGCTGTAAGTGGAATTGGCGCTCAGCGGGTCGGCGACGTCGACGCTGCCCAGCAGGGCGCGGTGCATCCCCCAGATTTTGACGATGTTCTTTTCGTCGGTTTCGTCCTGCTCGCTCATCAGCAGGTCTTTGGGAGTCGACTGCACCGGAGTCCAGATCGCGCCGCCCGGCATGACCGCCGTGCTGTGCGCGTTCTTCGCGCCTTTGAAGTTCTGCCACTGCTCGACAACCTGGTCGTCCTCGGCGGGTGACAGTTTGCGGTCGAACGTCAGCATCCCGTCGATACGCGCGGCATTGGTGAAGAAGGCGGCGGCGTGCGCCAGCCCAGAACTCCGATGCCCAGATACAGCCAGGCGGACTCGAAACGGCTGTGCCCGACGCCGGTTGGGTCGCTGTCGTGGACGACGATCACGTCGTCGGGCGGGACATTCGCGCTGAGCAGATAGCCCACTCGTCGCGGATTTCATATCCAGCACGCGCATGTGGACCGTATTCGGTTCGCGCACGCGCGCTGCGGGTTGAGAGCCGCTTTAGCCCAATCTTTTCCAGCCATAGGGGTTCGGGCGCTGCAATGCGCGCCCCAGATATCGCGGCAATCAGCGCCATCTGGCGCGGCGCCTGCGTGAGGAAGTAGTTGAGCGGTGCCACTAATCGGCTCCGCAATAGGATCGCGCCACGACCAGCGGCAGGGTGGACGTGGTATTGCGACCAACTGGTGAGCATAGGCGGTCGCGGAAACCCCGTAGGCGCGAGCCAGCGTGTGATCGTCGAGCTGGCTTGCCGCCCAGCGCGCGCGATATTGCCAGTTGAAGTTGCTCGATACTGCGCCGGCGTATGATCCAGTGCCGTGCGTGTGAAAACGGTGCCCTTCAGCGCCGTAGGCGCGGCAGCCATAGGCGCGGCAAGGAGGCGCGAGTCGTTGCCATGCCTCGAATGCGGTTGAACTGCAGCATAGTTCTATCCCCCGTCGTATGACTAAGGATGCGCGGTGTGATTTCCGGCGGTTCGACGTCACCGGCGAAAGTGCCAGCGCCACCGCGTCGGCATCGTCGGTCGAACGCCCGATGCGCTTTTTCCAGGTCTTCCTTCGTTTCCACCTTGATTCGCCCGGCGCTGGTGGTGCCCAACGCGGCGCGGTCGGGTCGCTCAGCAGGTGATCGTCCTCGTCCTCATCCGGCGGCGGCGCCGAGCAGGATCTGCTGCTGTCGGGGATCAGGCTGCTCGCGCAGCATCCACCAGAGGTACGGCGCAGGTTGTAGGGCAGCTCGCTGGAGATTAAATCGGTGAACTCTTCGCCATCCTCGTCTTTCGCGGACCGCCGACGTTCACGCCGCCGACCTGATAGCCGAGTTCGCGCAGGCGGTCGACCACACCCGCGCCGATGCAGATATCCACTGCACGGGCGCGTCCCATTCACCCCATGTGCTGGATGACCTTGCCGGTGAAGTGCATGGTGTCGAGCTGCCCGTAGCGGTAGTGCTTCGACGACGTTGCCGACCACGCCGGCGATCACGGTCAGGTCATCGCCGAAGCGCGCCACGTCGACGCCATAGCGGCGCTTGCCGCGCCCGCGCCCGTTACAGTTCAACCAACGGTCATGGGCAGCTTCGACCCACGCGAGCGGAATGAGCACGTCCGTGCCGGCTTCAGCGAAATTCCCCAGCACGCGGTTCTGGTAGGCTGCCGATTTCTCGCCCCTGCTTTTGCGGCGTTGTGCCCAATCGCGGAACGCGCCAGCGGCGATAGCTTTAAATCGGCGTGACGTGGCGCGCGTGCCAGTCCTCATGACGACTGCTTATGGATGTCGCCATACGCCCGCTGGTATCGCCGGCGTTGCTGATGGCGAAAGCATATGCGCGCTGCGGCGTATCGCGCTGGCGTCGAATACGCGCTGAACCGCGTGGGCTGCGCAGGATCGCACAGCTTCCTCGACCGCGTGACGATAGTGCGCAGCGTGCGCATATCGATCAAAACGCCAGCACGTCGGATACAGGCGAATGCCTCAGCGCCGCTGCGGCTGATGCTGCGCTCCGGCAACTCGCGCCCGTCGCGCATCCTGGACTGATCTTCGTCCAGTCCGCCGCGCCGCCATTTATATGCGCGGGCCGGGTGGCGGATCGGCTACCGCCACATAGGCGCGGCGTGTCCATGTCGCCAGCGTCGCCAGTGCAGGATGGTGATGCCCCACAGGATGACCCACGCTGCGGTCGCGGTTTTGCCCAACCGTGCGGGCCGCGCACCTGCTCGCGCCCGTAGATCAGCAGATCCCGGAGATCTCCGCCTGGTAGGGCGCGAGTGGTGCGCGCAGACCTCGGCGGCAAACGCCGATACCTTCCGGGTTGTCGTAGACTTGCGCCTGCGGCAGAGGTAAGTCTGTTCTTCCTCACCCAGGCGCGAGGGCTTCGAGTTCGATCAGCAAAGGTCCATTAACGTCGGACTGGATGCTTGCCAGAATGACTGGGTCACTCACCCTTTTGCGCGTACCTGATATAAACGGTATGCCAGCCAGCAGCATCATGCTCGATAGTGATCATCTGCTGCATGTCGCGCCGGCGCTTACGGTCGGTATCGACCAGCTTGCGCCGTTGCTCCAGCAGATTGTCGAACGCTACCCACGCCATGCGGTCGGCGACCTGACGAGTGAAAATTGCTTCGAGCGTGGTCATGGCAACCTGGGCGCCTGGAATGTCGACGGTGCTCATCGCCGTTTTCAATTCCTGGTACGCTTCGCCCGCTGCTTCCCACGCGTTGACGCTGCCGCCCTGGTCGACGCTGAGAAGCTCGTCCACCAGCCGCGCGTCGATGATCGCAATGGCATCGTCGAGCGCGAGTCGGTCGGGGTTGCTCAGCGATTCGTGGTAGCGTTCGAGTAAACGCGGCGGCATATAGCGGGTATACATCCCGGTCTTGAAGTGCGGCGAGGCGATGCCGCTGGGCGTCTTGCCGCCGTGCTTGCGGCATTTACCGTTGGACATCGGGCGAGTGCAGCAGTATTCAACCCCCCATTTGTTCGGCTCGGTGTCCGCGCCGCAGACCGGGTATCCGAACTTCGGGTGTCTTTTCCCGGTGTAAGTCATTATATGGGGTTTCCGTCAATACATGGGTTATCGCCTTGATCGTAAAATCGTTCCGGCGGCTGTCAAACAGGTCGCCCCAAATTGGGGCGACCTGAGTACTCCCCGGCGTCAAGCAATCCGTTTGGGCGCCAGTCCCATCGCCTTCAGGCGCTGGAGGATGACCGCGCAGTACACCGGCTCCTTCTCGACGCCGTAGACCAGCCGCCCCAGCTGCTCGGCTGCTACAAACTGCGTGCCGCTGCCGGAAAATGGCTCATAGCACAAATCACCGCTGACCGTGTGCTGGAGCATGGGTGTGGCGAACAATTCGACCGGCTTGGACGTCGGGTGCTCGGATTTTTCCCCGGGCGGAATCGTCGGCACATGCCAGACGGTCGAGGGGTAATCCTCGGCGATGCGTTTCGGCTTCTTGCCCTGAACCCAGCCGAACAGGCACGGCTCGTGCTGCCACATGTACCACGAGCGGGTGAGAATCGGGCGATCTTTCACCCAGACAATCTGCTGATGCACAAACGCCCCGTACTTGTTCCAGATGCGTTCAAGCATCGCCTGACGGCGGCTGGCGTGCCAGCAGTACCAGGCGGCTTCCGGCGTGATGGCGAGCTGCTGCGCGACATGAATGAAGCCGTCGTAAAGCCCTTCGCCATCCTCCGGATCATCCCAGTCATGATAGGTTGCGCTCCAGTCCTTATTGGTATCCGGCTCGTTGAAAGCGTGCGGGTGATTCGTGCCGTCGTATCCAACCAGATACGGCGGGTCGGTTGCGAAGAGCACCGCGCGCCTGCCGTCCATCAGCTGCGCCACGTCGTCGGCGTTGGTGCTGTCGCCGCACAGCAGCCGGTGATCGCCCTGCCCGGTCGTGCTGGGATCGTCCAGAGCTGCCCGGTTTCGGTGCCCCACTGCTCACGCAGCGCCTCGAGCGGATCCACAGCCCCGGGGTCTTCCGGCCCGCCTGCGTGCTGGAGAAAGCGCTCGACCAGGCGGCGGTCAAGCTGGATTTTGTCGAAGCCGGTGGCGTCGAGCAGTCGGCTGTCCACCAGGCGGCGGCTTCACCAGGTAGCGTGCCAGCTTCTCCTCGTCGACCACCGCCTGTCGCGCGATGTGGTTATCAGCGATGGCAAACGCGCGGGCTTCGACCGCGTCCAGATGCGACATGTCGATGTAGGGCACGTACCAGGCGCCGTCGTGTTCGACGACGTTGGTCGGCGGGAAGTGATGATCGAGTTCTGGCTTCCAGCCTTCCTGCTGGATCAGCCGGAGCGCCTGCAGGGTGTGGTTGCCCGCCATGACGACGTTGTCCTGCCAGACGCGCAGGGCGGCATTCATGCCAGCGGCGGATGCTGCGGGCGATGGCAGCGACGTCGCCGTGACTGTAGTTGTCGCGCCACTCCTGCAGGTCAGTGTATTGGGAACGGGTTGAGTCCGGGGTGAGACGTGCGGGACACGAAAACGCTACCTCCTCACTATGCGAAAAGTTTCGCATGACAACAGTAGAGTCCCTACTGCGCCCGGAGCGGTGGTAGCGCTTCGTGGTGCGCCGGAGCGTGAGGTTGCGCTCACCGCCCCAGCCGGATGCGCACCAGCCCACAATGCCGAGAATAATGGTGCCAGTAAATGGTAAATTGGCATTACAGATGGCGCTAGCGTAACCCTCAAGGCTCATATGGCTCGAGATTGGCGAATACTTCTTTGCTGATTTCGATGACATCGACCCGGAACCTGTTGCGGCGATGCTCAGCCAGTCGTCGCCGTACCACGTTTCCTCAATGCTCGCCGCGACGTGTCCCCACTGATCAACGATGCAAACGTCGCCGTTGAGGAAATGGATTTCGATAACCTTCATAGGGTCATCAGTATTTCTCGCGTTGCGGCGTCAGCAACAATCGCCTTATCAGGTTCGAGCCAGCGGACCTTCTTTTCTTTGCGAACCGCATATTCCCATTCCGCGCGAGTGGATTCGCCAATGTATCCACCAACGTTGAGAATGAGCACCTCGTCGGCGAGGTCGATTTTTCGCAGATGTAGCTCGTCCAGCCGTCGCTTAATGACAGACCGCTCATCTTCACTTTTGTCGGCAAGTATCTCTGGATCTGAGCGCATATCGCAGCCGATGGTCAAGACAATGTTGCCTGCGAGTGTTTCGCGCAGTTGTGCCGACTGAAACGCCTCGCTGAAGCGGGTGCTTCCACACAGACAGACTATTGTAGGGTGATAGGGAATCATGCAGCATACCTTGTATTATGGGCGGGCGGACGATTTCAAGGACTTTCTGACGAAAGTGGTGCTGCCCCATAAAGCGCGTCCTGAAGCCCTTGGGCAGCTTACAGAAATAGACCCGGTCGAGCTTGCCGCTGGAGGTGCGCATCACCGCCTTGATCTGCACGGTGACGCCGCTGCGAAACGTGACGCGGTCGCCGGGCTGGATGTTGTCGGGATTGGAGATGACGATGGTCATGAGCTTGTCAACAGGGTTTGCGGCTTCAGCAGGTGCGGCAGCCGCCAGCGCCGGGCATCCGGCGGCGTCGTCGCACCGAACTCGATGAGTCGCAGCGCCTCCGGACGCGCGCCCATCTCCAGCAGACGCTCGGCGATCTGGCGCTGGCGCTCCGGCAGCAGGCGCGAGCTGCGAATGTGGACGACGTAACGGCGCGCCGGCGTAATCAGCTTGTAGTAGTCAAAGCCGCCCAGCAGCGTGACCGGGTCGACGGCGGGCTGAAGGTATTCCAGCCGCAGCTCGCTGCGTTGAGCGCGCCGCTCGACCGGGATAAGCAGCGCATCGCCATAGCACATCTGCCGGATCATCCTCACCGTGCGCTGCAGTCCTGGGCTAATGGTGTACACGTGCGCCTCTCTCATAAACTGGTTATCCGCCACGTTTGTTTTCCTCCCTTTCCGGCGGCGGCTCCGCCTGAATCTCGACATAGACCCGCACGCTGCGCGACGGCGGTCGGTCGATGTACGGCTTGGATTCCTTGATGACCTTGAAACACGCCCGCAGCCATGCCACCGTCGCGGCGACGTCGTCGGCTTCACCCTCAACACGCAGTTCAACCGTCCGCATATTCCCGCTCCAGCGCGACGTCGGCGCAGGGGATGGCGCTCGGATGGGTTTGCAGAAACCGGTGGGCATCGGCAACCGGCACGCCCTGCGCAGCTGCGCGGCTGCGGATCATGTGCTGCTGGATATGCGGCGGTATCTTCGCCCACTCGAACAGGTAGACGTCCAGCTTCCTGCCGTTGTGTTCGACCTTGCCTTTGACCGGGATACCGTCGTAGACCCAGCTCTCCTCGCCGACGTTCTCGACGAGCCGCTGCTTGTGTTCGCCAAGCGGGCGAACGCGCGTCACCGCATGGGTTGTCATGTGCTCACCTCCGGTAAACCTTGTCTCCTTTTTGACTCAGCCACTTCTTTCAATGCCTCGCGCCGCTGCGCCAGCCGCCGCCGGGCTTCGAGGTGTGCCAGCTCGACCAGCGCCTCGTTAAGCCTGTGCCACGCCCAGGCGAGGTCGAGTTCCCCTTCGGCGCTATCCAGCTCCTGCTGCGCTTCGGCAACCGCCCGCTCGCGTGCCTGGCGGTCACGCCCGTATTCCTGCAGCAGGATGGAGTCGCGCTGGCGCTGCAGCTCGCCGATGACGCCGACCATCCGGACCGAAAACATCGCCTGAATTCCGTCGCCGGACGATGCGGCGTCATGATTGAAGCGTTGGTCGTCGCGGCATCAAGTCCTCCGGCTGATAATCCGACAGCTTGCTCACCATGCACTCCTATTCCAGTGTCAGAAGCCGCTCGGTCGCCCGGTCGACCGCCTCCAGCCTCCACCAGGTCACGAATGAGCGGGCTGTTTGCCATCAGGTAACCAAGGATGCGCTGCGCCCGACCGGGATCATCGACAACGGGTTCACGTCCGGACGAGACGGGCGATTACGCGAGCACCACGTGGATTCAGGGGGACTGCGTCACCCCCGGCTCTGACGGCTCGACATCCTCCGGTTCGGGCGGGGGGGGTAGTTTCAGGCATGGACGTGGCGCTCGCGGAATCGCCGGGCGTGAAATCCGACTCCGGCGTTGTCTCCAACGGGGGCTGCACCGCCGCCGGCTCAGGCTCGGCAGGCCGGCGCGACGGATCCGGCTCGTGCTCGAACATGATTCTCCGGCTTTTACCCGGCTCCGGCGTCTGTCCGTCGTATGCCTCGAGCGCGAGTGTGCCGAGGCTGGTCAGGCGAATGCCCCGCGGACCGTTGTCGTAGACCAGCTTCTTGTCCAGCAGCGAGCGCAGCGTGCGACCGTCGATGGCTGCGACGCCGGCGGTATCCCGAATGTGGCGCAGCGCCGCCGCGCCGTTGGCGTTGAGCGCAAGGGTGACTTGCTGTTTCATCATGATTTCCTCTCCTGTGATTTCGCTCACGATGTCGATCAGCGCGTCGACGATCTCGCCGAACGATGGGGTCCTGCCCTTCACGTAAAACGTCTCCGGCGACCGGCGCGCTTCTGCCGCTCGGCTTACCTTCGGTCGCTGAAGGCTTGCTTTCGCCACTCGGCTTTCGACGAAAATCTGATAGGTATCGAGCGCGCCGCGCACGACCACGACGCCGGCTACAGGCGTGTACCGCCCGCCGAGGACAAGTTCGCGCAGGGCGCGCTCCCACTTCAGGCGAGGGTTATCCTGCCAGGACGGATACAGCTTGCCGCGTTGATGCTTGAAGGCGTCGAGCATCACACCTCCTCAATCGTCGAAGCCGCCCAGAATGCCGCCCGCCTCGCCAAGCGCGGGACCGTCCACCGGGTGGCGACCGTCGCCGGCAGCGGGTGCCGCACGTCCCAACTCTTGGTTGGGCGTGAGGTAGCGGTAAATCAGGTCCTTGATGATGGCGGCTGCCCCCGGCGTCGTATCGAGCCATTCGGCAACCGCGCGGTCGCGGGGCGATTCGTTCAGCCAGAATCCGTTGAAGCGCACGCGCTCGCCCTGATCTGCCAGCGGCTTGAGATTGCCGGGGATACCTCCCGACTTCGTTGGTTCGTCCCCGGTGAGCCGTTGGCTCGCCCGCCAGCGACCATGTGTTAACCCTCTTCGGTCAGCCGCCGCAGCGCCGTAGCGATAGCCGCCCCTGTTGCCTGCTGTGCGCCGGCTCGATACTGTCGTCCCCCGCCAGCACGATCTGATCCGGATAGACGTCGACGAGGTACTTGAATATCAGCGGCGCGCCTCCGCCGGTCAGGATGATCCGCTCGACGGGCGTGCCCGCCGCGCCAGAGCGTGCGGATCTGACCGTTGACGATTTCGGCGAGGTTCTCGCTCCAGGTGAATCCGCGCCTGATGCGACCGGATGCGCCCCGTTGGGGACGCGCGGTGGCCTGGTGATGGCGTCGGTCTCGTGATCTTCCAGCAGGATGCCGTGCTTGGCGGCGTGGTTGATGATGTTTCGAGCATTCAGCGCCCGCGGCACCGAGCGGGTGCTTCGCGGACGATTTTCAGGTTGTTGAGCATGAGTGCCGGTCGAGCGTGCCCACGTCGACCACGCCGACCGTCTGCTTGTGCAGCGTGGCGCCCTTGACGTCGCGCCCGCTCTCGTCCAGCACCAGCAGGCATACCGTGCCCATGCCTTCGGGGATGACGCGGATCCCGACCAGCGGCACGATAGAAGACCGGCGCCCTGCTCGCGGAGCGAGCCTTGCACCGGCGCGTCGACGTCGTAGATGCCCGCCAGCGCCTCCTTCAGCCGCTCTTTCTCGTAATACATCCCCGGCGGCAGGCTGAGCACCGGCGCCACTTCGACGCTCGTGCCCGGCGCGCAGGGGACGGCGCGCGCCAGCATCGAGGCGAAGAGCGTGCGGTAGAACGGCGTTTCGATGCGCGAGGCATCGCGGATGGTGCGATGCCCGGTGCCGATGGTCTGCACGCTTTCGCCGATTGCCCACTTCTGCCCTTCGAAGCCGATCACGAATTCGCTGCCGCCGCCGCCCAGGTCGAAGCCGTCGAGCGCTATCCAGCACCTCGGCGATCACCGACGGATAGCTGAACGCGCCTTCGGCGCTGCGCCCCTGGCGTAGCCATTGCCGAGGTCGAACGAGACCAGCACCGGCTGAGCATGGACACCGGCTTACCTTGCCCAACTTCGTGTCCTGCTAAACTTGTTTCGGGCGGACGGGACGCCGAAGGCTGCGCTGTCGCCGCCCGTGCTCAGCTTCGCCAAGCCTTGACCGTTGTTCTTGCCGCGTGCGTTTGTCATACGTATCTCCTTCAATCAAACGATGTCGAGCGAACGAAAAAGAACGCTTGCATACGTAGCTACTGCGTAGAGATGCTGGCTCCACTGTTCTGCTGCATGGCGCGCATGATCTTCACGACCGCCTCATCCGGCACGTAGTCCAGGCGCAGCGCGTCCTTCCTTGCCGCTGGGGCTACCACCAGCTCGTCCGGCACGGGCGGCGCGTGCAGCTTGAGCCGCCTCGGCGCGGACGGCTTCGCCGGCAGTACTGCCTTGATGACTCTGTTGAGCACCCACCGGTGATGTGACGTCCGGTAACAATCGGCGCAGTAATCCGAGAGAGACAGTTGGGAAACGCGCGCACCGGCTTCACCTTGCATTTCTTGCAGGTTGGCAATTTCCCGGTCGCCTGATACTTCAGGAAGCGCTCGCGCCGCAGCTTGCGAGCGTTCTCCCGGCGGACGATGCGCGTGCAGTCCTTGCAGTAGGAGCTGTACGCCCCTCCCGGAAACTGGTACAGCGGCTTGACACCGCAGCGCGAGCAGGGGCGCGTGATGTCAACATATTGAATACCCAGCGCTCGTTCCTCTCGCCCCTGCTCGCGCTGGCATTCGAGACACCAGCCGTCCTTGTGCCCGCTGCTGCGCACGTGGCGCGGGCGAACCCCGCAGTGCGGACAGATGCCGTCGCGCCGGTTGACGTACTGCGCAAACGGCGCCAGCGCCGCCTCCCCGGCTTCGGTGATCCCATAGCGCACGCCTTCGAGGCGCTCGTCGCGGAAGATGCGCTGCTGGTGCACCAGCAGCCGGATGGATTTGGCTTGGGCTTGCGGGTAGCGCAGCTCCGCCAGCAGCTCGCCCTGCGCCTTGCGTTCGAGCAGGTATTCGAGGATGTCCATCATCCGCCCGCTCATCGGCTCCTGTCCGTCGCGCTGCTTCATGCGCCGTCGCCCGTTGTGCGCCTTGCAGTACGGCGATACGCCGCCACCGGGATAGACGTGGCGCGACTCGGTGCAGCCTGGCTTGGCGCAGAGGGTGCTGGCGAGCTTCTGACCTTTTCGCGGCATGGCTAAATCGCTCCTTGCAGGGGATCGACCTGCGGTTCTGGCTGCGCGCGCATCGCCCGCATGATCTTGGCGACCACTTCATTCGGCAGATAGCCAAGCCCCAGCTGGGCTTTCATGGCCGCCGCCGCCTGTAGCTCTTCCTGACTGAACGTCTCGCCGCCGGCAATCACATCGCCGATAGCGGCGGTGGCTTCGAGCAGCTCGATAGAGAGCGCGCTCGCTGCCGCACGTGGCGCGCCCTCACGCGTCGCGGTCTCCTGGGCGCGCAGTACGTGGCGCCGCTCCTCGGCAAGCGCGCGGGCGAAGCCGGTCAGCGCGGGGTCGTTGGGCAGATACAGATACGCCGACTGCTCCTCCAGTCCGGGCATGACGCGCACGTAACGCCCAACCCACTGCCGGAAGAACAGTTCGGTGACAACATTCGTCGCGTAGATGCCGACGCGCAGGCGCGGAATGTCGACGCCCTCCGAGATCATCCGGACCGCGACCAGCCAGTGGGTGTCGCTCTCCTTGAATGCGGTGATGCGCCGGGAGGCATCGGCGTAGTTGGAGATGGCAACGTCCGCCTTCGTCCCGGTCACGCGCCCGACCAGCCGGGCGACGCGCTCGGCGTGATCCTGATCCTGGGCGACGATCAAGCCACCGGCGTCCGGATGCGTCTCACGCACTTCCAGGAGGCGGGCGTGGGCGTGCCCGATGACGTCGCGCAGCCAGCCCGAGCCGGGGTTGATGGCGGAGCGCAGCAGGCGGGAGGCATCGGCGCGGTTGACTTTGCCGCCGAACAGTCCGGTGAATTCGTCGTCGCCGATCTTCCACTTGGCTTGCCCGCCAATCAGCGGGAAGAAGACCGGGCGGACGATGCCGTCGCGCAGAGCATCGGCATAGCTGTAGACGAAGTCGGATTGCCCGACGCCCTGCTCGTAGCGCACGTAGCGAATGCGCTTCTCGTCGTGACGAAACGGCGTCCCGGTCAGAAGCAGCCGCCGGTGCGCGTCCTGGAAGGCATAGGCAAGCCCGTCGCCCCACTGCTGCTTGTCGGCGGCGTGGTGCACCTCGTCGAAGATGACCAGTGCCCGGCGCGAGCGGGTGGTTTCGCTGCGGACCCACGCCGGATCGGCAGCGATTTGCTGGTAAGTCCAGACGGTCATCGGTACGTTCGCCCACTCGGCAGCCGCCAGCCACTGCTCGCGCAGGTGGTTGGTGTGAACCACCACCGCCGTATCCCGACACTCGTCCGCGCTGAGTAGATCGTGGACGATGCGCAGTGAGAAGTACGTCTTGCCCGCACCGGGCGTGACATAGGCGAGGAAGTTCTTCAGTGCCGCACGGGCGTAAGCAGTCATCCCGCGCAGCTGCCATTCGCGCGCCGACGGCTGAAGAGGGAACGGAAGAAGTCGCATCATCATGCCCGCACCTCCAGCTTGCGCAGGATGCCCAGCGTGTAGCTGAGTGGGTCGCGCACCCGCCCCTGCGCCTGCGCACCTGCCATCACGGTGAAAGCGTAGCCAACCGTCGCGGCATCGTAGTGTGTCTCCAGAAATTCGAGGGTCGTTCTCGTCTGTTCGGTGACCGCGCCGACGTACTGCTCGAAGCAGGCGCGGATAGTCAGGGTATCGTCCTGGGCGTGCAGCGGCGCGACGGGGCTGGCGGGGTCCTGCTGTGCCAGCAGCCGGAACAGCGGCATCGCCTCGTTGTCGTCCGCCTGCGCGGGCAGCTCATGGATTTCGAAGCGCAGCTCCAGCGGCACGCCGGCGACGTCGCTCAGGACGCGCCGGACGTTGCGGTAGAGCCGGTGCTGGAGCATGTCGCGGGCGAAGCTGTTGCGCACGCCGACGACGAACGTCGTCACGCCTAACGTACCGTTAGGTACGCCGGGAGCGCTAGCCTCGCGCTCGACCTGGCGCAGGACGGCGCCGCGCAGCCAGGTTTCGAAGCTGGCGCGATCCAGCTGCATTTCGAGTTGGTGAAAAGCAGCATCCCAGACGCGCTGATCGGTTTCATCCACCACCACAACCACCGGCGCGATTAGCGCCGCAGTCGTAGTAGTCTCTGTTTCTTCCGTCTCTGGGGGAGTCTGTGAGGGAGTCTCTGAAGAATCATCGGACAAATTTTGCCCCACCATCGGCTCATTTTTGTCCGATGAACCATGAGACAAATTTTGTCCGATGGTGGGATTATTTTTGTCTGATGCATCGGCTAAATTATGACTGAATTTAGCGACATAATGCTCCCAGAACTCGTAGTCGATGGAATACCACTTCCGACGATCACTGGGGTTTTTCACCCCTTGCATCGAGAGAACGATCCCCTCATCTTCGAGCGCCAAAAACTGGTACTTGATGCCGCTGACGCTGAGCCAGGAGAAGTGGTCGCGCTGCCATTCGGCGTATGAGTTGTAGACCCACCAGCGAGAGTTGATGAAGTTGTATTTGTTTTTAGCGGTCTTCGTGCTGTTCAGCAGGAAATGCAACTGCTGAAGCATGACCGCCCCATTGATGCCGAGGATGCGCGCCAGCGTTGGGTAGACCAACATCGGCGCTTCATCAAGCAGATGGGTGGCGTGCTTATGCGTCACGACGCACCTCGAACTGCTTCAGCCAGGCTTCTACTGGCTCGCGCAGGAACCATTCGCCGACCACATTCACGGGGCTAAAATGCCGGTGCAGCGCCGCTTCGGTTTCGGTTAGATTTTGGGTCGGGATGAAAGCGACCGGGCGCAGACGTGGCTCGTCGATGGTATGGCGCAGCTCTTGATACAAGCCTTTGGAGCGTTCATAGAGGTCGACCGCTTGCCCGATTTTGACCAGATGCGGGCGTTGGTCGAGCGCCAGAAAATAGACGCCGGTGTAACGCGGCGCGCCTGCCGGTCGAAGTATGGGCGAATTAACCTCCCGGATTGCATACGGAGCGCCAAACGGGTAAATCACTTCAATCGACGAGAGCAGGCTGTTGGTTATGCGCCAGCTATCGGCTTCCAGAAGTTGTTGCTGATCCTGCCCGGTTAGAGCCATCCGCTCGCGCAGCTTTACCAGCGATTCGATGAGAGCAGTTAACGCCTCTTCGCCGAGATACTGTCCGTCCGCGCCCCGCGCATAGACACTTCCAAACCGCTCAGTAATGATGGTGCTCATACCCCTACTTTCCGTGAATCGAGTGCTCGGTTATCGCCTCGACGACCGGCTGCGCTTTGCGCCCCAGCAGCCGCCGGAGTTCGCGCTCCGCCAGTCGCCGCGCTTCGGCTTCGCCGTCGGAGAAGACCAGCAGTACCCCCCCGTCCGTGTTGCTGCGGAAGGCGACGTGATAGATGCGCCAGATAACCCGGATCTGCCGCTTTGCCATCGTCGTCATTCCTCAGTTCAGGTGAGCCGACGCAGGTGCCGGCTGGTGGCGGCTGGCGTCGTGCTCAAACGGCTCAGTGACCGTCGCAAGCGGCGCGCGGCGGTTCTCGCTTGGATAGCCGACGCAGACCTGCTGTATCGGGACGTTGTGCTCCAGGCAGGAATCACAGATGACCGCGACCGCGCCGTCGTTCGGCGTGCCGCAGACGAAACAGCCCCAGCCGGTGCCGTCGACCGGCGCGCGATATGGCAGCGCCATGACGTTGCGCACGGTCGGTCCTCGGCAAGGCAAGAGCAGCACGCGCCGGTTCGGCAGCGCGCCATCGAGTGGAGCCGGCTCGGCAGAGTCGGAATCGAGGCGCTGCTGGCGTGGCGTCGTAGATGTCTTCTTCGCCAGGCGGGTCCTGCGGTGTCATCGGGCGGCGTGGCTCATCCGGAGCGCCGCGCATCGACATCATCGGGAAGACGGCGGAGAACTCCGTCATCATCTCGGTGTCGCTCATCGGGCACGTCGACCCAGGCGTTGACGATGTAGCTCGTCCGGCAGACAGCCTGCCATGCTGCCAGGGTTGATCCTGCGTGACGATGTAGAGGATTTTGCGATACGTCCAGCGCCCGTGGCGGTAGTCCTGCGGGCGCGCGAACTCCGCTGTCCCCTGCACCTGATCGGTGGGTTTCGCGCCGGCGCGGTAAAGGCGCAGACGTTCTCGAACTGGCGCTTTCGCCGCCGCGCTGCGCCAGCAGCCGAGCGTAGCTGCTCAGCAGCAGCATCTCGCCAATGGCGAGCTGATCCGCCCGCTTGTTCACCAGATAGCAGGTCGCCGCGTAGATGTCCTTGCCCTCGTGGTAGGGAATGGCGACGTCGGCGAGCTGCGGATAGTCGCCGTCGTCGCATTCCAGCGCGATGATGGCGGCGGGCGTGATGTAGACCAGATAAGACAGGGCGTGATAGTTGGGCATCGTCTGTGTCCTCGTTCAGGTGGCTTGGCGACCGGGTTGATGGCGAACCGGTCACCGCGTTCGTTCAGGAAAGCTATTGACTGGAGTCGCCTCGTCGGCGGGCGGATCATTCGGCAGCGTCGAATCGTCGTCGTCCAGATCGGGAGGTCTGTGTCCACGTCACCGTAATCGTCGACGGACGACTGCTCGGCTACATGCTCGGCATCCTGATCGGCTTCTTCGGCGTAGTCGTCGGCAATCGCCTGATCGACGTCGCCCTGCGGTAGCGTATGGCTCGTCGGTGTCGTCGTCATCGTCAACGCCGTCGTCTTCGACGGGCTGCTCCGGATAGGCTTCACGGTGTGCCTCATCCCGATTCATACCCAGCAGTACGAGCGCTCCCTGGAGGTAATAGCCGTCGGGGATGGAGCTGACGCACCTGCTCGACCAGCAGCAGCCGGGCGAGCGCGGCGAGCGCCGCCTCCAGCGTTTCGCCTTCTCAAGTACCCCCCGACTTCGATTTCGGGGCGGAGGTTCTGGTAATTGCCCATGTTCACCGTGGCGCCCAGCGACTTTCACCAGCATGTCTTTCACGTTCGTTTCCCTTTCATTAGCCGGTGCTTGGGCTTGTTGGGTACAACACTCGCCCAAGCCGTGCCCGGCAGAACCAACCCGTTAGTTCGCCGTCTGCAGCACATGCCCAATCTTCAATTGGGACGCGTGCTGCGCGACGTGGATGACTTCCACCACTGTGATTGACGTTCCGTTCGGATGCGGGAATGCGAGCAGGCAGGACATGTCGTGCAGAGATACTGGACCTGCCAGCCTGCTTTGCGCAGCTTGCCGACAGCCTCGTGCAGCGCCTGGCGCGCTTCGGCCGGCGTAGCGCAGTGCGCCAGCAGACAGGGGGTCGTGGCATCGCGACCTGATAGGGCAAGGCTTCCCGCCCAACCCGGGTTGGGACGCGAAGCTAAGGCTTGGGCTTGTTGGGCACAGCACTCGCCGCTGCGCGGGGGTAGGCGCGCTGTCAGCTGGCTTCGGCGACCTGTCCCGCCCAAACAAGTTTGGGACATGAAGTTGGGCGAAGGTGCCGGGCTGCGCCGGCGGAGCTGCACGTGGAAAATCTTCGATTTTTCTCGGCAATTGCTTCGCAATTGCACGTAGACCAGCCCGACCAGTACCTGCTCAATCGCTGCAACGAGAAGATAAGCGGCGTCTGCTTTGGACATGACCATGCCTCAATCCGGAGAACGCCGGGCGGACGGCGAGTTCGGCGACGAAGCCGGCATCGGCGTGGCGACGCACGGTGATGCGCTCCCCCACCTGGTAGAAGATGTGGTCGACGGAGATGAAGTCCGCCAGGCGCTGATCGAGCGCGCCCCACGCCTGGCTGTACGGCACGGCGCGCACGAGCAGGCTCGTCTGACTCTCCGTCCGGAGCGATGCGCTGTAGCGCGGGCGGCGCAGCAGGCGAATGCCGCGCGGGGTCCGCTGCTGGCGCGCAATCTTTTCTTGCTCGACCAGCCGGTCGAGGTGGTGGTGAATGGTCGAGGTGCTGCCATAGCCCAGCCCGTCCCGGATCAGGCGGATGGTGGGCGGGAAGCCCTCCCTGGACTGGTAGTCGGCGATGAAGCGCCAGATGCGCTGGTCGGCGTCGGTCAGCATACGGTTACCCCTGTTTCCTGTCATGTCGTTTACCTTCACGTGGAAAGCCTTCGGCTTTACCCGGTATCGGTCGATAGATCGTCAGCCAGCGCCGGCAGATGGCGATGCGTTGCTCGTCGTCGTCCGCCAGCGCATACTGCTCCTCGAAATCGGCGCGCTCCAGCTTGCTGGCACGCCCGGCGCTACCCCCCCGCATCGCGTGATGCACCGCGCCGTACAGGTCGCTGAGAAGATCCGAGCCTCTCGCTCGGCGAGGTCCCTCCGGTGGCACGCTCACAGCGACCAGACGCAGTCGGCGCAGCGCTCGAACTCCTCGAGCGGCACGATCAGCCCGTAGGTCTTGTAGCTGTCGTTCAGCGCGTGCCTGACCGGGTAGCGCGCCGCCCAGGTCGTCAGCCGGGCGCGCAGGCGCTCGAAGCGGATCAGGTACACCAGCTCGTCGCCGGGCACGTAGTAAGCGAGCCAGTCCGCCTGACTCGTGTATGCCCATCCGCTCTTGCCGCGCGCGCTGACGGAAACGGTCTCCACGAAAGCGTTGTGCGTTCGCTTAGCGGCGCTGTCGGATTTGTACTCGACGGTCAGCTTCGCGCCGGTCGCGCGGTTGACGAAATGGCGGTCGATGCCCTGCCGCTGCTCGGCGGCGGTCGCCGGTGTGATTTCGTATGCCCGCTCGAAGAACGCGTCGAGCAGCTTCTCGCCCTGCTCGCCTGCGGCTTTCTGAACCCGGAAGTCGTAATGCGCCTGCTGCTTCAACGCGCCGCCTCCCCGCTGGCTTTCGCCGCTCGCGCCTCATGCTCGGCTGTGCTCAGCAGGGCAGCGGCGACCGCTGCGCCGTAGATCGCGCCGAAGTGCCCGAACAGCCGGGCGAAAGGCAGCGGCTGTTCGCCGAAGTAGAAGAAGATCTGCCCCTGCCGGTTCTGATCGGGCTTGCCGAGGCGCGGATGCTCGAAGCCGATCCGTTCGGCGCTGAAGCAGGTCGCGGTCGCGGCGAGCATCAACTGCTGGCACCAGTTGGCATCGGTGCGGTTGTTCACCAGCACGACCGCCTGGGTGACGCTGCCGCGCTCATACTCCTCGACGAGTTTCTGCGTGAAGCGCTCGACCAGCGGATAGCTGTACGGCGGGTTGAGCCACACGCGCCCGCGCCATGGATGGCGCAGCCCGTTGGTGAAACGGGTGTAATAGGCGGCTGCCTGCACCGCGCGCTGCGCGTAATCGGAGGATGCCGGATCGACGTCGATGCCGCCCATCAGCTCGCGGGCGAGCGCGAGGATGTCCGGGGGCGTGTACCATTCGTCTCCGTCGTCGGTTTCGTCGACGGTGCGGAAGCGCACCATCGGCGTCGGATACCCATTGAAGCCGAGCGTCACGTCGATGTCCGCCCCGGCGCGCTCGACGTGATAGCCCGCCAACGCCAGTTGCTCGGCATAGTCGCGCGCGCTGCCGGCAGCGCTCTCGTTGGTGTGCCGGATGCTGCTATCGAAGGCGGCGGTGTACGCGCCGTCCTTGTGCTGCGCGACCTTGAAGACTGTGTCGAAGCCTTGACCGATCAACGCCTCGCGCAGCGCGGCGCCAGTGCCCGGCTTACCTTCGGTCGCTGAAGGCTTCGGCTTGGGCGGCGTGGAGTCGCCCGGCGGCAGCACATGCTCAGCGGTTTCCTCTTCGTCGGCGGTCGCCATTTCCGCCGGGGTGATTTTCGTCAGCGTCTCCAGGTAGTGATGGCGCGTATCCCCCTCGACGCTGATCTGGCGTCCGTTGATGCTGGTCACCGTGGTGACGCGCCCGGTGCGCGTGCGCACAGTGTCACCCATTTGCAGGGCTTGCTTCGCTTCGTGTTTGCCTTCTGCTTTGAGGTACGCCTGCCTGTCCTGCTTGGTCGCCGAGCGTAAGCCGCTCGCCATCCATTGTTCGTCGCGCTCCAGTTTCAGGTCGTAGACCTTGAGCGAGGTGGCAGTGTGGTCTTTGACCTGTCCGACCCGTCTGGTCATGATATGCAGCGCCAGGCTGCCGACCGGGAAGCGCTGGCGCAGGTCGTCAAGCGCCAGCCGGTGCAGCGTCTCGAAGGCTTTCTCACGGCTGACCGTCATGTCTTTGAGCGTGGCAGCGCTCGCCTGGATGCGGCGCACGATGGTGCTTGT
>JAXLWE010000070.1:0-20634 GCA_046328655.1 Anaerolineae bacterium | reverse complement strand
TCCCCTAACCCGCAGACATCGGACATCAACCTCAGTCGTTCGCTGGCTCCGACCTATGCCCAGCTTCTGGAAACCCGCGAGGTGCTCCAGGGTACAATCGACGCGCTGAACCTCCAGGGATTTCAGCCGGATTTCCTGAAGGCTTTACTGAGCGCCCGCATCATCGAAAATACGTCGCTGCTGGTCATCAGCGTCACGTTTACCGATCCGGTGCTGGCGGCGGACATTGCGAATACCGCTGCCGACCAGCTTATTTTGCAAAGCCCGACCAACCTGACCAACGACCAGCGCGCGCTGGTCGATTCTTCTCAGGCGCAAATTGGGGAGCTGACCGCCGAAGTCTCCACCCAGCGCGAACTGCTGGACAGCTACGAATCGCAGCTCCTGACGGTGACCGACCAGCAGGAAAAGGTGCGTTTGACCGACCTGCGGATGGCGACCATCGAGCAGATTAACCTGGCGTCCGCTACGATTGCCCAGTTCCAGTCCACGATCAACTCGATTCAGGCGCGCGCCAATTCGATTCAGGTCGTCGAGCGTGCGGCTGTCCCGACCGTCGCCAACGCTGGCAGCCCGGTGCGCGGGGCGATCTTCGGCGTGGTGGTTGGGGTTGCGCTGGCGACCGGCTTGGTGCTGTTCATCGAATATCTGGATGATCGGATCAAGACCAGCGAGATCGCCACGCAGGTGCTGGCGCTGCCGGTACTCGGCTCGGTTCCCCGGTTCGGCAGGAAGTTCACGACCTATCACGATTATCTCGTCACCGAGCAACCGGCGATGTCGCCGGAAGTCGAGGCGTATCGACGCCTGCGCACCAACCTGCTGTTCGCCGCCAACAGCGCCGGAAAGAATATCGTGGTCGTCACCAGCCCCGGTCCGGCGGAAGGCAAGAGCCTGACTGCCGCGAATCTGGCGGTGACGATGGCAATCGCCGGGATGCGCGTCCTGCTGGTCGATGCCGACCTGCGCCGCCCGAAAATCCACGAGATTTTCAACCTGCCCAATGAAGTCGGGCTGACCACGCTGCTGCACGCGGGACCTGCTCAGCTTGAAGCGACGGAGTCCGGCGACGGCAGCCAGATGTACACCCTGACGCAGTGTTTGCAGGCGACTTCCGTCCCGCGCCTGAAGGTCATCACCAGCGGATTCATCCCCGCCAACCCGACCGAGATTCTGGGGTCGACGCTCATGCGCCGCTGGGCGAGCGCCTTCCGCTCCGCCCCCGACATCGACATTGTGCTGATCGATACGCCCCCGGCGCTGATGTTCTCCGACAGCACCGTGCTGGCGTCGATTTCCGATGCGCGCGTGGTCATGGTGCTGGACAGCCGCCGGACGCAGCGGCGCGCCGCGCTGGAAGTCCGGGAGCAGTTCGCCCAGCTCGATATTGAGATCAAGGGTGTGATCGTCAACCGGGTGAACCCCAGCGACGAAGTGGGACGCTACGGCTACGGCTATTATTACTACGGACCGAGCCAGGACGACGGGAAGAAGCCTACCCTGCTCGGACGCCTCATCCCCCGCCGCAAGTGATCCACGCCGCCTTCAAGACCAGCTAAAGCGCTGCCCCAGCAGTTGATTCAGTCGCTCGTTGTGCGGGCGGAAGTAGGCTTGCAGCTCGGCGCGCGTCTCGGCGGATAAAGCGTCGGCGTAGCGACCGGGATTGTAGACCTCGTAGCGATACGTCCCGCCCATCTCCAGCCCCACGAAATCCAGCACGATTCTGAAAACCGCCTGCGGATTCCGAAACATGGCTTCGCTTTCGAGCACCAGCAGGTGCTCGCGCGGGAAGTCGCGCAGCCAGCGCTCCAACTGGTCGGCGTAGCAGCCGCGCGCCAGATACGAAAACTGGCGGTGATTAAAGCTGTGCGCACGGTCGCTGCTGAGCAGCTTCGTTTCCTCGCCTGCCAGCCGCTGCTTCCGCGCGAATGGCATCCTCGAATGACAGCTTTTCCGCCGTCGACTGGCGGTTGTGGCTGTAGTGGGAATAGGCGCGGTCGACCGGATTGCGCAGCAGGGCGATCAGCTTCATGTCGGGGTAGAGCGCCGCCACACGCTGCGGCGCGGCAGGGTGAAAGAGATAGTACGGGCTGGCGTCGAAGGTGATCAGGGCATCTTCGCTCGGCGCGCCCGCGAGCGGGAACTGCGCGCGATACCAGCGCCTGCCCTTGTAGTAGTTGTTGTCGAAGAAGTGGACTTCCTTGAACAGCGAAACGACGCGCGGGTGCTGAAGCAGATAGGCATACAGCGAAGTCGTGCCGCATTTCTGCCCGCCGATGATGGCAAACTGCGGCTCCAGGCGGCGCGCTGCGGTGAGATAGCGATAGGGCGCGCTCGCCATCCTGACCGGGTTGCCGACGGCGCGGCTGACCGCGTGGCGTAACCCGCGCGGCACAAACGCCAACTGGCGCAAATCACGAATTGGCTGTGCCATGCTCTGGCGACCTTTCGCCCGCCGGGCGCGCGTCAGGTGAGGCTGTCCGACGGCTCGTCATAATACTTCGACTGGGTGGTGTACAGCCGGGCGTAAATCCCGTTGAGCGCCAGCAGCTCGCGGTGCGTGCCGCTTTCGGCGATGCGGTTCTGATCCAGCACGTAGATGCGCTGCGCCATGTGGATGGTCGACAGGCGGTGGCTGATCAAAATACCGGAGCGCCCTTCGACCATCTGCCGGAAGCGCTCGAACACCTCGTATTCCGACATCACGTCGAGCGAGCTGGTCGGCTCGTCGAGGACGATAAGCTGCGTCTCGCGCATGAACGCCCGCGCCAGCGCGACCTTCTGCCATTGACCGATGCTCAATTCGTGCCCGCCGAACATATTGCCCAACTGGGTGTGGTAGCCTTCCGGGTATTTCTCGATGACCTCGTGCGCGCCCGCCTGACGCGCGGCTCGGATGACCGGGTCAAGATCATCCCCGGCAGCCGTGTTGCCGAGCCAGATGTTTTCCCACGCCTGCATCTGATAGGCATTGTAGTCCTGAAACAGCACGGCGATATTGCGCCGCAGCTCCAGCACGTCGAACTCGCGCAGGTCGATGCTGTCGATGGTGATGCGCCCGGCGCTGGGGTCATACAGGCGGCAGAGCAGCTTGATCAGCGTGGTCTTGCCCGCGCCGTTTTCGCCCACCAGCGCGATGATCTCGCCCGGCTTGATCGTCAGGTTGACGCCGTCCAGCACGTTTTCGGAGCCGCTATTGTAGCGAAAGCTGACGTTCTCAAAGACGATCCCTTCGCGGATCGGGTCGGGGAAGGGCTTGGGTATGGGCGGTGAGGTGATGCGGGCGTGCAAGCCCAGAAACTCGTAGAAATCCTTGAGAAAGATGTTGTTCTCGTACAGCCGCGCCACGCTGGTGAGCAGGCTTTGAAACGTCCCCTGCCCGCGCTGGAACGCCTGAAACGCGATCACCAGACTGCCGAGCGTGATCGCGCCGCGCAGGGCGTCCATCGTGATGAAGGCGAACGCCCCGAACAGGGCGACGACCGAGACCACCTGCACGACGACCTCGAAGCGCGCCCGCCGCTTGACGATGCGAAGCTGCCCCTGACGCAGTTCCGTGCGCATGGCGTCGAAGCGCGTGGAGAAGATTTTGCCGATGTCGAACAGCCGGACTTCTTTGGCGTTTTGCTCATAGGTCATGAGCATGTCCAGGTAGAGCGCGCGCCGCTCGGTTTCGGCGCGGCGGCGGCGCCATTCCGCCAGAATGCGAGTGAAGCTCAGCTTGACCAGCGCGATGGGGATGGAGCTTGCCAGCAGGACGACCGGCGCCCAGGGGTTGATCGACAGCAGCAGACCCATAATGCCAATCAACGTGAACGCCGTTTGCAGCGTTTGCAGCAGGCTGGTGACGATCTGGGGGGGGCGATAGGGCGCTTCGTGCTGCGCCTGATGCAGCCGGTTGTAGAACTGCGGGTTTTCGTAATATTCGAGGTCGACCAGGATTGATCGCTGGTGGATCACGCTCATGATGTGATCGGCGACCGCCTGCGTCTGCCCTTCGGTCACGACACTGTTGATCGTCCCCAGAATGGTGTCGATCAGGGTGATGATGCCGACCACGACCAGCAGAGTGAGGATTTCGCTCAGGCGGCTCTCGTCATGGTTGTTGATCGCCGCCGTAATCACGTCGATCATGCGCCCGGTGAGCAGCAGGATCAGCGGCGGGACGACGCTTTGCAGCAGCGCAAGGACGAGCGCGGCAATCGTCCAGCCCCGGCTGCTCTCCCACACCAGCAGCAGAGCGCGCCGGATGCTGCTCAGGCTTTGCAGGCTGCGTCCAAGAATGAGCGAGATCATGGCGGATCACGGCGAGATCGGGAATTATCGACTGTAGGCTTGCGATACATCGGAGACACGAGCCAGAGCCTCGGCAAAATCGGCAATATAGCCGGGGAACGCGGCGAGAAGCTGCCCGGCAATCGCGTCCAGATTTTGCGCGCCGGTCATCGCGTTCAGGATGTGGCGGTTGATCTCCCCCTCTGTCGTCAGAGTCGGTGTGAAGGTTCTGGTGCGCTTGCGCAGATTGCCGAGCGGCGTCGAGAAGAAGGTCGACTGCTTCAGATCGACCGGCTGCCGCTCGGCGCTGGTCGGGGCGATGTGCGTGTTCCAGTGGAGCAGGTACTCCGTCCCGATCAGCGTAGCTTTCAGGTCGAGGCTGATGCTGTCCCCCGGCTCGACGGCGACCGGCTGCGCCAGCGGCAGCAGCAGCGCCCCGTACACCTGCGGCGCGGACTCCACGCCGGGCGCGCTGCTGTAGCCGACGCCATCGGCGAGGACGGCATCGAACCAGAGCGAGACGAAATGGGCAGTTCCGGCGCGGACGGCGTTCATCTGCATCACGCTGCCGACGTTCGGGTTGGTCTGCGAGGTGTAGTCGAGCGTCGCCCAGTGCTGCGGCTCGACCAGCATCGCCTCCGGCTTGAAGCGGTGCGGGATTGCGGTGTTGATCTGAAGCGGCATCGCCGCGCGCATGTCGATGTTGAAGGTATTGTCCTGCCAGGGCTGCAGGATGTGGTCGCGGTAGAATTCGGGCGCTCCCGCCAGCGATGCGTAAAGCAGGTCTCTCTGCGGGATGATCGCCGCGCCGGGCTTGAGCAGGCGCTCGCGGGCGTCGGCGAAGGTGGCGATGATGCGCTGGAACAGCGGGAGCTTGCCGCGAATGTCGGCGATCAGCACGTCGCCTTTCTCCGGCAGCGTGACCCGCGTCGAAATCTCCTGAATGAAGGTGATGCGATCTGCATAGCCGTTGGCTGCCGCCGTCTGAGCGCCGATGGCGATCAGCGGGTTGGGTTCGATGGCGTACACGTGGCGCGCGCCCAGCTCGCAGGCGATGAGCGAGAACACGCCCGTCCCCGCGCCCAGGTCGATCACCACGCTGTCCGGCTGGACAACCTGCTGGAGCGCCGCGATAAAGGCATTCATCCGCACGCTGTCGCGGATCATGTCGCCGAACTGCGATAGACTGTACATGCCGTTATGATAGACTCAATGTCAGGATAAAGGCAAAACCGGGTGGCGCGGCGGTTTCAGACTTGCACCACGCTGCGGAAATCGCTGATGATGCCTTCGTACAGGTCCGAAAGACGCGCAAGGTCGAGGTGCGGCGTCACGTAGCGCACGGGCACAGCGCCCACAACCCATGCCAGCAGCTTGAAATCGAGGCTGCGGCGCTCCGCGTCCAGTAAATAATCCATATACGTGTTGTTCATCAAATCCAGCAGCGCGCTGCTCGGCGGGGCGGGTTCGATCCGCATCCGGCTTTCACGTCGGCGCAGGATATAGATCGCGCCGATGCGCAGCGGGGTGTTGGCGAACGGATACTGGCTGTTGTTCAAATCCAGATATTGTTTTGTCCAGCCCGGCGCGAGTTCGGGCAGCAGATCGTCCCGCCCCAGAAGCTGCTGTGCCGATTCGGGCCACAGGCGCAGACCGGGATACCCCGGCGTGACTTCCATGTGGTTATCGTGTCGGGTGAGCAGGGCGATGTCGTCGGTGAAAATGGTGTGCCCATGCACGGCGAACAGCGACGCCGTCGTCGATTTTCCGTAGCCAGCCGGACCTGTCACGAGGATCACTTCGTTGTCGATGGCGATGGCGCTGGCGTGCAGGCAGACGTTCCCGCGCAGCCTGAGGTAGAAGCCGAGCACGGGATTCATCAGAAAGGCGATAACCGCTTCGAGGGGGACATCGTTGAGGGGCCATTTCACCCAGAGCTGGCTGCCGTCTGCGCTGAAGGTGAAGGTGATACCGTAGCCGTAAACGAGGCGAATGAACTGCGCGTCGACGCTTTCCAAAACACAAAGAGTCGGATCGTCCCCTGTATCTTCGGGACGCCGACTATATAATGTGCTATGAGAACGCCAGTTAGTCGCAGCTTCACTTACCGGCGGCGCAGATTTGAAGATAATCCTCAAATCCACCCACGACGTTTCGCTCTGTTCGGCTAACGTCGGTAACGAGAAGTCGCACCAAAGCGAGAGTCCATAAGCACCGTAGTAAAAACCCATGAACCTAGATGCGACCCGCAATCACCGCTCAGGTAGCGCCCATCACCAGTGCGTAGGTCATGCCACCGATCATGGTCGACCCACCGTCAACCGGGAAGTCGAAATCGCTCTGCTGCAGGTAACCCTGAAGCTTGCCGACCTCAACGATCATGGGTTTCGAGTACACCTTCAATTCTTTACGTTCCGCAGCCTGATTTTCAGCCATACAAAACCCTTCTGGATAGACCTGCGATCTCGATCATTATAACCTGTTCTCGTGTTTAGGCAACTAGATGTTTTTCATTTTCTTAAGATATTTTACGGATTTCAATTTATTATGGGCGGCTGTCATTTTTGAAATGGACATCGGCTCGCTTCTCCAGCGCTCGAATCCACGTCAATCGACTGCCGATGCCGCGATCAACACCCGCGTCATGTCCAGCGTAGGCGCGGCGGCGATCAGGCTGGCGTCGGGGGCGAAGCACAGCGCCAGAGCAGCATCCTGCCAGCAGCCGTCGGCGTCGGGGGTGGAGCCGAAGCGAGCCGCGCTGTAGTCGGCGTACCGGTCGGCGAACTCGCTCGCGTCGGCGTCGCTGTCCCACGCCAGCCGCAGCGCCCAGGCGATCTGCCCGGTGGTTGCGTCCTGATACACGCGGAAGTGATCGCCGCCCCAGCCCTCGGCGGCGCGCTCGGCGTTGGCGTCGTCCAACTGAGTCGCCAGCGATTCGCGCAGGTAGAACTCGCCGAGCGTCGTATCCCAGGGAGTCGTCCAGTCTGCGCCGAGCGCCCCCCTGGCGTCGACCAACTCAACCGACTGCGCGCCCTCCCCGGCGAGGTATTTCGCCGGGTGAATGATCTGCTCGCTGGTCGTGGGCGGGCTGGCGAACGCGCCGTTGATGGCATCCCATTCGCCCGCCTTGTAGAGCGCGAGGATGAAATCCATGCCGTCCTCATACGGAAACAGCAGCTCGTCGGTCAGAATGGGGGGGATGTCTGGCGGCAGGAACAGGTTGCCCGCCTGAAGCCCTTCGACCAGCATCCCCAGCACGGCGAACGGATTGCGCGCCGCCACCTGCTGGGTGTAGAGCGTCATGATCGCGGTCGCGTCGCCCTCGACCAGCGCCGTCGTCGCTAATGAGCGATCCGGCGTCGCCTGAATGTCGGGCGATTCGATCAGGTGGTTGAGGTCGAAATACTGGTCTTGCAGCGCGTGGGTGAATTCGTGGACGTAGATCACCTGCTCGGTGAACGACAGCGACGTGCCGGGGTCGTCGCCGACCATCGGCAGGACGTTCATGGTCCTGGTATCGGGATCGTAGAACCCGGCGACCTGGCTGCCGAGCAGGTCGAGATAGACGCTTTGCAGGTCGACATCGGCGGGCAGCAGGTCGAGCGCGACGTAAAACAGCTTCAGACGCTCGAATTCCGCCGGGGGAAATTCGCGGCTGTACAGGTCGCGCAGGTAGTCGATGGTCTCGGTGCGTGTCGGGAACTGGTGATCGACTGGCTCTTTGGCGGTCAGCTCGCGCAGTCGCTGCGTGGTCTGTTCCAGCTCGTTCATCTGCTCCAGCAGTGCCGGGCTGATGGTGGTCGTATCCTGGGCGGCGCTCGCGTTCACGCCGATCACGAGTGTCAACAGCCCGACGATAATCCAGCGCTTGAACATCAGATGTCTCCTCTACAACCGCCCGCAGTAGCCGACGCGCGGGCGCTTGACGAGGTCGACTCGTCCGCCCGATCCACGCTATACTGATATAACGAATGATGCCTTATTCTGTAATGATCGCTAGAAAGCAGGAAGTCTCCATGCGAAGGCTGCTGCTGATTTTGATATGCACACTCATGCTGAGCGCGGCGTTCCAGATGCCGACGCTCGCCCGTCAGTCTGACTCGTCGTTCGAGTACACCGACTGCCCGTTCGACGTGCCGCAGGGCGAGACGTTAGGCAATTCAATCGACTGCGGTTATTTCCTCGTGCCCGAAGATTATGCCGATCCCAACAGCCCGGAAATCTACCTCGCGGTTGCCATCCTGTACGCCAATACCGACTCGCCCGCACCCGACCCGGTGATCTATCTGGCGGGCGGTCTGGCGCCAGCGCGGTGCTGGAGGTCGATAGCTGGGTGGAAGATCCCATTCGTGAGCCGCGACATCATCCTGCTCGACCAGCGCGGCACCGGCTATTCCGAACCCTCGCTGTCCTGCCCGGACGCGGGTGACAACGCGACCGACGCCGAAGCCGCAAGCCTGTCACGACTACTGGGTCGATCAGGGCGTGAATCTGTCGGCGTACAACAGCATCCAGTCCGCTGCCGACGTGGCGGCGCTGCGCGAAGCGCTGGGTTACGACGAGTGGAATCTGTTCGGCGTTTCCTATGGCACGCGGCTGGCGCTGGCGACGATCCGCGACAACCCGACGGGCGTGCGCAGCGTAACCTCGATTCGACCTATCCACCGCAGGTCAACGATCAGGAGGAAGCGTCTTCCGACGAAGTGACGACGTTCAGCGTGCTGTTCAACGGCTGCGCCGCCGACTCGGTCTGTAACGACGCCTATCCCGACCTCGAAAACGTCTTTTACCAGACGGTCGATCAGCTCAACAGCCAGCCGGGGGAGTACGTCGCCACCGATCCCGCAACTGGAGAAGAATCCGATGCGACGCTCTCCGGCGATGGACTCGTGGAGGCGCTGTATCAGGCGATGTATGTGACGGGGAATATTCCCTACCTGCCCGCCATGATCTACGCCGTCAGCGAGGGGGATTACGGGCTGCTGGACGACATCAATTCGGGGGCGATTCTGGACAGCGAGAAGGCGCGCGTCCCAACGCGGCGGCAGGACGAGCCGAGCGACGATGCCGACGCCATGTTCAACTCGGTCACGTGCAGCGAGGAAATCCCGTTCAACGATTATGAGGCGTCGATTGCCGACGCCGAATCGACGCCGCCGGAAGTGCGCGATGGATTGGTGGGGGTCGAGTCGATGTTCCAGACGTGCGAAATCTGGGACGTGACGCCCGCGCCAGAATTCGAAGCCGAGCCGGTCGTGAGTGACCTGCCGGTGCTGGTGCTGGCGGGCGAATACGACCCCGCGACGCCGCCCGCCTGGGGCGAAATCGCCGCCGAGACGCTGTCCAACAGCTTCTTCTTCGAGTTCCCCGGCGTCGGGCATGGGACGATTGACGGCGGCGACTGCCCGCGAAGCATCTTCCTCGCCTTCCTCGACGATCCGACGACCGAGCCGGACGCGAGCTGCATCGCCGAGATGACGCCGCCGGAGTTCGTGGTTATCCAGTAGGTCAGGCGCTGAGCTGGCGCAGTCGTTCGAGCCGCTCCGGTTCGTGCTGCGCCAGCCAGCTATCCTGCGACAGTAGCTCGTAAGCACGGGCGAAATGTGGGCGGGCGTCGTCGGCGCGACCGAGCGCCAGCAGGCATTCGCCTAACTCCTCGTCGACGTAGCCGTCCCTTTCGCCAGCCGATGCTAACTGCGCGGCAAGCGAACGCTGGATCGCCAGCGCCTCGTCGAGACGATTGAGCGAGCGCAGCGCCCGCGCCACCGCCCAGCGCGCGATGCGGAGCGGGGCAGGCGTGCCCTGCGCTTCGCGCAGCGGAACCGCCCGCTCGAACATGTCCAGCGCCTGAGCATAATCGCCCCGGTCGTGCAGCGTCCAGCCGATGTTGTTGTAGAGCGTCGCCAGCCAGCGGCGGGCGCGCGGATCGTCGCTGGTCTGCGCCAGTTCGAGCGCCTTCATGCTCCAGTCCAGCGACGGCGCTTCGAGGATGCCGAGCATGTGCCCGGCGTCGACGGCGTAGCCGATTTCGCCGATCTGCTGCCCGAACTCCCACGCCTGCGTGAAACAGGGGTGGGCGCGTTGCGGCTCGCCCGCCGAATTGAACAGTCGCCCGCGTTCCAGCAGCAGCCGGACACGCGCCGCCGATGCTTCGGCGCTCAGGTCGCGCTCCACTTCGTCCAGCGTGGCGTGCCCGTCGGCGAAATTCCCTGAAGCCCCTGCGCCCGCGCGATCTGCGTCAGCAGTTCGAACCGCCGCGCGCCGTCGGTCTGCGCCAGCAGCGCGCGAAATGTCTTTTCAGTCTCGGCGGGGTGGTCGTAATCCCAGAGCGCGTCGAAATTCTCATTTGACATATTTTGATCTTTCAACTAAATTTGAATGAAGGCATCGTAACACGAGTTTTGAACAAAAGCGCGCGTCGGACGAATCTCGATGTAGAGAATGCGACGCGGATTGCGTATCGAAACTGAACACCGGAAACCTCAGGGTGGATAGACAGAGGAGCACGGCTATGCGTAACCCGAATGAAGAAATGGCAGTCATGCAGGAACGGAAGCGCCAGTTGCTCCACTCGGCGCGGATGCAACAGCTTTTCCGAGAAGCGGAGCGGGATCGCGCCCGGCTGGGCGAGCGCCTGCTGGCGCTGGTCGGCGACCTGATGATCTCCGGCGGCAGGAAGCTCAAGGCGCATTCCGGCGCGCGCTATTCCATCGAAACCCAGCAGTTCTAACTCCCGGCGGACTTCACTCCCCGCTCCCTACTCGTCCACTACGGGGGCGGGGACGCCGATTTTGCGAGAAGGCGGGTGCGCCTTACCGGACGCCCGCCTTTTCCACTCACCAGCCCTTCGCCGCTTTGATGAACGTGTACGCCTCGTGCAGCTTCTTGAAGCGCGCCTCGGCTTCGGCTTTGGGCAGGTCGCTCACGTCGGGGTGGACTTCGCGGGCGAGGCGGCGGAAGGCGGCTTTGACCTCGTCGCCGGACGCATCGCGCGTCAAGCCGAGCGCTCGCAGCGAGCGATCTAGCTCGGTTTCGGGCGGCGGCGGGGCGGGCGTAGTGTAGCCGGATGAGCCGTTGTTGCTGCTCCAGGGGGGATTGCTCCAGAAGCGGAAATTGGTTTTGGCGGTCTGGCGGCGCTGCTCGCGGCGGAACGATTCGCGCCCGGTGGTGTAATCCGCCTGCTTCCAGAAGGCTTCCGAGCCGAAGTGGGCGATCAGCCAGTTGCCCTTGATCGTCTGCGGGGTATGCACCCAGACGCGGTAGCAGGGCAGATGCTGGATGGTGATGTCGGGTCCGTACCACACTTCGCGCTCGCCGCCGCGATGGAATGCCTTGAAGTGCACCTGCCCGATGCGCGGCGCGCCGTCCTGGATGCGGTAGGTGTACAGCTTGTCCTTGTAGAGCGCGTGGAGCGCCAGCAGTCCTTCGTCCGGCTCGACTTTCGCGCCGTCGGCGGGGACGATTTTCGCGTCGACGAGGAACAGCGTGCCCACGCCGACGCGGGTGTTGTCCTGGGCGATTCGCTTGAGCGTGCGGGCTTTGGGCAGGGTGTCGAGCAGGTGAACGTGGATGACGACGCCGCTCCACGTCTGGACGACGAGGTAGCCCTCCGGCGCGCTGCGCGCCGAGCGCACGCTGTCAATACCAGCCAGTTGGTCGCTCAACCAGTGCCGCACGTCAGCGGTCATCTTGTGCCAGCAGTTGGATACTGTAATCGGTCATCACGTGCATCCAGTGTAACGTGAAGCGCCCGGTTTGAACAGTCGGCGGCGGGATGTGGGCGTGTGTTCAATATCATGGAGCGTGTTGTAGGGGCGCAGCACGCTGGTCGCTGCGCAGAATAGCGTCATGACGATGTTTCGGGCAAACCTCACCCCTAAATCCCCTCTCCATTGCATGGAGAGGGGACTTCAAGAACCCCTGTGACCTGTAGTTTGCTCCCCTCTCCGCAGCGTGGAGAGGGGAAAGCTCACCGCAGGTGAGCCGGGGTGAGGTAAAGCTTAGTAAATGGTTGCTACGATGCCTCACCCCGACACTTCTGGTGTCCCGGCGGGCGGCTCAGGAGTCGAAGCCGGGGGTTCGGGTGTCTCGGCGGGCGGCTCCGGCGTCTGCGCGGGCGCGAGCGCTTCGATGCTGAGCGTCGGCATCTCACCCGTGAGCTTGATCACCTGCCCGCTGCCGGGCGGCGAGAACGCCGAGTTGACCGTCACCGCCAGCCCGCCGTCGGGCGACTGCGCCAGCCGGTAGGGGAAGTTCAGCCCGTCGGCGAGCGGCTCGACGCCCGCATCCGAGACGATCACGACGCTGCCCGACTCGGCGATCCAGCCGAGGTCGCCGTAGCCGCTGGCGAGCTGGACGGCGTAGAGCGTGCCGTCATTGGCGACCAGCACGTCGGTGACGCCGGTCAAGCCGTCATAGGTAGCAACCAGCTCGCCGTCGGGCGACCATTGCTCGATGCGCGCGCTGCCCTGCTCGAACGGGAACGCCGACAGGAAGCCGACGTAGATCGAGCCGTCCGGGGCGATGTCGACCGCCGTCGGCACGGGCAAGTCGAGCCAGGCGTGGAACAACTGCAACCCGGCGTCAGGTGTCCAGGTGAGCAGGTCGTTGCCGCTGGCGTCGATGATGTAGAGCGTGCCGTCGTCGCCGACGGCGATGTCGTGCGGGTTGGAGACGACGAAATCCTCGTCGGGGTTGTTGGTTTCCTCGTAGGCGTACAGGTCGATGATCTGGTCGATGCGCAGCGTGTCGAGGTTGAACTGAATCAGCGACTCGCTGAACGGGTCAGCGAGCGGTCCCAAGCCGGTGGTCAGCCACAGGGCGTCGGCGTCGACGTAGATGCTGTTGACGCCGATGATGTCGTCGAAGCCCTGCGCGCTGGGGAAGCCGCCGAGCACCGGGGCAGCGCCCGCCGTCCCCGGCTCGACGCGAAGCACCTGCGCCGTGCCGCCATAGCTGACGGGTCCGAGGTCGGTATCGGCGCTCAGATCGCCGCCCGTGCCTGCTTCGGTGATCCACAGCGCGCCGCTGGCGTCGTAAAACAGACCGCGCGGGTTGTTCAGCCCGTCGGCGATCACGTCCGTCTCCTGCGCGCCAACCGCGAACCCCGGCAGGCACAAAGCGAACATCAGCACAAGCAGTAAGGAACGGCGCATGGTCAGGAACTCCTTCACACAGTATGGGATCGGGTGCATGTATAGCTAATCGTCAAAACCGACACGCTCGGTCGACGCTGCCAAGAATTTGGTGCAAACTGCCCAAAATCTCTTACCTGATTTGTAATGCCAACTATAGGAGGCTATCATAACGTCGGGTAATCTGAAACATTTCACTCCAAATCATAGTCCAATTAACATAGGAGTTTTTGTCATGAAACGAGCATTAGGTCTATTCCTAGTCGCAATGCTGGTATTGACCAGTGTCTCCATGGTCGTTGGTCAGGGAGATATGTCGTGCCCGGAAGGTACCGCCACGATCAACGTCACCAGCGGCGCGGTCGGCGCTGAACTCGAAGAATCGCAAGCGGCTGGCGCACGCTACATGGCGCTGTGCCCGAACATCACCATCAATTTCGTCGAAATGCCGGACTCGACGACGGATCGTCTCGCCCTGTACCAGCAGTTCTGGGCAGCGCAGAGCAGCGACCTTGACGTCTACTACGTGGACGTGATCTGGGCAGGTATCATCGCCCCGCACATGGTCGATCTCAAGCAGTACCTAACGCAGGACACGATTGACCTGTACTTCCCCGACATGATCGCCGGGCAGACGATCAACGATCAACTGGTGGCGATCCCCTGGTTCACCGATGCAGCCGGTCTGTACTACCGCACCGACCTGCTGGAGAAATACGGCGTCGAAGTCCCGACGACGTGGGCTGAGCTGGAAACCGCCGCGCAGACCATCCAGGATGGCGAGCGCGCTGCCGGCAATGCCGATTTCTACGGTTATGTCTGGCAGGGCAACTCCTACGAAGGTCTGACCTGCGACGCGCACGAGTGGCTGGTTTCGGAAACCGGCAACAGCTTCATCACCCCCGATGGCACGGTCAACGTCAACAACCAGGCGTTCATCGACGCTCTGGATCGCGCTACGGCTTGGGTTGGCGGGATCAGCCCCGAAGCCGTGACGACGTACCAGGAAGAAGAGTCGCGCGCCGTGTGGCAGGCGGGCAACGCCGCCTTCATGCGCAACTGGCCGTATGCTTACGGTCTGGGTAACGCGGACGACAGCGTGATCAAGGGCAGCTTCGGCTACGCGCCGCTGCCGACCGGCGAAACTCGCGCGGCGGCTTGCCTCGGTGGCTGGCAGTTAGGTGTTTCCAAGTATTCCAAGAACGTTGAAGCAGCCGTATCGGTCGCCGAATTCCTGGCTTCCCCGTCCGAGCAGAAGGCGCGTGCGCTCAGCCCGCAGGGCGCGAACCCGACGATCCCGTCGGTGTACGATGACCCCGACGTGGCGGCGTACCCGCTGTTCACGGCGATGAAAGACATTCTGCCGACGGCGTTCGCTCGTCCGTCTGGCGTCACCGCCGCGAACTACGGTCAGGCTTCCGAAATCTTCTACACCGGCGTCCATGACGTGCTGACGGGTCAGAACGACGCGCAGACGGCGGTCGAAGATATGGAAACCGACCTGCAAGACCTGCTCGACTCGATGCAGTAATGCCTGAACCGGGTCATTGAGGGTGGGAATTCCCGCCCGTGATGCGCCAGGGGCGACCACACGGTCGCCCCTTATATAATGGGGAGGGCTACGTGCCCTCTCCTGCTTTTTCTGGAGTACGTTTGAACAAAATTCGCCCTTAAATTGTTACGGGAGTTATTGGTTATGGCTGTACAGACCCGCAACAACACCACAACTTCCTCATCGCTCCCGGTGACGCTGGTAGGGCTGCTGTTCCTGGCGCTCGGAATCGCGGCGTTCGTCCTGCTGGTGAACAACATCATCCTCGCGCTCAACGCCCGCGCCGAAGCTGAAGAATTCGGCACGACCTTCCTGCGCTTCCTGGACAATTACGGCATCATCGTTCCGCTGATCCTCATCGCCATTGGCGTCGTGCTCATCCGCATCGGGCTGAGCGTGCTCAACCGCGTGATCACGGCAGCCGCCTGGGGACGCCAACTGCTGCTGTGGATGCTGATCGCCTCGGTCGTGCTGGCGGTGCAGTCGTTGAGCCAGGGCTTCTCCAGCTCGGATGCGTTCTCCGGCTTGGGCGGCGGCGTCCTCTGGCTGCTGATCGGCGGTGTGTTCCTGCTGGGCTACTGGTGGCTGGGCAATAACATGCACGTGTTCGTCGGCGACGAGACGCTGGCGCAGGCGAGTTCGCGCACCGCCTGGAACCTGCTGCTGCCCACGGTGATCGTGCTGGTGCTGGTGGCAGCGCGCCCCCTGGAAGCAACCTTCATCTCCAGCCTGACCGACGAGCGTTTCGCCAGCAGCCAGACGGTGCACTTCGTCGGACTCAACAACTATGCTCAGCTTCTCGGCATCCGCTTCGACGTGATCGGCTGCACACGCGGCGACGACGGCGTGTGCGCGACCGACGACGAAGGCAACCTGGTCTTTCCGCGCCCGCGCGACGTGCTCGACCCCGGCTATCAAGACCTGCGCTTCCGCGACGTGGTGACGATCCGCATCGGCGAATCGGAATTTCTCGTCAGCGGGCGCGACCGCGACTTCATGAACTCGGTCGGCAACACGCTGCTGTTCACGGTCATCTCGGTGACGGTGGAACTCGTCCTCGGCATCTTCATCGCCATGGTGATCAACTCGAAATTCACCGGGCGCGGCTTGATGCGCGCGGCGATGCTCGTCCCCTGGGCGATCCCGACAGTCGTTTCCGCCCGGCTGTGGCAGACGATGTTCCGCGATAACCAGTCGGGCGTGATCAACAACTTCTTCACCAACATCATCCCGATCCTGTCCAGCACGCAGGCGTGGCTGGCGAACGCCAACCTGCAGGTGCTGGCGCTGATCGCGGTCGACGTGTGGAAGACGACTCCGTTCATGGCGCTGATCCTGCTGGCGGGCTTGCAGTTGATCCCGGCGGACATCTACGAGGCGGCGGACGTGGACGGCGCGAATAAGGCGCGCCAGTTCTTCCAGATTACGCTGCCGCTGCTGCGCCCGACGATTGCGGTCGCGCTGGTGTTCCGCACGCTCGACGCCGTGCGCGTGTTCGACGTATTCCAGGTGCTGCTGGGGCGCCAGAAGCTCTCGATGGCGACCTATAACTACGAGACGCTGGTGCAGAATCAGCAGCTTGGCTACGCTTCGACCATCGGGGTGGTGATCTTCGTCATCATCCTGATCTTCGCCGTGACGTATGTGCGAATTCTGGGGGTGAATGCGGAATGACAACACAGGTTGCTTACACAACAGCCGCCCCAACCACCCGCTGGACGGGCAAGCAGATTCGCTATACCATCGGGCGCATCGGCTTCTGGATTCTGATCATCTTCATCCTGATCTACACGCTGTTCCCGTTCTACTGGGCGATCAACTCGTCGTTCAAGGGCGAGAACGAACTGTTCGGCGCGGCGACCTACTTCCCGCAGAATCCGACGCTGATCAACTACCAGTCGGTGTTTTCCAACGACCAGTTCGTCAAGAGCCTGGGCAACAGCGCGCTGGTGGCTGGCTCGTCGACGCTGCTGGCGCTGGCGGTCGGGGCGTTCGCGGCATACGCGCTGGGTCGCCTGCAGTTTCGCGGGCGCACGCTGATGCTCTACGCGGTGCTGGCGATGACCATGTTCCCGCAGATTTCGATCCTGTCGGGCGTGTTCTCCATCGTCCAGCAGCTTGGCTTGTACGGCACGCAGTCGGCGCTGATCGTGACTTACCCGCTGATCACGATGCCGTTCACCGTGTGGACGCTGACCAGCTTCTTCAAGGGGCTGCCCAGCGAAATCGAGCAGGCGGCGCTGGTGGACGGGGCGACGGCGTTCCAGACTTTCTATATGATCCTGCTGCCGCTGACGGCTCCGGCGCTGGTGACGACCGGCTTGCTGGCGTTCATCGCCGCCTGGAATGAATACCTGTTCGCGCTCACGTTCACGGTGATCAACCCGGCGGCGCAGACGGTCACGGTGGCGATTGCGCTGTTCGGCGGTCAGGTGACGCGCCAGGACCCGATTGCCGAGATTATGGCGGCGTCGGTGGTCGTGACCATCCCGTTGATCGCGCTGGTGCTGATCTTCCAGCGCAAGATCGTCGAGGGCCTAACGGCTGGCGCGGTCAAAGGCTGATACGATAGGATCAGCGACGGGGCGGCTCTGGCGAGGGAGTTATGCAGTTCAGCAAGCGGGCGCGGTTTCGGATAGCGGCAGCGGTGAGCGCGGTGGCAATCGCGTTTGCGATACTGCGCATCTTTGGAACCACGATGTACACCGCTGGCGCATACGGCTGGATTCGCGTTTACCCGCCACCGCTGGAAATCATGCTGATCACGCTCGGTGTTACGCTGGTCGTCGCGTGGATGTGGCAGTGGTATCGCCGCGACCGCGTGCAGCAGGCGCTTGCGCTGCTGAACGACGAGGAGCGCCACGATCTGGTGCGGCAGATCGCTGGGGGCGATTTCACCCATCTGGAGCTGCGCGACGACGACGAATACGAGCCTGCCAGTGTGCCGCGTAAACGCAAGCGCGTCGAGGATGATTAGCGGGCTTGCCATTGAGTCGTGAAACGAGTGCTGAGCCAACCCCTCAGCACTCGGCATGTTTACTGGGAACGTCTATTGGGATAAGAACCGGGCAGGACAAACAATGAGTTGGCATAACAGCGCGATATTCTACGAACTCTACGTGCGGGCGTTCATGGACGGCAACGGCGACGGTCGCGGCGACCTCGCCGGGCTGCGCCAGCGCCTCGACTATTTACAATGGCTGGGGATCGACTGCATCTGGCTGCTGCCGATCAATCCGTCGCCGCTGAAAGACGACGGCTACGACGTGGGCAGCTACTACGGCATCCATCCGATGTACGGGATGCTGGAGGACTTCATGATCACGGTCGAGGAGATTCATCGCCGGGGCATGAAGCTGATCGTCGACATGGTCATGAACCACACATCCGACCAGCACCCCTGGTTTCAGGAGGCGCGCCGCTCGGTCGATTCGCCGCTGCGCGATTACTACGTGTGGACGAAAGACCCCTCCAAGTACAAGGACGCGCGCATCATCTTCCTCGATACCGAGCGCTCCAACTGGGCGTACAGCGCGCCGACCGGCGAATACTACTGGCATCGCTTCTACAGCAGCCAGCCGGACTTGAACTACGACAACCCCGATGTGCGCCGCAAGATGATGGACGCGGTCAAGTTCTGGCTCGACCTGGGCGTGGACGGCTTCCGGCTCGACGCCGTGCCGTACCTCTACGAGCGCGACGGCACGAACTGCGAGAACCTGCCGGAGACGCACGTGTTCCTCAAAGAGCTGCGCCGCTTCGTGGACGAGAGCTATCCGGGACGCATCCTGCTGGCGGAAGCCAACCAGTGGCCCCAGGACTTGCTGCCGTATTTCGGCAACGGCGACGAACTGCACATGTGCTTCAATTTCCCGCTGATGCCGCGCCTGTTCATGGCGCTGGCGAAGGGCGACCGCACCCCGGTGATCGACGTGATGGCGATGATGCCGGAAATCCCGGAGAACTGCCAGTGGGCGACGTTCCTGCGCAACCACGACGAGCTGACGCTGGAGATGGTCACGCCGGAAGAACGCCATTTCATGTGGGACTTCTACGCGCCGGACTTCCGCTCGCGGCTCAACCTGGGAATTCGCCGCCGCCTCGCGCCGCTGCTCAGCAACGACCACGACAAGATGGCGCTGATGCACTCGCTGCTGTTCACGCTGCCGGGCGCTCCGGTGATGTACTACGGCGACGAGATCGGCATGGGCGATAACGTCGGGCTGCCCGACCGCGACGGCGTGCGCACGCCGATGCAGTGGGAAGATACCATCCACGCCGGATTTTCGAGCACGATGTCCGACGCGCTCTACAACGAGCCGCTGCGCGACCCGATCTACGGCTTCCAGAACGTGAACGTCACCACCCAGATGGCGGACGAGCACTCGCTGCTCAACACCGTGCGCAACATGATCATGCGCTACAAGGCGCTGCCGGTGCTGGCGAAGGGCAAGCTCGAATGGCTGATGGATACGCCGAAGGGCACGCTGTGTTTTGTGCGCGGCACGGGCAGCGACCGCCTGATCGCCCTGCACAACCTGACGGGCGAGCCGCACGTCATCCCGTTCGCCGAATGGCAGGTGTGCTGCGACGCCTTCAATTCCGAGGCGGAACTGAGCGAATACATCACGCTGCCGCCCTACGGCTTTCGCTGGCTTGTCCCGATTAGCTGAAGCAGGCTGTCGAACGAATTCCGCGAGAATACAGTTCACTGGTAGGGGTTTGGCAGCGCCAAGCCCCTACAGACCATCACCGATTATTCCCCATCAACCCATCGACCACCCGCCCGATCCGGCTGACGACCGCCGTCGGCAGGCGCTGGCGCAGCACCCGCTCGGTGACCGATTCGCGCAGCGCCAGTGGAACCAGCCGCAGCACCGGGCTGATGCCGTGATCGGCGAGGCTGGGCGCGCCGGGGCGGTCGAACACCTTCGTGCCCAGGTACGAGTCGAATTTCCAGGGATAGCCGGGCGGGCGCTCGGCGGGCTGGAACGGCGCGGCGTACTCGTTCTCCGACAGCAGACTGCCGTCGGCGTCTTCCAGCCGCAGCGTGACGCGGACGGCATCGGCGGGCGGGAAACCCCACGAGACCGGCATCACCCGCCCGACGGCGTTCGCTGCCACGTCGTAGATGCAGTCCCCCGCCGCCAGCACGCCGCGCTTCCCGGTGACGCACCAGCGGATCACCGCGCCGGGGTAGGCGCGCGGCGTGTCGTTGGCGACCCACAGCGCGAGCGGCTTGCGTCCGTCGTGTTCGAGCATGGGCAGCAGCGGCTGTGACGACCGCTTCAGCGCCGCGTAGCCGCCTTTGGGGACGCGGCACGAATCCAGCACGCCGCAGCCGACCTGCGGGACGAGGTCGGTCAGCCAGAAATGGACGTAGCCCCCGCACGACCGGGCGCGCAGGCGGCGAAAATGCTCGACGTGATACTGAACCAGCGCGGCTTGGTACGCCCACAGGGCGTCGATCACGCCGTCGAGGTGCTGAAGCCGCTCCCAGGTATCGGGGTAGGCGCGCAGCGTGTCGAGCGCGGCGGGCGCTTCAAAGCCGAACTCGGTCACCAGCCGGGGGTGGTGGCGGTAGGCGTCGGCGTAATGGCGGCTCCAGATCGCGCCATAGTACGAGTGGGTATCGCCGGAGCGCAGCAGGTCATCTTCTAGCTGCCCGGAACA